>JBGAIJ010000007.1:0-231111 GCA_044225605.1 Ferruginibacter sp.
AGCAGGTGCTTTTGTTCCTTCTGTTAAATGTGTTGCCATTTATGATTTATAGTTTATAATGTAACAATAAAAAATTCAGCAATAACAAACCCTATTGGAAATATTATCGTGTAAAATGATAAACTCTTTCCGTTACATTCCCAACCTGGTCTTGTGCAGTAATTTTTAATTCGTGCATGCCTGCACTGCATTTTTCATCAAAAATATATGCAAAAGTGCGCCCTTTGTCATTGGTAAAACGCAGCCAGTTGCCATCCAGCATTGCAGTAAATTGTTCTATTTCTTCAGTATTATCGGTAACAATAAATGCAATGCGGCTTAGTTTGCTGCAGTTCATACCATCTTTAAAACCAACAGGTGTAATTACGGGAGGTAGTGTATCAATCAACAATTGAAAATTGCCAAACTCCCTGAAGCTGGCTTTATACCAGCCATTTTCCGGCACTGCTTTTTTATAATCTTTTTTGCTGCCCGCAAAGCGGTACATTACCATTTTATCAGGCAGGGGAGATGTGGCTTTTATTTTTACAGGAAAATAGCTGTGTACAGGAATGTTTGCATTATGCAGTTGAAAAATTGGATAGTCTGCTGCAGATGCCACTTCACTGTAGCGGAAACGGATGGAGTCGTACAATGCATTTTCCGGCAGGTAAAAACTTACTTTATTGTTTTCAAAAACATTTACAAAACCCGGAACAAACTCAGTTGGTAAAAAAGTAGTTTTTGGCTGCTTAACTTTTGCAGCACCGGGCAGCCTTTTTACTGCAAATTGGATAGTGGAAGTATTGCCATAAGCATCTTTCACAATAACTTTTATTAAGTGTGTGCTGTCATCTTCCAGGGAAATAATACCATCGCCGCTAAAAGTTTTGTAAACAGAATTATTATAACCGGGCAGTTTGCTCAGGTGCTCTGTATATGGCCCGCCGCTGCTTTTTAATTTGTAATCAATATGTGCATTCAGGTACCGGGTTTCGTCATAACTAATACTGTCTAACTGAAAACCCACAACCGGTGTTTCATTATCATAAATAACCGCTTCGTAAATACCGTTTTTGTTGGATGAGCCGGTGTAAGTATCAAACGCACTTATGGCAAAACTAACTTCATCTGTATTGGTTACTAATACCGCAGGGCTGGTTGTATAAATACCATTTGTTTTTTTAAGGGCAAAAAATTTAGGCGATTGTTCAAATACGCTTATACAGCGGTCGTACATTGCCAGCTTTGTAATAACAGGCGGTACATTATCAGGAATTGGAAAGCCAAATAACGAAGGGTTTAAAACTTTTTCTGTTTTGGTATCCCTTATTTCAAAATGCAGGTGTGGGCCCTGGCTGCCGCCTGTGTTGCCACTGTATGCAATAAACTGCCCTTTTTTTACAGTAAATAAAGAGGGGGGAACATCTAAAAAAACCTGCCAGCTTTTTAATTTATACTGCTGTTCTTTTACATATTGTTCCAGCTCCGGAAAAAAATCATTCAGGTGTGCATACAGGGTAGTTAAACCGTTTGGGTGATTAATGTAAATAGCCCTGCCAAAACCAAATGGCTCAATTTTTATTTTAGCTATATAGCCGTCGGCCGCAGCATATACCTGCAGGTTTTGTTTTTTATCTGTTTTACAATCAAGCCCCATATGGTAGTGATTGGGCCTTAACTCACCAAAATTTGCCGCCAGTGCTTTGGTGGCGTTAACCGGCCAGGTAAAATATCCCTGCGGATAATTTTTTTCCCGGAACAATTGCCCTTGTACGGGCAACTGCGCAAATACTACTAATACGCATGCAACTAAATTAACTAACTTCATATCTCGTCAATAATAGTGCAAATCTATTTTAATCAATATTAAAATTTTAAAAATAATGAGTGTACAGCCAAAACATATAGCCACATTTTTATTGGGTGCTGCTGCAGGCCTTGCCGCAGCAAAATATATGAGCATGACCCCGGAAGAAAAAGAAAAGCTTGCCGGCGATATAAAAGACAAAGCTCATAAACTAAAAACTGAAGCCGAATCATTTGCAGAAAAAGCAAAAGACTATTTTGAAGAGTTGCGTACAAAAGGCAGCGAAGCTTTAAAAGATAACCTGGCAGATGCAGAAAAAATGATGAATGATTTGTTTGGTAAAAAAGACAAAGCCGCATCCTGATTTTTTTTAACAGGGCTACACAAAACAGCATTGCGCTTACATTGCGCTGCCTTATTTTTGCCCAAACTGCTTTTAATGAAGACGCTTTGTTTTGATTTTGGAAATACCCGGCAAAAAGTGGCCGTTTTCAGGGATGATAATTTTGAAGAAGAGATTATTTTGCCAAATGTTGAAATGTTTTCAATAGAAAGGGTGCTGTATGTGCACCAGCCGCAAAAAACAATCCTGGCATCGGTAATCAATCATAACCCTGCAATAGAAACAATGCTGGCGGGGCAAACAAAATTTCACAAGCTGTCCCATCATACCAAAATAAACTTTACCACGCCGGTAGGTAAGCCGGAAACTATTGGGGCCGACAGGCTGGCATTGTGTGCCGCTGCTGTTCATTTTCACCCCGGAAAAAATAACCTGGTAATTGGGCTGGGCAGCTGCATTACCTATAATTTTATTAATCAATATAATGAGTTTTTGGGGGGCAGCATATCTCCCGGTATGGAAATGCGCTTTAAAGCCATGCAGGTGTTTACGGCCAAGCTGCCCGAAGTACATGCCGAGTGGAATTTTCCTGTAATTGGGTATGATACCAAGACAAATATGCAAAGCGGAGTAATTGCCGGAATTGCCTATGAAATGGACGGTTTCATTGATGAATACGCCCAAAAGTATGGCAACTTTAACGTGGTTTTAACCGGGGGTGATTCAGCCTATTTTGCCCGCAGGCTAAAAAACAAGATATTTGCCGACGCAAATTTTTTATTTAAAGGACTGTATGCACTCAGCGAAACTAACAATGCCTAAATTTTTACCCGTACTTTTTATAGTATTTGGCCTGCCCGTTATAGCATTTTCACAGGAAAACTCACCATACTCAAGATACGGACTGGGTGATTTAACCCCTAACCACAACATTTTTACCCGTGGTATGGGCGGCATTTCTGCCGGTGTGTTCGATTATCTCAGCAATTATCAGGGCATGGGCAGTAATAATTTCAGCAACCCTGCCACGCTGGGCAATATTACCAATACCGTTTTTGATATTGGTGCAGAAGCCGACTTTCGCACACTTAAAAGCAGCAACCCCGTTAACAAATTTACTGCGGCCAACTCCATGTTTTCTTATTTAAACCTGGCATTTCCTGTTGCCACAGAAAAAATGAAAAAGAAAAACATTGGCTGGGGAATGAGTTTTGGATTAAAGCCCGTTACAAAAATTAATTACAAAATAGAAAACTCCAAACGCTTAACAAATATCGACAGTCTTTATACCTTGTATGAAGGTACAGGAGGTACTAACCAGGCCTATTTTGGCACCGGGTTTAAAATAAAAGGCTTAAGTATTGGTTTTAATGCCGGCTATATGTTTGGCAATAAAGATTACAGTACAAAACTGTTGTTTATTAATGATACTGTTACTTATGCAAAATCCAACACACAAACAAAAACCAGCTTTGGCGGTTTTTTTGTAAATGGCGGCCTGCAGTATGAGGCTGTTTTAAATAAAGATAAAAAAGACCAGTCTCCCAAAATGCTCCGCATAGGTTTATATGGCAACCTGCAGCAAAAACTAAAAGCCAGCCGGGATAATTTAACAGAAACCTTCAGTTACGATGCCAATGGCGCCACTTACCGTATAGACAGTGTATACGATAAAAAAAATATAAAAGGCAATATTGAATACCCCTCATCATTTGCTGCCGGTGTAAGTTACCAGGATGAACACTGGTTGCTGGGCGCCGATTTTGAAATGGCTAACTGGAGTAATTATCGGTATTATGGTCAAAGCGATTTAGTAAAAAATAACTGGACGGTAAGAGTGGGTGGCCAGTATTATCCGGCAAAGCAGGGTGCTTCTGTAAAAAAATATTTCAACTTTGTGCGTTACCGTGCAGGGTTTTATTATGGGCCTGATTATATTGCGGTTAACGGCAGCCGGCCCGATTTTGCATTTACAGCAGGTGCAGGTTTCCCCCTGACTTCGCTGCAGCGTATTAACTGGTTTGGCGAGTATGTAATGCTGAATACAGCGCTGGAAGTGGGTGGCCGTGGTAATAACAGCAATAACTTAAAAGAAAACATGGTGCGGTTTAGTGTGGGTATTGCCATGAATGGCCGTTGGTTCCGTAAGATTAAGTACGATTAAAATGACAACTTCTTTCAACCTTATAAAAAAAACTGCAGCTTTTATCACGGGCTGCATTTTTTTATATGCCTGCGAAAACAGTAAAGAAGATATTGCCAGGCTTACCACCAAACAACTGGGAGTGGAAGAAGCCATTAAGGTAGATATTAATTACACACTGGGCGGCAAAGCCAAAGCAAAACTTACTGCGCCGTTAATGCTGCGGGTGCAGGATACGGTGCCATATGTGGAGTTTCCTAAAAAACTGCATGTTGATTTTTATAACGACAGCGGTAAAATTGAAAGCATACTGGATGCCCGTTATGCAAAATACACCGAAACCCAAAGCCGGGTTTTGCTAAAGGACAGTGTGCGTTTTATTGGCCTTAAAAATGGTGATACACTTTATTGCAACGAACTGTACTGGGACCGCAACCGCCAGCCTTACCAGTTTTATACCGAAAGCCCCACACAGGTACGCACCAAAATGCAAAACATAAACAGTATAGGTTTTGAAACCAGCCAGGATTTTAAAGACAAGTTGTTTAAGAAAATAACCAACAGTACTATTAAAGTTGCTTCATCAGAGTTTCCGGAGTATTAAGTTTTATATAAAGTATTTGCTTATTTCATCTGCAAGTTCTTTGTCGGCTTGTCAAAGACCAGGTCTAGATGGTGCTGAGTTGGCAGATACCAACAACGGCGAAAATATACCATTGCATATAGTTAAATAAACCAATGCTTATAATTTAATGTCACTATGAAAGATTTAAAAATAATTTTAGGTATATTATGTACCGCTATAATAATAATTAAGATACTTATTCATAGATATTTAGACAAGAAAAATAATTACGCCGAAAAATCTTTTGTAACGTATCGAATAAATTTTTTGTTTCTTTTGCCTTATTATAATGTTGTGAGCGATAGTCATAGAAGGATAAAGCTACTATGCAATATGCTTTGGATATTTTTTTTATGCTTGATGATATTATTAGTCATTTTCTAATATCTAATACGGTAGTGAAGCAGTAATGATCTTTTTATAAATGAGGTTATTTAACGAAAAATGGATTAAAATATTTTTTTACATCATTTGTATCTTTATTATAAATTATATCGCAATATCCGTTAGTATCTCTTAATTGAAGTGTCTGGGTTATGCTTACGATATTACTTGTCGGAACTGACATTTTTTTATTTGTTTCTTCGCCTCGGTTCGTGACACACGAAACGGGAGAAGCTTTGAAGTTGTATAAAATAACTATTTATACTTAATTATTTCCTTTGTTCGATACACTGAATAGAGATTCCCTTTAGTCTTCGCTTGTTCAATCTGTTGATCCGTTAATCTCGGATACCACTTTAAATAATAACTATAATCAATTTTCGATGATTTTTTATACCCTTTAAACCCTTTTGTTTTTATTAAAAATTCTAAATCGTAATTTTCAAAAAGGTTATATACATCTTTAAATACAAGAAAGTATTTATTGTACTTGATGGTGATATCAAAACTCTTTTTCGCCGGAAATCCTGAATCAAAAACTAAGACATTGTTTTCAATTTTATAGGTTTTAGTGTTCAACGAATCTATAATTCCTATATTAACTATTGCATTTCTTTTAATTGCGTTAATTGATAAATATAATTTGCACGAATCGTTCTGTGAATAAATGTAAGCTAATGATGAGAATGTAAATATTAAATACAATAGCAGTTGTTTCACTATTCTAGTTTTTTGCCGCAGTTGGTGTTCCTTCACCCCGGTTCGTGGCACACTAAACCTTCGCTTCATCACCATCAAGTACTTTATACAAGTTAGTTAAAAATCCAGATTCGCTCATACTGGTTTCATAAAACCGGCAGAGGAAAAGATTATTGAACCGGTTCAATAAAGCAACCCATCAATATTCCATACTAACAGTATGGAGAAAGCATAGTTAAAGCATAGTTAGAGTATGGCGAAAGTATCAAAACAGCAATTGCCTGTTTATCAATAATTAATATCTTTTTAGCTGCAATAACATCGTCTCATTTTTTTTGATGCTGGTGTTATAACTTTACCCTGTTTTTTACTTTAAAAATATTGTATGCAATACCGCCGTCTCGGAAAATCCGGGTTACAATTAAGTGTGCTCAGTTTTGGAAGCTGGGTAAGTTTCAGCAAACAGATAAATGATAAAGTGGCCGATGAGCTCATGGGCATTGCCTATGATAACGGCATTAATTTTTTCGACAATGCAGAAGTATATGCCCTGGGTGAAAGCGAAAAAATGATGGGCCGTGTTATTAAAAAGAAAAAGTGGGACAGAACTTCGTTCACCCTGTCATCAAAAGCATATTTTGGCTGGCGGGGTAAAGCAAACAAGCCTAACCAAACAGGCAATAACCGCAAGCATTTAACAGAAGCCTGTAACGAAGCGCTGCAACGGTTGGGTGTTGATTATTTAGATTTATTCTTTTGCCACCGGCCCGATAAAAACACACCCATTGAAGAAACCGTGTGGGCCATGAATCACTTAATGCAGCAGGGTAAAATTTTATACTGGGGCACCAGCGAGTGGAGCGGTGTGGAAATTATGGAAGCCCATCGTGTAGCAGAAAAATATAAACTGCTGGGCCCCACAATGGAGCAACCACAATACAATTTATTTGAACGCAGCAAAGTGGAAGTGGAATACAACGAGATTTATAAAAATGTGGGATTGGGCACTACCATCTGGAGCCCGCTGGCAAGCGGTTTGTTAAGCGGTAAATATAACGACGGTATACCAAAAGACAGCCGCTTTGCATTACAGGGCTTCGATTGGCTGAAAGACCGCTGGATGGTGGATGACAGGCTGAAGAAAGTAAAAAAGTTAAGTGAGTTTGCTGCTAAACTGGGTACCAGCACTGCTGCATTAAGTATTGCATGGTGCATTAAAAACCCTAACGTAAGCACTGCCATTTTAGGCGCTACCAAAAAACAACAACTGCTGGATAATTTAAAAGCATTGGAAGTACTGGAAAAATTAACGCCGGAGGTAATGGAAAAAATTGAAGGCATTATGAAAACAAAACCGGCATTTCCTGAGTATTAAGTATGAGCGAAGAAGTAAAATTATATGGACTCCCTTATTGCGACGCCACCGCAGGCGTAACAAAATGGCTGGAAGCAAAAGGCTATAATATCAGCCTGCATAATTATAAAACAGAAGGTATAACAAAAGAAAAACTGCAGGAATGGTGCAGCAAACTGGGCTGGCAAAAAGTATTAAATAAAAGAAGCACCACCTGGCGCAGTTTAAAACAGGAAGAACAGGATAATGTTACTGACGAAACTGCTGCCATTAATTTAATGTTGCGCAACACAAGTTTAATTAAGCGCCCTGTTATCGAATTTGGAAACAAATTATTAATTGGGTTTGATGAAAAAGCGCTGAATACAGTTTTTGAATAATTTTGAACAACTAATTTTTAAACCAACTTCAAACTGTAAGGGTTTAAAGCCTCTTCAGGGGTTTGGGGTAAATCAATCTTTAGACAATGATAAAACGTAACGCAACAGCCGTATGGAACGGCTCTGGTAAAGAAGGTAATGGAACAGTAAGCACACAAAGCGGTGTACTGAGCAGTTCACAATATTCTTACAAAACCCGTTTTGAAGACGGTATTGGCACCAACCCGGAAGAACTGGTGGCTGCTGCCCATGCAGGATGCTTTAGTATGAAGCTGAGTTTTGTGCTGGGTGCTGCCGGCTTTACTCCCGATGAAATTAACACCAAATGTGAAATATCATTGGACAATGGTGCTGTTACAGAATCTCACCTGGTTGTTTCTGCAAAAATCCCCGGCATTAGTAAAGAACAATTTGATGCTGCAGTGGCTGATGCAAAAGCAAACTGCCCTATTTCAAAATTGCTGAATGCAAATATTACACACGAAGCAACATTGCTGTAAACAGCACTCATCTTAATAAACAAAAATGCCCTTAGCAATAGCAAGGGCATTTTGTTTTTCTCAGGCTTGTAAGCCATTTTGCTTTATAAGGAATAATTTAATGAGCATCTGCCATACTTATTTTTTGCCCACGGTTGCCTTTTACCATTATAATAAATGGTACACACAGTAAGAATATAATACCCAGGTAAAGAAAAACATCCATGTAAGATAATACCGCAGCTTGTTTGCTTATAGACCCGCCTAAAGCTGCATAAGCTTTTTTTAGTGCTTCTGCCGAGCCTGATCCTTTACTCATAAAAAATTGCTGCAGGCTTTGCACACGCTGGTAAACTGCCGGCTTGGTAATATCTAAATTGCTGCCTAAATAAGCACTGTGTATCACATTTTGCCTTGAAATAAATGTAGTGATTAACGCAATACCAAACGAACCGCCCAACTGCCGCATCATTCCGGTAAAAGCAGCGCCCTGGCCAATTTGCTGCCCCTTTAATGTAGATAGTGAGAGCGTGGTAATAGGAATAAATAACATACCCATACCAACACCACGTACAATCAGCATCCAGAAAAAATCATCCGCATCGGTATTGGGTGTAATAATAGCATAACCCCAAAACGTAAACACTGCAAACAAAATAAATCCGCCGGCAGCAAGATATTGCTGTGGCACACCTTTTTGTAAAAGCGTACCAATAATAGGCATCATAAAGGCAGTGGTTAATGCAGCCGGCACCATCAGCATACCGGATTGTTGCGCCGTCCACCCTAAAATTGTTTGCGTATATAATGGAATAATAAAAGTGGAGCCGTATAAACCAAATCCCATTATAAATGAAAGTATGGTTCCCACACGCAGGTTTCCATTCTTCAGCACACGCAATTCAACAATGGGTTTCTTTACTGTTAACTCACGCCATATAAAAAAGTAAAGGCCTAAACAAGCTGCAATGGTTAAATACACAATTACGTTATCGCTAAACCAGTCATCATCCTGGCCTTTTTCTAAAACATATTGTAATGAACCTACAGTAATTGCTAACAGCGCAATACCAAGCCAGTCAACATCTTTAGCGGCACTTTTTTCACCATACTTGGGGCTTCTTACATATTGCAGTGTTAACAATGTTGCAATAACACCAATAGGTATGTTAATGTAAAATATCAGCGGCCATGAATAGTGGTCTACAATATAACCACCCAATGGAGGGCCAAGGGTTGGCCCGATGATAACACCCAATCCATATATTGCCTGCGCCATTCCTCTTTTTTCCGCCGGGTAACTTTCTGTAATAATTGTTTGAGATGTTACCAGCAAAGCGCCACCGCCAATGCCCTGTAAAAAACGGAATATTACCAGCTCCAGTATGCCTGTGGAGTTACCACATAAAAAAGAACATACAGTAAATAAAATAATAGAAGCAGCAAAATAATTGCTTCTTCCAAACTGTTGCGAAAGCCAGCTGGTCATGGGTACAATAATTACATTACCTATAGCATAAGCGGTAACCACCCATCCCACTTCAGTAAGTGTTGCACCAAGGCTTCCCCTCATTTGAGTAAGCGCCACATTTACAATAGTGGTGTCTACAATTTCCAGCAACGCACATATGATTGCAGTAAGGGTAATAATAACCCTTCTGCCGCCGTATTCTACTAATGATTCTGCCTGTTGCATAATATACCCCTATCCCCAGAGGAAATTTTAATGTTTAAATTTTTTTATCAATACCAATCACTCTCATCAATTGAAAGGAAAATAGTTTCAAAATATAAGAGCCTCAGTTCCCCCGGAATTTATCCCGCTTTTGGCGGGAGGGGGCTACAAATGCACATCAACCATTACATTCATGCCTGGGCGCAATTGCTTCACCAGTGAATCGGCTGTATTATTAAATTCAATTTTAACAGGTAAACGCTGCATCACTTTTACAAAGTTGCCACTTGCATTATCCGGCGGCAGCAATGCAAAGCGTGAGCCTGTTGCAGGCGAAAATGAAGTAAGTGTTGCTTCAAAATTATGGTCGGGATAAGCATCTGCATGTACAGTTACTTTTTGTCCAACCTTCATTTTGTCCAATTGTGTTTCTTTAAAATTTGCTATTACCCACACATCATTACTTAATACAATGCTGAATACAGACTGGCCGGGTTGCAAAAACTGCCCATCCTGTACATTTATTTTAGAAACCTTACCGCTTTCCTGTGCAGTAATTACAGCGTATGATAAATTCAGTTTTGCTTCTGCCAGTTCCACTTCTTTTTGTTTAATAGCAGCATTGGCCACATCAATTTGCGATGCCACTGCAGAGCTTTGTGTGGCAACCGAACTTGTTTGTTTGGCAACCTGTGTTTTTTGTGCTTCTAATATTTGCAGTTGCCTTTCTGCAGTTTGTTTGGCAGCCTGTGCCTGTTCAAATTGCTGTTGAGTAATAGAATGGTCTTTAATAAGATTTGAATAACGTTCATAATCCTGTGTGGTTCTCCATACATTTACTTTGGCGGCTTCTATTTGTGCATCTGCTGTTGAAATGCCGGCAGCAGTTGTTGCAATATTGGCCCTTGATGCATTGGTGTTTGCATTTGCCACACCTAAATTGGTTTTAGCTGTTGCTAAAGCAGCTTCGGCCTGCAGCACACGTAAGGCAAGGTCACGGTCATCCAGTATCAAAAGTGTATCACCTTTTTTTACAAACTGGTTATCGGTAACATGTACTTCTTTTACATAACCTGCCACACGTGGTATAACCGGGCTTATGTTGGCATCAATTTGTGCATCATCGGTTTCTTCATGATGCTGGCTATGCTGGTATTTGCTTATGCCAAACCATGTGCCTGCAATTACCAGTAAGGCTAAAACAATTATAAAAACCTTGCTTCTTTTTTTAGGTGCTTGTGTTGTAGTTGCTGTCTGTTCCATAATATCTTTAGTTATAAGTTGATTTTAATAATTAATAGTTCCTGTAACCTGTAACAGTTTGTTGTATGCTAAAAAAGAATCTGCTTTTGCATTGGTAACACCCAGTTTGCTTTGCAGTAATGCCACATCGGCATCTAAAAGTTCTGTTGTGGTGGCTAAAGCATTATCATATTTATTTTTGGTGATGCGGTAGTTTTCGGTAGCCTGCTCCACAGCTTTTTCATACACTTCAATTTTTTTCTGGCTCAGTAAATAATTTTGATAAGCCTGGTTTACCTGCAGTTTAATATTGTCGTTCAATGTTTCTTCGCCCAGTTTTATTTCCTGCACATTTAATTTTGCCTGGTTAATTTTTGTTTTAGTTTTCCAGAGTGAGGCAACATCATATTTTACACCTACGCCAATGTTTACAGCATTTACCACACTTAAAAATTTAGGTATATCTGCCGCTACATAACCACCCGTAAGTGCAACCGTTGGGTAATAACCTGCTTTAGCAGATTTAATACCAAGGTCTGCTGCTTTTTCCCTGTAGGTAAGTGCAGTTGCATCTTTCCTGTTTTTAAACGCATCAGTTTTGTATTCTTCTAATGTTTTCAAATCAGTTGGTAAAGCAAGTCCGCTTCTGTCGGGTACCAGTTCTGTTTCTTCAGGTAACCCCATCATCAGGTTCATATTTACACTTGCCAGTTTATAATTGGTTTGTGCGTCCAATAAAGACAGCTCAATGTTAGATGCCTGCAATTCTGCTTTCATCAAATCATTTCTTGCCATCAAACCATTTTTTTCAAGGTTGGTAAAATCTTTTACACGCTGTTTGGCGGTTTCTAAGTTTTCTTTAACCAAACCAATAGCAGTATATGCTTTGTATAAATTAATACAGGCATTTACTGTATTCAGTATTATCAGCTCCCTGTCATTATCAGCATTTAATTTTACTGCCTGCTCTAAATATTTTGCAGACTCAACAACGTATTTTAACCGGTTGGCTGTATAAACCGGCACCGATACATTAGCCATACCGTATATCACCTGGTTTACTTTAGGTCCGCCGCCAGAAGAAGAGCCGGTTTTCATAGTAATGTTTGGCTCAATTGGTAAATACAAATAAGAACCACTAACGCCGGCTTCAGGTAATTTTTTTTCTTCAGCTTCCTGTATGGCTGCTGCAGCCTGTTCAATTTTAACCTGGTTGGTTTTAAGTGTTTTATTGTAACCCAGCGTAAGGCTAACAGCTTCTTTTAATGTAAGTGTTTTGCTTTGCTGTGCCTGTATGCTGCCTGTAAAACAAAAGGCAGCCATCATCATAATTAATAATCTAGTGTTCATTAGTAAGTGTTGCTTTGAAAATAAATTTTAAATGTGTGCTTAGTTTTTTCTTTATCAGTTTTTGAAACTGTTCATCAGGCATGGCCTGGTAATTATTTATTTCTTTATAAATGTGCTGTGTGGTAACCATATGGCTTACGGTGCCAATAAGTGTTGCCATCAATAAAGGCACATCAATATTTTTTACAAATACACCGGTCTTCTGTCCTTCATGCACCAGTTGTTTTACCAGTTCCTGGTTTCTTTTTTTAAAATGATGAATGATGTCTGATGTAATGGTTTTATTAACTGTTACCTGTTCCCTCATCATAATTTTATGAAAGCATGATTGTGTATTAAACTTATCAATGTAATAATCAATCATTGTGTTCACTTTATCCAGCGGGCTCAGTTCCTTCGTTTTTAAAATTTCCTCCAGCTTTTGGGCAGTGCCTTCGGCACGGTAATTAAAAATTGCTTCCAGTAACTTTTCTTTCGACCCAAAATAGTAGGATATCATCGCCACATTAATGCCTGCTTTGTCGGCAATATCCCTTACCGAAGTGCCGGAAAAACCCATCTCTGCAAACAGCTCTTCTGCTGTTTGAAGTATTTGCAATTGCTTATCGTTAAAAGTTGTCATAAAACCGGTTGAGGGCGCAAAGTTAAACGATTGTTTAATATTAATCAAACGTTTGTTTAATTTTTTATAAAAAAATTGTTAACCGGAGTTCCCTGTTTTGTTTAGATTTGAAAAAAATACAGCACATGCTATTTGAAAATAAGACAGTTATCATAACAGGAGCCTCAAGAGGAATTGGTAAAGCCATTGGTTTAAAATTAGCCGCAGCAGGTGCCAATATTGTTATTGCCAGCAAAAGCACCGAAGAAAACCCCAAGCTGGGCGGCACTATTTTTTCTGCCGCAGCAGAAATGGAAGCAGCCGGCGGCAAAGCATTGCCTGTGCAATGTGATATACGTTTTGAAGACCAGATAGACAATGTGGTAAAACAGGCCGTGGATAAATTTGGCGGCATTGATATTTTAATAAACAACGCTTCTGCAATAAACCTGGCGCCAACAGAGCAAACGGAGCCCAAGCGTTTTGATTTAATGTACGACATTAATGTTCGTGGCACATTTATGATGAGCCGTGCCTGCATTCCTTATTTAAAAAAAGGTACCAATGCACACATACTAAATTTATCTCCCCCGGTAAATATGGATTTAAAATGGTTTGAAAGGCATTTAGCTTACACCATTAGTAAGTACGACATGACGATGATTGCATTGGGCTTGTCGGCAGAACTTAAAAAGTATAATGTGGCCGCAAATACGCTTTGGCCCAAAACAACTATTGCAACGGCAGCCGTAAATAATTTATTGGGTGGCGAAATGCTGATGAAGATGAGCCGCACTGTTGATATTGTTGCAGATGCTGCTTTTTATATTTTAAGCAAACCTTCCACACAATGCACAGGTAATAGTTTTATTGATGAAGATGTGCTTGCTAAAGAAGGTATTACTGATTTAAGTAAATATTCTGTTGTGCCGGGTGCACAATTGTATAATGATTTGTTTGTGTAATGCAACATTTTGTTTTTTCCCTTCTCTTTATAATGAATTGTTAAAGCTTTTATCAATTTTGATAAGCGGTAACTAAAGCGCAATTTGTACGTTTAATTTCGTATTGCCTTTTAACCAAACTGTATAGCCATGAATTTTTGCAAACCTGCTGCAGCGGCACTGCTATGCCTGCTGTTTAGCAACGCCGTCTTCAGCCAAGCTGCTGATGAAAAAAATCAAAAGAAAAAAATTACTGCCATCCGCATTTCAAAATCATTAAAGCTGGATGGTGTTATGGATGAGCCTGAGTGGAAGCAGGCACCCGTAGCAGATAAATTTGTAGCCTTGCGGCCCACGCCATTTGTTGCAGAGAGCAACGATAACAGAAGTGAAGTATATTTTTTATACAACGATGAAGGGCTTTATGTAGGTGGGTACTTTCATGAAAAAAACAAAGACAGTATTGCTTCTGAATTAATTGGCCGTGATGGTTTTGGGAATAACGATTTTGTAGGGCTTGTTTTTGACACATACAATGATAAAATAAACGGCTTTGAATATTTTATTACACCATTGGGTGAGCAAATGGATGCCAAGCAGGCACCTAACCCCAATGGCAACAGCGAAGATTTTAGCTGGAATGCCGTTTGGCAAAGCGCTGCTAAAATAAATAACGACGGATGGAGCTTTGAAATATTTCTACCCTATTCTGCCATTCGTTTTGGTAAAAAGAAAATACAGGATTGGGGGCTTAACATTGTACGCCGCAGGCAAAAAAGTGGCCAGCAATTATTTTGGCAATCTATCGATCCAACAGTAAATGGTTTTTTAACGCAGGAAGGTATGTTGCTGGGCTTAACCGATATTAAACCGCCTATGCGCCTGCAGTTTTCGCCTTATTTTTCTACTTATGCCAACCATTATCCCTACAACCAACCGGATATTAAAAACTGGAATACACAAGTAAATGGTGGTATGGATGTAAAATTTGGTATTAACCAGGCCTTTACTTTGGATATGACACTGATACCTGATTTTGGCCAGGTACAAAGCGATAACCGTGTACTTAACCTTACGCCTTTTGAAGTAAAGTATAATGAAAACCGTACTTTTTTTACCGAGGGTACAGAACTGTTTAATAAAGGAAATTTATTTTACAGCAGGCGTATTGGTGGTGAGCCTATTCATTATTGGGATGTAGAAAGCCAGCTTAACAACGGTGAATATGTTTTAAAAAATCCGCAGCAAAGCAAATTGATGAACGCCACAAAAATAAGCGGCCGTACACAAAAGGGACTGGGCATTGGTGTATTAAATGCTGTAACAAAACCACAATTTGCCACCGTGGAAAGCAATGCAAAAGGACAACGTAAAATTGAAACCGATCCGCTTACCAACTATAATGTGCTGGTGCTTGATCAAACAATGAAACATAACAGCAGTGTGTCCTTTGTAAACACAAATGTTTGGCGCTCTGGAAATGATTATGATGCAAATGTTAGCGCCTTCCTGTTTGACTTAAACGATAAAAAAAATAAATGGAATGTGGGCGGCAGTGCCAGTGTAAGCCAGCTGATGGGAAAGAATGGCACGAATACTACAGGCTATGCCCACTCTGTATACTTCGGCAAAACAAGCGGCAAGCTTAATTTTAATGTGTGGCAGGAATTGTACAACGATAAATATAACAAAAGTGATTTGGGCTATTTTACCAATAATAATACAATGGACCAGGGATTATGGATTGGTTATAACTGGATAAAACCTAAAAAAGTATTTAACCAGCTACGGGTAAATTTTAACAGCTGGTACAGCCGCCTTGTAACCCCCATAGATTATTTAAAAAGAAAAGAAATGATGTACCAGAATGGCGGTGGCAATGTTAATATGAACGGGCAAACAAAAAAGTTATGGTGGGTGGGCGCCAATGTAAACTGGGGTTATAATAACAATGATTTTTATGAAGCCCGTGTACCAGGCAGGGTGTTTCAAAATAAAGGAAGAATTGGGTTTGGTATATGGTGGAACAGTAACACTGCAAAAAAACTGTCGTGGGGAGGTGAAGTTTTTACAGGAACCGGCGGAGTGTTTAAAAGAAAAACTATCAGCCCTAATTTGTTTGGAAAAATCCGTTTCAACAGTAAATTTTCTATTGACCATAATGTAATTATGGAGTTTCATAAAAATAATCCCGGATGGGCCGGAATTGATGGCAGCGGTAATATATTTTTTGCAAGACGGGATTTAAGAACAGTTGAAAATATATTGGGAGCGAAGTACAGCTTTACCAATAAAATGGGTATTACTTTGCGCATACGTCATTACTGGAGTAAAGTGGCGCCGCAGCAATACTACCAATTAGATAATTATGGAAAATTAATAACCCCCACAGTAGCTTACACAGCTAACCGTAACCAGAACTATAATTATTTAAGCAGCGACATGGTATATACCTGGCAATTTGCGCAGGGCAGTTTTATAAATATTGTATGGAAGGATATTGCAGAATCATTTAACCGTGATTTTGAAAAAAATTACTTTGCCAATTTTGATAAAACAGTCAGCGGGCCACAGGCAAACAGCTTTTCTGTAAGGGTAATTTATTTCTTAGATTACCTTACTGCAAGAAAGCAACTGCAAAAAAAGAAAAAAGCATAAGAAAAGGAAAGGGCTGCATTTACTGCAGCCCTTTTTTAATTTTTGCTGTTGCTGCCAATTATAATAGCAGCCATTGCAAGGCCAATATCTTTTAATGGTCCGTATAAATTCCAGTGGTTCACCATCAGGTCGGGTAAATGAATTAATAAAAAGAAGATAAGCATTATGCCAGCAAAAGTATAGCAGGCATACTTTTTATATTTATTGATAATAATAGCAACAGCAATAAGTAAAAAAGCCACACCGGTTATATATATCCATAACGAAGGGTTACCCGGCATGTATGACGGTACGCTTGTTTTAGGTTCATTTGCAATTTTAAAATGCAGCAATCCAAAAACAGCCAGGGTAAGGGCAAATACAATTTCGGCAAGCCGTGAAATGGAAAATTGTTTCATGTTGTTTTTTTTAGTGGGCATGAAAATAATATTTATAAAGCAGTTTTACAAACAATAAAAAAGGCTGCAATAAACTATTGCAGCCTTTAATTAATTTAAGTGCGGTTTATTTATCGCAGCATTTCTTTCGGTACTTCTTTTTCAAGCAAATATTTATAAATGAATTTTGTTTTCAGGTTTTGAAAATGCAATCCCTTATTGCCACCCCAGCCATGGCGGCCACCGGGATAAATCATAAACTCAAAATCTTTTTTGGCATCTTCTAATTTGCTTATCAGTTGCAGGCTGTTTTGCATATGCACATTGTCATCAATAACGCCGTGTACAATTTGCAGCCCGCCTTTATAATTATCAACAAAATTTAATGCTGAGCTGGTTTTATATCCTTCTGCATTGTTGGCAGGAGTGCCCATAAAACGCTCTGTGTAGTGAGAATCATACAACGTCCAGTCGGTAACGCTGCCGCCCGCCATACCGTAAGTAAATACATTGCTGTATTTGGTTAATGCAAGGCAGGTCATATATCCACCATAACTAAAACCAGTAATGCATATTTTTTTAGCATCTGCACTGCCATTTGCAATCAGCCATTTTACCATAGTGCTGTAATCTTTCAGTTCCCAATCTCCAAGGTTATGGTACATGTAGTTTACACCTTCTTTTCCAAAATGGCCGCTGGCACGGTGGTCCATCGAAACCTGTATTAATCCTTCTTTAGCATACCACTGTTGTGTGCCGCTTAATTGAAAGCCATCCATTACTGTGCCTGCGTTTGGCCCGCCATAAATAGAAATTAATACTGGATATTTTTTACCCGGCTCCATATTAACAGGCCAGGTAACTTTCATTGGCAAATCATACAAACCATCATCGCTTTTTACACGAATGAGTTCTGTTTTAGCAATAGTATAATTATCAAACTCTGCACCTTTAGCATCACCCAGTTCTTTAATAATTTTTCCTTTATTATTTACCAGCGCCATTTTAGCAGGAGAAGAGGCGTTGCTGTAAGTAGTAACAAAATATTCGCCGGTAGGAGACGCATTTACAAAGTTGTGATTGAAGTTGCCAAAAGTTAAACGCTGTAAATTTTTACCATTCAGGTTTACACGGTAATAATCTCTGGTGGCAGTATTTTCCCTGCTGCGTGCAGTAAAGTAAACAATACCATTTTTTTCATCAACAGAAGTTAAATCATTTACTGTAAACTTTCCTGAGGTAATGGCATTAATAAGTTTACCGCTCATGTCGTAATAATACAAATGCCGCCACCCGGTTACATCACTTTGCAGAATAAAACCTTTGCCACTTTCTAAAAAAGTAATCCGATTGTTATCATCTAAATCAATCCAGGTTTTTTGTGTTTCGTTATAAAACTCTTTTTTTGCGCCCGTTGCAATGTTTACATCATAAATAATTAAGTTAGTCTGCAGGCGGTTCATCCATTGTACCAATAAAGTGCTGCCATCGGGTTTCCAGTAAGGCATACCAAAATACTGATCGTCTTTTTCATTAAAGTCTGCCCATGTGGTGTTGCCGCCATCAGGCGAAACAATACCTACTTTTACTTCCGGGTTTGGATCTCCCACTTTTGGGTAACGCTCTTTTTCCACCAAACCATGTAACCCTGTACCGTCGGTAATTGTAAATACAGGCACTTTGGTATCATCACTGCGGAAGTATGCAATGTGTTTACTGTCGGGGCTCCACCAAAATGCTTTGTTGGCTGTGCCACGGCCTAAAATTTCTTCCCAATACACCCAGCTGGAAAAACCATTTAATATCACATCACTGCCATCGGTTGTAAGCTGTGTTTCTTTAAGTGAGCTTAAGTTAACTGTGTACAGGTTATTGTTTTTTGTATAAGCAACATAATTACCATCAGGGCTTACAACAGGGTTTACTTCTTTGTCTTTATCGTTGGTAAGGCGCAGCTCTTTTCCTTCTTTGCTAATAAAAAGATCATTGTCTTTGGCATTTACAACCGGTTTTACTGCAACAGCATCTTTTGCTGTGGCCACTTCTTTAAAATCAGTTTCGTTGCCTGTTTTACAGTCAATCAAAATTCTCTTGCTGTCTTTCATTATAGCAACGTGGCTGCCATCTGTCCAACGCAGTACAGTTGGGAGTGGTTGTGTAATACCTTTAAAATTGCTTTTAAAATACTGATCGGCAGTAAGTTCCTTTTTTTGTGCTGTGGCAATAAGTGCCAACAGCATAATGGAGCCTGTGGCCATTGATTTTTTTACAAACAAATTCATGCTTAAAAAAGATTTTAGGATTGAGCCGCCAAGATAGTTTTTTTGTTATAAACCGATTGCACAAAATGATGAGCGGAATGGTATTGCCACTACTATTGAATGAAACAGCAATACCTTGCGCTTTGCAATTAAATGAGCATTAAAAACAGTTTAATACTGTGGTGCTATTTTTCAGGGGCATTATTGCCAATAAGTATAGCGGCCATAGCCATTGCTGCGTCTTTAAGCACATTGGTATAATTGCCGCCTTCCAAATGTTTTAAATGTATTGTGAAAATAAAAATCAATAACATTAATGCAAGCAGGTAACAGGCCAGCCGGGTATATTTATTAATGATTATTGCAATGGCGGCAAGTATAAGCCCGGCACCGGTAATATATATCCACGTTATGCCACCCGGAATAAAACCGGGCACACCAGCTTTCATTTCTTCTGCATTCATAAAATGCAAAACACCAAAACAGCCAATTGCAAGTGCATAAATAATGCTTGCTATACGGGAAGGTATTATCTTTTTCATAATAACTTGTTTTTGGTTACTTATGAAAAATAATACATTAAAGGGGCTTTTGCAAGCACAAAATTAATGCGGCTACTCGTGGTTTTCGGGCCGCATCATTGGAAAAAACAGTACATCCTGTATGGAATGCTGGTTGGTTAATAACATGGCAATCCTGTCTATTCCAAAACCGATACCGCTTGTTGGTGGCATACCATATTCCAATGCACGCAAAAAATCATAATCAATAAACATCGCTTCATCATCACCACGTTCCATTAGTTTAACCTGCTCTTCAAAACGTTCCCGCTGGTCAATAGGGTCGTTCAGCTCACTGTATGCATTGGCAATTTCTTTACCATTACACATCAGCTCAAAACGCTCTACCAAACCGGGTTTGCTGCGGTGTTTTTTTGTAAGCGGACTCATCTCCACCGGGTAATCTGTAATAAATGTTGGTTGTACATAATGGCCTTCACACCTCTCACCAAAAATTTCATCAATCAGTTTGCCTTTACCCCATTTTTCATCTGCATGAATTTTTAGTTTACCGCACACTTCACGTATGCCGGCTTCATCCATTTCACTAATATCAAAACCGGTATGTTCTTTAATTGCATCAAACATAGTAATGCGTTTAAAGGGAGCTTTAAAGTCAATTTCTTTATCACCCACCACAACTTTTGTTGAACCATTGGTGGCAATAGCTGCTCTTTCCAAAAGTTGTTCGGTGGTTTCCATCATCCATTCATAATCTTTATAAGCAACATAAAATTCCAGCACAGTAAACTCAGGGTTGTGTGTGCGGTCCATACCCTCGTTGCGGAAGTTGCGGCTGAATTCATACACCCAATCGAACCCGCCAACAATTAAGCGCTTTAAGTATAATTCATTAGCAATACGCATGTACATGGGCACATCTAATGCGTTGTGATGTGTGGTGAACGGCCTTGCTGCAGCGCCGCCGGGTATGCTTTGCAACACTGGCGTGTCTACTTCTAATGCGCCACGTTCGTTTAAAAATTCACGAATGGCATTCATCATTTTTGTGCGCTTAACAAATGTTTCTTTCACGCCGGGGTTTACAATTAAATCGGCATAACGCTGGCGGTAGCGGAATTCCGGGTCTGTTACTTCATCAAATGCCTCGCCGTCTTTTTCTTTTACAACAGGCAATGGGCGCAATGCTTTTGTAAGCAGTGTAAACTCTTTTACATGAATGGAGGTTTCGCCGGTTTTTGTTGTAAATACATAACCTTTAATACCAATGATGTCGCCAATATCCAATAGTTTTTTCCAAACTGTTTGAAACAATGTTTTATCATCGCCGGGGCAAATATCATCCTGCTTAATATAAATTTGAATTTTACCCACCGCATCCTGTATTACGGCAAAGTTTGCCTTGCCCATATCACGTACGCTCATAATGCGGCCGGCAATACATATGTCTGCAAAATCAGCCTTATTCTCTTCACCTTTATAGTGCTCTTTTATATAAACCGATGTGGTGTTTACGGGGTACAGTGGTGCCGGAAAGGCATCAATGCCCAGTTTTTTCAGTTCTTCCAGTTTTTCTCTTCTTATTACTTCCTGCTCACTTAAATGTTGCATAGTGCTGCCTTGTGTTTTTAAATTTCCGGCAAAGATAATTTATGGCAACCATACGTCCATATTTAGCGTCAATAGGTAAACAAAATGGTTTGGCATTAAATTCGATTATCTTTAAATAAAACAACCCAACATGAAAAAGCTGTTTATTTTATGTGCTGCAATTATTATGCTTAACGGATGCGATGTATTGCAAAACCTGCCCACTACTGCCGGTGGCGGCATTACAGAAGCTGAAGCCGGGCAGGGAATTAAAGAAGCGCTGGCACAAGGACTTACCAATGCCGTTTTAAAACTAAATAAGGAAGACGGTTTTTTTAAAGATGCTTTGTATAAAATATTATTGCCCCCTGATGCTAAAAAAATTGAAAATACTTTACGCAGTCTTGGTTTTAATAACCTGGTGGATAAAGCTATTTTACAAATTAACCGTGGCGCAGAAGATGCGGCAGGATATGCCAAGCCCATTTTTGTGGATGCGGTTAAAAGCATGACTTTACAGGATGCTATTGGGTTGGTAAAAAATGGCGATACCAGTGCCACTCATTTTTTCAGGGAAAAAACAACCGAGAAACTGATAGCTGCGTTTTTGCCGGTTATTAAATCATCGCTTGATAAAGTGGAGGCTACAAAATATTATGGTGATTTGGTTACCAAGTACAATAACTTTCCCACTACCATAAAAAAAATAAACCCCGATTTACCATCTTTTGTAACAGGTAAAGCAACGGATGCGTTGTTTGATTTAGTGGCAAAAGAAGAAGTAAACATCCGCACCAATATTGCTGCCAGAACAACGGATATACTTAAAAAAGTGTTTGGGCAAAAGTGGAATTAATCATTCTTAAGTGCTAAAAAATTTAAAGCTGCTGTTACGCCATTGTTGTACAGCAGCTTTTTTTCTTCCGGTTTCATTTTACGTACTTTAGAACTGATTTTACCATAACTCACATAAATAGTGCGGCCCCGTTCATTTTCGAGATTAGGGTATTTACGGTTTAATGTTTCAATCATTAAATTGCTGAAAGCACCCAGGTATTCATTAAAGCTGTTTACATTATATGGCGGGATGGTGATATTGTTTTTTTGCAGTGAGTCTATTTGCTCCGGCCGCTCCAGTTTAATACCGATAGTATTGGGGTTAAACTTAACGGTGTTACACAATAAAGGGTTTTTATTTTCAGTGCATGTATCAAACATGCTTATTGGGTAATTGCATAACATGCCGCCATCCACATAATAATTTATAAAAGAAGTGGTGTCGCTTTTTTTTATTTTAGTTAGATGATTATCCAGCGCCACCGGCTCAAAATATAATGGTACGCCACCGCTGATGCGTACGGCCAGCGCCACCGGCATATTGGGCGTATGCTCGTAAGAAAAAACTTCCAGTTGCTGGCGGCTTAAGTTGGTGCCGGTACAATACAGGTCTTTAAACTTTTTATTGGTAAGATGCAGCTGATGCAGTTCTGCAAATGTAATATCGGGGTTACCTGTTTTTATTGTAGCTAATTGCTGCAGCCATTGTTCAAACTTTTTTCCTTCATAAATGCCAAAATCATTTTTTACTCTTTTGTATTTACCCAGTAAGCCGCCTTTGCCATCATTAAACTGCTGCACAGGCAGTTGCTGCATCATGGTATCAATTTCGGCGGCATTATAGCCAATACAAATCATAAAGCCGGCAATGGCACCCGCAGAAGAGCCACCCACTTTTTCTATTTGCTGTAAAATATTTTTTTCTTCCAGTACACTGAACACGCCGGCATAAGCCAGTCCACGCACACCACCACCCTCCATTACAAGGTTGGTATAATTATATTTTGATTGAGATAATAGAGAAAGCGGCAGCAATAATAACAGCAGCAGTTTATACATACTGTAAATTTAAAGGCAGCAATTAAAAATGGATTGTTAAAAGCTATACAGCTTCATCGGCCAGCAATACCTGCCAGGCTTCACTTACTTTGCCTGCATCCAGCAGTTCTTTTGCATAACGGTGCAATTCTTTTTCCATTTCATCGGGATTGATGGAAAAGTACTGTATTATATTTTTTAGCTTATCATCATCAAATGCTGCATCAACAACGGGCAATTCGTTTACATTAGCTAATTGCCCTAAATTATTGCCTGTTAATATGATGCTGTTGCGGATGTCTTTAGGTAATGCATCTACACCAATACCCAATTGTGTGTTTGGTTTTTCCACTTCAAAAATGTTACCGGCATTTGCACGGCTGTACCAGTTGCCACCCATTCTTGCCACTAAGTCAAGCTTGCGCTGGTCCGGTTTTCCATCTGCGTTTAAAATAGCTTCGTCAATATGCATCAACAATACTTCACAAATAACCAGGTTGCCTGCGCCACCTTCTGTACCCAATGGTTTTACTTCAATTACTTTACACTCTAAATTAACCGGGCTTTGCGCAACACCCGGCGGTTGTATTAACTGCGATTTGGTTTTTGTAAAACCTGCTTTTATAAATTCATCTGTGCCTTTGGCAAACTCACAACTTGCCAGAGATGTTTGCTGAACCATATTGTACGTAACAATACTGATGTTTACTTCAGGTACTTCCTGTACATTTTGCAGGGTGTGTTTTGTGGTATTATCCCTAACCCTTCTTGCCGGTGAAAAAACAACAATTGGTGGATTAGATGAAAACAAATTAAAAAAACTGAAAGGGGAGAGGTTTACATTTCCTCCTTTATCTATTGTTGATGCAAAACAAACAGGGCGTGGTGCAATTACATGCTGCAAAAAATTTTGCACCTCCATTGGTTTGCTGTCTTTTAAAACAATTGTTTTATACATTTTTCTTTAAAGCTAAAATTGAAAAATCACTTTCTTCTTTAATAATGGTGTTGCATAATTTTCCCAGTGCTTCAATTTCCATTTCAATGGTATCACCATCCTGCAGCCACTGTTCTGTATAGTTTGAATCATTTAGTTTGCCGGTGCCGTTTAATTCTAAAAAACACCCGGTGCCCACAGTACCGCTGCCAATTACATCACCCGGAAAAACATTTACACCATAGCTTATCCTTTCAATAATTTCAGCAAAGGTCCAGTCCATATCGCTTACATTGCCTTCGCTTACCTGTACACCATTTACGCTGCAGGTCATTTTAAGGTTCCAGCTTTTGCCGGTATGGTTTTCTTTGCAGGGCACTTCAAAATCCTGCAGTTCATCTAATGTTACCAGCATAGGGCCAATTACGGTGCTAAAATCTTTGCCTTTTGCAGGGCCAAGGTTCAGCAGCATTTCTTCCATTTGCAAAGTACGGGCACTCATATCATTCATAATCATTAAGCCGCCAATATATTCATCGGCTTCTTCAGCTTTTATGTTTCTGCCCGGCCTGCATAATACAATTGCAGCTTCCAGTTCAAAATCCAGTTTATTAAAATGATCCGGCATGCAATAAATATTACCCGGGCCTTGTATACTGTTGTGATTGGTAAAATAAAAAATGGGGTATTGGTCAAACTCCGGAATCATAGGCACGCCGCGGTTGCGCCTTGCAGCAGCCACATGCTGGCGAAAAGCATAGCCATCCCTGCAACTGGTGGGGAAAGGAACGGGTGCCATAACCATTTTTTCGTCATAGGGTGCAGTAACAGCCCGCCGGCCCAGGTTACCTTCCCTGATTTGTCTTTCGGCAGCCACTGCTAATGGATACATGTCGTCCCAATAGTTTAAAAAAATACCCATACTGCTTGCCAGCTCACTGTTTACAGTATCAGTATCATACAAAACACCATCAACCAAAAAAGCCAGTTGCTCGTGCCCGTCTTTTAAATGCGTAACTAATTTCATACACCTGTATTTATTATTGCAGGGCAAAGGTATGCGGTACTAATGTGATTTAATTACTGCTTTTGCCAAAAGCGGAAATTATGCAACGCTTTGGCGGTATGATTGTTAAAAAATTATACAAACGGTTTAAAAAATGATTTTTGCCTAATACCAAAAAATTATTTCTCCGTAATTTTACATTATGGAGTTTGAAAAAATATATAATAAAGGGCAGGCACGCCTTTTTAAAAATAAATACCTTGAATTTTTTACTAAAACCCACCCGTTGGTTATTTGGGGTATGTATATTCCTATTGTAAGTTTTATGCTTTGGTTTAGCAATGCCAAATTTGGCTTAACAGCAGGTGAAATTACCTTGGCGTTTTTTACCGGAATGTTTTTCTGGACGCTTTTGGAATACGTATTACACCGGTTTATTTTTCATTTTGTGGCAGAAAGCGAAACAGGAAAAAAAGTAACTTATATACTGCACGGTAACCACCATGAATACCCCAGGGATAAGCAACGCCTGTTTATGCCGGCACTGCCCAGCCTTATAATTGCCAGTATTTTTTTCAGTTTGTTTTACGGTGTTGGTTTTTTAATGGGCTTGCAGCAGTTCGCCTTTTCTTTTTTTCCGGGCTTTATGATTGGTTATTTAATTTACGGCAGCATGCATTATGCCATACATGCCTGGAACCCGCCGTTTAAGTGGATGAAGCCTTTATGGCGTAACCACCACCTGCACCATTATAAACAGGATCACCGTGGCTTTGGCGTAAGCAGCACTTTGTGGGACCATGTGTTTGGAACCATGTTCGATTTAAAAAATGAAAAAGAAGATAAAGAGAAAGTGAGGGAGTTGATGTTTAGTAAAACAAAAGATAAAACTACAGAGCCGGCGTAATGCTGGCTTTTTTGTTTTTGGGAATATTATGGTGCTGTTCTTTTATAAAAAATCGATTGCATTCGTGTGCCACAGGCGAAATGGTTCTTTACGACTACAAATTTCCTGATGCCCAATTTGTCCAATGGTTATTTGGTTTGAGTGTCGATTTCCAATTTGTCGTGTCTTTTGTTAATAAAACTTTTGCAATAAGTTTAAATGTCTCTTGCTTACTTGGGGGATTTGTCTTGTCGTATGCACTTACAAAATGAAAGTGCTCTATTGCCATCAGTTTGGGAATGTCCTTAGGAATATGCTGTCGTATATCTTGCTCTGTTGCACTAATTAATGTAGGATTAGTTTCATTCAAAAATCTAACGAAGTCTTCAAATGCAATTAGTTTTTTTGGATTGTCATAATCCCTAATTTTAATTCCAACTTTCTCATAATTCTTATAATCGTTATCAAATACAATATACTTTTCTCTGACTTTAATTTCCTTTATGTTTCGTCCTATTAGCTCAAAGGTTTCCATTTCTTCCCCTTCTTTATTTTCAATTCGTTCAAATTCGGTTGGGTCAATAAGAATTACACGACTTGAGTTAGTTATGTAATTTCTCTCTGGGTATTTGTCAATAGGATAGTCAATACAATTACCAATATAGTCTAACTCAATTTCAGCAGATGTTCCCCGATTTTGGTATCCGCTTTTTTCAAATATAATAACCCATCTTGTTGAGTCGGCAAACAAATGAATTTTGTTTCCAGCTGTCTCACAATATCCGTGTTCAAGGTCAAGAAAGAAATTGTATTTTATGTCTTGTGACCTTACTGGTGGATAATACTCACTTGGTGTGCCGTAAAAGGCTAAATCCAATTGTTCTAATATTTCGGATTCTGTAAAAGCCATATTTTTTTTGTCATTGTGATTTTTGTGGCCTGTCGGGTAACAAGAAAATAAAGATAATAATGTTATTAGTAGAAGGGTTCTCATAAAATTACAACTAACTTATAAATACAGGTAGCTCAGGCGCAATAAAAGATTGATTGTTTTTCAACAAAAATATGTCAATAACTAAAGCATAGCATATCAATGGTTACAAGCATCTGCTTTACCACTTCTCCTCCTCACTAATATCATCATCCCGCCCAAACTCCTGCCGGCTTTTTATTTTTTGCTGCTGCCGTTCAATTATTAAAGCAGCAATAATTTCGCCTGCATTTTTGTCTTCATTATTTTTAAGCAGCTCTTTCAGTTTTATTTCACTTACATCAATACGGTAAAGCAGGCTTACCAGTTTTTCAAAATTGGTATTAATAAGGTTGTTTACAAATGCAGCCAGTTCCTGTTGCAGTTTTTCTGCGGTAATAGTTTCGGGCAGTTGCAGTTGAAGGTAGCTGTTAACAGATTGTATTAATGCTGCGTTGCTCATGCTGTTTAATATTTTTCCAATACCCCAAGGCTAAATAAAGCAAAGTCGTATTTAACCGGATCCTGTGCATCTAATGTACGCAAATTGCCGGTTAACTCCACGGCGGCCTGCCAGTCGTTTTGTGTGCGTTGCAGTAAACCTGTATTTCTTGCAACCCTTGCCACATGTACATCCAGCGGGCAAATAAGCTGGGCCGGTTTTATGTTTTTCCATATGCCAAAGTCAACGCCGCAATCATCCTGCCGCACCATCCACCGTAAAAACATATTCAGCCTTTTGCAGCTTGATTTTTTTTGTGGTGTGGCAATATGCTTGCGGGTGCGTTCCGGTATATATGGCAGCGAAAAAAAATAATGATGAAAACCTGTTAAAGCATTTTCAACATCAGCATCGGTTTTATGCATCCATTTTGTAAAGGCGGTTTGAAGTGATGTGTTGTTTGAGTAATGGTGTTTAAAAAATTCCATGCAATACAATAAATCAGTGGTGTTAAAAGTGCGGTGTTTAAAGCTTTCCAAGCGGGTAAGTGCAGCTGCATCTGCGTTAAGCACAAAATCATGCGGAGCATTATCCATTATCTGCAGCAGCTCGGTTGTTTTATTAATGATGGTAGTGCGGTTGCCCCACGCAAATATGGCAGCAAAGAAACCTGCAATTTCAATATCCTGCAATTTTGTAAAGCGGTGAGGAATTGAAACGGGATCAGTTTTAATAAAAGAAATATTATTGTATTGCTGCACTTTTTCATCCAATAATGTTGTTAGTTTCCTGTTCATAGTTGATAAACTAAATGTAATTTACACGACAAATATTTTGCAATGAACAAAAACCGGCTGGAAGCTTTTAGCGATGGAGTATTGGCTATTATTGTTACGATTATGGTGCTTGAGTTAAAGGCGCCGCATGGCACCGACCTTGCTGCATTAGAACCATTGTTGCCTGTATTTATCAGTTATGTAATGAGTTTTTTATTTGTAGGCGTTTACTGGGGCAATCACCATCACCTGCTGCACCTGGCAAAAAATTTTTCTTCGGGCATTATGCTGGCTAACTTAAACCTGTTGTTTTGGCTGTCGCTTGTTCCTTTTGTAACCGGGTGGGTGGGTGAAAATCATTTTGCATCCTTGCCGGTTATGATTTATGCACTGCTGCTGAATGTTTGCGGCATATCATACACCATTTTGCAAAAAGTAATTGAAAGCTGTAATCAGAACAATCATCAAATTAAACTTTTGATGAAACGGCAAACCCGTAAAGGAATATTAAGCATAGTACTTTATACATCGGCAGCGGGGCTGGCCTGGGTAAGCGGTTATATTTCTGTAGCTATATTTTTTATTGTAGCCATTATGTGGCTGGTGCCCGATAAAGAAATTGAAAAAGCAATTGGTTAGCCAATTGCTTTATTTAAATCTTCCATTAAATCATCAGCATCTTCAATACCAACACTCAGGCGGATAAGTGAATCGGATAAACCATTTTTAATTCTTTCTTCCCGTGGTATGCTGGCATGTGTCATACTTGCAGGATGATTAATTAAACTTTCCACGCCGCCCAAACTTTCTGCCAGCGAAAATAAATGTGTGGAGGATAAAACACGTTTGGCTTCATTCACATCATCATTCTTTAATTCAAAACTTATCATACCACCAAAACCTGTCATTTGCTTTTTTGCAATAGCATAACCGGTATTATCCTCAAAACCGGGCCAATATACTTTTGCCACTTTTGGATTGTTACGTAACCAGTGTGCAATTTTTTCGCCATTTTCACAATGCGCTTTCATGCGCAGCCCCAGTGTTTTTATACCACGTAATACTAAAAAACAATCTTGCGGTCCAGGTACTGCACCGCAGCTTTTTTGAATAAAATATAATTTTTCTCTCAGTGCATCATCGTTCATCATTAAAGCGCCTTGTATAACATCGCTATGGCCGCCTAAATATTTGGTGGCACTGTGCATTACAATATCTGCACCCTGGTTTAATGGATTTTGTAAAGCGGGTGATGCAAAAGTATTATCTACACAAAGCCATGCGCCTGCTTGTTTTGCAATTGCGGCAACAGCTTCAATATCTGTAATATTCATTAACGGGTTTGTAGGAGTTTCTGCCCAAATTAATTTTGTACTGGCAGTAATGGCTGCTTTTATATTGGCCGTGTCTGTTGTATCAACATAAATAAATTTAATACCGTAGCGTTCCCACACTTTGCTAAAAAGGCGGTAACTGCCACCATACATATCACTGCCTGCAATTACTTCATCGCCGGGGTTTAATAATTTTATTACACTGTCGGTTGCCGCCACGCCACTGCCAAATGCCAAAGCATGCTTGGCATTTTCTATTTCGGCATATGCTTTTTCCAAAGCGGTACGTGTGGGGTTTTGGCTGCGGGCATATTCATATCCCTTATGTGTGGCGGGTGCTGCCTGCACATAAGTACTGGTTTGATATATTGGTGTCATTATAGCGCCGGTAGAAGGATCGGGTTCCATACCTGCATGCACAAACTTAGTAGCTGGCTTCATCTGTAATAATTAATTTTAGAGGACAAAGTTGACGAAATAATTTTAAATAAACTGTGCAGCGCATAAATATCTCCAGTCGTAGTTATTAGCAGCAATGGCTTCTTTGGGCGTTATTTTTTTAGTTAGCACTTTATTTTGCAGTAACCCCTTATTTACCAATTTCTTTTTAGCCTCTTGAATGTATTCCTGCATCAGTGAGTTTTCCATCCATTCTTTTTGCGGGGGTTCATATCCAACTTTATCTTTTCGCCATACTATTTCGTCCGGTAGTTTTTTATCCATTGCTTTTCGTAACAGCCATTTTGTATAACCTTCGTTAATTTTTAAAGGTGATGGTAACGAAAAAATAAATTCAACCAATGTATGATCTAAAAATGGCAAACGCACTTCACAACCATGCGCCATACTGTTGCGGTCTGCATAGCGCAGTAATTCTTCCAGCCCAAATTCAATTACATTGTAGTGCAGTATGTCGTTTAATTTTGTAACAGGCGATTTATGAATGCCTTCCCATTCTTTGCCACGCAAATGCTGTTTTAAATAATCAGGGCTAATATCAGGATGATTAAGCACCTGGTAATATTCTTTTCGCTCTAAATACATGGCTGCATGCATTGGCAAAAATGCTGCAAAATAATTTTTAATACCCCAGGAAAAAGCAGCTTTATTCTTTCTTAACGCTGCCATTAGCTTTCTGCGCTCTCCTGCATAATTATGTGTTAGCAAATGTTGTAAATGCCAGCTGATGTATTTATGGTAACCGGCCAGTGTTTCATCGGCACCCTGGCCATCCAGCAAAACAGTAACATTGTTTTGTTTTGCCAGCTCAAAAACTTTGTATTGTGCAAAAACACTTGATGATATAAATGGTTCTTCCTGGAACCGGCATAGTTTTTCAAAATCCTGCAGTAAACTCTGTGCCGAAGGCTGAGTAGTATGATTGGTAAAACTGAATTTTTCTGCAAGCAACTGAATGTAAGCTGATTCATCTTTTACAAAACCGGGAAATACAGCAGAAAATGTTTGCTGGTTACCTGTTGTTTCATTTATTAGAGCTGCAATGGATGAACTGTCCAGCCCGCCGCTGAGGCTGGTGCCAACAGCAACATCGCTGCGTAATCTTTTTTTAATTGAGTTGATAAAAAGCGCATTGAATTTTTCTATGGCTTCATCTTCGGTAATATCAATTTGCTTCTCTTTATCTAAGTGCCAGTATTTTTTAATGGCTACTTTTTTTAGTGCAGGAATGTATTTTAAATAATGCGCCGGTGGCAGTGCCCAAATGTTTTTATAAAAAGTATATTCTTTGTCTGCTGCATTTTGCACCTGCCCCAGCGCCAGGTAATTCAACAGCATTTTTTCTTCCGCTTCTTTTTTCACGCCGGCAGCCCACAGTGCTTTCATTTCGCTGGCAAATAAAAAATATTGATCGTTTTCAAAATAGTAAAACGGTTTTTCGCCAAAGCGGTCACGGGCTGCAAACAGAGTTTGTTCTTTTTCATCCCAAATGGCAAAAGCAAACATGCCGTCAAAATGCTGCAGGCAGCGCTCTTTCCAAAAATCGTATGCCGCCAGTATTACTTCTGTATCCGATTGCGATTTAAAAATATAATCCTGCTGCTGCAAATAGGAACGCAGCTCTTTATAGTTGTAAATTTCACCATTATGTACAATAGTGTAGCGGCTGGCAAAGTGCATGGGTTGTGCTGCGGCATTACTTAAATCTATAACCGCAAGGCGGCGATGCCCAAGCAACACATCTTTAGTAACGTTTTGCCAAATGCCTTCACCATCCGGCCCACGATGCTGTATTGCCTGCAGCATTTTTTTTAAAGGAAAAACAGGCAGTTGTTCCCTTTCCGCAGATAATATTCCTGAAATGCCGCACATACTGTAAATATCAATAAAAATATTGAAGGCGGCAGCCTTATAAAAGAAAGTATATTTTAAAATGATATGGGCAACCTTGCTTTAAGGCTACCCCATGCCATTATTAAATCAGCCCCGGTTAACGATTTTTCAAATACCATGGTAAAATACTCTATATCATCATTGGTTTGCTGTACAGGAATATCAAATTGCATTAAATTTTTTGTACTGTCCTGGTGTAATCCAAATGAAAACAGGTTGTTGTTTAATACAATCGTCCATTTGCCCGGGTTGGGAATGCAATAAATAATATAACGGCCCTTTGCAATTGGCCTGTTATTAATTGTTACCGGTTTAAAAAACTCAATTTCTGTAGCCTCATTGGCGCCCAGCCGCCAATATTTGCCATATTGCAAAATTGATTTTGGAGGCCCTTCTTTAGTAAAGATAGCACGGCCCATTTTATGCGGCCTGCTGTAAATAACCCTTACTGCCAATGCTGCAGAATCGTTTTTGTCCATTAACTGCTTGGGATAATTCACAGGGTAATAGCTGATATCAAGTGGCGATTTATCAACTTCTGCATAAGGATTGGCCGGTTCAATAATTTGCTTTGGCAACTCTGCTTTTGCCGCAGTTGATTCGCCGGCTGTTTTGTTTTCATTACAGGAGCTTACAATAAAGCAAGCTGCAAAAATGATAGCTATTACCGGTTTTATTTTGGTCATAAAATAAAAGGCTGTTTAAAATACAATGGGCAGGCTTACTTTAACATCATCCCATGCCATAATTAAATTAGAGCCCGTAGCAGCTTTTTCAAATACCATAGAAAAGGCTTCGGTAATTTCTGTTTGCTTTTGTACAGGCACGTCCACTCTTGCTATGTCTTTTTTGCTGTCATATTTAAAAGAACCCCAGGTATCGGTGTCTTTATTAATTATCACCGTCCATTTATCTTCATAAGGAATGCAGTACATAGTGTAACGGCCCTTTTTAATTTTTGTGTTGCCCACTTTTGCATTTTGATAAAACTCTATTTCTGTAGCTTCATTAGCGCCCAGCCGCCAAACTTTTCCATATTCCAGTAAATCGCCAAAAACAACACGGCCATTTTTCATAGGGCGGCTGTAAATTACTCTTGCCATTAAAGGATCTGTTGGTTTGTCCTGTATTTTAGAAACGGGATAACCATTGGGATAATAACTCATATCCATTGGCGACTTATCAACAGCCGGCAATTTTGCCTGTGCAAATGACGCAGCAATAACAAATACTGAAAAAGTAAATGATAACAATATTTTTTTCATGACGATCAATTTTTTCAAAGATAAAAGAAACGGCCTATTTATAAATCCTGTAATTGATGTGCGGTAAACAACTTTAGCTCAGGATAAAACTGTTTATATAATTCCTGCAATTTTGAATAGTCTGTTTTAAGAATATTAAAAGCTGCAGCACTTTCTGTTAAATATTTAGAACGCCTCACCAGCCCGCCAAAGCTTTTTTCTATTCCATCAAGGCTTTTATAATTATACAGCCAGTTTTGTGTTTTCATGTATGGCAGCATTTTTTTAAAATACTCCGGCAGTAATTGTTCGTTGTTTTCTAACTGCAGGTATACATTTGAAGCAAAGTCTTGCAATACCTTATCTGTTTCAAACTCAGCTTTATCGTTCGCCAAAAAATGATCGTACACCACATCACAAAACGCACCTGCATACAACCTGTAATGCGGCCTGAAGTATTCCTTCATTTGATGTGTTACAGGGTGACTGTCTGTATACGCATCAATAGCCCTGTGTAACTGAATGCCTTTTTGTATACCGGCAGGATAATCAAATTGCTGTTTACCTTTTACAAAATCACTAATCATATTGCCGGTTAAAATATCCGGAATATTAAAGGAAAGCCGTGCATGTGCCAGGTAATTCATGTTTTTTACTTGTATAAAGGTAACTGATGGGCTTTTAACAGAAGGAGTTTAAACCATATTTACTTTTTAACACAATCAAAACAAGTTTTAATATTCTTTTAAGAAATGCCAGCAAAGCTTTTACCACAAAGGGTTTCAGCGGTTTTTAACCATGGCGGGTTACATTGTTTAATAACCACTCATACAATACAAGCTGAAATGGTGGTGTTTTAATCAATCATTATGCAACAATAAAACGCACCGATATACTTTTGATATGTAATTAACCACTGCCAGCCATGAAGGCAGTTTTATTAAACCTAAAAAGTATAGTTATGAAAAAGTTACAAACCATTTTAGCAGCAGTTACATTACTGGTTGCTACAAGCGCCTTTGCAAATAGAGGCCCAGAAAAAGTAAGTACTGTTGTTAAAAAAGCATTTGAACAGCAGTTTAACACAGTTAGCAATGTAAACTGGGAAAAGAATGATGAATTTTATTTTGCCAACTTCAGGCTTAATGACAAAGAAGTATCTGTTGCCTATAATGAAGATGGGGAAGTGGTGGGTTCTTCACGAATTTTAAAAAATGAAGAACTGCCTATGTCAGTTACAATGGCTATTGCCAATAAATACAATGGTTACACACTGGCTAAAACAGCTACTGAAATTAATTACGATGGGCATACCAGCTATTACATTACAATTGCTAATGAAAAGCATACACTTAAACTGAAATGTTCAGGCAGTGGTGATATAGCTATTGAAAGTAAAACTAAAAAATAGTTTGTTAGGGTTTTGGATTGCTTAAGCCCTCGCCACAGTGCGGGGGCTTTTGTTTTAGAATAAGGTGTTTTGCTGTGTAACAAATGTTGGCTTCGTTAAATTAAGCCCCAGTGCAGCATTCATTTTATCAACCAGGTAAACTGTAAGCTCTGGTGAGGTGGCTTCATCATGCATGTGCATGAAAAAATATAATTCTTCTAACCCTTTATCTAACCAAAATTTCATGCGCTCAATCCATGTATCGCAACGGGTGTAATCGCTTGGGTGCAGACTGTTGCCCACATAACGTATAAAAGCTTTCGGTATGGTTAAATGCATATGAGCACAATCCCTGCGGCCTGCAGTGTCGGTAATAACAGCGCCCATGTTTAAAGATGTAAGGGTGCTAAACAGTTCTTCACGTATGGCATCTTTCTTAAACCAGTCCGGGTGGCGCACTTCTAAAAAAAATTGCAGGTCCGTTGGCAGTGTTTTTAAAAAATCAAATAGCTCTTCTTTTCTTTTTGGAGAAAATGTATCACTCACCTGCATAAATATGGGGCCAAGGTATTGCTCAAACGATACAATGCCCCTGAAAAATTCGTTGGTAATAAACTGCTTGCCTTTTAAGCTGCCACGGTGCGTTATGCCCTGGTATAATTTGGGGCAGAATTTAAAATCTTTACCAGCTGCTTTTTCGGCCCACTTTTTTATACCAGCTTCGCCATATACTTTATAATGTGTGGCATTTAGTTCAATGCTGTTATAATGATTCACATAGTGCTGTAAAAAATCTTTTTCTTTTGTTTTAGGTGGATAAATTTTTCCCACCCATTCCTCCCTTCCCCACTTGGCACAGCCTAAATAAACTTTTGGGTTTTTAATAGCTTTGCCTTTTAAAATGGTTTTATTATAAACAGGCTCTGCCGGTAACGAAAAGTCGATGCTCTTAAGCTGGTCTTCCGGCACTCTTCCAAATTCCATGTGGTTTGTTTTTTGTAAATCTACAATATTGGTATTTTATTAAAAGGATATTTTATAAGCAATTAAAATTTGTTCTAACATTCAATTAACTTCATAGGCATTAATAATTTTGTACTATTGATTAAATATTCTGTTATGCAAAAAGCACAATTTGGAATGATAGGCCTGGGAACGATGGGGCGAAACCTGTTACTGAATATTGCAGACCACGGCATTGCTGCTTGCGGGTATGATAAAAACGCAGACCAGCAAAAGCGCTTGCTGGAAGAAAGCACCGGAAAGCCGGTGCAGGCTGCCGCCACCATGCAGGAATTTGTAAACAGCCTGGAAACGCCACGGCGTATTATGATGCTGGTACCGGCAGGAAAAATTGTAGATGCTGTAATAGATGAAATAACGCCTTTGTTACAGGCAGGCGATATTTTAATTGATGGTGGCAACTCTCATTACACCGATACGGATAAACGTATTGAGCGTTTAAAAAATACCGGCATACATTTTACGGGAATGGGTGTAAGCGGTGGTGAAGATGGCGCAAGGTTTGGCCCGAGTATGATGCCCGGGGGAAATGCTGCCGGTTATGCAGAGCTGCAGCCGATACTGGAAAAAATTGCTGCACAAAGTGACGAAGGCGCTTGTGTAACTTTTGTAGGTAATGGCAGTGCCGGCCATTACACCAAAATGGTGCATAACGGTATTGAATATGCCATGATGCAACTGATTAGTGAAGTGTACGCTGTTTTAAAAAATGTGGTGGGTTTAAATAATGATGAACTGCACCAGCTATTTGCAACATGGGATAAAGGCCCGCTGCAATCTTTCCTTATTGAAATTACAGCTACCGTTTTTTTACAACCCGATGATGCTGATATAAACAAAAGATTAGTAGATGTTATTTTAGACAGGGCCGGGCAAAAAGGCACCGGTATGTGGACGAGCAACAGTGCACTGGAACTGCATGTACCCACACCTACTATTAATGATGCTGTTACAGCAAGGGATATTTCTGTTTATAAAAAAGAACGGTTGCAAATTGAAAGCTATCATAAGCCATTTGCAATTACTGTAACAGATAAGGCCGCATTAATACAGCAATTGCATGATGCATTGTATTTTGGATTTGTTGTAAGCTATATACAGGGGATGCACCTGCTTTATAAAGCATCGGAAACATATCAATACCAGATTAATATTGCAGAAGTGGTGCGTATATGGAAAGGCGGCTGCATTATCCGTTCTGCAATATTGAACGATATAAGAAAAGCATATTTAAGCAATGATAACATCAGCAATTTATTGCTGGATGATAATTTTTATCAGCAGCTTGCTGCAAAACGTACGGCAGTAACTAAAGTGTTGCAAACGGCTATGGACAATGGTATTGGCACAGCCTGCATCAGCAGCAGCCTACAATATTTTGATATGTTTAGCACCGGCAGGCTGCCATCAAACCTTATACAGGCGCAGCGTGACTTTTTTGGTGCACATACTTATGAACGCATTGACAAAGAAGGAAACTTTCATACTAACTGGAATTAAAAAAATACTATGGCTAAACAAAATAAAACAAACCTGCCAGCAGCAATTGTAATTTTTGGCGGAACAGGAGATTTAACCAAGCGTAAGCTGATACCAGCTTTGTACAACCTTTACCTCAGCAAGCATTTGCCTGAAACTTTTGCCATTTTTTTAATTGGCCGTAATGAAGACAATAACGAACAGTTTAAAAAAGATTTGTTTGAAGGCATAACTGCTTTTTCACGTACAGGTAAACCGGATGATAACAACTGGAAAATTTTCAGCAGTAATATTTTTTACCAGCAGGGCAACTTTTTAGAAAACAACACTTTTGTTATTTTAAAACAGCAGTTAGAAGATTTTGATAAAAAGAATAAGCAACGCAGCCTGCGTACATTTTACTTTGCCATTGCGCCGCAGTTTATTGAAGCAACTGCAGATGGTTTGTATAAAAACAAACTTTGCACTAAAATTAATTTAGACCGCATTGTGGTGGAAAAACCTTTTGGTACAGACTTAGATTCTGCTAAAAAACTGAATGTGTTTTTGCAAAAACGTTTTTCTGAAAAACAATTGTTTCGCATTGACCATTATTTGGGTAAAGAAACAGTGCAAAATATTATGGCGTTCCGTTTTGCCAATACAATTTTCTCACCGGTTTGGAACAACCAGTTTATTGACCATGTGCAAATATCATTGAGTGAACAGGTGAGCGTGGGCAAGCGTGGAGGCTATTACGATGGCAGCGGCGCTTTACGTGACATGGTGCAAAACCATTTACTGCAATTGCTTTGCCTTATTGCAATGGAATGCCCAAAAAAGTATGATGCAGAAAACATACGGGATGCAAAAACAAAAGTGCTGAAAGAAATTAAACCGTTTACGGAGCAAACAGTATTTAAAAATATTGTGAGGGCGCAATACACCAGCGGCACCATTAATGAACAACCGCAACAAGGATATTTGGAAGAAGAAAATATTGCGCCATCATCAACCACAGAAACATTTATTGCCGGCAAGTTTTTAATTAATAATAAACGCTGGCAAGGTGTGCCCTTCTTTTTAGCAACGGGTAAATGTTTGCCCAAACAGGCTTCGGTAATAATGATACAGTTTAAAAACACGCCACATAAAATTTTTAAAGATGATGTGGTTGCCAACAGGCTGGTAATAACTATACAACCCGACCAGGAAATAAGTTTGTTGTTTGAAAGCAAAGTGCCTGGCGTAGAAATGACTTTGAAGCCTGTTGAAATGGATTTTACTTACAAAGAATCTTACGCAGAAGCAACGCCTGAAGCGTATGAAACATTGTTGCTGGATGTATTGGATGGCGATGCTACTTTGTTTATGCGTAGCGACCAGGTGGAAGCTGCATGGAAGGTTGTAATGCCTGTTTTAACTGCATGGAAAAAATATCCGAAGAAACAATTACTCAAATATGCGGCAGGTACATGGGGGCCAAAAGCTGCCACCAGTTTATTGAAACCATTCAGCCAAAAATGGGTGGTGTTGCCGACAGCAAAATAAGTTAACAGATGATAGCTGATAGTTGACAGAAAGAAAGTAATCTGCCATCTAACATCTGTCATCTAATACCTATCACCTAACATGACAAACATTATAAAAACGATATGGCCCGATGTTGCTGCATTAAGCAATGCTGCGGCACATTTTATAGTTAACGAAAGCAATAAGGCAGTAAAAGAAAAAGGCAACTTTACTATTGCATTATCGGGCGGGAGCACACCAAAATTATTATTTGAGTTACTGGCGCAGCCGCCATTTGTAAATAACATTCCGTGGAAGCAAACCATTATTGCTTTTGGCGACGAACGTTTTGTACCGCACAGCAGTGATGAAAGCAATTATAAAATGGCGAAAGAAGCGTTACTGAAACATGTGCCTGTACCTAAAAAAAATATTCTGGCGGTACTGACTGAAAAAATTACTCCTGCAAAATCAGCCCAACGTTATGAAGCTGCTATAAAAAAATATGTAAGCAGCAAACACCCATTTGATGTGGTGTTATTGGGGATTGGTGAAGAAGGGCATACAGCTTCTGTTTTTCCCGGCAGCCCGTTGTTAACGGATAAAAAAAACTGGGTGCAAAATATTTTTGTGAAAGAAAAAAATATGGAACGCATCAGCTTTACCATTCCTTTTATTAACCGGGCAAAAAATGTTGCTTTTTTAGTAAGCGGCGCTAATAAAGCAGCTATTGTAAAAAAATTATTTTCCAAAGCCGGGAAAACTTTGCCTGCTGCAATGGTGCAAGCAAAACAAAATACCTTTTGGTTTTTAGATGAGGCCTCCGCAGGCTTTCAGCTTTAGGCTTTTCGCTTTCAGCTTTTCGCTTTCAGCTTTTCATAAATCACCACATTCATCAAAATCAATAGCATCCCATAAAAAATATCTTCAAAGGGAATAGTATAAATCCTGAAACCTAAATTTTCTGCATCATTATATAAAACAACAGGGATTGCAGTTAAAAATCCATTTACAATTAAAAAAGGCAGCAGCATTACACAGTAAGCTGTTAAAAATATAACTGCATCAAAATTTGTAAACTTTTTACGTAATGTATAAACAAGAGCGATAAAAGCAGCCGTAGCCACAAAAGTGCTGCAGGTATACCATTTATAATAAAAGAAAATACCGGTAAGCCATAATACTGTTGCAAGAAGAATCAAAAAAACATCTGCCATTTTTTTATTACGCAGATTGGGGAAGTATGCTTTTATACATTCATAAATAAACAAACAACAATAAGGAACTATAAAAAAGAACAATACTTCTTCAATGGGCAGGTTATACAGTTTTATTCCCGTAATATAGTTTTCGTTAAAACTCCACACGTCTTTTTCAGTAAAATAAAAATCCCAAATAATGTACAGCAGCGCCGGAATAATCATTGCCGGAAAAAGATACTTCCAGTTTTTATAAAACGCCACTTTTTTATCAAAGCTTAATGCCAACGGCCCCGCTAATGAAGCAGCCAGGATAATAAAATATGTGTAATGATTATTCACCGGAGTTTAACAGGCAAAATAGAAAAAGGTTGTTATCAGCTTCCTTTTCTAAAAGCGCTGTTTACCAAATATACGCCTGCTATGGTAACCGCACCACCAATGGCAATAAGCATGTTTAGTTTTTCACTAAAGAGTAAAGCGCCCAACAATATTGCCACCACGGGGTTTATGTATGCATATAGTGAAGCCACCGAAGTTGGCAAGTGCTGCAAACTGTACAAATATGCTACAAACGTAAGTACTGAGCCAATGGTTAACAAATACAATAAAGCCCACCATGCGTTTGCAGGAATATCCTTTAACGGCATGTACAGCCCGGTTGATTTTATTACACCCGTAAGCATAATGCCCGATATAAACATTTGCAAACCCAAACTAAAATAAGGATTAAAATTGGCTGCATGTTTTTTAGTGTAAATAGTGCCCAGTGCCCAGCTCATAGTTGCCAGCACCGAAAGTATAATACCAAACGTAAAATCAATGTTTAAAAAATCTTTCAGGTGGTCGCTGAAGATGATGCAGATACCACCAAAGCCAAGCATTAAACCAACCAAAGCTTTACGGGGCAATTTTTCGCCCTTAAATAAATTTATTATCACAATCCATAAAGGAAAAATAGCACCAATGATGGCACCTAAACCACTGCTGATGTATTGCAGGCCCCAATAACTAAGCCCATTGCTGAGCATGAAATTTAAAACGCTTAATATAAAAATGGTGGTCCAAAGTTCTTTTCCTTTTGGGAAAGGCTCTTTCTTAATTAAAAAGAAAATAATGTAAAGTCCTCCACCAACAATATGCCTGATGGCCGCCACCTGTAAACCATGCACACCATTGCTTACTGCAATTTTAGAAGCAATCCAGGTGGTGCCCCAAAAGAAGCACACCCATATAAGTGCTAAAATGGCTTTTTGTTTTGTTGTTTTAGATGAGAGCATGGTTTTATGAAAGAATACTTATTAAGCTTCGCTTAATATTTTATTGCCACTGATTACACAGAAGCACAGAAATTAAAAACTGTTTTATTCAGTGTTTCAGCGCCTCTGTGGCAATATTATTTGCTGCGAAGCAGCAATTGTATTTGTTATTAATGTTTAAAATGCCGCATGCCCGTAATCACCATTGCCAAATTATGCTGCTGGCAAAATTCTATTGAGTCATTATCACGTATGGAACCACCGGGCTGAATAAATGCGCTGATGCCAGCCGCATCTGCAATTTTTACACAATCATCAAAAGGAAAAAATGCATCACTGGCCAACACCGCACCATTCAAATCAAATTTAAACTGCTTTGCTTTTTCAATGGCATGGCGTAATGAATCAATACGGGATGTTTGCCCGCAACCTTTGCCAATCAACTGCTTATTTTTTACTAAAGCAATGGCATTGCTCTTTAAATGCTTGCACACAAGATTACTAAAAGTTAAATCTTCCCGTTCTGTTACAGATGATTCCCTGCCGCCCACTTCTTTCCAATCGGTATAATTGCCAATATCGTTTTGCTGTGCTAAAATACCATTAAGCACAGTACGGTTTTGGCCTGGTGCAGCCACTGCTTTTTTCTGCACCAATAAAATGCGGTTCTTTTTTGTTTTTAAAATATCCAGTGCATCGCCGTCAAAAGCCGGAGCAATTAACACTTCAAAAAATATTTCATTAATAGCAATTGCAGTTGCTTTATCAATAGTAGTGTTGCAAACCAGCACGCCGCCAAAAGCACTTTCAGGGTCGCCGGCCAACGCTGCATCCCATGCTTCCTTAACAGTAGGGCGTTGGGCAATACCGCAAACATTGGTATGCTTAATAATTGCAAAAGTGGTATCGGTAAACTCACTTATTATTTGCGCTGCGGCATCTACATCCACCAAGTTGTTATACGATAATTCTTTGCCGTGCAGTTTGTCAAAAATTTCATCCTGGTTACCATAAAAAATTCCTTGCTGGTGTGGGTTTTCGCCATAACGCAATACCGATTTAGTTTTATTAAACGGGTTTACAAAACCAGTTCCGTTAAAATAATTTGATATGGCCAAATCATAACCCGTACAAACATCAAAGGCTTTAATGGCAAACATGCGGCGCTGTTCCAAACTTGTTTCACCATTTTGTTCTTTTAAAATCTGCTCCAGTGTATGGTAATCTTTTTTCGCAGCCACCACCACAACATCTTTATGATTTTTTGCAGCGCCACGTATCATACTCGGTCCGCCTATATCAATCTTTTCAATAATCAGCGTTTCATCTTTTGTATTTGCAACCGTTTCTTCAAAAGGGTATAAATCCACAATCACCAAATCAATATCAGGAATATTGTATTGCTTCATTTCAGCCACATGCTGTGCATCGTCACGCTTGCCTAAAATACCACCAAATACAACCGGGTGCAAAGTTTTTACACGGCCACCCAAAATAGAAGGATAGCTTGTCAGCGATTCAACAGGAACGCAGGGCACTTTTAAATCTTCAATAAATTTTTGTGTACCGCCGGTGCTGTAAATAGTTACACCCAGGCGGCTAAGTTCCTGCACAATATTTTCCAGCCCGTCTTTATAAAAAACAGAAATAAGTGCCGATTGAATCTTCTTGTTCATGTTGGGGAAGGTTGATTTTTTGATACCGGCTTCAGTACCCTGTGGCATCATCGTTGCGTCGCAATCACTTTAACGGCTGATTATAAATCAACATTTTTTATGCAACTACAAATCCAATACGTAAGCGCCTTTTTCCGGAATTGAATGAAAGCGCAAATTTAGCTTATCACAGTCTTGTTTCCATTTCTCAATTTTCCACAAACTGTTAGAAGCATCGGCTATAAACTGGCTGCAATTGAAGGTTTGCGCCAATTGTTCCATATATAATTTGGGGCTTTTGGAAATAATTATTAAATCAACGTTTATTTTTTGCTTTGGGGTTTCAAACAAAAGAGGTTTGTCAATTACCAATACCTTTTTGCTGCCAAACATGTAAAAAGGCGCCAGGTTGTTAAATGCAGTAACCGAGTCAAGCCGGTTGTTCAGTTGCAGCGCAATACGCCCCGGCTTTAAATGAAAATTTTGCAGCATACCATCCTGTAATAAAATACTGTCGCCAATAAAAGTATAGTTGTTGCCATTTACAAAATCAATAGCCTGTTGTTTGGGTACATTGTAAACAATTATTTTCTGCTGGTTCTTAACCGTCCAGTTTTCATAAGCATGTACTGCTACAAAACCCAGCAGTGCAATTAATGCAACACGTAAAACAGTTTTGTTTTTATTTATCAGCCATGCACAAAAACAAATAACGGTGGTATATAACAACCAGGTGGTTAAAACGGTGGATGGAATTTTATCCCACACCGCAAAGCCAATATCGTTTATCCATAAAATAATTTTATTCATAAACCATACCAGCCAGCCTGTAAGTTTGCCTAAATAATCACTCACAAAAGGCACCCATGCAAAAGCCACTAATGCAATTTCTGCAAATAAGATAATGGTGGAAAGCGGCACAGCAATTACATTGGTTATTAAAAACAAATTAGGAAACTGGTGAAAGTAATAAATACAAACCGGGAAGGTGAGTATTTGCGCAGCCAGCGAAACTGCGGTTAACTGCCACACTTTATTAACCCATTTATTTTTTACATACAGCAAATTATAAATAGGCTTTTGAAAAATTACAATACCTGTAACGGCTAAGTAAGAAAGCTGGAACCCAACATCCCACAAATAATACGGATTGTAACACAGCATAACAAAAGCCGATGCCGCCAGTGAACTGAATATGGAAGACTTTTTTTCAAACAGTGTTTTGCCCAGCGTAATAAATGTAAACATTACGGCCGAGCGTATAACAGATGCTGAGCCGCCGGTTAATAAAGAAAACAACCACAGACTTGCTAAAATTAAAACTGCCTGCAGCCACTTAGATTTTTTAATCATTGGTGTTCTTGCAAAAATCCAAACCAGCATTACATAAATTAAACCTAAGTGCATGCCTGATATAGCAATAATATGCACAACACCGGTATTGCTGTAAGCCTGCACCAAGTCTTTATCCAAATCGTTAGTGTAGCCAATTAGTAAGGCTTCTGCAATACCCAGTTCATCTTTTTCAGCGGCAAGGTTGTTGCGGAGAGTTGTAAGGATTTTTTCTCTTGCAATAAATAAAAACTGTTTAAAACCATTTACATTTTTATCATTCAGCACAACCCAATCCTGTTGTTTTAAAAATACATTATGAAAGGTTTGCTGAAAAGCCGCATAACGTTCATAATTAAAAGCGCCGGGGTTGCCGGAGTTTTTAATTGCCTGCAGTTTTTTATGAATTAAAATTTTATCGCCGTACTGTAATTGCGGTGTGATGGAGTCTTTTGAAAAGTACAGTAACAGTTTTCCATTGGTGGGTTGTGCGGTATTGTTTGTAACAACCGTTTCCACCACAGCATCTGCTTTAAAGGATTTTGCTTTTTCAACCAGCGGTTCATTAATACGAACAACTAAGTATGATGAATCAGTATAAAAATTACCGTACCAGTTTTTGTTATGCCGCACATCTTTATTCCATGTAATAAATAAGCCCACACTTAATAAAATGACATTGAGCAAAAGGCCCTGTGCAGCTTGTAATTTAAAACGTAATGACAGCGGTAATAAAAAAAACAATGTATACGCAATTGTAAAACATACAAACGCTGCAATAATTTGCTGCAGGGGAATTTTAAAATACCATTGCAGCAATATGCCCGCAATAAACGGTACCAGCAGGCGTATTACCGGCGCTGTTTTGTACACAGGTATGCTGTAGGGCTGGGGCATTCTTCAAGTTAGGTAATTGATGTTTTATAAACAAAAATTATAACCTGTTAGCTAGGTTGTTTAATACCCAACTGGTTAAAAAAATCAACTGCTGTCAGTTCCTTTACTTCACCCGGCGGCAGGTTATTTAAATGAAGATTGCTGATTGATAATCGTATGAGCCGCAAACAACGGTGCCTTACTGCCAATACCATTTTTCGCACCTGCCTGAATTTTCCTTCGGTTAATGTTATCAGCAACCAGGTGTGCGGATAAGCTTCCCTTTTGTCGGTTGCGTAAGAATATAGACTGGTTGGGTTTTTGATAATTTCTATTGCTGTTGGTTTTGCAGTGTAGTACTCACCATCTTTAATTCTGATGGTTACGCCATTTTGTAACTGCTGTAGTGTTGTTGGAGTAATTTCATTTTGCACCATTACTAAATAAGTACGCTGGTGCGGCTGCGCTGCTAAAAATAATAACCGTGTTACTCTTTTATCGGTGGTTAATATCAGCAGCCCTTCACTTTCATTATCCAGCCGGCCAATTGCATGTGTGCCTTCAGGAAAATCAAAGTCCAAGTCCCCCAGCAGCCCTACTTTGTGTGAGCTGATGAACTGCGACACCATATTGTATGGTTTGTTGATGATAAAATAGCGGTGCAAAGAGGGTTGTTTAAAGCAAGGTTACGAAGAAATTACTGAGCTATTTTTTAAACCCAATCCGCTCCAGGTCTTCCCATTTCCTTTGAGCAGCTTTTTCGTCCAGCAGGTTTTCCATTGCATCGTAAATCTGGTTTAATTGTGCATCATGTTCACCAATCCGTTCTTTTATTTCCCTTAATTGTTCTTTAATATCATTTTGCTTTAACAAAATTTGCCTCACTGCCACAAAAGCCCTCATAATGGCAATGTTCATGTTAATGGCTTTGTCTGAATTTATTACGCCACTTAGCATGGCTACGCCCTGTTCGGTAAAGGCAAAGGGTAAATGCCTGATACCACCTCTTTGCTTTGATATCACAATTTGTGATGTCAAAGAGTTGCCCGTTTCTGAACCTTCAATTTGAAATCTTAAATCGTCAAATTCTCTTTGAGTAAGCTGAAACATAAAATCTTTTGGAAAACGCTTTATGTTACGTTTTACTGCCTGGTTAAGTACACGGGTTTCAATCTCATAAAGGTTGGCCAAATCCCTGTCCAGCATTACCCGTTCACCCCTTATTTCATAAATCCTGTTTTGAATACTTTGTATTATCTGCATAAGCGTTACATCAATTTTTGCAGAAATATATTTAATTAATCTGATTACGTAATAAAAAAGCCACCAAACGGTGGCTTTAATTGCTAATATCTTACTTACTCAAGTGCATACTCCTCTCTTTATACAACTGCCTGAAGTAAGGGTCTTTTAAATCTTTAATAAAGCGGATGGCTTCACCCGTGCTTTTCATTTCGGGCCCCAGCTCTTTATTTACACCGGGAAATTTATTGAAAGAGAATACCGGCTCTTTAATGGCAAAGCCTTTCAGCTTTTTCTCAAACTTATAATCTTTCAGTTTGGCCTCACCCATCATTACTTTGGTAGCAATGTTCAGGTAAGGTATTTGATAAGCTTTTGCAATAAACGGTGTGGTGCGGCTTGCTCTTGGGTTGGCTTCAATTACATACACGTTACCATCTTTAATAGCAAATTGTATATTGATGAGGCCTTGTATATTTAATGCCCTTGCAATTTTTTCTGCGTACTCTTCCATGGTATGCACAACTAATGGAGACAGGTTAAACTGTGGTAATACTGCATTACTGTCACCACTATGAATACCAGCCGGCTCAATATGTTCCATCACGCCCATTACATGAAAATCTTTACCATCAAAAATGGCATCAATTTCTGCTTCCTGGCAACGGTCAAGGAAATGGTCAATCAAAATTTTGTTACCGGGCAAATGTTTAATCAAACTCAATACACCTTTTTCCAGTTCTTCATCATTAATTACAATACGCATTCTTTGTCCGCCTAAAACATAGCTTGGGCGAATTAACACCGGGTAACCCACTTCGTTTGCCACTTCAATGGCTTCATCCGTATTATATGCAGTACCATATTTTGGATAAGGAATGCCCAGCTCTTTCAGCATATCGCTGAAACGGCCACGGTCTTCGGCAATATCCATACTGTCGAATGAGGTGCCTACAATTTTAATTCCTTTTTCAGTTAAACGCTTTGCCAGCTTTAATGCTGTTTGCCCGCCCAACTGCACAATTACACCATAAGGTTTTTCGTGTTCAATAATTTCCCACAGGTGCTCCCAGAAAACGGGTTCAAAATATAATTTGTCGGCAATGTCAAAATCTGTTGAAACGGTTTCAGGGTTACAGTTAACCATTATTGCTTCGTATCCTGCTTCTTTAATAGCCAGCAAACCGTGTACGCAGCAGTAATCAAATTCAATACCCTGGCCAATACGGTTGGGGCCGCTGCCTAAAACAATTATTTTCTTTTTATCACTAACCTTGCTTTCGTTGCTTGGTAATGTGCCTTGCGATGGTTTGTTTTCAAACGTACTATAGAAGTAGGGTGTTTTAGCTTCAAACTCTGCACTGCAGGTATCCACCATTTTAAACACACGGGTTAAGCCCATAGCTTTTCTTCTATCATAGATGGCTTCTGCATCTTCCTCTTTCATTATCCGCACAATCTGTTCATCACTAAAGCCTAAATATTTGGCTTCTTTCAGCAATTCGTCCGGTAATGTTTTAAGGTCGTATTGTGCAATGGCTTTTTCGCAATCGCATATTTTTTGAATCTGGTAAATAAACCAGCGGTCAATTTTAGTGCTTTCGCAAATGCGTTTAACACTGGCGCCGGCCATTAGTGCATCTTTAATGCGGAAGATGCGGTCCCACTTTGGTATTTTAATATACTCCACCAGTTCATCAGCATGCATCAGGCTTTTGCCGTAATAACCTAAACCAACAGCTTCGTTTTCTAAACTCTGACAAGCTTTTTGCACTGCCTCCGCAAAGCTTCTTCCAATACCCATTACTTCACCAACAGATTTCATTTGGAAACCCAGTGTGTCGTTGGCACCTTTAAACTTATCAAAATTCCAGCGGGGTATTTTTACAATCACATAATCCTGCACGGGCTCAAAATAGGCAGATGTTGATTGTGTGATTTGATTTTTCAGTTCATCTAAATTATAACCCACAGCCAGTTTAGCAGCAATTTTTGCAATAGGATAACCCGTTGCTTTACTTGCTAACGCAGATGAACGGCTTACACGTGGGTTAATTTCCACCACAATAATTTCTTCCGTTTGCGGATTCATGGCAAACTGCACATTACAGCCACCGGCAAAATTGCCCAGCGCCCTCATCATACTAATAGCGGTATTACGCATTAACTGGAAACCGGTATCACTAAGTGTCATTGCTGGCGCAACGGTGATGGAGTCGCCGGTGTGCACACCCATTGGGTCAAAATTCTCAACCGTACAAATAATGGCAACATTGTCGGCAGCATCCCGTAACAGTTCCAGCTCAAATTCTTTCCAGCCAAGCACTGCCTTTTCCACCAGTACTTCATGTATGGGGCTGGCGCTAAGGGCACGGTTAAGTGCTTCGTCCAGTTCTTCTTTCTTAAATACAATACCACCACCGGTACCACCTAAAGTAAAGGAAGGACGCAGTACCAACGGAAAGCCAATTTCCTGGGCAAACTCTTTACCTTCTAAAAAGCTGTTGGCAATTTTAGCGGGACAAACCGGGATGCCCATTTCAATCATCCACTGGCGGAATTTTTCCCTGTCTTCCGCTTTATCAATGGCTTTAATATCAACGCCAACCAGTCTTACATTGTGTTTTTCCCAAATACCCAGTTCATCCACTTCTTTACAAAGGTTCAAAGCTGTTTGGCCACCCATTGTTGGTAATACAGCGTCAATTTGGTTTTCTTCCAAAATCTGCTCAATGCTTTCCACCGTTAATGGCAACAAATAAACTTTGTCGGCCATCATCGGGTCCGTCATAATAGTGGCGGGGTTGCTGTTGATGAGGATGACTTTTATACCTTCTTCACGTAAACTGCGGGCAGCTTGCGTTCCGCTGTAATCAAATTCGCAGGCCTGGCCAATAATAATGGGGCCGCTGCCTATAATAAGTACCGATTTAATTGAATTGTCTTTTGGCATGGTGTATAGCTGTGCCTGAAATGGCGTGCAAAAGTAACGGTAAATGCGGTAAATAAAAAACGAATAAAACCTTCTTAGATGATTTTATAATTTTTTAGAAAAAGCAAATTTCTGGGGAAATGATTTATAGATTTTCTAATTGTAGAATCAATTATACTTCGTATTAATCTTCCTCGCAATCAGTTCCCCTTTAGGGGCGGAGGGGCTATACATCAAAACCCTTTAAATCTTTAAAGTGCCCGTTTAGTTTTATTCTTTTTTTAAGCGATTCCATTTCGGCAATTACAGGCATCACTTTTTTCAGGTGGCGTTTCAGGTATTCCTGCCGCTGCAGTTCATGTAACAGTTGCAGTAATTCATATTCTTCTTCCAGCGACAGGCCGGCATGATGCGCTACATCGTAACTCCACAATTCATCATCAGGTTTTTGAAACTCCTTGGTTACTTTAAGCAGTTTGTGCAATTCTCTTACGGCTGAAATAATGGTTTCCATTAAAGGCCTGTTACCGTAAAAGGAGTTGGCCGGGTAATTTACAATGGCGCCGCTGTATAATTTATCGGGCAGTTGCTTTATTACTTCCAGTATGGTAAAAACTTCAACCCCCTCGGTTTTTATATCCATTTTACCATCATCGTAAATCTTACTTACTTCAAGCACTTTTACCAGGGTGCCTGTATCTTTTACCTGGTCGTTAATTACGGATGGTATGCCAAAAGGTTTTTTAGTTTCGGCACATTCATTAATAAGCTGCTTATACCTTGGTTCAAAAATATGCAGGTTCAACTGTTCACCGGGGTAAACAACAATACCTAAAGGAAATATGGGAATGAAATTCGTCATTAATTATTTTTTTTGTTTTTGATACAGCTCTTTTAAATAACTATACTTTAAAAAAGTGTACCAGCTGGTAGTACGTGCAATTAAATAACCTTCCCAGCCATCTAAAAAACCAAGCCTTAAAATATAATGCTGTAAAAAAGCAAAAGCGGGAGCAATTCGTAGTTTAAAAAAACCGGCTTTTTTTCCTTTAGCAAAATATTTCTGGGCATTCAGCTTTGCATATAAAACAGTTTTGCCAATGTACTCATCAAGGCTGTGTGTGGTATAGTGTAAAATGTTTCCTTTTAATTGTATAGCAACAGTATTGCTGTCAATAGTTAAGGATTCATGAACGGCCGCACTGTTCCAGCGTATTTTGTTGCGGTTAAAAAGCCTTACATGCTTGTCGCCGCTCCATTCGCCAAAGCGAATCCATTTACCACAAAAAAAATTTTTAAAGTTGAACTCATACACCGTGTTATCATCTTTAAGCTGCGCCTGTATTATTGATTGCCGGAGCGTTTCATCCAACGCTTCATCTGCATCTATATTTAAAATCCAGTCATTGGCTGCGGCATCTATGCCTTTATTTTTATTGGCGCCATACCCATCCCAGGTGGTTTCAATTACTGTTGCGCCAAAGTTTTTACAAATAGAAATGGTATCATCTGTACTGCCACTGTCAACAATAATTATTTCATTTACAACACCCGCAAGCGTTGCAAGGGTAGTGCCAATAATATGGCCTTCGTTTTTTGTTATGATGACTGCAGATATTGCCATGAAAGTTTTGCCGCAAATAAGCAGTAAAGATAACAAGCACACTATCATTTAAGGAATAAAATTTCAGCTGTTTATTGTAAACTTTTTGATATTACTTTGCCGTATGTGGCAACAATTTTTAAACGAAATACAAAGCGGCAATATTAAAACATTGGCACGCAGTATTTCGCTTATAGAAAACGAACAACCCGGCTACCAGGAGTTTTTACAACTGCTGCCACAAACTAATACGCCGGTAATTGGTATAACCGGGCCGCCGGGTGCAGGGAAAAGTACATTAGTGGATGCAATGATTGGTGAACTGGTAAACCGCAATAAGAAAGTGGCGGTGCTTTGTGTCGACCCTTCTTCACCATTCAATTTAGGAGCTTTGCTGGGCGACCGTATACGCATGAGTGAATGGTATAACAACCCCAATGTTTTTATACGTTCATTGGCAACAAGAGGTTCGCTGGGCGGGCTGCATCCAAAAATTATTGAGATAACTGATTTAATAAAAGCAGCGCCGTTTGATTATATAATTGTGGAAACAGTAGGAGTGGGGCAAAGTGAAATTGAAGTTGCAGGATTGGCTGATGCAACTGTGGTGGTGGTGGTGCCGGAAGCCGGAGACGAAGTACAAACCATGAAAGCAGGGCTGATGGAAATTGCAAATATTTTTGTGGTTAATAAGGCCGACAGGCCCGAAGCAGATTTGTTTGTAAAAAACCTGCAGCAAATGCTGGCGCCTGCTTTTAGCAGGCAGCAGGAGCAGGTTAAAATTGTAAAAACAATCGCTTCTCAAAAAACGGGTACCACTCAATTATTACAGGCGGTTGATGAATGGTTGCAACAGCAGCATAACAACAAAAAAATCTGGCTGCTGGCTGAAAAAGCATATTTACTTATTCAGCAGCAAAAAATGAAACAGCTTTCAAAAGAAAACTTAAAAAAACAGCTGGAACAAAAAATGCAGGAACCTGACTTTAACCTGTATCGTTTTGTGCAGCAGTACTTTTAAATACGTTACATGAAAATTATAGACTGCTTTACTTTTTTTAATGAACTGGAATTGCTGGAGTTCCGGTTAAAATTGCTGGATGCAACAGCAGACCATTTTGTAATTGCAGAGTCGAATATTACACACTCCGGCAAACCCAAGCCATATTATTTTGAAGAAAATAAAAATCGCTTTAAACCATGGCTGCATAAAATTACGTATCTGCCTATAAACCAAAAAACGGATGGTTTGGATATTGCTGCCACTACAACCATAACAACATACACTCCCGGCAGTGCCGCATGGAAACTTGAAAATGAACAGCGCAATGCTTTACATGCAGCAACAGCATTAGCAGGCGATGATGATTTGGTTCTGGTAAGCGATTTGGATGAAATACCCAATCCTGAATTACTTGCAAAAATTAATTTGAATAATGGTCCTGTGGCATTGTCAATGCTGTTTCACTATTATTTTTTAAACTGCCAGAACATGGGTAACGAACGCTGGTGGAATGGCAGTATACTTTGCACCGGCAAACAATTTAAAACCACTACGCCACAGGCTTTAAGAGACAAACGCAATGACTGGAAACGTGTGGAAAAAGCAGGCTGGCATTTTTCTTATTTAGGCGGACTGGAAAAAATAAAATATAAAATACAATCCTTTGCCCATACAGAATTTAATAAGGAGCAATACACAAGCGATGCTAATATTTTAAAGGCAATGGAGGAAGGTAAAGATATTTTTAACCGCCCCGGTGTGCAGTATAAATTTGTTTCAACATATTATTATCCTTCTTTTTTGCGCAATGTAATGCTTCAATACCCATCGTTGCTGCATATGAAAAAGCCGGATAGCTTTTTAGATAAGCTGTATTATTCAGTTAAACACTTATTTTAATGACAGTTGCCGCAACCCCATTGGTTTCAATAGCCATGTGTACTTATAATGGCGAAAAATATTTGGCACAACAGTTAGATTCATTGCTGGCGCAAACATATGCCAATATAGAAATTGTAATTACAGATGATGCATCCCGTGATGGTACGGCGCAAATATTACAGCAGTACACACAACAGCATGCTAACATCCGTTTTTTTATCAATGAAAAAAACCTGGGCTATAATAAAAATTTTGAAAAAGCTATTGCGCTTTGCAATGGAGATTATATTGCCATCAGCGACCAGGATGATATTTGGGAAGCAAATAAAATTGCTGTAATGATGGAGCTGTGGCCTCCTCAGTCTCTTTTTGTCTATTCACTTTCCGGCGATTTTACGGACAATGATTTTGCAGGCAGAAAAGCTGCTCCCAATGTTGTGTACACTCCAATTAATGATGTACATAAATTGGTTTTTAACAGCCCGGTGCATGGGCATGCCTGCATGTTTAAAAAAGAACTGGTGAAAATATGCACTCCTTTTCCAACAGATATTTTTTATGACTGGTGGATGAGTATGCATGCTGCTGCAACGGGTGTAATTGGCTGCATACCGCAAACTTTAACCTGGCACCGCAGTCACTCCACCAACAGTTCAAGAGATATTACATCCATACAAGATAAAGAAGAACGTAACCAAAAGCTGCGTACGCAATGCGCTTACTTCATTAAAACATTTTGCAGCCGCAAATTGTTACAGCCACAACAGCAGCATTCATTACAACAATATGCATTACTGCTTGAAGAAATGGATGGAAAAAAGTTTAACTGGCAACTATTCAGTTATGTACTAAAAAACCGGAAGCTGGTTTTTCATTATAAAAAACCCAAACCATTTGTTTTTATATCTTACTTTAAGCATGCCCTGAAAATGGCAAGGAAGGGATTATTATAAAAAGCCTAACGGTTACTTTTCCACCAGCGGTAGCCAATATACCCTACAATTATAAAGGGCGTTGCCATAAGATACAGTATGCCGCTGTTCATGCCTTTGGCCGGTTTTTCACCCATTTGAGATGCTGTTTTAGTACAAACAGAGCATTGTGCATAGCTGTTTTTACTAATGCTTAGCACAGTTACAAGAAGCAGTATGAAGAGTAATTTTTTCAATACCGCAAAGTTACATTTTAATAGGTTGCAGGTAACACCTTGTTAACGAAAAATTTTATAAAAGGCAGTAAAGAAAGACAAACTTGCATTTACTTTGCTTACAAATAATAGTAGCAATGAAATGCTTTTTTATAGCAATAACTGCTTTGATATTAGCTTTACCTGCAACAGCCCAGCCGGTTTCTAAAGCTGTGCCGTTATACAGAAAGGGCCTGCAAATGCAGGCACAAGGCAATTTTTTAACGGCAGTGGCAATGTTTAAAAAAGCCGTGCTTGCTGATAAAAAGTTTGATTCTGCACATCTTGCCCTTGCATCCATTTACCTGCAAATTTCTAAAACAGACAGCGCAGTAATGGTTTTAAAAAATGCGGTAAAAAATAAACCGTCTTTTGCGGCAGCACACCAGTTGCTTGGTATGACTTACCGGGACTATTTAAAAAACTCTAAAGAAGCCCTTGTTCATTATTTAAATGCTGTAAAATACGACAGTACCGATAAAACTAATTGGTATGCGCTTGCCTGGTGCAGTAACGATTTAAAAAATTATAATGATGCAGTAAGATATGCAATAAAAGCTCTTGACATTGATAACAGTTACCGGCCTGCGTATAATGAACTGGGGCATGCATACCGGCAGCTTGGTACCTATAAAGATGGTATTGAAACATTTAAAAAAAGGCTTGATATTTCCATTAATGAACAACCGCTTTATTATAGCGGCTTATGTTATATAGAGCTTAAGGACAAAGAAGGGGCGCTGCATATGTATAATGAGCTGGTAAAAATTCAGTCAAAATCTGCAGAGCCTTTAAAAAAACGGATTGATGCAATGCAATAATGCATCAGCGGATTTCTGATACTGCATTACTGTTTAAAAACGCTTCCTGGTCAAAAAATTTGGGCTCTGTTACAAATGCGTTTAGTGCTCCTTTTAAAATAGTGTGCGATAATAAATCATCGGCCCTGTACACAACAGGGCTTTGTGCTGCATATAGTTTTTCTGCTGCCGTAAGTGTTAGCGCATACGCATGGGTGCAATCATGAAAGCCGGCTTTTCTTAAATAAGGGCTGTAAGATTTTGGCAGCATGTTGCTTACCATAGTATAATCCCACTTCATTAATCCCAAGCCGGAAATTAACTTGTAAAACAGTTGCTTTAGTTTTGAATTATTGGTTACGGTTTCATTTTTTAAATAGCCAAAATATACCAGTTCCCAATTGTCGGGCAATTCAGTAACAGCGTCGGGTAATAAATCAATTACTTTTTCCAGCGGCACAATATCATCTTCCAAAATCAATACACGGTGCCAGTTGTTTTTTATCATTTCAAAATAAATGCTGCGGTGCGACAGGGAGCAGGCCAGTTCGCCACTGTTAAGCGGTTTGCCCTGTCGTTGTAATTTTACAGCCGCATCTTCATTATATGTACCGTCCGTTTTTGCCTTTTTCATATCCAGCGTCAGTTTATCCGTTCCCCAAAAAAAATGAAAACCAAGCCCCTGCAGTTTTTCGGTAATTACTTTATGCCGCTCGGTAAACCTTGGCACAGATACTACAAATATTTTATCGAAATACTGTTGTAAAAATGATATGGTGGGTGCTGGTAAAGGCATGTTTATTTATAAGTTTGATACAATGTGCTTAAATGTTTCGCCCCATGTATCCCAATTAAGGGTTTCATCATAATAACGCCGGCTGTTTGCACAAAATTGTTGATAAATACTTTCATCATTGTAGTATAAAGCAGCAATTTTTTCAGCATAGGCTTTGCCGTCAGCACTTAAAGGCAACGTAATACCGGTAATATTATTTTTAACATAAGTAGGCACACCACCGGTATCGGTAGTAATGCTCGGCATTCCATAGGCACCGGCTTCGCAAAAAACCACGCCTGCACATTCTGCTCTTGTTGGTAATAATAAAAAATGGCTTCGTTTAATTATTGCAGCAAGCTCATTTGCTTCTTGCGCAATGCTACGGTTTAAAAAAGGAATTACTGTTACATTTTTATCTTCAATAGCATAGGGTGGCACACAGCCAATAATGGTTAATGTAACAGCAAAATTATTTTTCTTCAGTTCATTATATGTATCAACAGCAATTTGCCCGCCTTTACGTTCCCATTCAACACCTAAAAAAAGCAGGTGGCAGGTATCGCTTTTTTTCTTTTCAATTTCATTTTTTGCAGGCAGTATATCAATATTGGGGCCTAAAGGGGCCACCGTTATTTTATTTGCTGCAATGCCATAATCATTTATAGCAGATGTTTTGGTCCATTCGGACCCTAACATGCAATGCGCCGCTTTTTGAAATGTCTTTTTATCTAATGCTACGCCTTGTTTTATATTATAATCCGCAAGGTTATTAAAACTTTCATAGTAAGACTGCAGCTGCTGAAAGGTAGCATCCGTCATATAAATAATAGGAACCGAAGTATTGCAATAAGCAAGCAGCTGTGTGGCGCCGGGGCTGAAAATAACATCCGCTTTATTTTTAAGCATGTCTTTTTCCAGTTGTTTACTAAAGTATTTTGCGTAACCGGTTAAAAACTCAACGGCTGTTTTTTTTCCTCTTAATTTTTGAATTTGTTTGTGCCACAATAAATATTCCCTTACATAAAAGGGCCATTTGTAATAGTATGGTTGTACATCGTAATACTTTTTTATTTGCCTGTATGTACTGTAATAAGTACCGCTCCAGGCTTTCTTATCTTCAGGGTTCCAGCGGCCGGCAAAAGCAATTTTCATTACAGTGCAAATAATTAAAGGGTGAGAAATTGTCGTGCAATTAAATTATAGGTGGTGTTCTTTGCAAAAATACTTTCCGGCGTGAGTTTGTTTAAATATTTTTCTCCTGAAAAAGAATCCCAAAGATGATGCAGGTAAGCTTCCGGAAAATCATGCACTTCTTCAAATAACTGTTGCATACCTGCCGGTGTATATAAAGGATAATGAAAAGCATAAGGGCTTAATAAGGTAACTTTATCCGGGTTTTCTTTAGCCAGCTTTGATGGAATTACAACCGAATGTTCATTCCAGTATTTATCCCTTCCTTTAGAGCGGAAGCTGCTGTATGTTTCCAGCCACAGGTTTACAAAAGCGCTGTTTTTTTCTGCCAGCAAAGCCGCATTGCATAAGCCTGCAATTTCATTTTTTTTAGTTGCAGAAAAATAACTTCTAATGCGGTATTTAATACGTTGCCGCCCGTTTTTAGGTATGTACGGGGCTTTTAACTCCTGGCCGATGATAAATGAATGTTGTAAAAGCGGTTGCAATGGTTTTACACAAATAGTATCTAAATCTAAATAAATACCGCCCCATTCTTTTAATGCCCGCAACCGTACCACATCTGCCTTATGTGCCACATGGTATAATGGATTTCCCATAACACTCTCCGGCGCCTTTACCTGTTTTAACGTAAGTAACGGTTTGGCTTTTTCCCACCATTCACCTCCCGGTTCAAATTCATAATGGAAATAGATGGCTTCGGGCTTATTAATTACAGCGGCAGATTTTATTGCCAGGTAATGTGACAGGCCAAACGGTTTGCCACCAAAATCTGCAGCCATTCCAAAAACAAAATGAAAAACATTCGGAATCATAAAGTGCAAATTATACCATTTAGACATTAAAATCAGGTTGTTAAAAGTATTTCAACATACATAAGCATATAATGCCGCCCTGTAATTCGCCTCATATCTATTGAATGTCTAAGAAGCAGTAGTAATGGAGTAAGCCTGGTTTAAGAAAAATGAAAACAATGAAATAAAAATGCCGGCATATTGCTGTGCCGGCATTTTTATTATTTTAAAACAATTTTTTACAAATCGTTTTGAACAACCAATGGGTTAGCATTAATTTCTGTTTGAGGAATTAAAAACTGCCATTGTTTATCGCCGGCAGGAATATTAGTCGTTACTACTACAGCAGGAACATGGTTAGCACCGGTTCTGTCAAGTGGTAAATCAAGTCTTTTTAAATCATAAAAACGGAAACCTTCGCCCCAAAGTTCAATTCTTCTGTGCCTCATAATTTCAGCAATTAAAGCAGCACCTGTGTTGGTAGACAAAACATAATTTGGGTCTCTTTTGCTAACAAGATTAAACAGTGCTGTTGCAGCAGCTGCATCTTGTCCGCCTTGTCTTGCCCTTGCTTCTGCTTCAATCAGGTACATTTCAGATGCCCTCATTAAAGGAACGTCGCCAATACTTAAACCACCACCTGATGGTTTAATTAAAAACTTACGGTTCATGTAAGCTGCCCTTACACCACCTGGAGGAACAGGGAAAGTAGTATTAGTACCTGTTGGATCCCAAACCTGCCTGCGGATATCAGTTGCAGACATGGAATTGTACAATGTTGAGTTGATACATTTTGGATTCGTCCTGATATTAGTAGAGTTAAAATCAGCAGACATAAACGCAAAGAATGAATAGAAATAAGAAGTTTGGTCAGCCTGTTGAAAGCTTCCCCAAATCCATTCACTGTTTGTATAGTCGTTAAATCCGCCCAGGTATTGTGCAGCAGTTGACATTAAGGTATAACCTGTTCTTGCTGATGCAGCCATAGTTGCAGCTACTGCCCAGTTTTGTTGTGTAAGTGCAACCCTTGCCTTTAAGCCTTGAGCAACATTTATATTTAAGTGAGATTTGTTAGCTCTTGCCGTAGCAGCGCCCAGTAAAGTAATGGCGTTATCAAGGTCAGTATTTATTTGCGTGTATACTTCAGCAACAGTAGCTCTTGGTTTAGGAACGTTATCTGTGGTTAAAACCAGCGGAACGCCCAGGCTGCTGTTAGGATCACCGGCAACAAAACGCTTACCAAACAATTGTACCATTTGATAATAGCTCCATGCCCTGTAACACAATGCTTCACCTTTAATCTGGTTTCTGTCTGCAGCAGTGCCGGTAGCAGCGTCAATGTTAGCTATAATCTGGTTAGCATTACCAATTATTTCATAATAAAAGGCATAATTAAAGAACGGTACAGTACCTGTTGCAGCACGGTGTGCCGTCCATCTGTAGGTAGTAATAAACCAGCCATTACCTGTGGTTGGGTTTACTAAATCTTCTCCCATCATGTCAGAATAAATCATGTTGGCAGACTGGCCGCCTTCATCCTGCTGGCCATAGTGCTGAGAATACAATAACCTGTGAATACCATTTAAAGCCACCATAGCATTAGCAGTGGTAGAAAACGCAGAGCCGGAACTTACAGCATCTGTCGGCTTTGTTTCCAGGTAATCTTTTTTACATCCGGTGCTGGCTAAAATAAGCACTGCTGCCGGAATTGATAAATATTTACTGAATTTAGACATACAATTAATTTTTTAGAAGTTAACATTTACACCAACAGTAACTACTCTTGATGGAGGATATGCATTGGATGTAACACCTGTAAAGCTTTGTTGTGGGTTTAAGCCTTTTCTTTTCGCATACAGGCCTAAGTTTTCTCCGTTTACAAACACACGTGCACTTGTTGCATTAAAACGTGCTATTACAGATTTAGGCAGGTTATAAGCAAGGCTTAATGACCTTATGTTGAAATACGAAGCATCAATTAACCAGCGGGTTGACGCTGCGTTAAACTGAACAGATGTACCATTCACTCTTGGTGCATTGTCCATTCTTGGCACTTCTGTTACATCACCCGGCTTTTGCCATGCTTTTAATGCATCCGCATGCTGTGCAGAACCATAGTTGGTTCCGTTATCCATTAAACCGGCATAAATACCATCATATATTTTACCACCAATTTGGTATGCCATAACTGCAGAAAGTTCAAATGATTTGTATTTAACGTTGGTGGTAATACTTCCCCATACTTTAGGAATGGCAGAACCAGCGTATACAAATTTTGCATTGTTTTGGTTTGGTGTAACTGTATCACCGGCACTTTTAATACGGCTGTTAGCAGCAGTTCCTGAAACAGCACTATATAAACCGGCACCATCCAGCGTATCAACACCACGCCATTCTCTCAGCCAGAAATCATAAATAGAATGTCCTACAGCCAGTTTTTTTGTACCTGAAATTATCTCAGATTGGCCTGCTGGCATTTTAGTAATTTGATTCTTTAATGTACTTGCATTAACGCCAACATTCCATGTAAGGTTGCCTTTGCGGATAATATCGCCATCTAAATGAAACTCAAAACCTTTGTTATACATTTCGCCGATATTCTTTTGAATGGTATACCCACCGCTGGTAGTACCGCCGTTTGAAACTGGCTGTGGTACACCAAAAATAAGTCCGTCAGTATTTTTATAATAATACTCCACAGAACCATTAAGACGGAAATTGAATAAAGAAAATTCAAGAGCCACATCGTAGTTTTTAGATGTTTCCCAGCGCAAACTATCATTTTTCAAATTGGTTTGAACCACACCTGGCTCTGCACCATTGTTATAACCAAGGCTGTATAAAGCCTGGTAAGGATAGAAGCCAATACCACCATCATTACCCACTTTACCATAAGAAGTCCTTAATTTAAGTGCAGAAATCTGGGTGATGTTTTTCATGAAGTTTTCCTTGTCAATCCTCCAGCCCAAACCAACAGACCAGAAATTATCCCAACGGAATTCTTTTTTAAATCTTGAGTTACCATCACGCCTTAACGATCCTGATACGAAGTATTTTCCATCATAATCGTAGTTTAATCTTGAAAGATAACTTTCAACAGTGGCATTATCTTCATATGAAGTGTTGTCTCCTGCTACTGCAAAGTTGCCCAGCTCAATATTTCCGTCAAATATCTGACCTGACCTTGATGCCTGTACATCATTAATACGGTAAGATTGATTTTCATGACCGGCTAAGAATGAAATATTGTGATTTTTTATTAGTTTATTGTAACTAACCAGCTGGTTGAACGTGTAAGATTTTATAGTATAAGTTTCTTTGCTTGCCCTTCCTGTTGGTGCAGCATCGCCTATTATACGGTTACCATAAGTAGATGCCGCATAATTAGTAATATCCATGCTGATGTTGGTAGTAAAATCAAGGTCTTTAGTAAAATTAACTTTACCATAAGCCCTAGAGTTTAAAAAGTTACGCTCAAAGATATTTACGTTCAGGTTGGTTTCTTCCGCAATATGCCTTCCGGGAGATCCGCCACCTGGCCTTACACCAGTAGCAACATTATTTCCATAGTCATAAAACCTGTTGCCATTTGCATTCAGCAGGTAAGCACCTGTAGTTGCATCATGTGCATACAAGGGATAGATAGGGCCTATGTTACGGATAAAGTTAAATGGGTTAATATAAGCGGTGCTTGTTCCGTCCTGTGCAGTATTTGATTTTGACATAGTACCACCAATGTTGATACCGGTTTTAAACCAATTAACAGGGCTTGCATTGGCACTAAGCCTTCCCGTAAACCTGCTCAAATCAGATTTGATAGAAAAACCTTGTTCTTTTACATACCCGAAAGAGCTGTAAAAGTCAGATTTATCGCTGCTGCCGCCAAAATTCAGTCCATACTCCTGGCGCATACCATTACGTATAATGTCTTTTGACCAGTCTAAATCATCTCCATAAATTAATTGTGCGTTTGGATTTAATTTACCATCTGTACCAACAATTGCATTGTTAGCAACATTGAATGGATTATAACCCAATAATGCTTTAATGCCATTAGTTGCAGTTGTACTTGCAGTTGCTAATGCTGCTGCAGTAGGTGTGGTAGTACTTGCATAAGCAATGCTGTTGCGGTATGCCTGCCACAGTAAAGGATAATAATCCATTACACCTACCCTGTCATACTCTGCAATACCTCTCATTACCATGCCGTTTGCTGCTTTAAAACCAAGGGTGGCAGCTCCTTTTTTGGCTTTTTTAGTGGTAATAATAATTACACCATTACCAGCTTTTGAACCATATAATGCAGATGCTGCTGCATCTTTCAATACAGAAACACTTTCCACATCATCCATATTAAGATTACTGATAGCGCCATTATAAATAGCACCATCCACAACAAAAAGCGGATCGTTAGAAGCATTGATAGAGCCAAAACCTCTTAAACGAATGGTTTGGCTGGAACCGGGCTGGCCATTGGCAGACAATACCTGGATACCAGGTGCGGCACCTTCCAATGCAGATGTAATGTTAGTAAGCGGACGGTTTTTAAACTCATCTGCTTTTATTGAAGTAACAGCACTTGTTGCCGCACCCTTTTTTACAGTACCATAAGCAACTACCACTACCTCATCCAGCTTTTTATCTGCTGATGTAAGTGTTGCGTTAATAGTACTTTGTCCTGCTAAACTGTAAGTAATGGTATTAAAACCAATACCACTTACTTCCAAAACCTTTGCGTTTGCAGGTACCTGAAGTGTAAACTCGCCTTTTTGATTGGTAGAAGTTCCGGCGTTTGTTCCTTTAACTACTACTGAAGCGTTGGCCACCGGTTTCCCGCTGGCATCTGTAACCGTTCCGGTTACGGTCCTGTTTTGTGCACTGGCAGTGAATACGAACATCACTACAGCCACAAGACTGACTAGAAATTTTCTCATTTGCTGTTTAATTTTAATGTTTGGCAAAGATAATCGGGAATTACCTTTTAGATGAAAAATAAGGACATTATTTGATGGAATAAAGCTGCTTACAAATGTTTTTTCCGCATTTTGTAAATGCAAAAAGTCTAATTATATATGAATTTTTGAAAAACGTTACACATCCTGCTTTTTTGGCGCCGATAACAATAACAACACAGGAAGCAGGATAAGGTTGGTTAAAGTTGCAGTAAATAATGTAACCGAGGTTAACCAGCCTAATGCTTTTGTACCGCCAAAACCGCTAAAGCAGAAAATTACAAAGCCGGCAATTAAAACGAGTGATGTATAAACAATGCTTAACCCGGTTTGGTTAATGGTAGCGCTTACTGTTTTGTTTACATTGTTTTTATGATTAGGAAGTTCCTGCTTGTAATTTACCAAAAAGCGTATGGTAATATCAATGGCAATACCCAGCGCCACACTAAAAACCAATACGGTAGACGGTTTTAAAGGTACGCCGGCCCAGCCCATAACACCGGCAGTAATTACTAAGGGTATAACATTGGGTATTAATGAACACAACAGTATACGTGCCGACTTAAACAGGTATAACATGCAGAATGCAATTAGCAAAAATGCCCAGAATATACTTTCTTTTAGCCCGTTAACAATAAAGCGGCTGCCTTCTAAAAAGGTAGTGCTGGTGCCGGTTACAGTTACTTTGTAAGTGGTGTTTGCGGTATCTTTTATAGTAACACTGTCAACACCGTTTAAAATTTTATTGGCATTGCGCTGTACGGAGTCTACAATGGCGGGCAGTTTTTCTGTACCAATATCCGCCATGCTCATGCTTATGCGCAGGTATTGCTCAGTAGAGTCTACAAATGAACCTACCAGTTTTATAGTGGCAGAATCGGCTGCAGTCATTTCCTCATTTTGTTTTTTTATGTTTACAGCTCTTAATTTATCATGCAAATCTTTTAAGGGGTTGCCAAAAGCCGGTAAAGTATAAGTTGAATCTCCCTGCCCTTCACTAACAGCCTGGTAGGTAAATTTAATACCATCAATTACAGAAAGTGGTTTTGCAATATTATTTTGTACCGCCAAAAAAGAATCCTGGAACTGGGCAATTTTGTTTATTTCTACCGATGGTTTTAAAATGCCTTTTGGCTTTTTGGTGTCAAGCACTACTTCAAACGGCATTACACCTTTAAAGTATGTTTCAAAAAACTTAAGGTCGGTGTAAATCTTATCGGTTTTGGGCAAATCATCCACTATATATGCCACACTTTTTAAACGAAAAATACCGGCAACAGATAATAATATTACTGCAGTGGTAATAATGTACACCGGCTTTTTATGCTGCATTACCCACCGCTCCACACGTACCAAAAAAGTAGTTAGCCAGCGGTTGGTTAAGTACTTTACCTGGCTTGGTTTGGGCGCAGGTAAATAGCTTAATACAGCCGGCAATAAAATAAAAGAGATAAAGAAAATAACCATAATGCTTATGCCTGCCACCACACCAAACTCTTTTAAAACAGCACTTTCGGTTAAGGCAAAAACAGCAAAACCAATTGCAGCGGTAATATTACAAAACAAAGTTACCACGCCCATTTTGCTCACCATTTCTACTAATGCTTTGTTCTTTTCTTTGTTGTGCAGGTAAGAGGTATGGTATTTATTTATAAAATAGATGCAGTTGGGCACACCAATAACCACCACCAGCGGTGGAATTAAAGCAGTAAGCAATGTTATTTTATAACCACAAAGCTGTAATACTCCTAAACTCCATATTACACCTAATATAACCACTGCCAGCGAAAGAAGCGTAGTGCTGAATGAACGAAAGAATATGAGAAGAATTAATGCGCTTAAAACCAGTGAACCTATTAAAAACAATTTCATTTCCTTTTGAATACGGTCGGCAACAACAGTGCGTATTAAAGGCAGGCCGCTTAAATGTACTTCGGTTTTTGTGGCTGTTTCAAATTTTGTGGTGGCGGCAGTTATGTCCTGTACAATTTTACTGCGTTTGGGAGAGTTAAGCGCTGCTTTATTTATACGCACAGCCATCAGGTAGGCGTGTTCTTCAGCGTTGTAAAGTTTGCCTTTGTAAAAACTCAGATTTTTAAAAGCAGCTGCGGCACTGTCTAATTCCTGCTGGCTTAGTATAGTGTCGGCAAAAATTTTTGCCGGCAGCATTTTTTCTGTAGCACTGTCTTTTTTTAATGTAATGGCAGATGATATGCCCAGTATATCTTCCACATACTCCACCTTTCTTAATTCTTTTTGCAGGTTGCTGTATGCGGTAAAAAAGGGGAGGTTAAAAATATTTTCAGCTTTAATGCCAATCACCATGGTATTGCCATCATCACCAAAACGCTGCTGAAAAGCTTTATAATCTAAATATACAGGGTTATCAGCCGGCACTGCTCTGGCAAATTCATAACTCAGTTTAACCTTGCTTGCATAAAACGCCATTACACCACTAAGCGCAAATAAAACCAGTAAAAGAATTAAGCGGTTTTTAATAACAAAGCTTCCTAAACGCTGCCACATAGCTATTTTTGATTTTGATTTGCAAAGAACGTTATTTTAAGCCGGATTTACGTCCTTTTATATATTGTAAACCCAGTATGATTAAAGCATGACACACAAAACAAAAGGCATTGTATTACGTACTGTTAAATATGGCGAAACCAGCCTGGTGATTACCATATTAACGGAGCTTTTTGGGGTGCAAACATATATGGTAAATGGTGTACGCAGCAGTAAAAAATCTGCGGCAAAAGCCAATTATTTTCAACCGGCAGCTATACTGGATTTGATAGTGTACCACAACGACGCAAAAAATATGCAGCGTATAAAAGAATTTAGCTGGGGCTTTTTATATAATACGGTGCTGACAGATGTAATTAAAAACAGTGTTGCATCATATATGGTGGAGCTGCTTTTTAAATGCTTAAAGCAACCCGAAACTAACACAGACTTATTTAATTTTTGCGAAGACGTGCTGTTGCAGTTAGATAAAAACAACACTAAAACTGCCGCAAACTTTCCGCTTTTTTTTGCATTGCACCTTCCTTTTTTCCTGGGGTTTAGAATAACAGATAATTACAGTAACGATAATAATACGCTGGATTTACAGGAAGGCGTATTTATTAACCATCCTCCGCCACACCCGCATTTTATGAGTGATGAAGCAGCAAAAATTACATCGCAGGTGTTAAAAGTGATGCAACCTTATGAACTGGAAGATTTTTTACTGAACCAGCAAATACGCAGGCAATTGCTGCTGCGTTACCAGGATTATTATGCCCTGCATATTACCGAGTTTGGACAAATGAAAACACTGCTGGTATTGCACGAAGTATTATAATATGCGTTTGGCTGCAGTATTGTTTGTAAGCGATAAGCCATTATTATTTTCAATTAAAACCACACCGGGTTGCTTGCCAATATCAAAACTGCCCAATGTTTTTTCCATTTGCAGGGCTTTAGCACCGTTTAATGTGGCCCATTGCAATAATTGAGTAATGGTTAATGCCGGAAAGTGCTGCTGTAGTGTTTTCATTTCTTCCAGTATGCTTAACTGGTGATTAGATGCTAGGCTGTCTGTACCCAGTACAATTGCACAATTGTTTTTTACAAGACTGGCCACATCCGGCAAACTGTTGCTTATATAAAGATTTGCATTGGGACAAAGGCAGTAATAAACGGATGATAATTGTTTGTTTTGAATTGACTGCTGTATAAATGCAATATCATTTTCTGTGGTGGTAACATTATGCACCAGTAATAGTTGCTGTTGTTTGTTTAAATGGGAAATTACAGATTGCAAACTGCTTTTACCTGTTGGCCGGTAAAAGGAAATATCAATACCCAGTTGCTGATATAAACGTAAAAAATCACCGTCGCCTTTTTTAAAAAAATCATCTTCAGCAGCGGTTTCCTGGTTGTGCATAGTAAGCAGCCCGTTATTGCCATAATTATTGATTAACTCAAATAATTGCGGAGATACAGAGTAGGGCGCATGCGGGACAATGGATGAAAGCCGGTTAAACTGGTTGAAAACTTCAACAGCCGTTTCAAACCTTTTTAAAGCGCCGGCAGGTACAAAACCAGTGGCTTCAATAAAATTATGATAATAAAGGTTGTTTAAAAGTTTTTGTGCAGCAGTATGTGTGGTATTACAAATATCACCCACGGCCACAATGCCGTTTTGCAGCATGGCTGCTTCAGCTTTTTCAATAGCCTGCAGTATTTCTGTTTCACCGGTGTTGCGCTGGGTAATTATTTTAAAAACAAAATCAACCAGGCCGGTATGTTCTGGTATAAGGCCTTTTAAATGCGAAAGCTCCAAGTGGCAGTGTGCATTAATAAATCCCGGGCTTAAAATACCGCTGAAAGACTCAATACCATCCCCGGCATGGGCAGTTGTGGTGATGTCGGTAATAACCCCATCGGCATTTGTAATTAAAATAGTGCCCTTTGGCAACAGTTCTGTACCCGTAAAAATATAATCAGCTGTAAATTTTCTGTACAAAGTGATGGTTTAATAATTGTAATTTTGCCGCTTCCGAAAATTACCGGTGCAAAGCACAATTAAAGTTTGGCAAAGGTATGTTGTTGCAGTGAGGTATTTGTGTAACAAAACAGCAAATACAAAACAACTATGCTGAATAAATTGCCGGTGCCCGTAAAAAGTTTAAAAAGTTATGTTAGATAAGCTGGATGCTATAAAAGGCAAGTTTGATAATTTGGCAGTGGCGCTTACCAACCCCGAAATTGTAAGCGACAATAAACAGTTTGCTGCCATTAGTAAAGAGTACCGCAGCCTGGAAAAAATTGTGCAGGCCCGTAACGAATACGTAAAACTGCTGGATGAAATTGCTTTTAATAAAGAAGTTTTAGGCAGTGATGATGCGGAAATGAGAGAACTGGCAAAAGAAGAGCTGCCTTTGCTGGAAGAGAAAAAAACACAGCAGGAAGCAACACTGCGGCATATGCTTATACCAAAAGATCCGTTTGATGAAAAGAATGCCATTTTAGAAATTCGAGCAGGTACAGGCGGAGACGAGGCCAGTTTGTTTGCCGGTAATTTGCTGCGTATGTATTTAAAATACTGCGAAAAGAAAGGTTGGAAAACTGCTATACTGAGCGAAAGTGAAGGAACCGTAGGGGGTTATAAAGAAGTGCAGGTGGAAGTAACCGGGGATGATGTGTATGGCACATTAAAATTTGAAAGCGGTGTACACCGGGTGCAACGTGTGCCAGACACTGAAGCCAGCGGACGTGTGCACACCAGTGCTGCAACAGTGGCTGTAATGCCCGAAGCAGATGAAGTGGATTTTGAATTGAAGGAAAGTGATGTAAAAATGGAAACTGCCCGTAGTGGTGGCGCAGGCGGACAAAATGTAAATAAGGTGGAAACAAAAGTTTTTCTTACCCATAAACCCACAGGAACTGTAGTTGTATGCCAAACCGAACGTACGCAGTTGGGTAACAAATTAAAAGCTATGGAAATGCTGCGTACCAAATTATACGAGGCAGAAGTGAAAAAAGCAGAAGAAGCCATTGCCCATGTGCGTAAAAGCTTGGTGAGTACCGGAGACAGAAGCGCCAAAATACGCACTTATAACTATCCGCAGGGCCGTGTTACCGACCATAGAATTGGTTTAACAGTGTATAACCTGGATGTGGTGATGAATGGTGAAGTGCAGGAGTTTATTGATGCCCTGCAGTTTGCCGAAAATGCAGAAAAACTGGCGTTGCAGAATTAATATTTACATATTGCAACTTTTTTTGTAATTCTGCTATCTTGATTGCGTTAAAAAATCACCTCACTAATTAAATTTAAAAAGATGCTTGACAATTTATTCGACTTGATTAAAGGCGTTGCCGGCGATGCCGTTATTAACAACCCGGACGTTCCAAATAAAGATAATGATGCAGTTGTTGCAGAAGCTACCAATACAGTTGCAGGAGGTTTGCAAAACCTGGTTGCAGGCGGTGGCTTGCAAAGTATTTTGTCGCTTTTTGGCGGCAAAAACAATCAGCAGCAGGGGCAAAGCAGTTTAATGAGTAACCCTATTGTATCAATGATGATTGGGCATTTTGCTAAAAAGCTCATGGGCAAATATGGTTTACAAAGCAACCAGGCAAGCGGCGTTGCCCAAAGCCTTATACCAAGCGTAATAAGCAATTTGATTAGTAAAACCAACGACCCTAACAACAGCACCTTTACTTTAGATGGTTTGCTTAACTCATTAACAGGCGGCCAAAGCCAGCAAATTGCGCAGGAACAGCAGGCAAATGGCGACAGCGGTTTTAGTTTTCAAAACCTGATAGGCCAGTTTACCGGCGGCGGTCAGCAGGGCGGTGGCGGATTAATGAATATTGTATCGCAACTGGCTGGCGGTGCAACACAGGCACAGCAACAGCAGCAGAGTGGCGGCGGCGGCTTAATGGATCTTATAAAAGGTTTTATAAAATAAGCCTTCTTTTAATATTGTGTTAAAGCGTCCTTAAACAAGGGCGCTTTTTTATTTTGCTTAAACTAATTGGATAATTTTACGTCGTAAATATACCAGCCGCCGGTAAGTACACAAATACAAAAGGCTGCTGAAAAAAATAAATAGTTCTTTTAGCCGTTATCAGATTTGAGGAGCAAGTATAAAATGTGTATTAAGGAAACCTTAACAGTAAGTCTGAAACTTTTGGCACCGGGTTTGCGTATATTTATAAAGTAAACACTACGATTTTTAAATTTTCTCATAAGCAGTTAGTTTTGGTAAAACGGCCCCTGTTTCCACAGGGGCTTTCTTTTTTAGTTATTTTACCATCGTTTAACTCCTTGCATACAGCAAATAAATAATTTTGCCGTATGGCATCACAGGGTCAAATATTCCAGGCATCCAGCCCTTCCCGCTGGCGCAAAGCAAAATGGACATTCAGGATATTCTTGTTTATTTTTTTGTTTTTGGTAACTGTGCTGGTTTTGGCAGTTATAAGAAATAGCATCCCTTCCCAAATAACTTATAATGAGCAATCAAAGGAATATGCAGATAAACTGGACCCTTCTAAGCCTTTTACCTTTACATACAGCGGCAATAAAAAATATAAAGGCATTAAAAATTTTTTAGTGCGGAAGATTGAAGAGGACTCCATCAAAAATCAGCATGGCAGAAAAATCAACAATACTAAAATCCCTTATATAAGAGCAGCGTTTTATACTCCGTGGACGCAAAGCACTTCGCTGCCGGATCTTGAAAAATATGGCGATAAACTGAATACCATTTTTCCCGAATGGTTTTTTATAGATACCATTACTTATAAGCTGCAAACAAGAATTGACAGTGCGGGGCTGGCCATGATGCGGCAAAGAAATTTGCGCATTATGCCGATGTTTTCCAATTTCAACTCTTCTAAAAAAGATAAGCAGGGAAAACCAGCTCCGGATTTTGATGGGAGTTTATTGCATGCGATTTTGAACGACAGCATAAAACAAAAAAAAATAATAAGCCAGTTAGCAGATACATTGCGCTACTATAACCTGCAAGGTGTTAATATTGACTTTGAAGAATTGAATGAAAAGACGAACGAACCACTTACCCGTTTTCAAAAAGAATTATACAATGCGCTGCATCCTTTAGGTATGACTGTGACAATGGATGTTGCTGTAAAGAATGACGACTATGATTATGAACAATTGAACAGGTATAATGATTACATAGTGCTGATGGCTTATGACCAATATAGCAATACAACAAAGCCCGGCCCTGTTAGTGCACAAAAATGGGTGGAAGAAGCGCTTGACTGGACAACTGCTAAAATAGAAAGTGAAAAAATAATTTTAGGTATTTCGGGTTATGGATATAATTGGGCTTTAGATGAAGATGGTAAAGTGTATGAAGTGGACGATGTAACTTATAATGATGCTATCAATACCGCAAAGGCATTAAATATTCTGCCCGATTATGATAATGATAGCTACAATCTTCATTACACATATTTGGAAGACAGAAAAGAAGATGATGGAAGTATTACTAAGCTAAAGCATGAAGTTTGGTTTACCGATGCTGCCACTTCATTCAATATTCTGCGTTTTAGTGATGAATATGCAACGGCAGGCACCGCCCTTTGGCGTATGGGCAGCGAAGATGCCAGGCTTTGGAGTTTTTATAGCGATGATTTGAGTAATGATGCACTTGCTGCAAAACCTTTTGACTTTTCAATTTTAAAGAATGTGCCTTTTAATGATAACGGCAAGCCAACTCCCATTGGAGATGAAGGCGGTGAATTGCTCGACTTTATGTATTCGCCACAAGCGGGTAAAATTGATTTGCAAATTGATACAACAGAGCAGCTGATTGCAGAACAAAACTATATGCAGTTGCCTTCCGGCTACGTGTATAAAAAATTTGCAGAAGATAAAACTCCGGTAGGGCCGGGGCATAAATTAATTCTCACTTTTGATGATGGCCCCGATCCAAGATGGACACCCCGTATTCTTGATATTTTAGAAAAGTATAAAATACCGGCAACGTTTTTTATTGTGGGTTTGCAGGGCGAAAAAAATATTCCGCTGTTGCAGCGCATCAATAAAAACGGGTTTGAAATTGGCAACCACACATTCACACATAACAATGTTGCTAAAATGAGCCCGGAAAGGGCCGATATTGAATTACGGTTAACAAGGCTGTTGATAGAAAGTATTACGGGCCGCTCCACCATTTTGTTCAGGGCGCCATATAATGCGGATAGTGAGCCGCAGACCTATGAGGAAATTGAACCATTGGCAAGAAGCAAAAAAGATAATTACATAACCGTTGGAGAAAGCATTGACCCCAACGATTGGGAAGAAGGTGTAAGTGCAGACAGCATAGTGGCACGTACCATAAGGCAAACAGAAGAGAGGAATGCTAATATAATATTGCTGCATGATGCCGGCGGTATTACACGACAAGCAACAATAGAAGCATTACCGAGAATAATCGAATACTTTCAAAAGAAAGGCTGCAAGTTTACAACAGTTGCCGACTTAATGGGCAAAACAAAAGATGATGTAATGCCTCCTGTACCGCAATCAACAATGAACAAATTGAATTTTTTTATTGCAGAAGCAACTTACTGGGCACAGAATATTTTGTTCTCTCTTTTTATTGTTGGCATTGTATTGTCGGTTTCACGTATTGTTTTTATGGCGGTACTGGCATCCATTCAAAGAAAAAAAGAGAAAAGCGCTGCTGCTTTGTTACCCCCTTTACAAAATAACTTTCCATTTGTTACCATAATTGTACCTGCATATAACGAAGAGGTAAATGCAGTGCGTACCATTAACAACCTCTTATTACAAACCTATCCATCATTAAAAATAATTTTTGTGGATGATGGCAGCAAAGACAGTACTTTTAAAAAAGTAAGCGATGCTTTTGTACATACGCCCGATGTACAGGTGCATACAAAACCAAATGGCGGCAAAGCCTCTGCTTTAAATTATGGTATTAACCTGGCAGATACTGACTATGTAGTTTGTATTGATGCAGACACTCAACTGAAATCTGATGCTGTTATGCAGTTGATGAACAAATTCAGCAGTGATGATATTGGTGCAGTAGCAGGTAATGTAAAAGTAGGCAACGAAATAAATATGATTACCCGTTGGCAAAGTATTGAATACATTACTTCTCAAAATTTCGACCGCAGGGCTTTTGATTTATTGAATTGTATAACTGTTGTACCGGGTGCCATTGGTGCTTTTAGAAAAGATGCGATTGTAAAGGCTGGTGGTTTTACAACCGATACGCTGGCAGAAGATTGCGACCTTACTATGCGCCTGCATCGTAATGGATATTCAGTACGCAACTGTAATGAAGCCATTTCTTATACCGAAGCACCGGAAAGCATGAAGCAGTTTATGAAACAGCGGTTTCGGTGGAGTTTTGGTGTAATGCAATGCTTTTGGAAACACAGGGATGCTGCCTTTAATCCTAAGTACAAAAATTTTGGAATGGTGGCTATGCCCAACATTTTAATATTCCAGATGATACTACCCTTTCTTGCACCACTGGCAGATATAATTTTAGTGCTCAGCCTTATTGCGGCAGGCTTTGGCATTATACCTGCAAGTATTGGGCATATTCTTTTATACTATTTTATTTTTACGTTGGTAGATGTGGCAGGCGCTGCGCTTGCTTTTGCATTTGAAAAAGAAGACTATAAAAAATTGCTGTGGATGATTCCGCAGCGACTGGTTTACCGCCAGCTGATGTATTACATACTCTTTAAATCATTTAATAAAGCCATAAAAGGCGAACTGCAGGGCTGGGGCGTTTTAAAACGCACAGGTAATGTTAAAGAAATGCCGGCACATTAAAATTATCTGCCTGCAACTCCTGGTACAACAGGCAGGCTTTCATTCCCGGTTTCATTTACAGATTGTACAGCAAAAAAATAATTGTCTTTGCTGTAAGGAAGTATAACATTTGTATCAGCAGTAAATATTTTTTTCTGCCACACAGCGCTGGTGGTTTCTCTTATTAAAACAAAGTATCCTTTAACGTTACCGGTTTTGGGTTTATTCCAATATAAGCTTGTGCTGTTGCCTAAACGTTTCACATCCATTTTTACAGAATCGGGCATAGCGGGAGCTTTGGCAAGGCTGGCAAGGTTAGCCAGGTTCACGGCTGTGTTTTTACGCAGGTATTCATAGTCTATATGTTTTTCCAGGTCGCCATAATCAATACCGTTTTCTGTTCTTATATTTTGATGCTGGCGGGTGTAGTTTTCATTCATTTCTGTAATACGTACAGCAGCATAACCACGCTGTACATAAGGCGTATGATCGCCACCCCGTAAAAAACGGTCGTTACGGTAAATCATCACTACTTGTAAATTTTCTACATAACGTTCACCAATTTCTTTTACATAGCGTGCAAGCTGCCTGGCTTTTCCATCATTTTCTAAACCCAATGTGCGTATGTTAACAGCATTTTTTTCAGTTTCAAATGCAGGGAGGCCTTCACTAAATACCCGTATTCGTGTGTTATCAATAATATTTGTTTCATTACTGTTATTACTGCCCATAATATCGTTATTCAAAACAGCTTCAATATTCCAGTTTTCTTTTTTTGCCTTTTCACTCATATAATTAGCACCCAATAATCCCTGTTCCTCGCCACTTACAGTAACAAAAATTATAGTTGCAGAAAAGCTTTGTTTGCTCATTATCCTTGCACACTCAATAACTGCAGCTGTTCCACTGCCATCGTCATTTGCGCCAGGTGCATCGCCTGTGCTATCAGTTGGGCTGCTGCGCATATTATCTAAATGTCCGCTGATGATGAAAACCCTTTTATCTGCCGGATCAGTTCCTTTAAGTGTGGCAACTACATTACCAAGCAGTACGGGCCGGTCCACTCTTCTTCCATCCGGTGGCAGAGTAACCGTATCAATAAAGGCCGTAAGCCTTCCGTTAGTTTGGAAAGCAAACTGGTTAAACTTATCAAGCACCCATTTGCGGGCAGCTCCAATACCTCTAACTTGAGATGTTTGATTGCTTAATGTATTACGTGTGCCAAACGCAACAAGTGTTTTAATGTATTGTTGTAAGGAGTCGGCCGATACCTGCTTTACCATATTTTCTATGGCAGCATCTTTTTCAATAATTACCTGTGCAGAAACAGAAAGAGTTATACAAAACAGTATTAAAAAACTAAAAGTAAATTTCATGATGAACAGTTATAAGTAAATATACAAACTTGCCGTTAGTTACATTTTTCAGCATTGGCGGTTACTGTGCTTAGCTATAAATAAAGAAAAAAATAGCTATGAAATATTACATAAATTTATTTTGATATTACGTTTTTTATAGTATTTTTACGCCGCAATTACTTATATAATTGCGCTTACCATCTTAAGATTCTTCATCCGTGCCAAAACCACACGTTCTGTAGTCCGTGCAAAACCGCGTAACCTAGCTAATAAATAAGCAATAACTCTTAAATCACGCAATATGGGAACTAAAAACCTGTTTTTTTATTTAACAGTATTATCAATTGTATTTGCTTCTTGCTCCACCACAAACAAAGTGGCGTATTTCCAAAACTCTCAGGATACTACCTATAAACAAATGCTGGGTACTGTAGAAGCTCCTTTGCAGAGCAATGACTTTATAAAAATTTCAATCAGCAGTTTAAGTGCTACAGCCTCTGCAATTTTTAACCCTTTTCCACAAACAGACCCTAAAACTGAAAATGAAAAAGCTGGCGCAACTGAATATGTTGGCTATTTAATAAGTGCTGATGGAAACATTGAAATACCAAACTTGGGAAAAATAAAAGCGGCCGGGCTAACCAAAACCCAATTAAAAGATCTGATTACAAAAAACATACTGGATAGAAAACTATTGGTAAACCCAATTGTAGATATCCGGCTTTTAAATTTTGAGGTTACTGTATTAGGGGAAGTTGCCAATCCGGCGGTAATAACTGTTCCAAGTGAAAAAATATCGCTGGTTAAGGCTTTGGGGATGGCAGGCGATATAACTATTTATGGTAAAAAAGACAACGTGTTATTGATAAGAGAAGAAAATGGAGTACGAAAAACTAGACATATCAATTTAAACTCCAGCGATTTTTTAAACTCTGAATATTACTACCTGCATCCTAATGATGTTGTTTATGTTGAACCAAACAAAGCAAAAGTGGCAGTTTCCGGACGTTCGCAGCAGGTATTACCATTGGTGTTAACCAGTGTTTCAATTTTAGTATTTGTACTGGATAAAGTAATTAAATAAAGCAGTAGAAATGAAACCTATTATTACTAACCGCCGTGCAAACGATGAAGAAAAAGAAGATGGCGGTGCACAGCAGATGTTGTCGAAATATCTGCCTTACTGGCCACTCTTTATAGTAGCAGTATTACTTGCACTTGCTGCTGCTTATGTTTATCTCAGGTATGCAACGCCAATATACGAGGCATCTGCAACCATGATTATAAAGGATAATGATAAGGGTAATGAAGATGCAACAATTGTAAGTGAAATAAACCGCCTGTCAACCAAAAAAAAGGTGGAAAACGAAATGCAGGTAATGCAGTCTCGTGTGTTAATGGAAACGGTGGTGAAAAGGCTGGCACTGTATGCACCAATTACGCAGCAGGGAAAGGTTAAAGAGTCTGATGCATATATTTTATCTCCAATAAAGATTGAAAAACAAAACCCGGATTCGGTTGTAACTGCAGATAAAATTTATTTTACTTACGATAAAAATACTCAAACTGTAACACTTAATGAAAAGGACAAGTATCCTTTAAATCAGTTTGTAAGCACTCCATACGGACAGCTTAAATTTACTTCCAATAATTATTATAGTCCGTCTTTTGAGTCGGAAAGGAAATTATATTTTTCTTTAGGCGACCCCAGGGTATTTGCCGAAGGGCTTATACACGGTTTGAAAGTTGCGTCTAACAGGCAGTCTGCAATTGTTGATTTAAGCTACAGGGATCCCATTCCGCAGCGTGCAGTGAATATTTTGGCCGAACTTATTAAAGCGTATGAGCAATCATCTATGAATGATGAAAACACTCTGGCGCAAAACACACTGTCTTTTTTAGATGAGCGGCTTACGGTTTTAAGAAAGGATATTGACTCAATTGAAAAAAAGATACAACAGTATAAGTCTGGAAGCAATGCTGTAAATGTTAGCGAACAGGGCGCCATGGCTTTACAAAATATTTCTGCCAACAGCCAAAAAATGGGCGACATTAACTATCAGGTAGCAATGCTTAGCCAGGTTGAAAAATCTGTTACAAGTAAAATTGGAAGCGATGCTATTGCCCCGTCTGCTGTAAGCGATCCGGCACTTTCCGGTATGATGACTCAGTTGTATAATACTCAAATGGAGTATAACAAAATGAAGCAAACTTATGGCGAAGGCAATCCCTTATTACTGGCAAAAGAAGAAGAAATAAATAAACTCAGGCCCGGAATTTTGGAAAACATCCGTACACAAAAAGCTACTTTAAATGCAGCAGTATCAAGCCTTGCCGGTACAAGTGGCAGTTACAGTTCTATCATCCGCCAGGTGCCTCAAAAAGAGAGAGATTTATTAGAAATAAGCAGAGAACATGCCACCAAAACCAATTCATATAACTTTTTGCTTCAAAAAAAGCAGGAAACTGAAATGGGAATTTTGTCTGTTGCTCCTAAAACAAAAGTAGTTGACAAACCATTGGCAGGTCAGTCTCCGGTTAGCCCCAAAACCAAGCTCATTTATATAATGGCCATATTTGGAGCATTAGGATTGTGTGTGGGCGTAATTACAATTAAAGATTCTTTTACCGGAAAAATAAAGTACCGCACTGAGATTGAAAAGATGACCGGCATTCCTATAATTGGTGAAATAGCATTCGATAAATCAAAAAGCCCATTGGTTATAGAAAAGGGTACAAGGAGTTTTGTTGCCGAAGAATTTAGAAAACTGAGGATATCACTTTCCTTTTTGGGTATTGATTCCTCTCATAAAAAGCTCTTGCTTACATCCAGTATTTCAGGTGAGGGAAAAAGCTTTATTGCCGCCAATCTTGCAGTAAGTATTTCTTTAACCGGTAAAAAAGTAGTGCTTGTGGATATGGACTTAAATAACCCAAGCCTTTCAAAAATATTAAATGTAAACCAGGAGTTTGGAACAACGGAACTTTTAAACGGCGAAAAACGGGTGGATGAAGTGGTGAAGAAGCTGGACGAACAGGAAAACCTGTACTTTATTTCTGCCGGAAATTTACCCGAAAATCCAACCGAGCTTTTGGCTAACGGCAAGGTTAACGCCATAATTGATTATTTGGAAAATAATTTTGATATGGTGGTGATAGATACATCGCCTGCCGTGCTTGTTACTGATGCTTTTATTTTATCCGGCTTGTGTGATGCAACCTTATATGTGATAAGGCATGACTATACACCTAAAATGCTTGTAAGGCGTATAGATGAAAACAATGAAATAAATCCATTGCATAATCCCGCTATTGTTTTTAACGGTGTAAAAACAAGAGGAATTATAAAAAACAATTATGGGTATGGTTACGATTATGTATATGGTAATAAGGAAAGAGGATCAAAGAATAAAAAAGTATCATAACAAAAAAATAATCGCTAAACAATTAAAATAATTGTAAATTCATTTGTAAATTTGTAGAAGGTATAAAGCAATTTATTACCCATCAATACTCCAACTATCTGATTAACTGCTTTGTTGCATAGCCAATGTAACCTCTGTTCCAACTATCTCTACTAAGTAAAACCGGCCCGTTTGCCTTGTTATATTTTGTTATTTCCATTATCTCTGAACAAAACTGTTATTTCGTTCCACTATCCCGATTAACTGCACATTTCACAATAAAAAAATGTTTATGCAGAAAAATTGGTACGTTGTTTACACCAGGCCGCTGTGTGAGAAAAAAGTTGCAGCCCTGCTGGCAAAAAAGAAAATTGAAAACTTTGTTCCGTATGTAAGTGTGGATATGCCACGCCTTAAGAAAAACAAAACCGTATCCAGGCCTTTGTTTAAATCTTACGTTTTTGTATATACCACCGAACAGGAAGTTGCTTTACTGCAGCATTCAGAAGGCGTAATAAGCATTCTGTACTGGCTGGGTAAGCCGGCTGTAATTGCCGATACTGAGGTTAATGCTATTAAAGAATTTACTTCAGACTATCAGAATATTGATTTAGAAAAGCTTCCTGTAAACAGTAACATACTCGAAAAAAGTTTTTACAGGTCTGCCTATACGGTGGAAGGAAATCTGGTTGCTGTTAAGAATAAAACAATAAAAATCAACCTTCCTTCGTTAGGTTATGCAATGATTGCCAACCTGAAAGAAGAAAGTGTATTCGGGCTGGACAAATCTATCTCACGAAATTATTTATTTGCACAGTCATGATGAATTTGACGGATAAAATTTATGTAGCAGGACACAGAGGATTAGTTGGGTCGGCTATTGTAAGGGCATTAAAGCAGCAGGGTTTTACAAATATTATTTGCAAAACATCAAAAGAGCTGGATTTACGAAACCAGGCTGCGGTTAATAGTTTTTTTGAAAAAGAACAACCGGCTTTTGTTTTTTTAGTAGCCGGAAAAGTTGGCGGAATAGTTGCAAATAATACATTCAGGGCAGAATTTCTGTACGATAACCTGATGATTGTTTCAAATATTGTACACGCTGCTTACCGCAATAATGTAACCAAACTGTTATTTACAGGAAGTTCTTGTATTTACCCAAAAATGGCACCACAGCCAATTAAAGAAGAATATCTTTTAACAGGAGCGCTGGAGCAAACGAATGAACCGTATGCAATTGCTAAAATTGCAGGTATTAAACTTTGCGAAAACTATCGAAACCAATACGGAGCAGATTATATTAGTGTAATGCCAACAAACATGTATGGCATAAACGACAATTATCATCCTGAAAATTCGCATGTTTTACCTGCTTTAATAAGAAGGTTTCACGAAGCTAAAGAAGCAGGGTTACCTGCAGTAACAATTTGGGGTTCAGGAAAACCTAAAAGAGAATTTTTAAATTCAGATGATTTGGCAGATGCCTGTATTTATCTGATGAATAATTATAGTGACAAAGAAATTGTGAATGTTGGTTGTGGCGAAGATATCAGTATAAAAGAATTGGCAGAATTAGTAAAAGAAGTTACAGGTTTTACAGGAGACCTTCTTTTTGATATATCAAGGCCGGATGGCACTCCAAGAAAACTGCTGGACGTTTCTAAATTACATGGGTTAGGATGGCATCATAAAATAGCCTTAAAAGACGGACTGAAGACAGCTTACCAGGATTTTTTAATGAAACAACAAGAGCCTTCAACGGTTCTTCAGTAACAGGGACACATTCCAAACACTAAATAAAAAAGATGAAAACTGCATTAATTACCGGTATTACCGGTCAAGATGGGGCATATCTGGCCGAACTCCTTTTAGAGAAAGGATACATGGTACATGGTATTAAAAGGCGCTCCTCATTAATCAATACAGAACGTATTGACCACTTGTATCAGGATCCTCACGAAAAAAATGTACGCTTTAAATTGCATTATGGCGATTTAACAGACAGTACAAACCTTATACGTATAATACAGGAAACACAACCTGATGAAATTTATAACCTTGCGGCTATGAGCCATGTTAAGGTAAGTTTTGATACACCGGAATACACTGCTAATGCAGATGGTATTGGTACCTTGCGTATGCTGGAAGCTATCAGAATTTTAGGGCTTGAAAAAAAGACACGTATTTACCAGGCTTCAACATCTGAGTTATATGGGTTGGTACAAGAAGTGCCTCAAAAAGAAACCACGCCATTTTATCCACGCAGTCCGTATGCCGTTGCTAAATTATATGGCTTCTGGATTATAAAAAACTACCGGGAGGCGTATAATATATATGCATGTAATGGTATTTTGTTTAATCACGAAAGTCCATTACGTGGCGAAACTTTTGTAACAAGGAAAATTACAATAGCCGTTGCATCTATTGCAAATAAAATGCAGGACACACTTTACCTGGGTAATATAGATGCAAAAAGAGATTGGGGCCATGCTAAAGATTATGTAGAAGCGATGTGGAGGATTTTGCAGCAGGACACTCCGGATGACTTTGTGGTTGCCACAGGTGTTACTACAACTATCAGGGATTTTGTAAGAATGGCGTTTGAAGAAGTAGGAATTGAAATAGAGTTTAAAGGTGAAGGAGTTGATGAAAAAGCTTATGTGGTATCATGCAGTAACCCCGACTATCAATTGCCCGCAGGACAATTAGTAATGGCAATAGATCCGGAATATTTCCGCCCAACAGAGGTTGACCTGTTAATTGGAGACCCAACAAAAGCAAAAACAAAATTAGGCTGGGAACCTAAATATGACCTTGCAGGTTTAGTTAAAGAAATGGTGGCAAGTGATCTTAAATATGTACAGCGTAAACTGGTACATCATCATGTATAAAGCAGCATGATTATTGCAGTAAAGCTTATAGTTTAAAATACATTGAGTTAATAGGGGGTTTGCTTAAAAATCCCCTATTTTACTAAAAAAGAATACCTCTGCTTAATTTTGCAAATACTTCTGCAAAATTATTTTAATCCCGATACCCTGTTATGTGGCGTTATTTAATGCTGCATGTAAAACAAGCAAAATGGTTATTAAAAAACATATGGGATCGTTGTGGCAAAATGCGATTAATTTTTTTACAAAGGGGCACCAAAGAAGTCTTGACGCAAAAAAAAATATTGCAGGCTCCTTATTAATTAAAGGTATCAGCATCGCTATCAGCTTTGTGCTGGTTCCTTTAACCATACACTATATCAGCCCTGCTAAATACGGCATTTGGTTAACGCTAAGCTCAATGATTGGCTGGATTTCTTTTTTTGATATAGGGTTTACACATGGCCTGCGTAATAAATTTGCCGAAGCAAAGGCAAAAGGTAATAAAGAGCTGGCACGCATTTATATTAGCACCACCTATTATTATGTAAGCATAATATTTTTGTTATTGTGGGTTGTATTACTGGGTGCCAACCAGTTTATTCAATGGCATAAATTACTTAACCTCTCTCCAGCAGATGAAACAGATGTGTCACGCCTGGCCATGCTGGTGTTTACATATTTTTGTTTCCAGTTTATCTTTCGTGTAATTAATACAATCCTTACTGCAGATCAACAACCTGCAAAAGCATCTTTGCTGGATATGCTGGGGCAGCTGTTGGCTTTAGCTGTAATTTTTATTTTAACAAAAACCACCAGCGGCTCTTTACTGTACCTTGGGCTTGCATCTGGTGTTATGCCAACATTGGTATTGCTGTTTGCAAATATTTTCTTCTTCAAAACAAGGTTTAAGGAATACAGGCCTTCACTAAAATTTGTAAAAAAGGAGTACGCTAAAGACATAATGAAGCTGGGCGGTAAGTTTTTTGTATTGCAAATTGCCGCTATTGTTCAGTTTGAAACATCTTTAGTGCTCATTGCGCATTACTTCAGTACAACAGAAGTTACTAATTACAATATTGCGTATAAATATTTTTCTTCTTTACAAATGGGCTTTACAATTTTACTGAGTCCTTTATGGAGTGGTGTTACAGATGCATATAATACCGGTGATAATGCCTGGATTAAAAATGCAATAAAAAAGTATTTGCAAATAGTGTTTTTATTTATTCTTATAGGCATGGTAATGCTTTTAGTGTCTGACAAAGTATATGATTTATGGTTAGGGAAAAATGTTGTAACAATTGACTTTCACGTTTCAATACTGTGTTTTATTTTCTTTAGCACCGGCATGTTCTCAAGTATTTTTGTTTCTGTAATAAATGGAATAAGCGCATTACGCATTCAGTTTTATTCTGCCATTGTAGCGTCTGTTGTATTTGTAATACTTGCATTGTTATTTGTAAACGTATTTCACCTGGGCGTAAAATCAATAATTGCAGCATCTATAATAACCAATGTATTTGGTTACGTAATTGCTCCGGTGCAGGTGTATAATATTTTTTATAAAAAATCAAAAAACCCTGTTTGGTATAAATAGCACAATGAATAAAGTGGCTGTATATGGCGGATTAGGAAACCAAATGTTTCAATATGCTTTTTGCACCGGCTTAAACAAGCGGGGGCAAAGGACACGGCTTTCGTTTACCTGTTATTTTTATTTTAAGCATCATAATGGGTTTGATTTGGGGCGTGCTTTTCATTTGCAGTTATCTCCTGCGCAGGCTTTTTTAGCTTTTTTACTTGAACACGGCTCTTTTTTATACCGTAATAAGCTGATGACAGGAGTAAGCCGCCGCCTTGCATTATGGCACGAGGGCCGCCAAAAAATGTACAAAGAGAAAAAAGAATTTGTTACAGATACTGACGTGTTTAAACAATCAGGAACATTATTTTATGGTACATGGCAGTCGCTGGAGTATTTTGAAAATTTTACTGCTGCTGTACAACAACAGTTTGAATTTAAGCAGCCAAAAGATGATGCAAATAAATCAGTAATTGAAAAAATAAAAAATACCAATGCAGTAAGCCTGCACATACGCCGCGGCGATTATTTAAAAAGCCACTGGCAAAACAGTTTGCATGTAATAAAAGACTTAACATATTATAAGAATGCCACGGCTTACATAAATGCACACGTTAACAATCCGGCATATTTTGTTTTTTCGGATGATATGCAATGGGTAAAAGAAAATCTTCCTTTGCCCAACTGCACTTATGTTGATCATAATACAGGGAAGCACAGTTTTTTTGATATGTACCTGATGAGTTTATGTAAGCATAATATTATTGCCAACAGTACATTTAGCTGGTGGGGCGCATGGCTTAACAGCAATGCCGGTAAAATAGTAATAATGCCCGAAAAGTGGATGAATGATAATACATGCGAAGGAATATTTCCTGACAAGTGGATAAAAATGGATGTATAATATGTAACACATACAATGATTAAAATTGTACAAATACAATACTCTACAAACTCTGGTGCAAAATGTGCTTTGCGCCTGCAGCATGCTTTTAAACAAGAAGGCCTGCAATCACATATCGTTTCGTTAGAAGATGATTTTCCTCCCTTAAACGGCATAACCTATCTTGGAAAAAAAGAAAAGCTTATTGCAAGAATAAGCATGCGTTTACAACAACGCCTTACTAAAAATACAGTAAAACAATTCGGGCTTTTTTCTTATCCTGTTTTAAGTAATAATATAGCGGCCAATCAAAAAATACAGGAAGCAGATATTATTTATGTGCATTGGGTAATGAACGGCTTTTTAAATACAAAAAATCTTGAGCAGTTATTAAAACTGGGCAAACCTGTAATATTCGTATTGCACGACATGTGGTTTATTACCGGAGGCTGTCATTATAGTTTTGATTGTAAAAAGTATGAAACGGCCTGCCATAACTGTCAAATGTTTAGTGAGGAAAAAGATAATGATCTGGCAGCAAAAGGGTTTGCAAAGAAAAAAGAACTCTATTCAAAATATCCCAATTTATATTTTGTGTCTCCTGGTAAATGGCTGCAGGAAAGTGGTGCAGCAGCAGCGGTAACAAAGGGAAGGCAGGTATATCATATACCTAACATACTTAACCCGGAAATTTATAAGCCGGCAGATAAAGTTGTTACAAAAAAAATGCTGGGCATACAGCCGAACGAAACAGTTATTGCTTTTGGGGCAGTATCAGTAACCAGTCCTTATAAAGGCTGGAGCTACCTGCAAAAGGCCTTAGAGCTTTATAAACAAAAAAGAGGTGCTGAAAATATTGTGGTGTTGATTTTTGGAAGCGAATCAAACGATGCAATGGCAGCTGCTATTCCTTTTAAAACAAAATTTATGGGGTATTTAAAAGATGAATATTCTGCAGCAATAGTTTATAACGCTGCAGATGTATTTATAGCCCCGTCATTACAAGAGGTTTTTGGTTATGTTATTATGGAAGCATTATGTTGTGGTACACCTGTGGTTGGTTTTAATACAGGTGGTATACCGGACATGATACGCCATAAAAAAAATGGTTACCTGGCGGAGTATAAAAATGCGGAAGATTTAATGGAAGGAATAGACTATTGCCTGCAAAATAAAATTTCAGGATTTTTGCCTGAGGAAATCGAGCCGAAGGCGTCTATTCAAAAACATATAGAACTAATAAATGCAATAATAAAATAACTGTCTTTATAAAACAATGGCATACGAACTTACTGACAGCGATTTGTATATCAGCAAAGCAAAACAAAAAAATCTCGATCTTTTTTGGTTTGGCGTACTGATGTATTTCCTGGGCTATGAACTAAGTGTTACACTCATCTATTTTAATATTGTACAGATGCAGTTAATACAGTTTGCAGGCCTGGGCATATTTATGTATGCAGGAATGAACATTGTAAAATTCAAAATTAAAAACGGTTATTTAAAAGGGCTTTATATCATTTACCTGTTATGGCTTGCTGGTATAATTGTACGGGGTTTCCGGTTCGATATGTTCTCTATCAAGGAATCATTGGTAAGTCCCGGTTATGGCTTGCTTATTTACTTTACGCCGCTGTTCCTGCTTTTTCCAATAAATTTTGCATACTACCGTAAACTGTTCCAGGTAATTTTTATAATGGCAATAATGTACCTGTTATTGTCGCTTGCATTTATAAAAGACGTATTTAATTCAGACAGGCAAAGTTTATTAAGCCAGGGTATTGTAGAAAATTTTACCATGCTCAGTTTTGGGTCTGCATTTATATTGCTTACATACTTGTATCATAGTAAAATGCGCAGGCTTATTGCATTTGGTACTATGATGGCGATGTTACTGTTTGCTGTTTACAGGGCAAGGCGTGGTTTAATTATGATGACGGTAACAAATTTGCTTTGTGTTGTAATAGTTTATCTGATAGTAGCTAAGCGTACTGCAATGGTGGCTTACGTGGTAATTATTATTGGGCTAATGGGCTACTTCTATTACAGCAGCCTGTATAATCAAAAAAACTTTGGCATTTTTAATTTCCTTATTGACAGGAATGATGAGGATACAAGAAGTAATGTAGAAGATGCGATGAAAGATGACATGACGCAAACAGACTGGATAATTGGGAAAGGAATAAACGGCGGGTATTATTGTCCTAATATTGATGCATATGATCAAACAGGTTACCGGGATGTGGTGGAAACCGGTTTTTTGCAAATTATGTTAAAAGGCGGGGGAGGCGCACTGGCCTTAATGCTGTTAATTTTTATACCAGCTTTAATACGCGGCTTTTCTAAAGGCCGAAACATATTAAGTAAAGCAGCAGCTATTTCCATACTGCTGTGGATATTATTTCTATACCCAACAGTGGGTAACCAATTTGCCATGAACTATATAATTGTATGGATAAGTGTGGGCATTTGTTTTTCGCCTAAAATTTTAAATATGACGGATGCAGAAGTGTTAAGTGCGCTTGAAGAACCTAAAAAAGCAGCGATAAGAAAATCTGCAAGACAATTTGCAGCACAAGACGTATGACACAATACCCTAAAATATTAATCATTGGTCAGTCATTTAATAAAAAAAATGGCGGAGGCGTAACTATATCCAATTTATTTAAAGGATGGCCGCAGGACAGGCTTGTAGTTGCTTCCAATGCAAATTTGTACAGCGATTTAGATACATCGGTTTGTAATAATTATTATCAGCTTGCATACAATGGTAAACTGCACCCGTTTCCATTAAACTTAATGCTGCCAAAAATAAATGTTGGGTTACTGCCAGTTAATACACAGGAAGCCACCACCACTGCAGCACCTGTAAAATCGGGTAAGTATAAGTTTATATACAGCTTTTTAAGTGCTGCAATGCATTTTTTTGGCGTATACAATTTGTTTTATAAACTTAAAATAACACCCGAGTTTGAAAAATGGGTAAAAGAGTATAACCCGGATGTTATTTATACGCAACTGGCTTCGTTGGAGCTGATACGTTTTGTAGATGCATTGCATGAACTTACTAAAAAGCCAATAGCCATTCATATTATGGACGACTGGCCGCTTACTATAAATAAGCCCGGCATTTTATACCGTTACTGGCAAAATAAAATTGATACAGAGTTTCGCAGGCTCATCAATAAGTCGGCTATATTAATGAGCATAAGTAATACAATGGGTGAGGAATATAAAAGACGTTACCACAGGGATTTTATAGCTTTTCACAACCCTATTGATATTGACTTTTGGAAACCGCCTGTTGAAAAGGATTATGATGTAAAAAATAATTTTACAATTCTGTATGCCGGACGCATTGGCTTTGGTATTGAAGACTCGATTGTGGAAATTGCCCATGCAGTAAACGAAGCAGCTAAAGAAATTAAAAACATTGTATTTGAAATTCAGACCGGTGATATTGATCTGCTGGAAAAAAAGATGCAGTTTAATGAAAACGTAAAATGGGTAAAACCCGTTGCATATACAGCACTGCCTGAAAAATTTGCACAGGCAGATTTGTTATTGCTGCCACAGGATTTTGATAAAAAAAGTGTAACATTTTTACGGTACTCTTTTCCCACTAAAGTGAGTGAATACATGATTTCAGGTTCACCCGTTTTGGTATATGGCGACGAAAGCACAGGTCTTACAAAATATGCACTTAAGGATAAATGGGCATACGTAATAACAGAAAACAGCCAGCAAAAACTGGTGAGTGCCATCAAAGAATTATACTACAACAAAAACCTGCGGCAACAGCTTGCTAAAACGGCACAGCAAATTGCAATAGAAAATGAAGACGCAGTTAAGGTAAGAGACAATTTCAGAAAAACATTTATATTAAATACAAATTGATTTTTATATAACTAAAAAATATTTTCAAAAAAAAAGCGTTAATACTCAACCAGATATTACCATTAACAGGCAAAATGAGATACAGAAATTTACCACATACTACCGATGTTATCATCCGCAGGTTTAGATTACTGCTTGGTATGAGAAATTTATTGTATGCCAGGTGGTGGGGCGTAAAATTGGGCAAAAACAATACTTTTGATGGCAAGTGTCATTTTAAACGCTTTCCCAAGTCTGTATTTACAATTGGAGACAATTGTACATTTCTGTCTGGCCACACATCTAATCTTATTGGTATAAACAGGCCGTGTATTATTTCAACAGTTACAGAAACGGCAGTTTTAGAAATTGGCAGCAACTGCGGCTTTAGCGGTACTGTTATTGGCGCTTTCAGTAAAATAAAAATTGGCGATAATGTACGTTGCGGCGCCAATACATTAATTACCGATTCTGATTGGCACCCGGAAGATACACGTGTGGGTCCACCCAATCCTGTTACAATTGGCAACAATGTATGGTTGGGTGTAAATGTAATTGTATTAAAAGGCGTGGAAATTGGAGAAAACACAGTTATAGGTGCTAATAGTGTGGTAACTAAAAATATACCAGCAAATGTAATAGCTGCCGGTAACCCTTGTAAAGAAATTGCAAAACTAAAAAATGAACAAACCGGCATATAACATTTTAATTCTCGGTATATCATATTTTGATGGTATGGCCTGTTCAACACGGGTGCGGAATTTGTTTGAGCCGCTTATTGAAAAAGGGCTTATACAAACCAGCAACCTTATTTATCAAAAAGATTTGCAGGAGCAGATTGGTGATGATGGAGAACGGAATAATATTATTTACAGGGTTATCGATTTTAAGTTTCCCAACATCCTGTCTGTAATACGATTTTTTAGAAAAGGGTTTTCATTTATTAAGCAGCATAAATTAAAGGATGGAAAAAATATACTGTATGTTTTTGATTATCCCAATTTAAAAAACATATTCTTTTTGCTGTATGCCCGGCTAAAGGGATATAAAATTGTGATGGATATTGTGGAGGACAATGAGTTTGAAATTCACGTAGGCTTATTGCACCGCTTAAGGATTCTATCATCAAAAGTGCTGGTGAAATTTTCTAAAAATATTGCAAGCACTGCATTGGGTATTACAGAGCATTTATGCAAAAAATTAAAAGTAATAACAAATTTAAAAATACCTGTACACCTTATACCTATAACCGTAAACCTGAAATATTTTTCTGCTAACGGTTACAGGTTTAACCCTGAGGATATAAAAATTTTTTATGGCGGTTCATTTGGAAAAAAAGACGGGCTTGATTTTTTAATACCGGCTTTTGATGCAGCAGCTCAAAAAAGCAAAAACATAAAACTTATACTTACAGGCATTGGGCATAAAGATGATATGGATGCGGCGTTTGCACACATTAATAATGCGGTAAACAAAGACAGGATTCTTTATAAAGGCTTTTTAACAAATGATGAGTATTACAAAATGCTGAATGAGTGTGATATTTTTTGCATGACAAGAATTAACTCTCAATACGCCAATGCAGGTTTTCCTTTTAAGCTGGGTGAGTTTTTGGCCAGCAGGAAAGCAGTAATTGCAACAAGTGTTGGGGATGTGCCGCTTTATTTAAAAAATGAAGTGAATGCCATGCTTATTAAACCAGACTCGAAAGAGGAAATTGAAAATGCCATAACCACGCTGGTAAGCCACCCGGAAAAAATAACAGCAATAGGGTTAGAGGGCAGGAAAGTGGCAGAAGAATTTTTTGACACAGAAAAAGTAAGCGCAAAAATGTTTGGCATTTTTGAAGACATGTATAAAAATTAATTAAAAAAGATAACAGCAAAAATTAGCTGCAAATACAATAGTATGTTTAAAACAGTTCATTTAAACAGGGGATTTTGGGGTAAAATAATACCGGGCTTTAAAATTGGCAAGCATGATCCGCTTTTAGTGTTTTCCGATGGGGTAAATGACTTTTCGGAAGCCATGAAATCGTTTAAGTTTAAGCAGGTTTATAAATACACACAGGCGGGCAGGCATACTGCCACGCAGGCTTTTATTAAAAAATGGATGCAGGAAAATAATAACAACCCTGTTATTGTGGATATAGGTGCATCAGATGGTGTAACGTCTTTTGAACTAATACAACTGCTGGGCAGAAATTTTAAATCGTATTACGTAACAGATTACAATATCAGTTGTACCTGGCTTACTCAAAACGGTAAAACTTATTTTTTTGATAAGGAAGATGATTGTTTTATGGTGGCATCAAAAAAGTTTGTGTATTATCCCGAAGACAAGTGGTTGTTTGATATGCTCTTTAAAAAAACAATTGATGCAATAAAAGGCAAGCCTAAACAAAGCCTGCTGCTTATTACAAAAGCAGTGCAAAATGAAATGAAGGCAGACCCAAGAATTCGTACGCAGTACTATAATATTTTTGAACCATGGCAGGGCGAAAAAGCAGATGTTATTGTAGCGGCCAATCTTTTAAACAGGGTTTATTTTTCTGATGAGCAAATACAAACAGCCCTGCAAAATTGTTACAATGCGTTGCATGATAAAGCAATTATTGCTGTTATCCGCAATCAAAAAACCGGAGAAACATCAGAAACAGAAAAGGCCAACGTATATCAAAAAGATGAATCATCAAAAAGCTTCAAAAGCATTTTTGAAGTTAACTCAGGCGTGGAAATTAATGACTTTATACTGTCAGTAAAATTTAAGTAACATGCCCGAAACACTAAAAGAGTTTAATGTAATGCAGCCACCAGTTGAAATAACTAAAAAGGACCGGTTAAAGGTTTTAATAGTTACCCCCGATATTAATAAAAGCGGGGGAGTGGCAAATTACTATAAAATACTTTCCCGGAGTTTTACGCATGATGTGGAGTATTTTACAATGGGGTCACGTACCGATAAAGATGGATGGCTGAATGATATAAAAAGAATATTTGCTGATTACAGGCAATTTAAGCAAAAGATACAGCAGGATAATTACGATTTAATTGTAATTAACCCTACTTTAGATATGAAAGCGGTGTTGAGAGATGCAAAATTCATAAGTATTGTGCTTAAACACAGCAAGGCAAAACTGGTGGTTTTCTGGAGAGGGTTTTATCTCAACTTTTTCGATAAGTATATTAAAAGCAGGTTTAAAAATTCATTTGCAAAGTATTTCTTTAAAGCAGATGCACACATTGTGTTAGGCACCGTGTTTCAGGAAAGGCTGCGGAGTATAGGTTACACAGGGCCTGTTTTTTGCGAAACCACTATTGTAGACGAAAATTTTATACGCAATACGCCAAAGCATCTCGATCTGCAAAGCCTTAATATTCTCTTTTTAGCACGTATTGAAAAAGAAAAAGGCATTTACGAAGCAATTGACGCATTCAAAATAATAAAGGAAAAATATCCGCAGGCATTACTTACCGTTTCTGGCAATGGCTTTGAACTGGAGAATGCTAAAGCATATGTTGAATCCAATAAAATTGCCGGGGTAAATTTTACAGGTGATGTAAGAGACCAGGCAAAAAAAGATGTTTTTGAAAAGGCAGATATCTATCTTTTTCCTTCTTATCATGAAGGTATGCCCAACTCAGTACTGGAAGCTATGGGAATGGGCCTGCCGGTGGTAACAAGAAATGTAGGAGGGCTGAAAGATTTTTTTGTAAATGGCCAAATGGGTTACATAACAGATTCTTACAACCCTGCTGATTTTGCTTCATTAATAGATAATGTTTACTCTGACGGGGAGAACAGGAAAAAAATAACAATTTTAAATACCGCATACGCAGAAAAAAATTTTTTAAGGGCAAATGTTATAAACAGGCTCGAAAAAATATTTGAAACAGTATGCAAATAGTATACAAACAAACAGGAAGTAATTACATGAATATAACCGGCAGTAAACAGTTAACAAAGGTACCGCTTGTTGATTTTAGCGTATCAACCGGCAGCTATGCTTTGTTTATTGATGTAATTACAGAAATGGCAAGGCAGCATACTTCTGCTGCTGTATATTTTGCCAATGTGCACATGTTTGTAGAGGCGTATGACAGTGATGCATTCAGGGAGTTAATCAATAAAGCTGATATTGTAACTCCCGACGGGCAGCCATTAGCGTGGATGCTCAGGGTATTGTATGGTGTTAAGCAAGACAGGGTTTCGGCAATGGACTTTATGCCAAGCATGCTTGCCCGTATGCAGCAGGAGCAATTGCCTGTTTACTTTTACGGCGGTACACACGAGATGCTGGAAAAAGCAGAAGCGTATGTAAAAAAAGAATACCCCGCTTTAAAAGTGGCCGGCTTATACAGCCCGCCCTTCAGGCCACTAACTGCAGATGAAGAAAATGAAATTGCTGCGCAAATAAATGCATCGGGTGCCGGGCTGGTATTTGTTTTTTTAGGATGCCCCAAACAGGAGCGCTGGATGGCAGCTATGAAAGGAAAAGTAAATGCTGTAATGACAGGTGTTGGAGGATCAATACCGGTAACAATCGGCATGCAGAAAAGAGCACCGTTGTGGATGCAAAAAGCAGGAATGGAATGGTTATATCGTTTTATGCAGGAACCCAAACGCCTGTTTAAAAGATATGCATATACAAACAGTGTGTTTATGTGGGTAATGATGAAGGAATTTGTTAAACTAAAAATTTTAAAGCCATTAAGGCTTATAAAAAAATAACCGGATTAAAGGCTGTTTTAACAACCAATAATAATGAACAGGCAGTTTGAACGATATTTACAAATGACGCTGGTGGCGCTGGATTTATTTGCCATCACCATAGTTTATTTTCTTTGTAAAATATTCTTAACATCCAGCATACCCGTTAATTACTGGGCGGCATATTTTCAATACTGGACCATTTCAGTAGCTGCATGGTTGCTTTTATCTTCCTTCCTGCGTACCTATGCAGGCAAGGCAATTTTAAATTTTGAACATTTTACCAAACGCACCACGCAGGTATACCTTATATGGATAATAGTGCTGTTACTGTACCTGTTTCTTTCACGTGAATACAAAATTTCACGGATGTTTATTTTGCTTACCATGCTGGGCTTTGGCCTGGGTTTAATGGTGAACAGGTTTTTATACCTCGGTATTAAAAAGTATTTTAAAAACACCCATTACCTTGTAAAAAAAGTATTGATACTGGGCTATAATGATACTGCAAAAAAACTGGCAAATTATTTTGAAGAAGATGGCTTAAACACACAGCTGCTTGGTTTTATTGAAGATGATAAAAATGTACATGAACTGTCACATTACCCAATAATTACTGATGTAAGTAAAGCGCTGCATGTAGCTAAAGAGTTTGATGTGGCCGAAATATATTCCACCATTACCCCGGAGCAGAATAAAAGTATCTATGATCTGATGTATGAATCTGAGAAGGAATGCATCCGGTTTAAAATTGTGCCCAATCTTTCCATGTTTATAACAAGGGATGTGCACATAGAATATTTTGGAGAGTTGCCGATTCTTTCATTAAGACAAGATCCGCTGGAGGATGTGGGCAACCGTATAAAAAAACGTACGCTTGATATTGTAGTAAGCTTTTTAGTAATTGTACTTGTTCTTTCTTGGTTAATACCATTAATGGCATTGCTGATAAAGCTGGAATCAAAAGGCCCGGTTTTTTTCGCACAGCTTCGTACCGGTAAAAATAAAAAATCATTTAAGTGCCTCAAGTTCCGGAGTATGACGGTTAATAAAGATGCCGATTCAATACAAGCAACACGGAATGATGCAAGAGTTACAAAAATTGGCCGTTTTATCCGTAAAACAAGTTTAGATGAATTTCCGCAATTCATTAATGTGTTTAAAGGAGAAATGAGTTTGGTAGGCCCACGTCCGCACATGCTGAAGCATACAACCGATTATTCTAAAATGGTGGATGATTATATGATACGCCAGTTTTTAAAACCCGGTATAACAGGCTGGGCACAGGTAAATGGATACAGGGGTGAAATTACAAACCCGGACCAGATTAAAATGCGTATAAGCAAAGACCTGTGGTATTTAGAAAACTGGAGCCTGTGGCTGGATATACAAATTTTGTTTTTAACAGTGTACCAGGTATTCAGGGGAGATAAACAGGCCTTTTAAAATTTATAAAACTAAGCAAGGATAAAAAATGGACAAGAGTAAAAAAATATACATAGCAGGGCACAATGGAATGGTAGGCTCCGCAACGGTACGCTTGCTGCAAAAAGAAGGGTATACCAACCTGGTTTACCGCAGCAGTAAGGAAGTAAACCTTACCAACCAGGCGGCAGTGCATGCTTTTTTTGAATCAGAAAAACCAGCAATAGTAATACTGGCTGCAGCAAAAGTTGGTGGCATACAGGCTAACATAGATAACCCGGCTACATTTTTAATTGACAACCTGCAAATACAAAATAATATTTGCGAAGCAGCATTAAAAAACGGCGTTGAAAAACTGGTATTCCTCGGCAGCTCTTGTATTTACCCTAAAGAGAGCCCGCAGCCAATGAAAGAAGAATATTTGCTTACCGGAAAATTGGAACCCACCAATGAAGGATATGCGCTGGCAAAAATTGCAGGTTTAAAATTACTGGAGGGTATGTATAAGCAATACGGTTTTAAAAGCATCAGCCTTATGCCGTGTAATTTGTATGGGCCAAACGATTCGTTTGATTTAAAACACTCACACGTTTTATCTGCATTGGTAAAACGTTTTACAGATGCAGCAGATAATAATGATGCAGACATAACATTATGGGGTACCGGTATTGCAAGGCGGGAGTTTTTGCATGTGGATGATGTGGCACGAGCAATAGTGTTTATGATGGAAAATTACAACGATCCCAATTTTATAAACATTGGTTGCGGATATGATGTAAGTATAAAAGAACTGGCAGAAATGATTGCACAAAAAACAGGATTCAAAGGCAAAATAAAATGGGACAGCACCAAGCCAAACGGTATGCTGCGCAAATGTATGGACGTAAGCCGCCAGAAAGAACTTGGCTTTGAACCGGCTATTTCGCTGGAGCAAGGTGTTGACCAGATGATTTCAATTTATAAAACTCTTAAAACAAACATAGCATGATACCTTTAATGAAGAATGCTTTTTTAAATGAGTACGAAACAAAAAAAGCATTAAGCGATTTTATTATGAAAGCCGACAGGCTGAGCATGGATGCCAAGTGTGCAGAATTTGAAGTGGTGTTTGCAAGAAAGCAGGGCAGAAAGCACGGCATTCTGTTTAACAGCGGCGGCAGCGCTAACCTGGCGGTATTACAGGCGCTTAAAAATTTAGGTAAATTAAAAGATGGTGATAACGTTGGTTTTTCTGCACTTACATGGAGCACCAACACCATGCCCATTATACAAATGGGTATGAATCCTGTTGCAATAGACTGTGAACCCAGTAACCTGAATGTAATGAGCCATCACCTGCTTGACAGGCTGAAGGACACAGATCTTAAAGCATTGTTTTTAACCAATGTACTCGGTTTTACGGGAGATATTGATAAGATTAAACAAATTTGCGGAGAGAGAAATATTATACTTATAGAAGATAACTGTGAATCTTTGGGTACTGAATTGCCCAGCGGTAAAGCAGGAAACTTTGGTATAGGCGCCAGCTTTTCATTTTTTGTGGCACATCACATGTCAACTATTGAAGGAGGTATGCTTTGTACCGATGATGATGATTTAAGTGAAATGCTGCGTATAGTGCGTGCCAATGGATGGGACAGAAACTTAACTGCACCACAACAGGTAAAGTGGCGTACCAAGTATGGTATTAAAAGTGAGTTTGATGCTAAATATACTTTTTACGATTTGGGGTATAACATGCGCCCAACAGAAATAACCGGCTTTTTAGGTTTATACCAGCTGCAGTTTTTAGATGATAATATTAAAAAGCGGGAAGCTAACTACCTGCGCTTTGAAGAAATATTTAAGAACAATCCTGATTTAGTTTACCTGGATCACAGCCATATAAATGTATTGTCAACTTTTGCATTTCCGGTGGTATGTAAAACGCCAGAGCTAAGGGAGAAATACCTGTCGCAATTTTCTGGTGCCGGTATAGAAATAAGGCCGATGATTGCCGGTAATATGCAGCGGCAGCCGTTTTATCATAAATATGTAAGCAAGCATTATGATTTGCCGGGCAGCGACTTCTTGCATACAAATGGATTTTACTGTGGTAACTATCCGGAATTAACAGAAACCGATTTACAAACAATCAGCAGTTGTTTATATAAATATTAATGGGTTCTTTCCCAATACCATTTATTAAACAACCTTAACTCTTATCCTGTAAAATTGAAACATGTGCGGTTTAACTGCAATAATAAATAAGCACGGGCACGCTGTTAACAGTGTGCTGTTGAAAAAAATGGCTGACACCATGCATCACAGGGGGCCAGATGAAGATGGTGTGTTTATAGAAAACAATATTGGGTTCTTTCATAAGCGGCTTTCTATTATTGATCTTACCACAGGCCAGCAGCCCATGGAGTTTGAAGATTGTGTAATTATTTTCAACGGCGAAATTTATAATTATATTGAACTGCGTGAAGAGCTCATTAAAAAAAATCATTCCTTTAAAACCACTTCAGACACAGAAGTAATTCTGCATTTATACAAAGAATATGGCGAGGGATTTGTAAACCGGTTAAATGGCATGTTTGCCTATATTATTTATGATAAAGGCAAAAACAAACTCTTTATTTCAAGAGATCATTTTGGTATAAAACCATTGTACTGGTACCATGATGAAGAAAAAATATTATTTGCAAGCGAAATAAAAGCATTGCTTACGCACCCCGGTGTTGAAGCAGTACCCAATGATGAAAGCCTGTGCGAATACCTTACTTTCCAGTATGTTTTAGGTAAGGCCACTATGTTTAAGAATATTTACAAAGTGCAACCGGGCCATAATATCAGCATACATCTTTCTTCATGGAAAATTGAAGAATTGAAATACTGGATGCCGGATTTTAGAATTGACAACTATCATACAGAAGAATACTTTATTGTAAAGCTGCGTGAGATACTGGAAGAAACTATTTCGCAACAGCTGCGCAGCGATGTACAGGTTGGTACATATTTAAGTGGAGGATTAGACTCATCGCTTGTAACAATAATGGCATCAAAATTTTTAAACATGCCGCTTAAATCTTTTAGCGGTGCTTTTCATGAAGGCCCGGAGTTTAATGAACTGGAGTATGCACGGGTGGCAGCTAAGGCTGCAAATGCGGAGCTGTTTGAAGTTTTTCCTGCAGAACAGGAGTTTATTGATTTATTACCTAAGTTAATTTATCATTTAGATGAACCGGTTGCAGGGCCTGGTCTTTTTCCGCAATACATTGTATCAAGGCTGGCGTCAAAACATGTAAAAGTAATTTTAGGCGGCCAGGGCGGAGATGAAATTTTTGGCGGCTACGCAAGGTACATGGTGGCATATCTTGAGCAGGCAATAAAAGGAGCCATTAACGAAACCAATGAAGAGAAAGAGCATATTGTATCGCTGGCTTCTATTCTTCCCAACCTTCCGTCGCTTAAGCAGTATATTCCAATGATTAAAGGCTTTTGGAAGTCGGATACATTTGGCCCGATGGACAGAAGGTATTATAACCTGCTTAACAGGATGCAATCCACCAGCAGTTTTCTGCATCCCGATATTAGTGCCAAATGCAGCGATGAAGTAATATTTAAAAAGTTTTCCAGCTATTTTAATGATCCTGATACTTCCAGCTACTTTAATAAAATGACAAATTTTGACATGCAGGGAAGTTTGCCCGGTTTATTGCAGGTAGAAGACAGGGTAAGCATGTCCGTTTCAATAGAATCAAGAGTGCCGCTTTTAGACAGGCGCATTGTTGATCTCATTTCCCAAATGCCGGCTGCAATGAAATTTAAAGGAGGAGAAATGAAATACCTTCTTAAAAAAACTATTAAAGACGTTATGCCGGAAAAAATTATGCAGCGTAAAGATAAAATGGGCTTTCCCGTGCCGCTGCATATTTGGTTTAAACATAAAGGGAAAGACTTTTTGCTGGATGTATTATTATCTCAAAAAGCAAAAGAAAGAAACATAATAAACACCAAGCACGTGGAAAAAATGATTAATGAGGAACAACCTTTTTCCAGGGGCATATGGGGTGTTTTATCACTGGAATTATGGTATAACCAGTTTATAGACAAATAGCAAATCAGTTTATTTTTTACTCAAAATAATTTAACCGTTAATTAAACAAAAATGAAAACAAGTTTAGCTCCAATCAGTACTGAGTCATGGAAGATTGAAAAGATAGGTGTAATAGGCCCGGGTATTGTAGGTATGCCAATGGCCGCAATGCTGGCCAATGCTAAAATAAAAATTGGTACAGATAAACCGGCCAAAGTAGTAGTAGTGCAAAGAAATTCTGTTAACTCAGGCTGGAAAGTTGATTCAATCAATAGTGGTAAATCAGTTATTGGCGGTATTGAGCCAGAGCTGGATGATATTACAAGAGAAGCTGTAAATGCAGGCATTCTTTCTGCAAGCTCCGATTTTTCTGTTTTGTCTGATGCAGATGTGATATTGGTTTCAATTCAAACAGATAAAAAAGACGGCTTTGAACCCGATTACGGGCCAATGTTTGGCGGGCTTGAAAAACTGGCGGAAGCCCTGCAAAAAAAGCCGGCATCTAAAATTCCATTGGTAATATTTGAATCTACCCTGGCGCCAACAACAATGGATACACTATTCAGGGAGCATTTTAAAAAATATGGTTTAGAAGAAGGAAAAGATATTTTGCTGGGTAACAGCCCTAACCGTGTAATGCCGGGCAGGCTGGTGGAAAGAATAAGGGAGTCTGATAAACTTGCCGGAGGCTTGCACCCCGAAACACCAAAACTAATTGCAACGCTTTATAAAAACATTGTAACAAACGGGCAGGTTTTTCAAACAAACAGTTTAACTGCTGAAATTGTAAAAACACTTGAAAATGCATACCGTGATGTACGCATTGCATTTTCAACAGAAATTGTTCGCTATTGCGATGAGCATAACATTAACTTTTATAAAGTACGGGATAAAGTAAATAGCCAGCTTTCCCAGTCAGATAATGCTACTTCAGATCCTAATGCGGTGCCAAGCGGCGGTTTATTAATACCAATGCTGGGTGTAGGCGGCCATTGTTTACCAAAAGATGGTATACTGCTGTGGTGGCGCAATATGCAAAAAGGAAACGATACCACGGCAAGCCTTATACTGGCATCAAGATTAATTAATGATGATTCGCCTGCTTTCACTTTTGCCCAGGCAGAAAAAGCATTTGGCAGCCTGCGCAATAAAAAAATTGCATTATTGGGTGTGGCGTATCGTTTTAATTCAGAGGATACCAGGAACTCACCAACACTGGCGCTGGCAAATTATTTAAGAGATAATAATGTGCCGTATATGATGCATGACCCTTATGTAAAAGAAGACGATCAAAATTTATTAAAATACAATCAGCAGGACTATTGTACACAAGACCTGAACAAAGTACTGGAGTCAGCCGATTTTGTTATAATGGGTTCAGCTCATAAAGAATATATTGACAAATTTGAAAAAATTACATCGTACAAAAATATACAGGGCATAATGGATGCATGTAATATTTATAACAGTGCACAATTTAGTAATGGTGCAATAAAGTATGCAGGAATTGGAAGAGGCGTTAATGAACCGGATGCTGCTTTTATTGATTTTGTTTATCAAAGCTTCCGCAATATGGAGAAAGGACTGGCGCTTGAACTGCAGGGCCTTATTAATTTTTACAACACCAATTATGCATACGATGAGTATAATAAAGTAAAATTTGATGATGTGCAGCGGTTGGCAAAAACCTGCTCTACAGGTTGCGAAATTGCAAATGCAGAGCCAATTAACAGCACGCCGGAATACAAAGGTTTTAAAAGCCTGCTTGCAACAAAAGCATTGCTGAATATGAAATAAGAACAGGTTGAAAAAAGAATTTTATAAGTGTTAAAGTAAAAGTGTGATGTCAGAAAAAAAAACATGGGGTATAATTGGCGGCGGAATGCTTGGAATGACGCTTGCATTAAGGCTTGCAGAGGCAGGGCATAATGTTACCATTTATGAGGCTGCAGAAAAACCGGGTGGGCTGGCAAGCTCATGGCAAATGGATGATGTTGTTTGGGATAAGTATTACCATGTAATATTAATGTCTGATTTAAATACGAGAAAAATTTTAAAAGAGATTGGGCTGGAAAATGATATGCAGTGGGTGGAAACCAAAACCGGTTTTTATTCGGGCGGAAAATTATACTCCATGTCAAACATCATTGAGTTTTTCAAGTTTCCTCCTATCAATATCATTGATAAATTCAGGCTGGGGCTCACCATTTTTGCAGCATCAAAAATAAAAAACTGGCAAAAGCTGGAAAATATTTTAGTGGCAGACTGGCTAACAAAATGGTCGGGCAAAAAAGTTTTTGAAAAAATATGGCTGCCTTTGTTAAAAGCAAAGCTTGGCGATAATTATAAAAATACTTCTGCCGCATTTATATGGACAACTATACAACGCATGTATGCAGCAAGAAAAAGCGGCCTTAAAAAAGAAATGTTTGGTTATATGGCAGGCGGGTACGAAAAAATTAACCGCAGCTTTGAAGAACATCTTAGAAAAAAGGGCGTGAATTTTCTTTGCAATACATCTGTTAAGGCAGTGCAGAAAAATAGTGAGGCCGGTATAGATGTAATAACACCGGCAGGAACGCAGCACTTTGATAAAGTAATTTCCACATTGCCTTCGCATGCATCTGCAGCAATAGCACCACAATTAACCAGTGATGAAAGGGACAAGCATAACAGCATAAAATACCTGGGTGTAATTTGCCCGTCAATATTATTAGGCAAAGCGCTTTCGCCTTATTATGTTACCAATATTACCGATGCCTGGCCACCGTTTACAGGTGTAATTGAAATGACAGCGTTGGTGGATAAAAAAGAAATTAACAACAAGCATCTCGTATACCTGCCTAAATATGTAAACGCTGGTGATGAGTTGTTTAATGAAGGTGACGAAATGCTGCGCAAATCATTTATTGATGCATTGTTAAAAATGTATCCACACATAAGCGAAGCAGATATCGTTTTTTGGGGAGTATCAAAAGCAAGGGCAGTATTTGCTTTGCCAACAATTAATTACTCAAAAAATATTCCGGGTATTACAACAACACTTAAAGATTATTATATAGTAAACGCTGCACAAATTATAAATGGTACGTTAAATGTAAACGAAACCATTCTTGTTGCAGAAAATAAACTGAAAGAAATATTGAACCAAAATGGGTAAGCAAAAAATAGTAGCAAGTATATCGCTTGACCTTGATGATCAATGGAGTTACATGAAAGTGCATGGCGATGAAGGCTGGGATAAACTTCCATCTTACCTTGATATTGTGGTGCCGGTGTTTTTAGATATGTTTGATAAGCTGGAAATAAAAGTAACTTTTTTTGTAGTGGGGCAGGATGCAGCTCTTGAACGTAATCATAAAATATTGCGGAGTATAATTGAGCGGGGGCATGAAATTGGCAACCACTCCTTTCACCACGAAAGCTGGCTGAAAACCTACTCAAAAGAAAAAATTGAAGAAGAAATAAAAATTGCAGAGGAAGCAATTAAAACAGCAACAGGTATTACCACCAATATGTTTCGGGGGCCCGGTTTTAGCTGGAGTAATGATTTGCTTGAAGTGCTGCAAAAAAGAAACTATCTTTTCGATGCTTCTATTTTGCCAACGTATATTTCGCCACTGCTGCGCCAGTATTATTTTGCTACAGCAAAACTTACTAAAGAAGAAAAGGAAAGCCGTAAAGAATTGTTTGGGTCTTACAAGGAAGGCTTTTATCCGCTGAAACCTTACAAGTGGAAATTAAAAAGCGGCAGCAGGCTGCTGGAAATTCCTGTAACAACTATGCCATTTTTTAAATTACCGTTTCATCAAAGCTATTTGCTGTACATAAGCGGTTATTCAAAATGGTTAATGAAAACATATTTATGGTTCAGCATACTCATGTGCCGTATTACCAAAACGCCACCCAGTTATTTGCTGCACCCGTTAGATTTAATAGGAGGAGATGATGTACCGCAGTTGTCTTTTTTCCCCGGAATGAATATTAACAGCGAAAAAAAGCAACAGGTTTTTATAACAGCAGTTACAATGCTGAAAAAGCATTTTGAATTAATGCCAATGTCTCAGTTTTCAAAGCATTTTAACCAGGTGCAAAAGGAAATTGAGCCATCATAAAATAGTTTTTTAACGGTTTTTTACCATAGAACGTACGGGTACCTTTATAACATGAAGATATTTTCAATAGTTGGGGCAAGGCCGCAGTTTATAAAGCTGGCACCACTTTCTGCAGCACTTAAAGGGGTGCATGAGGAATATATTGTGCACACCGGGCAGCACTATGATTATGCCATGAGCGAAAAAATATTTGAAGACCTTGGCATACGCAAACCGGATATTCATTTAGAAGTGGGGGCGGGTAACCAAACCGAACAAATTGCAGGCATGTTGTTAAAGCTGGATGCTGCCATGCTGCAAAAAAAGCCCGATGCTGTAATTGTATTTGGAGATACCAATTCAACATTAGCCGGGGCTTTAATAGCCGCCAAACAAAATATTCCCATTATTCATATAGAAGCCGGGTTGCGGAGTTTTAATCGTGGTATGCCGGAGGAAATAAACCGTATTACTGCCGATCATCTTTCAAAATATTTATTTGCACCCACGGCAACAGCGGTTACTAATTTAAAAACTGAAGGGCTGGAAAAGCTTACTTATTTAACCGGGGATATTATGGTGGATACCATGAAGAACAGTATTGCTGTGGCGTCAGAAAAATCAACCATTCTTAAAACATTAAACTTACAGCACACCCCGTTTAATTTACTTACGCTGCACCGCCATTATAATGTGGATGATAGTACAGTGCTGCAGCATATTTTAAACCAACTTGCTTTGCTGAATGAAATAATAATTTTTCCGGTACACCCACGCACAAAAAAAATGTTGCCGGCCAGTTACAATGTTGCTGCTAACATACGTATGATTGAACCGCAGGGGTATATCGATTTTATAGCATTACAGCAGGCGGCGCAAAAAATTATTACCGACAGCGGCGGCATACAAAAAGAAGCCTACATTTTAAAGAAGCCCTGTTTTACGCTGCGTACAGAAACAGAGTGGGTGGAAACAGTACAGGAAAAATGGAACTGCCTTATTCACCCCGGCGATAGGGAAATGGCTGAAAAAATAAAAGCATTTGCAGTACCGGCAACACAAAAAAATGTTTTTGGTACAGATGTAACAGAAAAGATGATGTCAATCATTAACAGTATTAAAAATTAAACCTGCACTATTAATGAAACTTTTATTACCAGATATAAACTTACTGAAGAAAACAGGAGCAGTAGATTATTTTTACTGGAACTACAAGTTTCCAATAAAATATATACAGCTTTACAGGTTTAAACGCATTGTAAAACTGCTGGGGCAAAAAAAGTATGGGGCATTGCTTGAGGCAGGTACCGGCAGCGGTATTTTTATTCCGGAGCTTGCCAAACACTGCAATAGTATTTATGCATGCGATATACACACCAATTTTAGCCATATACCGGCGCTATGCCAACACTATGGCATAACCGATTGCCACGTAAGCACACAAAGTATTGAAACCACTAATTATGCTGATGGCCAGTTTGATGCTGTGGTGGCAGTAAGCGTACTGGAATTTGTGCCGGATGTGCAAAAAGCCCTCACTGAAATAAAAAGAATTTTAAAGAAAGACGGGGTGTTTATTACTATTTGCCCTATGGAAAGCAAGCTGCTCGACTTTTTTTTATCGCTGTACGCAACAAAAAAACCGGAAGAGGAATTTGGTAAAGCCCGCCTTAGTGTGGGTAAACTATTGGAAGAAAATTTTATTGTGGAGAAAAAAGGATATATGTTGCCGCTGATTGGCAAATTGTTTCCGGTGTACACTCATTATAAACTTAAAAATGCCTAGCCAATGACAACTGAATATAAACCTTATGTAACTGTAGTGGCACCCTGCTATAATGAAGAAGCTATTCTGGAGCTGAATATAAATAAGATTGCTTCATACATGCAACAAAAGGAGCAAAAGTATGATTGGGAAATACTGATAATTAATGACGGAAGCAAAGACAAAACAGGCGCTATTGCAGATGAGCTGGCAAAAAAGAGCAATAATAAAATCAGGGTTATTCACCATCCCACAAATCTTAACCTTGGCAATGCATTAAAAACAGGTTTTGCAAATGCATATGGCGATATTATTGTGATAATGGATATTGATTTAAGCTATGACACAGATAATATTGAGAAAATGGTGGATAAGCTGCTTGAAAAAAATGCAGACATGGTAATAGCATCGCCTTATATGAAAGGAGGAAAAGTAACTGCTGTGCCGTTTATGCGTAAAATAATGAGTAAATGGGTAAACAGCTTTATGCGCTTTGCTGCACAGGACAAGTATCATACGTTTACCGGCATGGTTAGGGCATACCGCAAAAGTTTTATACAAACATTAAATCTTAAAACAAAGGATTATGAAATAAACCCGGAAATAATGTACAAAGCAATGATTTTGCGGGCAAGGGTGGAGGAGATACCGTCTCACCTGGACTGGACGGAGCAAAATAAATTTGCTGCACAGCGCAGTTCAAGCCTTAAAGTACTAAGAGGTTTTTTTTCAGGCCTTATGTCAGCGTTCATTTTCCGCCCATATATATTCTTTATGGGGCTGGGGCTAATTTTAATGGCGCTTTCACTTTATGAACTTGTTTGGTTATTAATCGATACTTTATCCGACCTTGCAAAGGGAAATGCATTAACCCCGGGAGCCGAAAACTCTTTTTCTCACAGCCTTTCGCTTCAATTTAATAGAAACCCCCAGTCTTTTTTAATTGGAGGAATTACTTTTGTAATTGCTGTTCAGTTTTTAAGCCTTGGTTTTCTTTCGTTGCAAAGCAAAAGATATTTTGAAGAATTGTTTCATTTAGGAACATCGTTTAAAAAATCAAAGAAAAAGTAAGCTATTTGTTGTTTGGTTTAAAGTCCGCTATCTATTTGTATTAACCAGTTCGGATACAATATTTAAAGAATTCGATTAAAAGAAAAAAGATCAGGCAATATGGAGCTGGTAAACAGGAACAGTTATAAGAAATTCTGGATGTTGTTTTACATTTTCCTGGTGGCCTACACCGGGTTAATGGTTTATTTGTGCAGTGAGCTCAACATTTGGATGGATGAAGCATATACATTAGATACAACATCTTCCAGGTATTCTCTTTCTGGTGTAGTACACCAGTCGTATAATTTTGAAGGCCAGCCTCCCATATATTTTATACTGTTGTGGTTTTGGCGTAAAATAAGCGATGCGGTGGTTTTTGCAAGGCTTTTCTCTCTTATAAGTGTGGGTATTGGCGCCTGGTACTTTTTTAAAGCAGCCCGTTTAATTTCCGGCACAGAAACTACCAAATGGTTGGTAATTTTATTTTTACTAAACCCTTTTGTTGTTTTTGCCGCATTGGAAATAAGGCTGTATGCATTTTTACTTTGCCTTTCCACTATGGCAGTGTATTATTACCTTAAGTATTATACAACTGGTGTAAAAAAATACCTGTATATATTTTTAGTTATAAGCCTGGTGGGGTTATACTCACAGTATTTTTTTGTTTTTCTTATTAGTGGTTTGGTTTTCAGCACACTTATTTTTAAAGGCTGGAAACAGGCTTTAATGGTTGCGCTTTATTTGGTACCGGTTGCTTTAATTTTTTTGCCTAACATTATATTTATGAGCGAACAGTTGGGTATGGTGCAGTTGCAAAAGCAGCAACTGTCGGTACTCAGGCATGTTAGTTTAGTGGTGCACTCTCCACAAAACCTTATGCTTTCAATGGAAACATTGCTGGTGCCCCATTGGCTAAGGTTGAGCTTGCTTATACTGTGTGTCAGTCTCTTTATTTACTCTTATATAAAGGCAATAACGCAAAACACAAGTGCTGCCCCGGAGTATTTTCCGGTAACCAATTTTAGTATACTCACTGCTGTTGCCATTGTGGCAATACTGGCTGTTTTTATTGCTTTTACCGGTATCGATCACCAGGACAGGTATTTTACAATAGCACTGCCCATGTTTGTACTCAGCTTTGCATTAATAAGTATACATGGTATTTTTCTGGGCCGTATTTTATTTGCAGCATTTGTATTGTTTTACTCTGCATTATTTGTTTATCACTATAACGATCCTGTAAAACAGTTTGACTATAAAAAAATAGCCGGTTATGTAGAAAAAAATGCAAGGCCCGGCGAACCGTTAATGTTTTATCAAAGCACCGTATCGTTGCCCTTTATGTATTATTATAAAGGTACAAACCCCATAGCACCGTTACCACACGAAGTGAAAATGGATACTACCTATATAGTGGATATAAAAGATACGGTTGAACTAAAGCAATCGATAGAAAAAATTAAAACAAACTCAACATCTTACCTGCTTATATCAGATTTAAATCTGCCCAAATACAAAGACAACCCTAACCGTAAAATGGTGAACGACTACCTTTCATCGCATTATAATATTACGCTGGATACATTGTATTTTGGCGCCAGCAAAACCCGTTCATTACGCATACGCCGGCTGGAGAAGAAGCAGTAATAACTTTGTTTATGGATTCCGTTTATTTTTTCAATAACTGCATCTGGCACTGCGTGCCCAATAACTATTATATTGTTACTATGCCGTTTTTAATAGCATACATAACCAGCCCTACCCTTGTTTTTACATGCAGTTTTTCAAACAGTGCATCCCGGTAACCATCAATAGTGCGGGGGCTTACAAACATTTTATCGGCTATTTCTTTATAGGTCATTTCGGTACAGGCGTATTTTAAAAAATCGGTTTCACGGTCGTTTAACTTAGCCAGCGCATGTACATCACTGCCGCCGTCATCAATTTTGTTTATGGCATGTATCAGTTTGCCGCTAACCAAATCGCTGTAATAAAAACCTTTGTGCAGCACGGCATCAATCGCATGCTTCAGTTCAGCAGGTTCACTGTCTTTTAAAATATATCCTTTAGCTCCGCACTTTAACATGCGTATGATGCTGGCTTCATTATCATACATGCTCAGCGCCAGCACTTTTACATCGGGGTAATTTTCCTTTAGCCACTGGGTGGTATCGTAGCCATCCATTTCGGGCATGTTAATATCCATTAAAATTACTTCAGGAAGATTTCCGGTGCTTATTTTTTCAATGCACTCCTTGCCATCATCTGCCTGGAAAGCAATGGTAAAACCAAGGCTTTCTGCAAGCTGGGCAAGTCCAATCCGTAGTAATGCATGATCATCTGCAAGGGCAATGGTGGGCATGGTTAAGGCTTTTTCTTCTTATGCTGACAGTATGAAAGTACATAAAAAGGGTTAAAACACGGTAGGTAACAAAAATTTTCTGGTACACATTTGTGTGAGAAAGAAAATTTGCGTTAGTACTTGCAAATGTGGAAGATGGGTATTATTATAGAGGTAAATTATTTTTAAACCTGATAAAATTTTTGATTATGGAAATGGACCCATCAGCAAAATGCCTGTTTTTTGCGGGCGGAAAAAAATTTAATATTGATCCAACAAGTGGTCAAAGCTCAATAAAACTTTCAAAAAATGAAAGAGGCATTTTTGTAGTGGAGCTAAAATTTACAATTAATAATGAAGAAACATCAAAATCGGTATTCAACTTTCCTGAATTAGGAGTTGATGAAAAAAAAATCGATGAAATAAAGCCAAATATGGTTTATATAGAAACATACGATGAAAAAAATCAACCTGTTAACATCAATATTCCTCTGGGAAACTTTGTAATTGCTTACGATAAAGATGGCGTTTCTGAATTTATATTAAAAGGAGTGATATCAGGCAGTGGTAAAACAGATCACCCGAAAACAGATCATCCCATTGATGCGCCTCCACCCGGGCCATAAAAAAGGGCTAAAAAAAGTTTGGTGGAGTCATTGCCCAAAAACAATTAATGAATTTATAGTAATCTGAATTTTCAAGAAATTTAGGCGCATAAGCTATTTGGCCATCTTTCTTAATCAAAGCATTTATTAATCCTTCACCACAAGGCTTTGCTGGTAATAAAAAACCAATCCCAATACTGTCTTTATTCATTTCATCTACATAATAGTTGCGTGCAGGGTAAAACTGCTCCCCTATAAAGCTTTTAACTTTAATATCCTTTATAGCAGTTTGCATTTTTTCAATTGCATTAAGCAGCAGATCCCTTTGGTCAGTAAGTACAGTATTATCAGTAATCCTTTCTTTTAAATAAATTAAAAACACCCTGAGGTCAATTATTTTTATTGTAGGTAATGAATATGAATTATAGCCAAATAACTGATCGTTTGTAGTACGAATAACATAGTATATTTCATTGCTGATTTTTTTTACAGGACTCTTAATTAAAGCGTATAACAGGCTGAATAAATTATCAAAAGCAGTTTTTATAACAGAATATTTTGCTTCTTCAAGCGCTACTGTATTTACACACCAATGCCTGTCTACAGTGGCTTTAACGCTGTCAGTTGCATATGCCGGATGGCTTTTAATTGTATTTTCAGTAACAAATTCATTGGCTAAATCTTGCGGCGGAATATTTATATTGGCATTTATTTTTTCAATAATAGCCTTGTAATTAAATCCGGGATAAGATATGCCGGACTCTGCGGCCACCAGGTAATTTACTTTTTTTGAAAGTTCGTATTGTGTAAAAATATTTTGCATAAGGCAGTTATCCAGCACCATAATATCAACAATTTTATTTTCAAATACGCTAAGCAGTGCTTCTCCAATTTCTTTAACGGTTAGCACGGTTATATTAAGTTCTGGTACAAATACTTCATAACCATTTTTGTCATCTTTTCCGTTTAGCAAAATGTCCATCTGCTGTTTAATATTTATACGCTTCAGCATGCTTTTAGGCAGCAAGTCAGCAATAGCTTTATTATTAGCTAGTTCAGCCTTTAAGTTCGGGTCAATGCCAAAGGCAATTTTTTGGGATGCTAATTTAATAAAGGCGTTATTCAATCTTGGGGTATCTGTATCATCTTTTTCAGAATAAAGGTTCACGCCAAAAATTGAACCATGTCCAACTGTAACCAGTATATGCCTGTCGGCATTATTAACCTCCAGTACAGGCTGCAATAATGCAGCAAGGCTTTCTGTGTTAGACATAACAGCAGATGTTACAGTAGCAGGAGTAATGGTATTCATCGTCATCTCCTCTTTCCCGGATTTAGTTCTCATATATACTTCAAGCACTTTATCAGGTACGTTTATTTTGGCTTCAAGCAATACTATTTTTATATTTTCATGAAGCGCCATTTGTGCAATGCTTGCATAAAGAGCATTGTTTTGTTGTTCAAGAGAAATATAACCGGTTTCACCCTTGTGCTTTTTATCGTACCAGGCATTATCGTAAAGTAAAAATGTAATTAACCATGATGGATTTGCGGCTGTTTCAGTATTTGCTGTCATAAGAGGGATGGTTTAGGGATCCTTTATCAATATATGAAAATTTGCCATTATTTCTTAGCGTTTTGTAAAAAAAAACTATTTTAAAGGATTCAAATATTATATGTGCGTTTAAAAAAATGCAAATCATATCATCAAGTCATTGTAATCTTTTGCTGTATACATTTTGTAGCCACTTTTTCTTATTGCCAGCAAATGAATGATGTTTTTCTTCGCAAATATTCCCAGCAGGATGGACTAAGCAGCTTTTATGTGAGGCAGATTATACAGGATAAACATGGTTTTTTATACGTGGCAACACAGGAAGGCCTTGACAGATTTGACGGTAAAAATTTTGTGCATTATCGAAAAACAAATGAGGCCGATCACAGGTTGGCTGGTATTGATATCAGGGCAGTTATTGAAGATCCACAAAATAACTTATTATGGGTGTTGCCCGGCGAAAATGGCATTAATGCCATAAATACAGTTACAGGTAAAGTAGTACAGTTTATTCCGTTAAAAAGAGATAATGAAAATGAATGGAACCTGAGTTTGTTTTTAAATAATGGTAAACTGTTAATAGGTACGGCTGTGGGAGTAAAGGTATATGATATAAGCCGGAAAGTTTTTTTGCCCAATCTGTCTTTAATGGGTAATAGTTCAAAATCAGCGCAGGCGTACCAGGTAAGGGCTATTAATAAAGACTATAATGGTAATATTTGGGTTTGTTACAGCGGTTTTGGCATTGTGATTTACGACAGCAATCTTTTACCTCTTTCAGTTATATCAAATAGTATATTATCAGTAAGTGAGTTAAATGGTGCATCGGCAAAGTTGAACGCAATCATGTTTGCTGATGAGAGTAATGCACTCGTGGCAACAAGTATAGGTTTACGAAAAGTTTCTTTTGATAAAAACTACCTGGTAAAAATCAATATATCACCTTGTGTTCAAAATGAAGATGTAAACCGGTTTGCTGTTCAGAATGTTTACAAAACACGTGCAGGGGAAATCTATGTTGCCGGTGCAAAGCATTTATACCGGTTTGATAAAAGCCTTTTTAATTTCACAATAATTAACGATCAGATTTTCGACTCTCGAAACGACTGGTTAAGTAACGTAATAAATGTTTTTGAAGACCGGGATAATGCAATATGGCTGGGCTGCAATCAGGGGCTTGCTTTTTTTAAACCACAACCATCGCCTTTTACTGTATTGTACACAAGCAAAACAAGCACCGACCGGCTCGAGCATGTAACAGGTTTTTTTAAAAGCAGTAATCAGGAAATCTTTATAAGTTTATTTAATGGATTGGCGGTTGCAAAGCCGCCCTATTCATCGTTTACTGTTATCGACAAAGGGTATATGTTTTATCACTGCTTTCAGGATTATGAAGGAAGGGTGCATGTGTCCAGGTCAGATGGTATGTTTATTTACCAAAACAATTTACTTATACCCATTGAAACAATATATCCGGAATTCAGACAGTTTACCCAAACTCCTGTAAACAGCCATGTATTCCTCAATGATTCAATAGTTATTTTAGGCACAGAAAACTATGCTGGTATTTTGATATGGAACTGCCAAAATCATTCTGTAACCCGTATTGCTGAAAATACGGATACGCCGGTTAAATTAGGTTCAGGAATTGTTAATACTGTTTATAAGGATGCAGAAGGAAAAATTTGGGTGCTCTCAGACAATGTGATTACAATTTTATCAGCAGCTGTTAACAGCGCCAAAATAATTACGCTTTATGATAAAAAGGCTGGTTTGCCGGCGGGCTTATTCTTTGATGTTTGCGATTATAATGGGAAATACTATGTTGCTTCTTACGGTACCGGCCTTATTCAGCTTGATAAAACTTTAAATATCGAACATGTTTTTTCTGTTCAGGATGGATTATCAAATGATGGCCTTTACAAAATCTTTCCTTACAATAATAAACTTATAATCACAACCAATTTTGGTATTTCTGTATTTGATGATAAGCAGCATCAGTTTAAAAATTATTTTAGGTCAGACGGGCTTCATTCAAACAATTTTGAAGAAGCCGTAGGCTTTGTAACCGGCGATACCATTTATACGGGAGGATTGCAGGGTGTAACTATAATAAAACCAGCTCTGTTTTATGAAAATGTAAAACCGCCTGGGCTTTTTATTAATAGTGTTAGTATTAAAACTCAAACAGGGCTTATTGATTCCGCTAATCTTTTTTATAGTAAGTGCATTATTCCGAGCAATACTATTCAAACAATTATTCATTTCTCCGGTATTAATTTTTCAGACCCCGATCGAACAGTGTTTGCTTACAAAATAAAAGAACAATCCGGTGAATGGATAAATTTAAATAGTCAAAACTTTGTTACGCTCATCGGTCTTTCCCCCGGCACTTATCACCTGCAGGTAAAAGTTGCCAATGAGGACGGCGTGTGGAGCGAACCCAAAGAACTCATTCTCGTATTCCTTCCCAAATGGTACCAAACATGGTGGTTTTACGCCTTAATTGCTTTAACAGTTGCAGCAATTTTGTATGCATTGTATCGCTACCGTATCAGCCAAATTAAAAAGCAACACCAAATACGTAAAAATATTGCCACCGATTTGCATGATGATTTAGGCAGCACATTAAACAGCGTAAAAGTATTTACAAACCTTGCTATAAGCGGCGTAAAGCAGGAGGAAAGTTTGCAGCAGGTAAAAGACAATTTAACCGAAGCTACCATGAGCCTTCGTGACATGATTTGGGTACTGGACGATAGCATGGACACCGTAGATGAACTGGTAACCCGGTTAAAACAATTTGCCATACCTGTAACTGCCGCCAGCAATATGGAATTTGTAATAACTGCCGGCAGTGATGTAAACAGCCGCACCCTTACCAAAGAAGAAAAACGTAACCTGTTTTTAATTTGTAAAGAAGCCATTAACAACAGCATAAAATACTCCGGCGCCACACAAATAACGGTAGCCATAATGCCTGCTGGTAAAAAAATACAAATTACCGTGGCTGATAATGGAAAGGGTTTTGATGAAGCTACGGTGAAGAAAGGGTATGGTTTAAAGAATATGCAGTACCGGGCCGGGCAAATAAGATATAACGCAAGCCTTCAGTCTCAAATGGGTAAAGGAACAATAGTAATACTGCAACCAGTTTAAAAGGATGCTTTAATAACAAAATATTTTCTTACTCGTCAGTTATATAATCTTTCGCTTGCGTTCGTGTCCTCACGAATGCTTTCTGGTTTTTTTAAACACCATTTCATAGCCTCAATTCTTCTCTAAATCCTTCACCTGTGTTGTCATCACGAACCTCCTTCCCCCCCCCCCTCACGGCTCCCCCAGCTTCTCAAATATCACCTTCACCTGCGCAATGGTATAATACCGCCCTTGCCTGGCGCCAACAGCCTCGGTAAAAGGCTGCAGCCATTTCTTAAAAGTTTTATCACATACCCCGTAAAGTTGGGCCAGTTCTTTGCTGCTGTAAGGTTTAGCAGTAACAATAGTGCCGGTGCTCATCATCTAAAAATTTTATCAGTTTAAAAAATACGGGTAGTAAGTAAAGCTTATGGTATATCAGTAAAATATAAAAGTTGCAGTTCATCCACGTACAGCCCCAAAATGGTGGCCAGGGCAGACTGTGTCAAATGCTGCTGTGTGCAAAAATCAGCAAACAGTTGGCGCAGTAATAAGGGTTGCTCTGGTGGCACGTCTAATTCAGGCGGTTCCCGCCGCCGTATTTTTTGCTGGTTAAACTGCTGAATCAAATAACGTTTTTGGTTAGGCGTAAGCAGTCCCAGGTCATCAGCACGGTACAGCAGTGCAATCATGCTCTGTTTCCAGTGGCGCTTCAGTTCACCTAAAAGCGGCAGGGTAATACCCGGCGCAAAGCAGGGCAGCAGTTGGTTGGCAGGCAGTAAAAATGCCGCAGCAAAAACATTCGCTTCGTGTGTAACATTCCGTTGGTGCGGTACGGTGCAAAAACAATGCATAATAAGGTGGCCCAGTTCGTACGCAAGCGTAAAACGCTGGCGGTCGCCCTGCAGGCGGCGGTTAATAAAAATAATGGGGCGTTTATCATTTGTAAGCAGGCTAAGGCTGTCAATTCGTTCGGTGCCAAAATCAAAATGGCAAATAATAATACCCTGGGCTTCCAGCAGGGTAACAATATTTTGCACCGGCCCGGCAGGCAACTGCCATTTACGGCGCAGCAGGGCAGCAATTTTTTCCGGGCTGTTCCTGTCTGTTACTTCATACACGGGTAATGCAGGCAATGGCAGCGCATGGGCAGCCGTAATCAGTTGCACATGGCGGCGCATAATATTTATTTGCGCCGTAACCGGGCCAAGCAGTTTGGCAGGCACTTGTTGCCGCTTGCGGTAGCTAAGGCTGGCAGGCTCCATGATGCCTTTCTGCATAAAAAACTGCGGAGGGTATTTAGTAGCTGCCGCTATTGCCAAAAGCATATGTTCATCTGCCAGTGTTTCCCCATGCTCCAGCCGGCTGATGGTAGCCTTATACGTATGCAGTTGATGCGCCAGGTGGCTCTGTGTAAGCCCACGGGCCTCACGGGCTAATAATATCATCTGTGGATTTATGGCGGCTGTTTGCATAACAATTATTACACAGCAAACATAAAAAGGCTTTTGTAATTTTTTAAATAAAGTTGTTAAATGTGGATAAAAATACTAAAATAATTAGTTTTTCATTTACACCTTATTATAACTACTTCTTGCCAAATGATGTTTCAAATCTATTAACTTTGATTGATTATAAAATTACTCTATACCAGCATGGCCAAAACTAAAAAAGAACAACCGGAAGAACCTTTAGAAAAAAAACTCTGGAAAGCAGCCGACAAGCTCCGCAAGAACATGGATGCTGCCGAGTACAAGCATGTGGCGCTCGGGCTTATCTTTCTTAAATACATAAGCGATGCCTTTGAAGAACTGTACAACAAACTAAAAGAAGGTAAAGGCGAATACGATGGCGCCAACCCCGAAGACAAGAATGAATACACTGCCGAAAAAGTGTTTTATGTGCCGCCTAGTGCAAGGTGGCAATGGCTGCAGGGCAGGGCAAAGCTGCCCACCATTGGCAAAGACATTGACGATGCCATGGATGCTATTGAAAAAGACAACCCTTCGCTGAAAGGCGTATTGCCCAAAGTATATGCACAGGAAAAGCTGGACAAAGCAAGCGTGGGCGGATTGATTGATATGATAAGCACTGCCAGCATTGGCACCAAGGAAGCACAGAGTAAAGATGTGCTGGGCAGGGTGTATGAATATTTTTTAGGTGAGTTTGCATTGGCAGAAGGAAAGAAAGGCGGGCAGTTTTATACACCCGCAAGTGTGGTAAAGCTGCTGGTGGAAATGCTGGAGCCTTATGAAGGAAGAGTATTTGACCCCTGCTGCGGCAGCGGCGGCATGTTTGTGCAGAGCGAAAAATTTATTAAAAGCCATCAGGATCATTATAAAAATAATAATGGCAAAAAACTTTCCCTCAACCCTGCCGACCATATTTCTATTTACGGGCAGGAAAGCAACCAAACCACCTGGCGGCTGGCAAAGATGAACCTGGCAATACGGGGCATTGACAGCAGCAATGTAAAGTGGAACAACGAAGGCAGTTTTTTAAACGATGCACACAAAGACCTGAAAGCAGATTATATTATTGCCAACCCGCCCTTTAACGACAGCGACTGGAGCGGCGAGCAATTAACCAAAGATGCCCGCTGGCAATATGGTGTGCCGCCTGCCGGCAATGCCAACTATGCATGGATACAGCATTTCTTGTACCACCTTGCACCAAACGGGCAGGCGGGCTTTGTGCTCTCCAAAGGCTCATTAACTACCAATAGTTCAGGTGAAGGCGATATAAGAAAAGCACTGGTGGAAAATGATTTGATTGATTGCATTGTAAACCTGCCAGCCAAATTATTTCTCAATACACAGATACCTGCCTGCCTGTGGTTCCTTAGCCGCAACAAACAAAAGCACAAAGGCAAAATATTATTTATTGATGCAAGGAATTTGGGCTTTCTCATTAACCGCCGCACAAAAGATTTAAGCGATGATGATATTGCAAAAGTGGCAACTACTTACCACAACTGGCGCACAGGCAATGTCACCCCGAGCGGCGTCGAAGGGTATGAAGACATTGCAGGCTTTTGCAAAGTAGCCACCACAGATGAAGTAAAAGCATTGAACTACGTGGTAACACCCGGCAGGTATGTAGGCTTGCCCGACGATGAAGACGATTTTAATTTGGGGGAGCGCTTTGCTGCATTAAAAGCTGAATTTGAAAAACAGGTTGCTGAAGAAGATGCATTGAATAAACGAATAGGTCAGAATCTGAATTTACTGAATTTGAATATTAGCTAAATGGAAAAGGATGAATTGACATACAAAATAATTGGTTGTGCAATGAAAGTGCACAACACAATGGGTCCCGGGTTTCAGGAAGTAATTTATCAAAGATGCCTTGCAATTGAATTTCAAACAACTGGTTTGGGTTTTCAAAGAGAACAGGAGCAAGTTGTATATTATGAAAGCATGCAAGTGGGAACAAGAAGAGCTGACTTTATTGTAGAAAACAAGGTTGTTGTAGAATTAAAAGCCCTGGTAAGCCTGGAGGATGTGCATTTGGCACAGGCAAAAAACTATGTTGTTGCATACGATTTTCCACTTGGTTTGTTAATAAACTTCGGAAGCCAAAGCCTTCAGCACAAGCTGCTGTTTAACCCAAAATATCATCAGAAACCCAATTCTGTAAATTCTAAAATTAAGTAAATTATGATTCAGACATTGGTTGCTGAAGAAGATGCTTTGAATAAACGGATTGCAAATAATCTTTCAAAAATTAATGTGGAGGCTGCATTATGAGCGAATGGAAGGAAATAAATGTTGGAAATCATCTTGATTTAATTAGTGGCTTCGCATTTAAGTCTGTTGATTTTTTAGGTGAGAAAATAGAAGCGTCACTCCCGGTAATTAAAATTAAGAATGTTGCAAATGGAGATGTAAATCTTAATGATGTTATTTATCATAAATATGATGATAAGCTAGAAAAGTTTTTGCTTTCAAAAGGCGATATCTTAATTGCAATGACAGGAAATCATCCTCAAGCCGAGACCCAAGTGGTAGGTGATGTTTCTAAATTTAAACTTGATGAAAAAGCACTGCTAAATCAACGAGTGGGAAAATTGGTTGTAAAAGATGATTCATCACTTGATTTCTTTTACTATTTATTTAAAAATGATGATGTAAGAAATTTGTTAGCTAACAAGTCATCAGGCAGCGCTAATCAAGCGAATATATCAAAGGCAGATATTTTAGGACTTACTGTAAAGATACCAAGCTCGGACGAACAAATCGCAATAGCAGAAATATTAAGCAGCCTTGATGATAAAATAGATTTACTCCACCGCCAAAACAAAACCCTTGAGCAATTAGCCGAAACACTTTTCAGGCAGTGGTTTGTGGAAGAGGAATGGAAAGGAACTTTAGCAGAATACATTAAAGTGCAAGGAGGTTTTGCTTTTAAGAGTAAAGATTTTAAAGAGAATGGCTTTGCAGGTGTGATAAAGATTAGAAACATTTCAATGGGGATGATTGATATAAGCAATCATGATTGCGTTGATGAAAGTGTAGTAAAAAACATTGACAAGCGATTTAAAATTAAAAGTGGCGATTTTCTTATTGCAATGACTGGAGCAGAAATTGGAAAGATTGGTATTGTAGAAAAAACTGAAAAAGAAATTTGGGTTAATCAACGAGTTGGAAAGTTAGAAGCTAAAGTTCCTTATGGTGATTTGATTGGTTATTTGGCTTTAAAGTCAAGAGAAGGGCAAGAGCATATTATCAATGCTTGCGCTGGAAGTGCCCAAGAAAATATTAGTTCAGCAGGTATCGAGAAAATGAACTTTGTTTCTTACGAAAAAGAAAAAACGGATTCGTTAGGAAAAGAAATTCAACCATTGTTTGAAAAAATAATTTCTAATCAAGGACAAATCAAAACCCTTACCCAACTTAGAGATACTTTGTTGCCAAAGTTGATGAGTGGGGAGGTGAGAATAAACATATAAAATGAAAGGAGGCAAATGAATGATTGAATAAAGTGTATATTTCTTTTAAACCCTTAAACCTTTTTTATGCAAAAGCCCTTGCTTATTACACTTACGCTGCTTTTTTTATTTTGTGCCAATACCCTGCTTGCCTGGCGTATAGAAGGGAATGTGCTGATTATTGAAAAAGGCGATAACCTGTGGCAAATTGCACATGCCCTGCATGCCCGTGGTTTTGATTACCCTGAAATATGGAAGGGCAAACTGGATAAGGGCCTTACCAATAACCCCAGCCTTATTTACGATGGTATGCGGTTTAAGCTAAAGCCGTTGCCGCAGCAGGAGCAGGCCGCAGATGCTGGTGGCATAAGCAAGCCGGATACTCCTGATGCAAAACCGGCAGACGGAGGTTCCAAAACAGCATCAGCAGGCAATGTGTTTAATTATTATGGCGAAGCAGGCAGTAAACCCGAAGAAGAAAAATCTTCATGGTCCGGCTTCTTTATTAAAATAGGCGAAAGCTTTTTTGAAATATTCCTTTTTCCTTTTCTTCTTTTATGGGCTACAAGATGGTTAACCCGGCATGATGATGAACGGAATAAAAAGTATTACTTGAAGCTGCTGTTCATTTTTCTTGCAACGCTAATATTATATGCGCTTGTAAGAACCTTTCATTTTAATTATAATTTCACCTCCGGTAAAATAGAGCATGTAACACCTGACCCGGGCATTTGGCAGTTGTTGTTGTTATTAGTAGTTGCAGCCATTTTAATAGTGATTGTTTTATTTTTTTGGCAGCGCTTTATAACAGGTAGCATTGTAAAAAAGGAAAGCAGCAATAAACTGGCCGGCAATACTAATAGTGACGACGGGGCTTATTTTGAAGTGGCAACCATATACCAGGAATTGATAGAAACAATTACACAGCATAAAGAATACTATTCTGCAGAAGGTAAAAACATGCACAATTACGAACGTAACAGTAATTATATTGCTACAGGCAGGCAACTCATAAAACGCATTCAATCATGGATGGTGCTAAAAGGAGCCTTGTATCTTAGTTATAATAATTTAAATAATTTAAACAACCGGTTACAAACATTAGAACAAGGCCTTAAAAGAAGGCCTGATGATGACTTAGAAACAGCAGAAGAAAATGAAAAGGAAGTAATGAGCCAATTAATCATTATTGCACAATCTTTTAAAAAAAGCAGGAATAATAAAGACAGATGAGCAGGTTATGTTGGATAATTGGCATTAAAATGCCTGCGATTAAAACAAGGTAATTGAAATAATAAAAATACACCAGCCAAATTAACACCCATGTAGTGGTTTGAAATAAGTTATTGTTGGAATGAAGGTGAGTTAAGGATGATACAAATGCACAAAGGGGGTGAAAACACGTATTGGGAAAGGTGTAAATAACGGTTCTGTACTATATGCATTACTATATTTTTACAACATCAACTACTGTTTATGAAGTTTCTGCAACTTACTACTGTTTTTATTTTTACCCTTCTGCTTTTTTCTTTTATGCCTTCACGTAAAATTGTAACGAATGAGCCACAGGGCTATGCAGTTATAATCAGTGTGCCAAAAGTAAATAATCCTATTATCAGAATTAAATACGGTATGCCCGCTGGGGATTCTTATGCAGACCTGCCAGGCGCCAGTAGTGATGGAGAGAAAATGTACAATATTCTTATTAAGGAAGGGTTTAAAGATTCTAATATTATACGAATTGGAAAAAATGCCACGGATACCATTACAGAGGCATTTATAATGAATGCACTGAAAAAAACAGCCGCTAAAGTAAAAGCTAACGATCTGTTTGTCTTTTATTATTCTGGTCATGGTACTTCTGTTAAAGATGAACCTAATGGTGATGAAGCAGACGGGAAAGATGAAGCACTGGTAACTTACAACAGCTATTTAATTGACGATAAACTAAATGCCGTTTACAAGAAAAATTTTTCTGCTACACGTAATATTATGATTATGGATGCCTGCCATGGAGGAAGTTTATATGAATTGTTTAAAAAACCATCATTAAACTTTATGGATAATAAAAAAGAAACAAAATTTAAATTGAATAATAATGCGGAGAGTTGTAAAATAAATGCGGCAACGGATGTAAATACCGGTTTTGGTATGATTTATTATGGCGCATCCCGTGATGAGAATAATGGATACGATACTGGCACAGGAGGTTATTTTACACTTGCATTTTCCGGGCTTTATCATCCGGTTTACTGGAAAAACATAAAGCCCCGGGATCTTGCATGCAAAATTTCAGAAAAAATGCAAGCCCTGGATGACCCTGGTAAAGGCGAAATACAATACACAGAATGCGGAAAGTTAAGTGAAGAATTTAAAAACAGTCCACTCTTTAAAATTAAATAAAATGAAATCGAAATTTATTATCGTATTCACACTGGTAATTTCATGCATGGTTACGTTTGCGCAACGCAAAGCATCTGTTGTTCATGTTGATAAGGATCATAAAATAAAGGGAGAGCCCTATATTACCCTTCCCAAAACAGCTGTAAAAATGAATATGTCTCTTGTTGAGTTTACTTATTCAGCAGGAAACGGGTTGAAAGATCTGATTAAAATTCAAAACTATTCCTGTTCTGATTCGCTTTTAAAAGTTCAATTATCACCTCTTGAAAAAAAATATGGAGTAAATCCTGATATATTAATCAAATTGCTAAGGCAGCAGCACCTTACTGGCAAAGATGATACAACAATATATAAACTGGATAAAGATATTAAAACAACTTTTGTGTCTATGGCGGACTATGATAAAGTGTATAAGTATACCGGGATAAAAAAGAAAGCATTGAATAGCAACCTGCTTAATCTTGTTTATGATGAAAACGGTGTACTGGTTTCATCAAAGCAAACAAGTGAGTCAAAAATCTTTCCAGCTATATTAAGCACCATATCAGGTCTTGTTTCCATAGGCGGGGCAATTAAGGGTACCGATAATGGTGTTGCTAAAACAGATACTATAAAATCAAATTGCGTATGGATTTGTTCAGGTGTGGCTGGAGAACTTGACGGTGCTATCCAAAAATACAAAGCAGGACTAGATGCTAATTTGTATAACGATAAGCAGTTTGAAGAATCGAATAAAAAGAAAGAAGAAGATGTTACCAAAGCATTTGAAGAACTGTTTTACAGTAAAGAGATAAGAACTATTCCGCTTCAGTTAGCTTTTATCATACCGGGTGACAGTAATTTCTGGTCAGCAAACCAGTCAGATACTTCATTTGGCTTGTTTGCTTATGACAAAAGCAGTCAAACAATTGTGCTAAACCGCCAATTAAAATCATACATACTTGCTACCCCTGAAGATCGGTTTACAGTTGGAAATCCAACAAATGCTGTAAAACTTAAGCTATCTGTGGTAGAAAGCAAATATGATAAAGTTGCAAGCTTAGAAAAATTGATTGATATGGCACCGGATAAAAAAACTGCAGTTTATAACATTCCAAAGACTGAAAGATTCCGGTTAGAAAAACCCGGAAGCAAAGAAGCATATATTGATACTACATTAAAAGTGCCCCAGCACGGAAAAGTCGGATATTTTAATTTGCGGCTTTCTTCATTAGAATTAACCTATGATGCTAATGGGGAATTAAAAAGTTTTGCCGCTGAAAATAAATCAAGCCTTGATACAAACATAACAGGTGGGGCAGGTGCAATTAAGGATATAATAACACTGACAAAAGAAAAATCTGAAATGGATAAACTAAAGGAAAAAGCAGACAGACTTGAATTGGAGAAAAAAATAAGAGATTTAGAAAATGATACTAGTCAATAAAGTTAAATAAATAAAATTTATTACAAGCTGCTAATACATGGCAGCTTTTTTATTATTTTTAATGCTAATGAACTCATTGCCCGATAATTTAATTAAAGAACCAATTGTTGAAGCTTTGCTGCAGCATGTATTTCCTGAGTTTAATTTATTGTTATCAAAAAGATTGGATAATACACCAATTTTAATGATTGGCGAAGACTCAATACGATTTGATTTTTTTTGCGCTTTATCTAAAAAGCTACAGCTTGAGTCCTGGGAACTACAACTTGAATATCCTGCACATGCTGACTCATTTATTTTACGATCTACTGCTAACAGTAAAAGAAAAGAAAAGCCACAAATTGATTTAATCATAACGAATAATAAGTTCAAATCGGCTTATGAATTTGGATTATCCAGAAGAAACAGTAATCCTAAAGGCACAGTAAATAAAACAGGCAGAACTTTAAAGATGATAAATGATTTTGTGAGATTAGGTATAAATAAACATTTTACTAATCTCCCTTCTTTTTTTGTATGTGTTGCCGACAGTTTCATGCTTAGTCACCGAATGGATTCTAAAATTTATGAATCATTTCCTGCTTCAGAATATTTTGTATCTGCTACAGAACTTTCACAATTAAGAGCTTCTGTGAAGACAGGCAGTTTTTTTGATGAACGTTTTATGAAAAAAGCAGAAGAACTAAAATTATTGATCAATGCAAAGCTCATCTTTACATCGTCCATTACTGCAACTACTCTTGAGCATGAAACAAAAATTTTAACCTGGGAAATTAATTCGGAAATAAAAAATTGATTTGAAACCCATCACCGAAAATATAATCGAAGCATCAGCGATTGAAATATTACAATCGCAGGGATGGGATTATGTTAACGGAAAAGAAATTTCACCCGGTGGTTTGTTTTGCGAAAGGGAAAGTTTTCATGAAGTTATTCTTGTCAACCGTTTAAGGAAGGCAGTAGCACAACTCAACCCTCATATACCGGCAGATGCACAGGAAGCAGCCATTCAAAAAGTGCTGCGTATCTATTCACCCGATTTGCTGCACAACAACGAGGAGTTTCACAAACTGCTGGTGGAAAAAGTAAAAGTGCCTTATCAAAAAGATGGCTACGAACGCAGCCACGAAGTGGCATTGATAGATTTTGACAATGCAGGCAACAACCAGTTCCTAGTGGCAAACCAATACACCATCATTGAAAATAACCAGAACAAGCGACCCGATGTATTGCTGTTTGTGAATGGCGTTCCGCTGGTGATAATGGAATTGAAGAATGCAGGCGATGAAAACGCCAGCATCACCAGTGCTTACAAACAAATTCAAACATACAAAGCCACCATTCCATCGTTGTTTACTTACAATGCCATCTGCATCATCAGCGACGGGCTTGAATGCAAGGCAGGCAGCGTATCTGCAGGTTTAAGCCGCTGCATGGTATGGAAAACCAGCGATGGCATAAAAGAAGATTCCCGTTTTAAGCCACAACTGCAAACATTGCTAAAGGGTATGCTTACCCCATCTACTCTGCTGGATTTGATACGCTACTTTATTGTATTTGAAAAATCAAAAAGAGAAGACACGAAAACAGGGCTTACGCAAATTTTTACAGAAAAGAAACTGGCAGCTTATCATCAATACTTTGCTGTAAACAAAGCGGTGCAAAGTTCTATAAAAGCATCTGGTGCCAATGGCGACAAAAAAGGCGGCGTGGTATGGCATACACAAGGAAGCGGCAAAAGCCTGAGCATGGTTTTTTATTCGGGCAAGCTCATTACTGCACCTGAAATGCAAAACCCAACCATTGTGGTAATTACCGACAGGAATGATTTAGACGAACAGTTGTTTGACACATTTGCTGCCTCCAAACAACTCCTCCGGCAGGAACCTGTGCAGGCAGAAAGCAGGGAGCATTTAAAAGAATTATTGAAAGTTGCCAGCGGCGGCATTGTATTCACCACCATTCAAAAGTTTTTACCGGAAGGAAATAAATCAGAGTATGACCAGTTAAGCGACCGAAAAAATATTGTAGTTATTGCTGATGAAGCACACCGCACACAATACGGCTTTGAAGCAAAGCTGGTGGATGAAAAAAACAAGGAAACGAAAGAAGTAATAGGCAAGCGCATTGCTTTTGGCTTTGCCAAATACATGAGGGATGCCTTGCCCAATGCCACTTACATAGGCTTTACGGGCACACCCATTGAAGGCACAGATGTAAACACACCGCAGGTGTTTGGGCAGTATGTGGACGTATATGATATTTCGCAGGCGGTGGCAGATGGTGCTACGGTGAGGATTTATTATGAAAGCCGTTTGGCAAAAGTGAATTTAGATGAAGAAGGCAAAAGGTTGATTGAAGAATTTGATAAGGAATTGGAACAGGATGAAGAAATAACAGAGAAGCAAAAAGCAAAAGCAAAATGGACAAAGCTGGAAGCAATTGTGGGCAACCACGACAGGGTAAAAAATCTGGCGAAAGATATTGTCACGCATTTTGAAAAACGCCAAACAGTATTTGAAGGCAAGGCAATGATTGTTGCCATGAGCCGCAGGATTGCAGCAGATATCTACAAAGAAATAATTGCGTTACGACCAGAATGGCATGATGATGATTTAACCAAAGGCGCTATTAAAGTGGTAATGACAAGCAGCAGTTCCGATGGCCCGGAAATTGCAAAACACCATACCAGCAAACAACAAAGGAGAAGTTTGAGTGACAGGATGAAAGACCCTGCCGATCCACTAAAGCTGGTAATCGTCCGTGATATGTGGCTTACAGGCTTTGATGCGCCTGTATTGAAAACATTGTACATAGACAAACCCATGCGAGGGCACAACCTTATGCAAGCTATTGCGAGGGTAAATCGTGTGTTCAAAGAAGTAACAGGCGGTTTGGTGGTAGATTATCTGGGCATTGCAACTGATTTAAAGAAAGCACTTTCATTTTATTCAGATGCTGGCGGCAAAGGAAACCCGGCAGAGCAAATTGGTGATGCGGTGAAAGTGGTAATGGAAAAACTGGAAGTGGTAAGGCAAATGTTTAATGAAGAAGCAGACACTTATCAAGGATTACTTGCCGCAGAACCGGATGCCTATTATGAGAATAGTTATAAGTTTAATTACAACAGGTTTTTTAAAGGCAGCGCACAGGAAAAGCTTTCCATCATCCTGCAGGCAGAAGAACATATTTTAGGATTGCAGGAAGGCAAAGAAAGATTTGTAAGAGAAGTAAATTTATTAGGGCATGCCCTTTCTATTTGTATTTCAAAAGAAGAAGTGCAACCACACTTAACCGAGATTGCATTTTTCCAGGCAGTTAAGGCAAGGCTGGTAAAGTTTGAAGTAACAGGCGGCGGCAGAAACGATACTGAAATTGAAGCGGCCATTAAGCAAATAGTGGATGAAGCATTAAGCAGTGATAAAGTGGTTGACATCTTTGATGCAGCAGGAATTGATAAACCGGATATTTCAGGGCTGTCTATTTTGTCAGATGAGTTTATGCTGGAAGTAAAAGGCATGCAGCATAAAAACCTTGCGCTGGAGTTGCTTAAAAAAATATTGAACGATGAAATTAATAATGTAACCAAAAGAAATATCACCAAAGGCAAAGCCTTATTGGTAATGCTTGAATCAGCATTAAAGAAATACCAGAACAATTTGTTGACAACAGTTGAGATAATACAGTTCCTGGTAGATGAAGTAGCGAAGAAAATAAAAGAGGAATATTCGAGAACCGGTGAATTAAAAATGACTGTTGATGAAGTGGCATTTTATGATGCATTGGCAGAAAACGAAAGTGCAGTGGATGTGTTGGGTGATGAGCAATTGAGGCAACTTGCCCTGGAAATTGCAGACAAGGTAAGAGCTAACACAACTATTGACTGGACGCTTAAAGAAAGTGCCAGGGCAAAGCTGATGGTGCTGGTAAGAAGAACATTGAATAAATATGGTTATCCGCCCGATAAGCAGGAAAAGGCAATTGAAACTGTATTGAAACAGGCGGAGTTGCTGGCAAATAATTCACTATAATAAAATTTTGGTTTGTTTAACAATGCCACTTTTCGCCTGCGTTCGTATCCCCACGTATGCATTTAGTAAGTTATACTATTCACAATAACATTTATCCAAACTTCCATAACTCAGCACAATTCAGGATTTCTTCGCACAAAAAAACATAACCCAAAAAAACAAATCCCAACGCTTTCCAAAACAGTAAACGCCGTTTTGCTGCCATAGTATGTTTGTGATGTCAAAAGCAAATAATCACAGCAAAAAATATACAACATGTCAGCAGCATTAAAATTACAACCACAGCAGGACAACTTATACATACAAAAATCCGCAGCAGAATACAATGCAGAACTGGCGCAGTACACTAGCCTGGCATGGTCCATTGCATATACCGCCCTTTGGAATGCAGCAGCATTTTCGCAGCAAGAAACAGATGCAGCAAAACAATACATACAGCAATTATTACAACAGGCAGCAAGCCACAAAAAAGCATACACGCAGTTGGTGCAGCGTGTATTGCTGGCCCGCCAGTACATACAAACACACCCCGGCACTTATGCACCCGTGCCCACGCAATGGTTCAATGCGCAAAACAGCAATGGTTTTGCAGGCACACAAAAATGGTTGCAAACGGTGGAGCAAACAAGGCAGTCGCTGCCGCTGTATAAGCAAAGTTTAAAAGCCTTTGCAGAAGCCGTACAGGAAACCCTGCAGTCAAACAAACCCGCCGACTTCCATTACTGGCGCAGCTACTTCATACAGCAAAACGCACAAGGCCTCCTCAACCTGTACTTAAGCACCCTTGCAAATTATACACTCGGCAATGCAACAACCACAACACACAAATAGACACAACAAAAGTAAAAAAATTAAAAAAGCATCAATAACCGAACAATGCTTCAATCCTAAGAGTAGCATTACCAATGTTGAAACTACCGAAGAACTTCTGGTGAGTATAGCTCACCCGAAACCGGCCGGTATATCGGTTTCGGGGCTCTTTTTTTGTTACTTTTTTGTGGCACATTCCGACAAAGCACTAAACACAAAACAAGCGTTTACTTTCCCTGCTTCTACACTTCAATAAACAGGTGGAGTAACAAACCTAAGAGCAGCATTACCAATGTTGAAGCCACAGTAGTACAAAAGCCTCATCAGGGAACCATCCCGGGAAAGGGCGGTAATCTTTCCCGGGCGGCTTTTTTGCTTACTTTTTTTCCGCAAAAAAAGTAAGATAAAGCATTGCCATCTCTAAAGGGTCGTAATAAAAAAACAACGCATTAAATCCATGCTAACAGCATACAACAAGCATGGTTAAAGCATAGTAACAGTATCACTAAAGCATCAAAACAACAACCCCTTGGCAATCAATAACAATTTTTTCAAAACAATGCCGAACAGCAAAACGGCATATTCAATCACACATAAAACAAAAACAAATGGCAAAACAAAAAGGCATCATTAAAATAGAAGGCACTATCGGCGGCATCACTTTCGTAAAAACACAGGATGGGTATTTGGCAAGAGAAAAGACATCCATGTCTGGCAACCGCATTGCAACAGACGCAGCCTTTCAGCGCACAAGGGAAAATGCAGCCGAGTTTGGCAGGGCAGGCAAAGCAGGTAAAGTATTGCGCACTGCTATTCGCACACTATTGCAAAATGCAAAAGATAAAAGAGTGGTAAGCCGCCTTACAAAAGAAATGATGAAAGTAATAAAAGCAGATGCCACCAGCAACCGTGGCATGCGCAACGTGGTGGATGGCGAAGCAGAATTATTGCAGGGCTTCGACTTTAATAATACCGCAGTATTAAGCACCACCCTGTATGCAAAATATACAGCCACTGCGGACAGGGCAACCGGTTTGCTGGATGTAAACATTCCCGCTTTTGTACCGGTAAACGATTTGGTGGTGCCCGATGGTGCAACACATTTCAAAATAGTAAGCGCCGGCGCCGAAATAGATTTTGAAAATGCCACCTACACCGAAACACATTCTGAAACAGCCATTCTTCCCTGGGATGCAAACCCTGTGGCAGCAATAACACTGTCCAATGCAGTAACGGCAAACAGTACACACCCTTTGTTTTTATTGCTGGGCATCCAATTTTTTCAGCAGGTAAACGGTAAAAACTATCCGCTTAAAAATGGTGCATTCAATGCATTAAACCTTATTAAAGTAAGCGGTGTATAAGGCAGTTAAATCACTCATTCAAAAAACAAAAAACAATTACAATGCAAATATTAAAAAGGGCAACAGCGCCCACACCAAAGCTGTTTAAAAAAATACGCAATGCAGGCCTTGCAATGGCAGCCATAAGTGCAGCCATATTAACAGCGCCGGTGGCATTGCCCGCTGTGCTTATAAAAATAGCAGGTTACCTGGCAGTGGCAGGCAGTGTGGCATCTGCAGTAAGCCAGGTAACAACCAATGCCGACGATAAAATACAAGCCAATGAGCCAGCAAACTAACCAGCCGGTTACAGGCACCTGCTACGGCACAGCAACAGTATTGCTGCTGCAGGTTACCGCAACAGAAATCAGTAAAACAATAATACTGGCCGCCCTTGGCGCAGCAGTAAGTTTTGTGGTTTCTTATTTAATAAAAGCGGTTGTTAAAAAGTGGCGCCGGTAAAAAAATAAAACCAGTCCGCTGTTTGCATAAAGCAGCGGGCTGTTTTTTTAGTAAAGGTGTTTTCACCCTTTTGGGTACAGTGGTAATACGGTTGTGGCAGGTAAATGCTTTGCCAATATTTGTATCCAGTAAAAACATTTTATGGGCAGAGTAATTGGCCTTGTATTTCTTGTGGTGGGCTTCATCCTTTTAATAGGCAATGTATCTGGTTGGTGGCCCACATTTCCGCTGGCAGGTTTTATAACAATGGGGCTGGGGTCACTCATTATTAAAATTGCCGGAGACGATTAACGTAAGCAAAATTTCAAAACCAAAACTGATTTTATGAAAAAGATATTTTTAATGGCCATTTTTGTAGTTACTTGTATTTATTGCAATAGTCAAAACAGTACATTAATAACCGGCAAATCTTATGTATCAAATACAGACATTGTCATTGTATCGTACAATTACATTGGTGGGGTTGCTACGGGAAATAAAATTATTCTGAAAAAGGGAACCATTTTTAATCTTGTAAATTTTGATGTTTCTAAAAACCCAATTATAAAGGCTTGGGACTTTCCGGGTTCTGCCGGTCCCAATGCTGTGCCTGTATCTTACCTTACAAATGCCAATAACGGCGAATATTTTTTAATGGAATTACAAGACTTAAATAACCTTTGTACAAAATATTATTCAAAAGAAAATTCATTTTCCTGGGGATTTACGGTTATGCCTTATAAACTCCGGTTTGGCAACAGGGCAGACCGTAAGTTTAATTTTACAAATAATTTCACAATAGGCATAACTTCTGGCTGGTCATACAGGTTTAAAGGCCGCCACGAAAAAAATATTGCACTCTTAGGCAGCGTGGGGGTATCAGCTTTTTCTGTTGACAGTTTAACTACAAAAGGAACTACAAAACAATCAATAGCTACATCCGCATTTACACCGGCAATAGGCATAGTATATGAGCATGAAGGTTTTCAGGTGGGTATTTTTACCGGAGCTGATTATTGTATAAACGAACTTTCAAGAACATGGGTATACCAGTCTAAGCCCTGGCTTTCGGTTGGTATGGGTTTTTCTCTCTTTTCAAAAAATAAAACTAACAGCAGTACAGATAAAGATAAGCAAACGAAATAGGGCTGATTATTTTTTATGCGGCCGTTTATCGCTTTCGTAAAAACAATTCGCTGTGGCAAATTTGTATAAAATATACTGCTATATTAAATTGTCATTTACCCGTGTAACCTATTATTTTGCTCCTAATAACTAGTATGTATAAAAACACGAATAGTGTTATAGTAAACATATTTTTATTTATATCGTATTGCTTTGTCCCAATAAAAAATAATTTGGAGCAGCTAACCGCAATCACACACCCATAAGAAGTGCATTAAAAACCCTCTCACAAAATTTAATTCTTTTTTAATCCCCGGTTAATTGCTTTTAAATTAACAGCCTTCACATTTGCACATACAAAGCAACACCGCCTTCTCTTTACAGCTTGCATTTTTATTATCGTGATATAATTAATTTTTGGGCAAAGCTCAATTTAAAGAGTGTTGTTGTTAAAATATGCTAAACTGACTTTTTATGAAAGCAAAACTTAAAAACATTTTATTTCCAACCGACTTCTCAGAACAAAATAAAAGCGCATTAAACATAGCTATTAACTTATGTAAAAAAAACAATGCAGTTTTGCACCTGTTTCATGTAGTGGAAAACAGGTATATCATTAACTCTCCGCAATCAAGCACTTCACTTCATACCATTGCAAATGAAATAGACTCAGATGCAAGGTCAAACCTGTATAGTATTTACGATTCTTTAATAAACATACAGGGTATTGCAGTACAAATTTATATGCCCACAGGCATCCCTTACGATGAAATTTGCAAAGCAGCAGAGGAAATGCCCATCGACCTCATCATCATCGGCACACATGGCGCATCGGGTTGCAGAAAGTTTTTTATGGGTACAACCGCTTATAATGTAATTAAAAATACAACAAAGCCCGTACTCACCATGCCGGGTAATTACAATAAAAAGGTATTTCAAAAAATTTTATTTCCGGTAAGGCCTGTGGCCAACGTAAAAGAAAAGTTGGATTTCTTGCTGCCGCTGATAGATGAAAAGAAATTAACCGGGTTACATGTGGCAATTTTAAGGGATGATAAACCACAGGAAGAAAAGATTGATGCCGGCGAAGAGTTATACAGCGTTATGCAATTATTAGAGGAAGGTAGCTTTGAGCACAACGAAGAAATTTATTACTGCGAAAACTTTGCCGATAAAGTACTTGAATTAGCAGAAAGGCAGGCTGCAGATATTATTGTTATTAATGCCACACTCGATTATAAATGGACTTATTTTTTTGTAGGCCCTTATACACAGCAAATTGTTAACCACTCCCGTGTGCCCGTGCTTAGTTACCGCAATGCATTAAATGTTCCTGCTGAAATACAAAAGGAAGAGCAGAGGGAATTTTTAAAAAAAACAACCGTATTATAAATCGGGCAAATATTTTTTAATCATCTTTTAATGCGTGCTTAATCTTTCATTTAGCAGCCGTTTGCATTTTTGGTATAATAACCAAAAGGTAAATTAAAACTACGTTTTATGGATACAGCAATTATAGAAACCCGGAACCTGTCCCTTACGGATTATCAGACGCTTAAAGACTCTATGCGGCAGGCCTATGCAAGCCTTGGTGGCCAGTATTGGGGTGAAGAAGCAATAAAGCGGTTACTAAAAAAATTTCCCGAAGGGCAGATTGTTATAACACATAATGGTGATGTGGTGGGTTGTGCTTTATCTATAATTGTTAACTATGATCAGTTTGGCGATAAACATACCTACAGGGATATTACCGGTAACTTTAGCTTTGATACACATAACATAAAAGGAGATACCCTGTATGGAATTGAAGTTTTTGTTAACCCTGCATTCAGGGGTATGCGGCTGGCACGCCGTTTATACGATGCCCGTAAAACATTATGTGAAAGATTAAATCTTAAAATGATTATTGCAGGTGGAAGAATTCCTAAATATCACATGTATGCGAACGAGCTCTCGCCACGGGAGTATATAGATAAAGTAAGGCATCGGGAAATACTTGACCCCACACTTACCTTTCAGCTTTCCAACGATTTCCAGGTAAAAAAAGTATTGAAAAATTATTTGCCTGAGGATAATGAAAGTATGGGCAATGCAACATTGCTGATTTGGCACAATGTGTATTACGATAGTGAGAAAAGCATTTTGCTGAGAAAGAAAAATATTATTCGCATTGGCGTTGTGCAGTGGCAAATGCGCCCTTATACTAAAGTGGAAGACCTGCTGCAGCATATTGAATATTTTGTAGATGCTGTTAGCGACTACAAGTCGGATTTTATTTTATTTCCCGAACTGTTTAATGCGCCTTTAATGGGAAGGTTTAATACGCTTGACAGCAGGCGTGCCATTAAAGAGCTGGCTCAGTTTACACAACCTTTGTTAGATGAAATGGGGAAAATGGCATTGTCATATAATGTAAATATTATAGCAGGGAGCATGCCTGAAGTAAGGGATGATAAAGTATATAACGTTTCGTATGTACTGCAGCGCAATGGAAAAGTAGATAAAGCCGATAAAATTCATATAACACCTTCGGAAGAATATGACTGGCATATACAAGGCGGCGAAAACATAAAAGTAATTGAAACAGATGTAGCCAATATTGGTGTGCAAATATGTTATGATGTGGAGTTTCCGGAAATGAGCCGCATACTGGCCGACCAGGGTATGCAGATTTTGTTTGTTCCTTTTTTAACAGATACACAAAATGCCTATAACCGTGTGCGTTTTTGTGCACAGGCCAGGGCAGTGGAAAACGAATGCTTTGTTGCAATAGCCGGTAACGTAGGCAATCTTCCAAAAGTTACCAATATGGATTTGCAGTTTGCGCAGTCAGCAGTTTTTACACCATCCGATTTTGCTTTTCCGGTAAATGGTGTTAAAGCGGAAGCAACACCCAATACCGAAATGATTGTTGTAAGCGATGTGGATTTATCATTATTAACCGAACTGCACAACCACGGCAGTGTGCAAACAATGAAAGACAGGCGTACTGATATATATACATTGCAGCAGAATATTACCAATGAAGAACTGGATGCTGTAGATAAAACAAGTTTAATTAAACAGTAATTTACAGTATATTTCAAATTTATGAGTTGGTTACAGCAAGTGTTTAATATCAAAGATGGTACTGATTACACGCAAACCGCAATCACAATTTCAGATGGTATAAAAGTTAAAGGCCTTAATGTATGGCTGATGATTTGTTCTGCGTTATTAGCCTCTATTGGCCTTGATACAAATTCAACAGCGGTAATAATTGGCGCCATGCTCATATCACCGCTTATGTCGCCTATCTTAGGCGCCGGTTATTCATTAGGCGTACACGATAAGGAGTTGTTTGTACGCTCAGTAAACAATCTTGTTTACATTACTGTATTTAGCCTGCTCACTTCGGTGTTTTATTTTTTACTTACACCATTGGGCGAGCCTACTTCAGAAATACTGTCACGTACACACCCAACGTTGTTAGATATTGGTGTGGCTTTTTTTGGCGGGGTGGCGGGCATTGTATCTGCAAGCCGCAGCGAAAAAATTAATGCTTTGCCCGGTGTGGCAATTGCCACTGCTTTAATGCCGCCGCTATGTGCTGCCGGTTTTGGCCTTGCAACAGGCCGTTGGGAAATTTTTGGTGGTGCTTTTTATCTCTTTTTTATAAATGCTGTTTTTATAGCGTTAGCCACATTTCTTATTGTAAAACTTTTAGGCTTTCCTGTAAAAAGTTATATTGATAAAGTAAAGCAAAAGCGGGTGGCACGGCTTGCGTTTCTTATACTCATTTTAATAAGTATACCCAGCTTTTTATTTTTGTACATTGTGTATGAAAAAAATAAAACAAGGCAGCTTATACAGGCAGAGGTAATAAATGATTTTCACAACAATGGAAACGAAATATTAAAGTGGGAGATTGAGGACCTTGACTCCGTAAAGCTGGTAAAAACATTTTTTTCAGGGCATGCAGTTTCAGATACAACCGCATTGTTTTATAACGATAAGCTTAAGCAGGCCGGGCTGGATAAATACCGGGCCCGTTTTTTCAGGATAAACATATCTAAGGCAGAAGTGGAAAAATTAAGCACCCAAATGACTGAAGCAATAATGAAGAATATAGAAGTGCAAAATAAAATAAAAGATTCAATGCAGCCATTGTTTGCAAATGTAAGCGATGGAGGTTTGTACCATGAAGTAAAATCACTTTACCCCAACGTATCTGCTTTTGGCGTTTCACAAACTGAAGTAGTATCGGCAGGTAAAAAAGATACAATTTGGTCCGGCTGGCTGCAATGGGATACATTATCCGGCAGAATTAATAAAACACAGGCAGCGGAAACAGTGGTAAGGTTTTTAAAAGCCAGGCTTAAAACAGATACAGTGTGGTTGCAGCAAACATTGCAGCAAAAAGCAACACGGTAAACCCTGCTCCACAGATAATAATAAAATACAGCTTTATGCAGGAAATAAAAATACTGCTGGTGGAAGACGAAAAAAAAATTGCAGACAGCATTGCAAAAGGGCTAAGAGAACTGGACTACCATGTTGAAACAGCCTACGATGGTAAAATAGCACTTCGCTTTTTTGAAAACAACAGCTTTGATGTTATAATTACGGATATAAACCTGCCTGGTATCAACGGCTACGACCTTTGTAAAATAATCCGGTCACGCAACCAGCATGTGCCGGTAATAATGCTTACAGCCTTAGGCACAACCGAAGATAAAATTGAAGGCTTTAATACCGGTGCAGATGATTACCTTGTTAAGCCTTTTGAATTTAAAGAACTTGTTGTACGCATCAGGGCAATTTTAAAACGCACCATTAATCAAAATTTACCGGCAGGCAATGTTTTAAGAGTGGCCGACCTTGAGTTAAATGTTGACAGCAAAGAAGTAACACGTGGTGGCAAGCCGGTTGTTTTAACTGCAAAGGAGTTTCAGTTGCTGGAGTATTTTATGCGCAACCGTAACCGTGTGCTCTCCCGTGGGGATATTGCCGAAAAAGTATGGGACCTGGACTTTGATACAAGAACAAACGTAATAGATGTGTACATTAACTTTTTAAGAAAAAAAATTGATAAAGACTTTGATGAAAAACTTATTTACACGCAGGTAGGTATGGGCTACATTATGAAGGGCCATTAAAAATGAGCATACGGTATAAAATAGCTTTATTATTTGCAGCACTGGCAGGGCTTATACTTTTTTGTGTAAGCTTTACTGTTTATTTTATTACAGAAAAGGAATTAAATGATGCCTTTTACACAAGGCTTAAATACCGGGCATCAGGTACGGCCAATATGGTAACTGCCATTACTGACAGCAATTACACGGCTTTAAGTAAATTGGATACATCCTCTGTAGCATCGTTACAAAATAAAAGTATAGTTGTATTAAATTACCTGGGCAAAGTATTGTATAATTATACTGACAGGCAGAAGAATGAACTTGCATTAGATAACGATGTTATTGAGCAGGCAAAAATTAAAGGAGAATATTATTATAAACTGCAAAACCGTGATGCTGTTGTTTTGCATTATACAACTGCCGATAATAATTTTATTGTAGCAGTAGCTGCAGAAGATATAGACGGTAAAGAGTTTTTAACAGGCCTTAAACGACTGCTCGTTTGGGTTTTTATACTATTTGTGATTATATCATTTATTACCGGGCTTGTATTTGCCGGTATACTGGTTAAACCAATCGGGCGGATTATTACCGAAGTAAAATTAATCAGTTCTAACAACCTGTCTCAGCATATAAATAAAGGCAACGGAAAAGATGAGTTGTATCATTTAAGCCAAACATTTAATGAACTGCTGGACAGGATACAGGAATCTTTTATAATACAGCGCCGTTTTATTTCAAATGCCTCACACGAACTTTCAACACCGCTTACCTCAGCTTTAAGCCAGCTGGAGGTTACCCTGCAGCGGGAAAGAAATGTTGATGATTACAAAGCTGCAATGAAAAGTGTGTATGATGATATAAAAGATTTGCAGCAGCTAACCCGGAGTTTGCTCGACATTGCAAAATCTGGCACACATGGAAGCATGGAATTAACCAATGTGCGTATTGATGAGGTACTGATGAAGGCAGCCTCTTATGTGCAAAAAATTAAAGCCGGCTATAAAGTGCAGCTTGATTTTGACACAATGCCCGATGATGAACAAATGATAACAGTGTTTGGCAACTCCAACCTTTTATTTATTGCGTTTAAAAATATTATTGAAAACGGTTGTAAATATTCTGATGATAACCTTACAACCATTAACGTGTCGTTTAATAATAAGTTGATTGTTGTGTGTATAAAAAGCGTTGGTGATATAATTGCAGAAGCTGATATTGAAAATGTTTTTCAGCCTTTTTTCAGGGCAGAAACAATACGGCAAAAAGAAGGCTTTGGTCTTGGCCTTACACTCACAAAAAGAATTTTTGCATTGCACAAATCCCAAATAGAAGTTACCAGTAATCCTTTAAGCGGTACCGTTTTTACAATAACCCTGCCCAACAGCCGTATAACTGAGTAAATGATTTTAATGCAGCTTTAACCCGGTTTTAATATTCCTGTTTCATTTTGTAAATAAAAAATGCAAAAAGCACTAACCGCATCTTTTATTATTATTTCCTTTTTAATACTGTGCATCGGCAATTTTTTATTGCTTAAGGAAAATAAAAATTTAAAAGATCAAAAAAATGAACTGATACTAAAAAACGATTCATTGCATATAATATGCCTGCAGCATAAAGAAAAACTCTCCACTACTGTTAAATTGTTAGACAGCCTTACAGGAAAAAATATAGTCAGTTTAAATTTTCACAATAAATAATGGAACAATGCCTGCCTGCCTGAATACAAAAGCCTGCATTGCTGAAAATTTCCTTAACCAGGTTTCTTTAATGAGATTTTAATAACAGGTTAACGGTTTTTTTATTTGCCCGCAATAGTATTGTATATAACAAAGCGCAATGCAAAAACTATTTAACAATATACTGGTGCCGTTTGATTTTTCACCACGCTCATATAAAGCAATTGATAAATCCATTGAGCTTGCAAATCAGTTTCAGTGCAATATTATTTTGCTTCATGTTGTAACAATTGTGCCGTTTGCATCAATTGCTGCAATAGAGGGGCATGCAGATATTTCTTATACCGCAATTGATAATCAAATTGAACTTAATCATAAGCTTGATAAAATTATTGCAGGCAAACAGCCCCGTTTAACAAAAGCACAACTAAAAGCCGAAGTAGTACTGGGCACCTGGAATGAATGTGTTATTGAATTTATAAAGCAAAACAATATAGACCTGGTGGTGGTAGGGCAAAAAATTCAGTTTTATAGAAAAAGAAAAATGTTCATCAATCCCGACAGGGTTGCAGAAAAATCAAATATCCCTGTAATAACAGTTCCGTCTAACAGGCGGTTAACAAGATTGTTTTCGGTATTAATACCCATTACAGATTTTTTGCCCGTAAGAAAACTTATGTATGGTGTGTACCTGGCAAAATATAACAACGCTTCTATCAAACTGCTCTCTGTTCAATCGGATAAAAACAGGGAAGTAAATGAATATTATCTGCAAAAAGCCCACCAGCTTATAAAAGACAACTGTAACCTGGATACTGAATTAGTTACTATTAAAAGTAACAATGCCACACAGGCGGTTTATGATTATACCGCTAAGCATAATACAGACATTTTAATATTGAACCCACATACACAAACAAAAATGCCAGGTTTTTTTTCTGCGTTGTTAGGCAATATTATTCAAAAATATTCTCCAACACCTATTCTTACAGTAAACCCTCTTTAATAATTTAAACAGTGTAAAATGAATAAACTTCTTACAATAACTTTTTTTGCGTTGCTTGCTTCCATAACAGGGCATGCACAAACCATGGATGATGCTAAAAAACATATTTACTACCAAAGATATAACAGTGCAAAAGCAGTATTGCAGTCAATAATAAAAAGCGGGGCGCCCAGCCCGGATGCATGGTATTGGCTTGGAGAAATATACCTGAAAGAAAAAAAAACAGACTCAGCAAAAATTGTTTTGGAGGAAGGGGCACACTTTTACAGCACTAATAATTTTTCAATGAAAAAGTATCCTTTAAATTATATTGGCTGGGCACACATGTTAATGGATAGCGGTTTGGTGGCAGAGGCAAAAACGCAAATGGATGAATTGCTTAAAGCATCAAAATATAAAAATGCAGAAGCATTGCTTGCAGTGGCTAAAGCAAATATTGAAAGCAAAAACGGGGATGCTGCATGGGCAGTAACACTTTTGGAAAAAGCTGCAAAAAGAGATAAGGACAATGCAGAAATTAACCTGAGGCTGGGAGATGCTTACCGCAAACTGATTAATGGCGGCAATGCAGTGCTTAGTTATGATAAAGCCATAGCCGAAAACGCTGCCTATGCCGAAGCCTGGTATAAAAAAGGCCTTATCTATAAAACACAAAATAATACTGAAATTTATGTAGGCCAGTTTACAAGAGCTGTACAGGCAGATTCCACTTATGCACCGGCTTTGTTTGAACTGTATGCTTTTTATTTTTACAGAGATATAAAAAAAGCCGGCGAATTACTGAAAGGTTATATAAAATATTCCGATCCGGATATTGAACAGCAATATTTGCAAACCGATTATTTTTTTGCAATTAAAAATTATCAGTCAGCAATAAATGAAGCTGGTAATATTATTGCCACGCAGCGCACACAGGCAAAACCCCGCCTTTATAAATTAATTGCTTATTGTAAAGCTGCATTAGGCGACTCCGCAGCAGCAGAAAAAAATATGGATATTTATTTTGCCGGGCAAAAAAAAGAAGATGTGGTGGCCAAGGATTATGAACTTATGGCAAAACTAACAGAAGCCAATTATGATGATAAGGCAAAAGCCCTGGAGTGGTATAAAAAGGCTTTAACACTTCAAAACGAAAAAGAAGAAAAGCTTAGTTATATGTCATCGCTGGCAGAAATACAAAAGGAATTGGGCAACCGGGAACGGGAAGCTGTTTGGCGGGAGAGTATTTATAAAACAAAAGACCGGCCATCTAACCTGGATATTTATAATTGGGGTATTGCTTTATACATGGCCGATAATTACCAAAAGGCCGACAGTGTGTTTAATATTTATTCTGAAAAATATCCCGACCAGATACACGGGCATTTGTGGCAGGCACGTTGTAATGCATTATTAGACTCTACAATGGAAAAAGGCCTGGCTGTAAAGCATTATGAAAAGGTAATTGAGGTTACTTTAAATAACCAGGAAAAATATAAAAGCGCCATTTTAAGAGCTTATACATATTTAGGCACTTACGAAGCAAACATTACAAAAAATTATCCCAAGGCGCTTGATTATTTTGAAAAAATACTTGAGCTGGAACCAACAGATAGTAATGCACAAAAAAATGCTGCGGTAATAAAACAATGGATTGCTACCGGCGACAGTTAAATAATAAAAAGTATAAAATGAGCCCATCTATACGATGGGCTTTTTTATGCCCGAAACTTGCGGTAAAACACACACGCATTTATTTATGTTAAAATATAAACTCCTTTATACCGTTTTTTCACCCTGCGCAAACTCCGTTTTATTACCCTGTAAAATAATTACCCCTTAAGCCAATTTTGTAGTACAAAAAAGTAATGGTACACAAAAGAGCCATTTGTAAATGTAACCGTTAAGTTTACTTTTAACAACCAAAGCATGAGTAGTCAAGAGCTTGATTTATTAACTCCCAAAGAAATTGCAGTGCTGGGTTTGCTGGCTAAGGGCCGTTTATATAAAGAAATGGCCGTTGAGTTAAAAGTAAACATAAACACCATTAAAAAACACTGTAAAAACATTTATAAAAAGCTAAGTGTTCGTAACCGTACCGAAGCAACGCTAAAATTCAATTCTGCCAAAGCCGCCTGATGTTTAAACAAGCAGCATCAGTTATTCCTAACCAGGTAAAAATTTAATTATGCAGAAAAATCTAATTACTGTACTGGCAGCGCTTTGCTTTGCCCTTGCAACTACCGCACAAATACCTACCTCTGGCCAGGTGGCTTATTGGCCTATGAACGGAAACTTTACTGATGCAGGCCCAAACGCTATAAATGTAACAAATACCGGCGCCACAGCAACCACCAATGGGTTAGGTATGCTGAATAAGGCTATGTTTTTTAATAATACACTAAGTACAAACGGATCAATTGTTCAAGCAACAATTTATGCTACTGCCACTATTAACAGCGCCATAAATTTCAGCGAGTCTTCAAGTTTTACAGTAGCTCATTGGTTCAAGCTAACAAACATAGCGGCTGCCGGCCTGGGTTCGGGCTTTTTTGATAACAGCTTGAATTATAATGGCTTTGGTACATGGCATGGTTGAGTTATGTACCTACAGGTAACCTTATTCAGGTTCATTTCAATGCTTTCAATATTAATGTACAGTCGCCGGTTGCTACCACCACCATTAATCTTAATACCTGGTATCATTTAGCCGGTGTTAAAGATGGCACTACCCTCCGTTTGTATATTAATGGTGTGCAGGTAGCTACATCCACCGGTACATTTACTCCACCTACATATACCCAGCAGCCCAAGTTTGGTACATTGTGGTACAACGCTCCCGGCAATTATAACTATGGGCCTTTGAATGGTAGTTTAGATGAATTACGCATTTATAACAGGGCGCTTACCCCCGCAGAAGTTTTAGCCCTTTCGCAAACTTCTGCCCTGCCCGTACAGCTTACCAGTTTTACTGCAACTAAAAACAATACAGGTGTTTTAATAAACTGGCAAACCCAGTATGAACAAAACAGCAGCCACTTTAATGTGCAGCGCAGTACCGATGGTATCAACTTTACCACTATTGGCACCGTACAGGCAAAAGGCAATACCAATGTTATGTCCGATTATCAATACACAGATAATACAGCTAATACACTAAGCAACAGTAAAACTATTTTTTACCGCCTGCAACAGGTAGATAAGGATAGCCGCATTCAAACAAGCAGCATCCTTTCTGTAAAATATGAAACAGATGCAAGCAACCTGTTAACATTGCTGCAAAACCCTGCTGTAAACGAAGTGCGCATGCAGGTATCACTGGCTAAAGAGCAGCAGGTACAATTACAAATAGTAAATGCAGCCGGCGCCGCAGTTATAACAAAACAATTACAGTTAAGTGCCGGGCAAAACTTTACAACACTGCCTGTAAATACGTTAAGCGCAGGCACATATTATATAACTGTTACAGCAGGTACGCAAAAGCAAACCCTACAGTTTATCAGGCAATAAAACAACAGTTTTTTCTCATGCTTGTACATTTGCCCCCGGTTAACCGGGGGCTTTTTACATGGCTATATAAAAAACATGGCAAAATTTTTACTGAAAATCAGTGTGTTGCGAATGTGTAATTCAAAATACCTTCTTCTTTCTTTGGAATTGTACTCTTGTTATACCTACCTTTGCCACCCCAAAAAATGGGAAAGCTGTAAGGGATAGCTTACAGTGTATTATAAACTTACCGCATGGCGGTATAAAAATTAAAAAATGAGTAAACTGCATTTCACTACTAAACATGCTAACGAGGCTACCGTTACGCACAACTGGTATGTTGTGGATGGTACTAATCAAACCGTAGGCCGCATGTGTTCTAAAATTGCTGCTGTATTACGCGGCAAAAACAAAGCCTACTACACACCACATGTTGACTGTGGCGATTTTATCATTGTAACAAACTGCGACAAGGTAAAATTTACCGGTAACAAAATGGAAGAAAAAATTTACGACAACTTCTCTGGTTACCCCGGTGGCCGTAAGGAAGAACTGGCGAAAGATTTAATCAAACGCCGTCCGGAAGTGGTTATTGAACGTGCCGTAAAAGGTATGTTGCCTAAAAACCGCCTGGGCCGTAAAATGTATAAAAAACTGTTTGTGTATACAGGCGCTAACCACCCACACGGTGCACAACAACCTAAAGAACTAAAATTTTAAAATAAGCTAAGAGCAAAAAGCGAAAAGCATATAGCTTTCAGCTTTTAGCTTTCAGCATTAAGCTATAAAAAATGGAAAAGCAAAAAAATGCATTAGGCCGTAGAAAAGAAGCTGTAACCCGTGTGTTCCTTAGCAGGGGCGAGGGTAAAATAACAGTAAACGGCAAAGATTATAAAACATACTTTCCGCTGGTGTATTTACAAAACCAGGTGGAAGCTCCTTTAAAAACTGTAGAAGCTGCTGATAAATTTGATGTGGTTATTAATGCTGCCGGTGGTGGTGTTAAAGGCCAGGCAGAAGCTGCTAAACTGGGCATTAGCCGTGCATTACTGGAAGTAAGTGCCGACTATCGTCCTGCTTTAAAAGCTGCTGGTTTATTAAAGCGTGACCCACGTGCTGTGGAGCGTAAAAAACCAGGCCGTAAAAAAGCAAGAAGAAGCTACCAGTTCAGCAAGCGTTAATACTGGTCAATGGTTCATGGCTCATGGTTCATTGCAAATACAGCATTACTACCATGAACTATTAACCATGAACTATGAACAATTATTATAAATAACATCATTCAAAAAGATACAATGGAAAATAACACTTCCTTACAACAGCAACTGCTTGAAGCAGGCGTACACTTTGGCCATTTAAAAAAGAAATGGAACCCCAAAATGCTGCCTTACATCTTTGCAGAAAAGAAAGGCATTCACATTATTGACCTTAACAAAACTGTAGAAGGTTTACAAGAAGCTGCTGCAGCTTTAAAAGCAATTGCACGCAGTGGTAAAAAAGTAATGTTTGTTGCCACAAAAAAACAAGCTAAAGAAATTGTTACCGAATGTGCACAAAAAGTAAACATGCCTTATGTTACCGAACGTTGGTTGGGTGGTATGCTTACTAACTTTAACACCGTTCGTAAAAGTGTTAAAAAAATGCAGAGCATTGATAAAATGCTGAGCGACGGCAGCGCAGAAAGCTTAACCAAAAAAGAACGCCTTACTTTAAGCCGTGATAAAGATAAACTGGAAAAAGTACTGGGTGGTATTGCGCAAATAAGCCGCATTCCTGCTGCACTGTTTTTAGTGGATATTGGCCATGAGCACATTGCTTTGGCTGAAGCAAAAAAATTGGGCATCAGCACTTTTGGTATGGTAGATACTAACTGTGACCCTAATAAAATTGACTTTTCTATTCCTGCAAATGATGATGCAACAAAATCAATTGCCATTATCGTTAATTATTTAACCGCTGCAATTGCAGAAGGTTTACAGGAGCGCCAGGCAGATAAAGATCATGAAGATGATCATGCAGATGGTGAAGAATCTGCAGAAGCAAAAGCAGCCCGTTTTGAACAGCGTGCCGATGGTGGTGATGACCGTGGAAGGCGTGGACAAGGCGGTGGCCGTGGACAAGGTGGTCCTGGTGGTGCACCTAAACGCCGTGTAGCTGGTCCTGGTCAGGGTGGAAGAAGGCCTGCAGGTGGCGGAGCAAGATAATTTGCATGATTATTTAAAAAATAATGTTCATTGCAGCATTAGAAAGGAAGCTATAAATTTTGAACATTATTAATTGTTAATTATTAATTTTTAATTGAAATGAGTGTAACAATAACAGCAGCCGATATTAACAAGCTGCGCCAGGCAACCGGAGCCGGTATGCTTGACTGCCGTAAAGCTTTAACAGAAAGCAACGGAGATTTTGAAGCCGCTATTGACTGGCTTCGTAAACAAGGACAAAAAGTAGCTGCAAAACGCAGCGACCGTGAAGCAAAGGAAGGTGTGATAATTGCACAAACTACTGCCGATAATAAAGCAGGAATGGTATTGTGTGTTAGCTGCGAAACTGACTTTGTTAGTAAAAATGCTGACTTTGTTGCTTTTGTACAAAGTATTGCTGATGCAGCTATTGCCAACAATGTAAAAAGTGCCGAAGAATTAACTGAAGTATCTATTAACGGTGCAAAGGTTGCCGATTTAATTAATGATAAACTGGCTGCCATTGGTGAAAAAATTGCTTTAACCAAATTTGAACGTGTGGATGCTGCTTATGTAGCTTCTTACATTCATGGTGCAAACCGTATGGGTGTTTTAGTTGGCTTAACTGCAGAAGCTGCAGAAGCTGGTAAAGATGTGGCAATGCAAATTGCTGCTATGAATCCGCTGGCAGTTGACGAAACAAGCGTGGCACCGGAAACTATTGCCCGTGAAAAAGAAATTGCTATTGAGCAAATTAAAGCGGAAGGAAAGCCGGCTGAAATGGCAGAAAAAATTGCTGCAGGTAAAATCAATAAATTTTTAAAAGATAATACCTTAATGGCGCAACCTTTTGTAAAAGATAACAGCAAATCTGTTGCTGATTACTTAAAAGGTATTTCTGCCAACTTAAAAGTTACCGAGTTTAAACGTGTGGCTTTAGGTTAATACGGAAAAATGAAATTAAAATAAAGGGCGGCGCATTTGCGCCGCCTTTGTTATGTAAAAAATTTTGTAAAGGCAAACCTGGCATTATGCATTACTTATTGTATTGAAAATGGCGGCCTTGTTGCCAGGCGCATTTTCTAAAAAATAGCTGCTTAAGTAATAGCCTTCTCTTTTTGTGGTATGCTTTAAAGTATAGCTGCGTATGGTGGCGTCCATTAAAGCAATATCCATCATCCAGGCCTGTTTCATTTCATCGCTTATTAATTCATGCTGCACACTATTTACCTGCTGTTTTATAAAATGCAGCCGCATGGGCACAGAGGCATTTTCTTTTTTCATTAAAGCGCTGAAGCAAAAACTATTATCATAATTGCTTACTGTATTATTAATGCCCAGCCAGTTTTTGCGCCACAGGTAATTGGTTATTTTGCGTTGCACCCAGTTTAACTTAGTGCATGTTAAATGCCGGGCATACTGCATTACTAAAATACAACTGCCGGGCATGTTTAATGCAATGGTTGCATTTAATGTAACACCCTTTAATTGTTTTAAATGCTCTTTATGTTGCTGTAAAAAACTCCATTCATCCGGGAAGTAATTGCGGGCAAACCAGCAGCACAGGTTCATTTGAAAATCGCAGTCTTTGGCGGCATCTTCCATATCATCATACAACTGCATGCAGCGCACCATGCTGCTCCAGCTGCCAAACTCTTTTTGGTATTTTAACTGGCGCTTGTTAAGCAATACAGCTCTTAACGTAAGTAGTATATTAACAATGTCGTCGTCTTTGCTTTTTTGGTAATGCAGTAGCTCTTCCAGCGTGTAATTGGCATGAAAGCCGGCCACATCTGTTTTATAAGTATCAAAACAAAGGTTGCAAACTTTGCAAATAAGCTGTGCTGCTTCCTGTGCTGTTTCCTTTTTTAATTTGGTAAGATGGCGGTTCATTTCATCCAGCAAAAAAAGCAGGTGCTTATAAAACTGGGCGTAACTTATTTCATACTTGGCATTGGTGCTGCCCAGTACTTCATGCGGCAGCAGCTCACAAATATCAAAAGCATAATACAGTTCGTATGATTGCTGCGTTTCTTTACACTGCAGGTTAAAGTTGTAAGCAGTGTTATTGAGTAAAGCAGCCGTTTTCTCTTTGGTAAAAGTATCTGCAATGCCATCAATAAATTCATCACCAAATAAAATAGCCAGGCAAACTAAATTGGCTAAATGGCTTTTATTTTGCAGCAATTGAAAAAAGGACTGCTTAAACAAAAGGCTGTCGTACGCAAAAGAACCTTTCTCAATGTTATTGCGAACGGGCAGCAACTCTTTAAACTGTAATATTTGCTGCAGGTTTTTATTGCGGCGTATGTGCCAGCGCATAATATGTGCTAATGGATAAGCCCATATCATGGTTTTGGTAAACTGTAAAAAACGCCGGGTTTCTGTACGTAACGAATAGTTTACAACAGCTGCTGCATTATTGTTGTGTGTAACAATATCTTCAATCCAACTGCCTGATGGAACGATAGATTTGCTGGTATCGGTTTTTATTACGGGCATTAAATTGTTTAGAGCTTTATCAGCGTTTAACTGTATTAAAATTAAGGCTTTACTTGCATTACGCCATACCCAGTAACCCTGATTTTAGCCGGCAGCTTAAAAAAGATTTGGTTACGTCAATTATTTAATCGTATATTTGCGATATAAGATTTTAAAAATGGATTTACAAAAACACTGGCAGCAGGTATATACCGCCAAACAACTTTCGGAAGTGAGCTGGTACCAGCCCGTACCACAACAGTCTCTGGATTTTATAAACAGTTTTAATATGGATAAGACGGCTTCAATAATTGATGTAGGTGGCGGAGACAGCCTGTTAGTGGACGAATTACTTAAACTGGGTTACACTAATATTACAGTGCTGGATATTTCTGCTGCAGCAATTGAAAGAGCCCAAGCAAGACTGGGCAATACCGCTGTAAATGTAAAATGGATTATTTCGGATATACTCAACTTTGTGCCCGGCGAAAAGTATGATTGCTGGCATGACAGGGCCACTTTTCATTTTTTAACCAGCAATGCCGATACAGAAAAGTATGTACAGGTTGCCAATAATGCTGTTAGAGAAAACGGAAAAATTGTGGTGGCCACTTTTAGTACTGAGGGCCCTTTAAAATGCAGCGGCCTTGCTGTAAAACAATACAACGAAGGCCTGTTAAGCCAAACCCTGCAACGCTGGTTTAAAAAAATACGCTGTATTACCACCGATCATCTTACCCCGTTTAACACTATACAGAATTTTATTTTTTGCAGCTTTAAAAAATCAACAGCAGCATATGGCCATTCATAAAAAAGAAGAATTTTCACAGAAAGAACAGGAGCTGGCAGCTTTTGCAAAAGCTATGAGCCACCCGGCACGTATTGCTATTTTAAAAATGCTGGCTCAGCATAATGAGTGTATTTGTGGCGAAATAGTGGAAGTGCTGCCTTTATCTCAAAGTACCGTAAGCCAGCATTTAAAAGAATTAAAAAATGCAGGATTGGTAAACGGAACAGTTGATGGCCCACGCAGTTGCTATTGCATAAACTGGAAAGCCTTTGACAAGTTTATGAGTGAATTTAGTTTTTTGTTTAACAAACTGAAAGTGCAGAATGAAAAAGCATGCTGTTAGTTGCTGAGCGAAGTGCTGAAGTAAAAGTGTGATTATTCATTTCTTTCACTGAAAGAAATGAATAGCAGAACAAGTTCGCCAATGAAGTTGATTGAAAAACAAATACTGACTCAATAAGTATTTTATAATTTAAAAGTATAGCCATGAACAACGAATTACAAACAAAAGAGCTGGTAAAAGAAAAATACACAGCCATTGCAGAACAAAGCCAAACACAAAATGCCACATCCTGCTGCGGCGCCACATCCGGTTGCTGCGGTGATGAAGTGTATAACATTATGGCAGAGGATTACACCAAACTGGAAGGATACAATCCGGATGCAGATTTAGGTTTGGGTTGCGGCCTGCCGACAGCATTTGCAAAAATTAAAGAAGGTGATGTTGTAATTGATTTAGGAAGCGGTGCCGGTAATGATGCTTTTATAGCACGCCGTTTTACAGGTGCGTCCGGTAAAGTGGTGGGTGTGGATTTTACAGAAGCTATGATTGCAAAGGCAAGAGCCAACGCTGAAAAACTGCAATTACATAATGTGGAGTTCAGGTTGGGTGATATTGATGATATGCCTGTAACCAGCAATTATGCCAATGTAGTTGTAAGCAACTGTGTATTAAACCTGGTGCCTAATAAACATAAAGTTATCAGCGAAATTTTCCGTGTGTTAAAACCCGGCGGGCATTTTTCTATTAGTGATATTGTGTTAGAAGGCACCCTGCCCGGCAAATGGAAAGAAGTGGCAGAACTGTATGCAGGCTGTGTAAGCGGCGCCATTCAAAAGCAGGAGTATTTAGAAATTATGCAACAGGCCGGGTTTAAAAACATAACAGTGCAAAAAGATAAAACCATTGTATTGCCTGATGATATTCTGGCAAACTATTTAAACGCTGAAGAAATTGAGCAATACAAAAACAGTAATACAAAAATTACAAGCATTACGGTGTATGCAGAAAAACCTGCAAAAGATGAACGCAACTGCTGCGAACCCGGCAGCGGCTGCTGTTAAATTGTTTTCTATTTTTTAACTATAAAAAGTAAAGCCATGAACACAAACATTGAAAAAACACCAGCCTGTTGCGAACCCGGCAGTATTTGCTGCGGTGGCAATGGTGGTTGCTGTTAAAAACAAACAGTGCCGGCTGCTAAGCCGGCACTTATTAAAATTAAAAATTGCATGCAAAAATTTTTTACAATACAAGAAGCAACAGCAGCGCAAATGCCTGCCGTTATTACGTTATTGCAAAATAATAAACTGCCGGTGGAAGATATAACAACCGGTAAGCAACAGTTTTGGGTGGCAATGGCTGATGAAACAATTGCTGGTATTATTGCTGTTGAACAATATGGCGAATATGCATTGCTGCGCAGCATGGCTACAGCTGCTGTCTTTCGCAACAATGGTATTGCTGCTCAACTGGTGCAAACGGTGTTTAATTTTGCACAGCAGAAAAATATATCAGCCGTGTACCTGCTTACTGAAAGTGCAGCAACATATTTTACTAAAAAGGGGTTTACAGAAATTGAAAGAGAGTATGTGCCGGAAGCTATACAGCAGTCAACCGAGTTTGCATCGGTTTGCCCTTCATCTGCCATTGTAATGGAAAAGAAAATTTAAAGCAATGCTGATTAAAGCCACCGAAACAGACTTTGATTTTTTTTACAGCCTGTATATGCATCCGCAGGTAAATCCATATTTGCTGTATGAGCTTATGGATGCAGCATCGTTTAAACCGATTTATGAAAATTTACTGCAGCAGCAGGTGTTGTATAAATTTAATGATGGTGTAAATGATGCCGGTATGTGCAAACTGGTACTGCACAAATACAGGGACGGACATAAAATGTATGTGGGTGGATTGGCTATAAATCCTGTATATGGAGGCAAAGGTTATGGGGTGCTGCTGATGCAGGATATAATTGCTTTTGCAAAAACAAATAACCGCAGCAGAATTGATTTAAGTGTAAGCACAGAAAATAAAAAAGCCATAGCCCTGTATAAAAAATGTGGTTTTGAAATTGAAGGAACGCTTAAAAATTTTTCTTACCTGGAAAAGGAAAACCGCTTTGTTGATGAATACATGATGCGCTATTTACAAAATGATACTATAAAAAAAATAAAACTGCTTTTTGTATGTATTGAAAACAGCAACCGCAGCCAGATGAGCCAGGCTTTTGCAAAAATTATTGGCGGAGATAGGGTGGAAGCTTACAGCGCCGGAAGTAAACCAAGCGGCATTGTAAACCCCAAAGCCATTACTGCAATGAGAGAAGTGGATTATGATTTAAGCACTCATGATTCAAAATCGCTGGAGGAAGTGAAGCAATTTGCACCTTTTGATGCAGTGGTAACAATGGGTTGCGGCGATGCCTGCCCATGGATGCCTGCCAAACAATTTATTGACTGGCAAATACCCGACCCCAAACACATGGAGCCAAAAGAGTTTAATGAAGTAAGGGATTTTATAAAAGGAAAAGTAAGCGAATTGATACAACAGCTATCATAAAAAAATGTCCCGATATTTTCGGGACATTTTTTATAAATATCATTTCAATTAATCTCTGCTGCTGATTTTACTTAACAAACGCAGTATCTCAAGGTATAACCAAACAATAGTTACCAGCAAACCAAACGCACCATACCATTCCATGTATTTTGGCGCACCCAGTTCGGCGCCTTGTTCAATCATATCAAAATCTAAAATTAAATTAAGTGCTGCCAATGCTACTACAAATACAGAAAAGCCGATGCCTAAAGCACTGCCCTCATGTAAAAATGGAATTGTTATGCCGAAAAAACTAAGTGCAAAAGCAATTAAATAAAATATTGCAATGCCTGCTGTGGCAGTAATAACAATTGCTTTAAATTTTTGAGTGGCTTTAATAATGCGGAAGCTATATAAAAGATACATGGCTATTGCTGTACCAAAAGTTAAGCCCACTGCATTTATAACAATGTTTGGCGCCACATCTGCCAATGCATAATTGTATTGTGCTGAAATAGCTCCTACAAATAAACCCTCAGCCAGTGCATATAAAGGTGCCAGGTAAGGGCTCCATTCTTTTTTAAACATTAATACAATGGCTATAACCAGGCCGCCAATGGCACCGCCTATAATTAATGGACCTACATTGCCGCCTTCAGCAGCTTCTTTCCAGCTGTAAAAAGCCGTGCCCATTGTCATTAAAAATAAAAAGCCAAATTTTTGCAAGGTACCTTTTACGGTCATTGCGTTTTCATTGGTTACCACATCTTCCAGTACAGTATCTTTAAAACGCTTTTCTGATAATGTGGGATTGCCAGATTTAAATAGAGCCATAGTTGTAAAATTTAGATGTTAAAGGTAATTATTTACAGTGTACCACTGCCTTTAACATTGTAAAAACTTTTTTTTACCGCAGCAGGTTTAACCTGGTTTTGTGTTTTTACGAGCTGAAGAGCATTGTTTTTTGTGTCAGTTTGTAAACTGGCCGAAGGATTTTTTAAGGCACGTGTATTTTGTGTTTGTTTAACCTGTTGCTGTATTTTTTCCAGTTGGTTTACCGGTGCTTTCCACGAGTATTTATTTACAATTTGCTGTTTAATAGCTTCCTGTGTTTCAGTATTTTTTAAATTCCCTTTTTGCTCGGTTAAAAGTTTGGCTATTTCATACGACGAGTGAAATGACGGGGTGATTTTTTCTATTTGATTAAACTTTACCAACGCTGTTTCAAACTGGTTATTGGCAATGGCTTCAAATGCCTGCTGCTCTAAATTTTTTGCCTGTTCATATACAGCAGGCTCATTTAGTTTTATAGAAGCTTCATTAATATTTTTAAGCTCAGTTTCAACTTTTTTTACTGCAGAGTCGCTTTTAGCTGTTGAACCTGCTGCGGCTCCGGGCTCAATTTTTCTCATAAGCTTTAATACATCTGCAAGCTGGGCTTTTAATATTTTGTTAGAGTCCAACTGGCTGGATAGTGATGCTTCTTTTTTCCCCAGCAGTTTTTTTTGTTCTTCTACCTTGTTAAAAAGTGTTACTGAATATATTGCTGCAGCAATCATTAATGCTAAAAAAAACAATATTAAAATGTTTTTATTCATAAAAATTAATTGTGCTGAAACTTACGGTTTACAACAAACAACCCGCTGCTTCCAAAAAACATAGCAGCTCCAATGGTCCCATTAAATTTTTTTGAGTCAAAAGTATCGTTACCGTTGAATGCAAGAGTGTAAACAATAAATCCTAACGAAAGCACAATGGCGGCAAGTATTACTAACTCTACAATTTTGTCGGTAAACTTTTTCTCTTTTTTATTGCTGTTAATTTGAGTATTAATAAAAACAGGGCTTGCTTCTTTATCATCATAACTTTCAGTTTTTCCTGTAATGGCAGTTTCCATTTTTTTTACTAAATCCTGCAGGTATAAATCAATATATGGGTTAGGAATATACAGCCCCTCGTTTTTACTAAATCCGACTAAATCACAAAACGCAAAGTCTGCCTGTCCGGCTTCGCTGTAACGGTCTCCGGCCGGTTTAAAAAATTGCCTGATGGCAAGGTCTTTCCAGGCGTTCATGTTACAGTGATTAAAATATACCGGGATAATTAATGTGCCCGGGTATAGCTGTTGCAAGTTTTCAAATTCATCTGCTTTAATATACCGGGAGTTTAAAAAATTAGCTGACACACACAGAATAGCCACATTAGCAGCTCCTAATTTTTTTTGAATCTCTTCATCCCAGTTTGACCCCAGCGGAATATCGGCATCTGTCCAGGATGAAAAGTCGCAAACATTTGAAGAAGATAAGTGGTTTCTTATACCATCTTTAAACACCTCAAAAAAAGGGGCATCTTTGTGTGCGTAGGAAATGAATATTTTAACAGGCACTAATGACATAACTAACAGGCACCTTATTGGTAAGTGAATTTAATACATTTAAAAGAATTATCATAATTTATAATGCCTGCAAAAAAATAGTAACTGCCACACCTTATCTTTGCCGCATGGAAGCGTTAGTACAACAAATAGAAAATTACAAGCAGGAAATAACCACTTTTAACGGTGGCGATGCCGAAGCTTTCCGCATTAAATACCTGGGTACAAAAGGGTTGGTAAAAACCATAATGGGAGAGATGAAAAATGTGGCGCCGGAAAATAAAAAGGCAGCAGGCCAGTTATTGAATGAATTCAAACTTTTTGCAGAAGCAAAGTATGAAGCACTGCAGCAATCAACTGCAAACAACCAGCAGCAAGCTGCAAATGACACCGACTTTACTTTACCGGGTGATAACCTGCCGCTTGGCAGCCGGCACCCCATAAGTATTGTACGCAATAAAATTGTTTCCATATTTCAGCGGCTGGGTTTTGCGGTGGCAGAAGGGCCTGAAATTGAAGACGACTTTCATAACTTTTCTGCACTAAACCTGCCGGAAAATCACCCGGCACGTGACATGCAGGACACGTTTTATATTTCTCAAAACCCCGACTGGTTATTGCGTACACATACCAGCAGCGTGCAGGTACGTGAAATGGAAAAAGGCAAACTGCCCATCCGTATTATTTGCCCGGGCCGTGTATACCGCAATGAAACCATTAGCGCAAGGGCGCATTGCTTTTTTCACCAGGTAGAAGGGTTGTACATTGCCGAAAATGTAAGCTTTGCCGACCTGAAACAAACACTGTACTTTTTTGTGCAGGAAATGTTTGGTAAAGATGTAAAAGTGCGTTTCCGCCCAAGCTATTTTCCGTTTACAGAGCCTAGTGCCGAAATGGACATCAGCTGTTTAATTTGTGGTGGCAAAGGCTGCAATGTTTGTAAGCATACCGGCTGGGTGGAAATTTTAGGCTGCGGTATGGTGCATCCGAATGTTTTAGAAAACTGTGGTATAGACAGTAATAAATATACCGGCTTTGCATTTGGCATGGGTATAGAACGTATCACTATGTTAAAATACCAGATTAAAGACCTCCGGTTATTTAGTGAAAACGACGTTCGTTTCCTTAAACAGTTTACAAGCGCTGTATAAACTAAAAAAAACTATAAACCACCAATATGAAAAAGGTAATCATCGCTACCCTTGCAATTTTATTTTCTGTTTTATCATTTGCCCAAAAGACCGACATTACCTGGGGCGAAGAATTTAAATTAAAAAAAGGCAGTACTGATTTAGAAGTTATTTATTCGGACAATACCGGGCTTTATATAAAAGAATCACACTTTGCATTAAAGAGCTATTTTGTAATTGGTGCTACCATGAGAGAATCTGCCACACTTACAAAAGTTGATAAAAACCTTACAGAAGTATATCACAACGATTTTAATAAAGAGCTGAAAGGAAAAGAATATGAACGCTTTTTCTTTTTAAAAAATAAATTGTTTTTACTGGCATCCGACTATAATAAAAAAGACAAAACATTAACCTTGTTTGCTGCCGAAATTGATAAAGCATCAGGCGAACTGGCAGGAGAATTTACAGAAGTAACCAGCTGGCAAAAAGATGATAAGAAAGAAGACATCAACTTTAAAGCCACTTATAATGCAGACAGCAGCAAAATGGTTTTGGTAAGCACCATTGAAGGCCGGGAAAAAAATACGTACGAAGTGCGCCAGTTTGATGAAAAACTAAAAGCCGTTGGCAAACCGGTTGCTATTAGTAACGAATTTGATGCCAACACATTTGTGCTGGAAGATGTGGTGTACACCACCAATGGTAATATTATACTGGTAGGCAGGGAGTATGAATACCAGGAAGGAAAAAAGAAAAAAGCAAAATATCTTGACTTTAGTAATTACAACATCCGCATTTATGACGGTGCCGGAAAAATAATTAAACAAATAAGTACCGATATAAATGCCAAATGGCTTGTAAGTACAAAAGTAATGCAGATACCCGGCAGAGAATTAATATTGGCAGCTTTTTACAGCGATGAAAAACGTGGCCGTGAAATTAATGGTATGCTGGTACGCCGTATTGATCCTGCAAATGGTGAAGTGATTTCTACCAATAACAAAGACCTTAATACCTCTATGATTACAACACTGGAAGATGATACTGATGATGACGGTGATGATGAAAGCCGTAAAGAAAGAAAGGAAAGGGAGAAGCTGGAAAAAATACAGAATGAGGAAGATGGTTTTTCAAAGTACATGCGCTTCCGCAATTTTATTTATACTGAAGATAAAGGCCTGGTAATACTGGCAGAAAAATACAATCATTATACTTACACCACCACCAGTTACCAGCCGGGTAATGGTATAAGCATGGGCCGTACCACCAGCACCACTTACCAGGTGTATGAATGCGGTGATATTATGATGAGTAAAGTAGATGCAGGCGGAAATATTAACTGGTTAAATGTGCTGCCAAAGCAACAGCGTGAAGTAATACAAACAGGTTCAAACAGCGGTCCTGCGACAGGCATCAGTTTTAATTTCAGCTTTTTTAATGGCGGGTTTAACTGGCCGTTTTATGCAGGCTTTGGTGTACTGCCCGGCAATGGTTCGCTCAACATAATTTTTAACGATCATAAAAAGAATGATAACGTATTGCAGTTAGGCCAAAAAGTAAAACGCATCAGCTATTTTGGCAAAAGCGATTGCTTTGCAGTAAACCTTAATACCAGCACCGGCAAATACACCCGCAGTTTATTGTTTAGTAATAAAGATGTGCCCACTGCCATGCCAAGGCTGGGTTCGGTTTTAGGTAAAGATTTATATATGACCGGTAAAGAAGATCGCATACTGGGCAAAACAAAAATTGCTATAGCAAGGCTGAGTATAAAGTAGAATGTTTTTTGATAAAAAGAAAAACAATCACAGTTGAGTAAGTATTTCTTTATTCATCCTCATTTACCGTAGCATGAAAAAGATTATAGTTGTCATTTTTTCAAGCTCAACGCTATCGCTGTATTCTTTTGAAATCAATACATATAAGAAACAGCAGAATTACTGGCCTGTAATAAAAGGTAAGTGGTATTTTTCCCACGAAGAGCCAAAAGAATTTATTACTGTTTTGACAAGAAAAGGTAATCCTGCCAGTGAAATATATTTTATTTCAAAAGATAGTTGCTGGTTTAAAAAAATAACTTCAACCGATGTCTATAAATATAAAAGATATGGGTGGATTTCTTCTAATGATACAATTACATTTTTTTCGAATGATGATACCTTAACAATAAAAATTTTAAATCTCTCAAACGAAAAATTACGGTTTAAACCAATTTATCCTCTATAAAATGACATCAATAAATACCATTTGCGTTATCGGCGCAGGCACCATGGGCAGCGGCATTGCGCAAACCTGCGCACAAAATGGTTTTTATACTTTGCTGTTTGATATTAACACCGGAGTTTTAGAAAAAGCAAAAATTTCTATTGATAAAAACCTGCAGTATTTACTGGACAAACAAAAAATAACAACAGAAGAAAAAACAGCTATTGCAAACCGCATCCGTTTTATTTCTGATACTAATGATTGTATTGCCGATGTAATTATTGAAGCGATTGTAGAAAAGCTGGAAGCCAAGGTTGCTATTTTTAATCAACTGGCAGAGCTTAACCACAGCGAAACAATATTTGCAAGCAACACATCTTCCCTTTCTATAACTGACATTCAAAAAAATGTACAGCAACCGCAGCGGGTGGCAGGTATGCACTTTTTTAACCCGGCACCATTAATGAAGTTAGTGGAAGTTGTAAAAGGCGAACAGACAAGTGATGCAACTGTGACAGTAATAACAGAACTGTGCAAACAGCTAAACAAAGTGCCGGTGTTATGTAAAGATGCTCCCGGTTTTATTGTAAACCGTGTAGCCCGCCATTATTATTTAGAAGCAATGAAGCTGGTGCAGCAAGGTACAGCCACCATAGAAAATGCAGATGCCATTATGGAAGCTACTGGTTTTAAAATGGGCCCCTTTAAATTAATGGACTTAATTGGCATGGATGTAAACCTGGCAGTATCGCAAAGCGTGTATGAAGCATTTAATAAAGAAGAACGCTTTAAGCCATCGACATTACAAATAGAAAAAGTAGCGAAGGGAGAATTAGGCAAAAAAACCGGTAAAGGGTTTTACAATTATAACTCCTAAATTGCTGTACTTTAATTTTCAGTAATGATTTTAGTTACAGGCGGCGCTGGTTTGGTTGGGCACGAATTGATAACGCAACTGCTTGCTGCAGGTAAGCAGGTACGTGCCATTTATAACAAAACCCCGCTTGCAAATTTTGCATCAGCCAATCTGCAACAACAGCAATGTAATATTTTAGATGTGGTGGCGCTGGAAGAAGCCATGAAAGATATTGAACAGGTATACCATTGCGCCGCCATAGTTACATTTAACCCAGGCCATAAGCAAGAAATGTTTAAGATAAACATTGAGGGTACCGCCAATGTTGTAAATGCAGCGCTGGAAGCTAATGTAAAAAAAATGGTTTTTGTAAGTTCTGTTGCAGCTCTTGGAAGAATAAGAGAGAGTGAACCCATTACTGAATTAATGAACTGGACGGAAGAAACCAGCAACAGTGCATATGGCCAAAGCAAGTTTTTGGCAGAGATGGAAGTATGGCGGGGTATAGCAGAAGGATTGGAAGCCGTGATGGTAAACCCAACCATTATTTTAGGCGCAGGTAACTGGAATGAAGGAAGCACTAAACTGTTTCAGTCTGTTTACAATGAATTTCCCTGGTATTCCGAAGGCACTACCGGCTTTGTGGATGTAAAAGATGTTGCCAGTGCAATGATACAATTAATGGAAAGCAATATCAGCGGCCATCGTTTTATAGTAAGTGCAGAAAACAGGGGTTATAAAGATGTTTTTGAGATGATGGCAAAAGCTTTTGGAAAAAAACCACCGTATAAAAAAGTTACACCTTTTATTGCAAAAGTTGTGTACCGGCTTGAGGCAGTTAAAAGCTGGTTTACAAAACAAGATCCATTAGTTACAAAAGAAACAGCAAAAACAGCTTTAGCAAAAGTGAATTTTGATAACAGCAAACTTTTAAAATTCTTGCCATCATTCCAATACAAAAAATTAGAAGATACAATTAACGAAGTGTGTAAAGCGCTGGCAACAAAAACAAAGTGAGTTTATTTGCCCATTACTTTATTCCATAGTTCCGGAATGCGGCTAATCCATACTAATTCACGCTGTGCTATACCGGCTTCTTTTGCCGGGGCACCCCAGTATGTTTTACCACCTGCTAAATCTCCGCCCACACCTGTTCGGGCCAGCAGTGTGGCATTTTCGCCAATAGTAAGTGTTTTATTAATAATGCAGCCACCCCAAATAGTTACACCATCTTTTATAGTGGTACAACCACCAACAATTACATTAGCGGCAAATAGGCAGTTTTTTCCAATAATGGTATCATGACCAATATGGATTAGGTTATCAAACTTTGTTCCCTTACCAATAACAGTGTCGTTGCTTACTCCACGGTCAATAGTGCAGCCGGCACCAATTTCCACATCATCTTCTATTACCACACGGCCGCAGTCGGGCATTTTTTTATACCATATTTCACGGTCCTTTTTTCCATTGTAATAAAAGGCGCCGCTGCCAATAGCGGTATTGCTTTGTATAATTACATTGTCACCCAGCACACAAAAATCACCAATAGTTACATTAGGATGAATAATACAATTGCTGCCAATGGTAACATTATTGCCAATAAAAGCACCGGGATAAATAAAGCTGTTTGCGCCAATTACCGCAGTGTTGCTAATATTTTTTTCTGCACCTAAAAACGGCCTGAAGTGTTTTACTATTTTGCTGTATGCTTCAAATGGATTGTCAACTATCAGTAATGCTTTTCCTTCGGGTACGTCAGCTTCTTTATTTATAATTATAAAACTGGCAGCGCTGTTAATGCATTTATCGTAATACTTTGGATGATCAACAAAAACTAAATCACCTGTTTCAACTTTGTGTATTTCATTAATGCCTGTAGCCTGTCCGTTTGTATTACCGGTAAGTTTTGCATCAATGAATTCAGCTATCCATGTAACAGCAACTGGTGATGGAAATTGCATACGTATAATTTTTGCACAAAGGTATAAGCTTTGCTTTTATTTGCATTTTTGGCTTTTGGGCTATTAAAAGCAGCAATATTTTTTGAAGCAGCAAAAAATATTTTTTGTAGAATATGAGCCACAAAAAGTTGAATTTTTATTAGTGCAGCAACTCATATTTTTAAACGCAAAAATTTTTTATTGTAAAAAAATAAAATTATGCATCAGCTGAAACACCAGTAAAATCAATGCTTTCAGCCATTTTAGTTTTTTAATGGAAATGCATGCTGTATTGTTTTTTGAAAAATAATTGCACGTAATTTTAAACAACAGCATTTAAAATCGTTGTTCCTTATCCACAGCAACAAAAAAAATGTTAATAAAATTTTTTGGAAATAATTTTACGATAGAAAAAATTCTTTATAATATTGTGAAGGGAATTTTTTCCCGGTACTTACTAACCCATCTATATAACAAAGCCTGGCGATAAAAAGTCGGGCTTTATTATTTTAATGAACTTCTCTTTTTAAAAAAACTTTTCAAACATTGATGTGTTGTACAGCAGCATTAAAAATTAGTTTGCAATAAAAAGCAGGCAGCATAAATCATAACATTGTAATCGCAAAACAAATCATATCAAAAGCCTGTATTAAAACACAGCATGAAGTAATAAGGTTTAAAATAAGTTGCCCCAACTAATATTCTTATCTTGCAATAAATAAATTGAGTATGTTAAAGTCAATGACGGGTTTTGGAAAAGCAGAACAAACTGTAAATGACAAAACTTTTTTAGTGGAGGTAAAGGCGCTGAATGGTAAACAACTGGAGTTGCAATTAAAACTGCCGCCGCTGTTAAGGCCTTATGAATTTGAAATTCGTAATATCGTTCAAGAGCATTTGGTACGTGGCACAATTGATTGTTTAATTACAATAAAACAAAACGGGGCATCAAAACCGGTTAACATAAATACCGATTTAATAAAAGCATATTACAGGCAAATAGATGAACTGGCTGCCGAATTAAAGATTGATACGAATTCTGTATTAAGTGCATTGCTCCGTTTACCGGAAGTGGTTACCCCCGCAACAGATGTGTTGAACGAAAATGATTTTGCTGAATTTAAAAAAGTGCTTTTAAGTGCATTAGCTGAACTAAACAGGCACAGGGTGGAAGAAGGCGCAATTCTTGAAAAGGATTTAGTAAAACGGATTGCCAATATTAAAGAACAGGAAGAAGCTATTTTGTTGCTGGAACCCAATCGGAAGCAACGGATTGTAGATGAAATAAACCAGTTACTGGAAAAAAATGTAGGCAAAGAAAATATTGACAACAACCGCATGGAACAGGAGCTTATTTACTACATGGAAAAAATAGACATTCATGAAGAACAAATACGGCTGCGGCAGCATTGCGAGTATTTTGCATCTATTCTGCAGGAGACAGATGAAGGAAAAGGAAAAAAATTATCATTTATTTTACAGGAAATTGGCCGGGAAATAAATACTACCGGCAGCAAAGCATATGATGCAGCTATACAAAAGTGTGTGGTTAAAATGAAAGATGAACTGGAAAAAGCAAAAGAGCAGGTGCTGAATGTTTTGTAAAACCCTTACCGCATAATTAAAAATGAGCAAAAGAAACAGCTTTAGTTTTTTAGTAACAGTGTGCTGCCTGGTGTTGGTTTCATGCACGCAAACAGGCGTATTTGAAAATAATACTGTTATACCCGGTTATAACTGGAAAAGCAGTTTTGCTGCAAAAGGAAGTTTTACCATTACAGATACGGCCTCTCTTTACAACAGTTATATAGTTTTAAGACATACCGATGCTTACAGGTACAGCAATATTTGGGTAAATATAGGTTTACAGGCGCCCGGTGATACGATGCGGTACAGCAAAGCAAATATTGAATTAGGTTCTGATGCAGGAGGATGGATGGGAAGCGGCATGGATGATATTTGGGAACTGCGGCAATTAATAATACTCTCTTTTAAAAAACCAGGTATATATAATTATACTATCAGTCAAATAATGAGGGACGACCCCTTGCCGGCGGTAATGAGTGCCGGGCTGCGTATAGAAAAACGCTAAAAAAATTTAACACTGCCCTTATCACAAACACGGCTGCTGCTCGTTTTAACAAAACAATTCTTTATTTTGCATACATGAAATACAGCATACCGGTAATAATTGCATTTATTTTAATCAGCAGCAATATTTGCGCACAGCGATACGATTATGTGCAGCAGGGAGAATTTGGTGTAAGCGCCGGAGCAGCACATTATTTTGGAGATTTAAATACAAGGGCGGCTATTAACAGGCCAAAACCGGCTTTGGGTATTTTTTTCCGCAAGCAGTTTGGAAACTATACCGGCCTTAGGGTAAGTGCCCACTACGCCCAGTTAGGCTATAGTGATGTATATAGTAAAAACGATTATCAAAAAACCCGTAACCTCAGTTTTAACTCCAATATTTGGGAGGTGGCTTTACAGGGCGATTTCAACTTTTTTAAATTTGTACCCGGCGATCCGGATTATTTATTTACACCGTATGTAACAATTGGTGCAGGAATATTTACGTACGATCCGTATGCTTTTTTGAATGGTAAAAAAGAATTTTTGCGCCCATTGGGTACCGAAGGACAAACTTTAGGATACCAGGGAAGAAAACAATATAATACAATGGCGTTTTGCTTTCCGCTTGGCGCCGGGGTTAAATACAACATAAACGATAAATTGAATCTTTCGTTTGAAGTTTCAAACCGCTTTACCACAACAGATTATTTGGATGATGTGAGCACCACATATATTGGTGCCAGCCGCTTTGGCGTATTGCCCAATGGCGACCCTACTACGGCCCGTTTGTTACAGGACAGATCTTACGAACTGGATGCTAATAATGTAATTGGGGTAGAAGGAAGGCAACGTGGCTGGAGTAAACAAAAAGATCAATATATTTTTGCTGAAGTGGGTATTTCATTCAATATCAGCAGTTACAGGTGCCCAAGCACCAGGTAACAAAAACTCAGCAGTAAATAATTTATTTTTTCTGCAGAGATATTTTTTTGTTACATAATTTTCTATATCTTTATACAACCTCCAAACAAATAGGTGATGTCTTACCCCATCGTCTTAATTTTCCCGACCAAAGAATAACAAAGCACAAATCCTTTTATTTCTGTGATGAGACCATAGTTTTTTCATCCGCACTAACACGTAAACTATGGCGTTCATTCGCAACTGCATTGTGGTTGCAGTTACAGCGTTTTGTATTTGCTTTAATACAAAGGCACAAACTGTATATTATCCTGCCCTGTCTTCACAATTACTGAAGTCAACTGCGGAGGATATGGCAGCATTATTGCAAAAAGCCATTCCCGGCAGCCGCTTTGCAATACAGTCTTATACACAAATTCCTCAAAACGGTATTGTTTTAAATTATGATAATGCAATTGCAGGTAACCAGGCATGCCGTGTAGAAAGTGATGGCACCGGCTTTATAAAATTTACTGCTGCAGAAGATAATGGGCTGCACTTTGGCATTTACCAATACTTAAATAATTTAGGATTTAGATTTTACCAGCCCGGAAGCATTTGGGAAGTTACACCATCGCTCAGCACAGCATATAAAAAAATTGATACTGTTTATACTGTTTCCTACAAATACAAAACATGGTTTGTAAGTGGTGGCCACAACCGTTGGGTAATGGATAACACCACTACTTATAATTGGGATGCGTATTTTGGAGAAAACGGCCATAACTGGGCATTATACCAACGCCGTAATGGCATGCTGGGTGCTTACAGTTTTCGTGGCCACAGGGGAGATATTATGTCTGGCACGTATTTAACTGCATTGCAAAACAATCCTTGTTATGTGGCCAATTATAATGGTTCACGGCAGGCCTCCGTACAATCAGTGCCCGATATTTTTAATGCAGCAGCAACTAACTTGTGGGCATCTACAATAGAAGAAAAATACACGTCGTATAAAAACACCATCAGGAATAATCCTTCTGTTTATGTTAATCAAAACAGGAATTTTGATTACTACAATGGTAATGTAGGTATTGAAGTGCCGGATGGGGCACGCTGGGGTAACTCAAAAGATAATGATGTTTGCGGCGGAGTTAATTATCCAAAAGAAAGTGATCAGCATTTTACACTGGCAAATATTTCGGCACAAAAAATATTAGCTACCAACCCTAATGCAACTATGCAGTTGTATGCTTATTCGGACCATGCCGATGTTCCTTCTTCTTCGCTCAGCATTAACAAAAATATTGACGTGCAGCTTATACCTGCCGTTTACCAATTAGAAACAAGTACCAATGGCATACGCAACAGGTGGTACAGCAGGCACAGTGCAGTTTCTGAATACCAGTACCTCAATCTCTCCGGCTGGAGTGGCGAAACACCTTACTTTAACTGGAGCGATTTAAAAAGCACATTGCAAATTGCGAAAGATAAAAAAAGCCAGGGAGTGGTGTGGGAAGCAGCCCCTTCTAAATTTGCCAGCCTGCCTTATTTGCTGGCCGCTAATACTAATCTTATTAACGGAACGGATATAGAAAAAACACTGCAGGAGTTTTGCAGTAATATGTTTGATGGCGCTGCTTCCACAGTATATCAAATACTGCAATTGTGGGGCAATGACAAATCAACACCCACAAAACAGCGCATGCAGTTATACCTGCAGTTGTTGAATACTGCAGATGCACAAATACAAAATGCACCCGATGTTGTTAAAGAAAGAATGCGTGAGTTAAAAGCATACATGCATTATATGGTACTGTATTTTGATGTAGCCAGCGATGACCAGCTTAAAATAGCAAAAGCGGATAAAGACGCAGCATTATGTATTTATGCTGCAAAAATAAACCGCCTGCAATTAATTAACAGCTATTATGTAATTACAACCATTGCTGCAAAATATGGCAGCAGCAGCGACTTTTATGCAAAGTATAATGCTGTTAGCGGAACCGCATATCTTAATGGTGCACTGCCTTTAATTACTGCTGAAGAAATTGAAAATAATTTTAAAGAAGATGTAAGCAAATACAGCAGCGGCATACAACAATTTACTTTTAATACAGCTTCGGTAATAAAAGAACAATTTAAACCTGCAGGCTTGGCACCATTAAGTAAAATTAATTTACAACTGGAGTATACAAATGGCGCAAACTATTATAACAAAGCTGCATTTAATATTATTGCACCTGCAGCAGGTAAGTTTACTATTGATTACACTCCCCGTTTTGATATGGCTGCAAAAGGGTACATGAACTTTTTAGTAGAGTCTGCAGACAAAGCGCTGCAGGTTATTACAGACTTTAGTATTGCCAACAGTAGTGGCAGTGGTACCATAACAGTTAATTTACCGGCAGCGGGTAATTATGTGCTTACCGTAAGTTCAAAATATAAAACGGCAGCCTCCATAAGCATTACTGCAAACGGAAATTATTTTTATAAGAGCGGCGCTTTTTTAGGCAGCAAAACAGAATTGTATCGTAACGATTTAAGCAGTTTGCCCGGCTACTTTTATATACCTGCCGGTATTACTAAAGCATATTTCACCATCACAAACAGTTTATCCAATAATAAATATGCTGCTGCAGATGCGGTAGGTAATAGTTTTTATTTTAAAGATTATAATGGCAACAGTATGCAGCCTAAAATCAGTACCACAAAAGATTCATCGTTGTTTTACATAGAAGTGCCTGCATCTGCAACCGGAACATTTTTACAAGCCACTACTATGGGGCAATACAACCTGCAGTTTGTAAACATCAGCAACTTATTGTGGTATGCGCAACATACAGACCAGTTAAAAAAAAACGGTACAGAAGAAAGCACCGCACCCATTAATCATGTGCAAATAGTTGCAGCGCCGGTGTTATATCCCAACCCGTCAACCGGAATTTTTAATTGCATGCTGAATGGTGTTACTATAAAGGCGGATGCGATAACCGTTTACAACCTTACCGGAACCCGGATAGCTGATTTTAAAAATGCCAGCCAATTTAATATTGCCACTGCAGCAGCGGGAATGTATATGTACCAGTTAACTGTAAATGGTACAGTATATAAAGGAAAAATTATTAAGCAATAATAAACTCTGTTAGTTCGGATGTGTACAAAGGCCCTGGAGTAAATCCGGGGCTTTTTATTTTTTATTTATAATTTAAGGGTATGAAAAAAATAGTTGTTTTTATAATTACATTTTTTGCGACAATAGTAAGTGTTGCACAAACTAAAACTGTTTACAATGCTTATAAGCCCGGTTTAAGTATGAGGGATAAGCCGGGTTTGCAGGCAACAGTACTTACTAAAATTCCGTATGGAGAAAAACTAACAATGGTTAATGCCTTTAATGATACCGTTACAGTTATTAACGAAGGCATGACGGGTTATTGGAACCTGGTGGAATATAAAGGGCAGAAAGGATACGTGGTGGGTATTTATTTGCTTGACATTGCGCCACCTAAAGCCACTGTTAAAACCATGCAGGAATACTTTAATCAACTATCTGTAGTTGCAGGACCTGCAGTTACAACTGCAACCGGTAAAGATGATGAGGAAATGCACAGCCGCTACAAAAAGCAACTTTACAAAAATGGCTGCGAATATCATGAAGCACATTTTTATGAATCAGGCTATAACACCTATTTCATACCCGGGCTTACATTGCAGCAGGGCTTTATTTTAACCAGGCTGATACCAGAGTTTAAAGATGTATTTAGTGCATCAGATATGTATCCATCTGCCAATAAAAAAATTAAAATGACACAGCCTGGCGAAGGGGAAAAAGAAATTAAGGTTTTAAAGGATGAAGGCGGTAACTGGATTAATAAAATAACTGTGGGGTATGAACAAGGAGCCGTTTATGAATTTGAGATATTTGAAATGCACGGTCAACTGGTTATTAGTTTTGGTGGAGGGGTATAAAATAATTCCTCTTTAAAGTTTGATTATAAAAAAAGGATGATACTGCGTTTGAATATCATCCTTTAAAGAAAAACCACAAAATTAATTTACGCAACCAGCTCTTCCTTCTCTGTTTTACTATACTCTTCTGCTAATTTGCGCTGCACATCAAATGATACAGGTTCATAATCTGCAAAACTCATTCTAAATTTTGCACGCCCATGCGTAAAGGATCGCAGGTTGCTGCTGTAGCCATGCATTTCTGCCAATGGCACCCGTGCAATTACTTTGGTAAAATGGCCTTCAGTATCCATACCTTCCAATACGGCACGGCGTGTTTGCAAATCGCTTATTACACCGCCGGTAATAGCTGAGGGGCATAATACTTCTAAATGATAAACGGGCTCCAGTATTTGTGGGTCTGCCTGCTGAAATGCTTGGCGGAAAGCCTGCAACCCTGCAATTTTAAAAGAAATATCATTACTGTCAACAGGGTGCATTTTTCCATCATACACACAAACACGTACATCCCGTACAAACGAACCTGTTAACGGGCCTTCCTGCATTTTTTCCATCACACCTTTTAAAATTGATGGTAAAAAGCGTTGGTCAATTGCCCCGCCAACAATGCAATTGTAATAAACTAATTTACCGCCCCATGTTAAATCATATTGTTCTCTTGCCCTTACATTCAAATCTTTTGGATCGGGCATATTTTCAAACCAGGGCTCAATGCGTAAATGCACTTCGCCAAACTGGCCGGCACCGCCGCTTTGTTTTTTGTGGCGGTACATACTGTCGGCAGCACGTCGAATAGTTTCCCTGTAAGCAATTTTTGGCCGAACAAACTTTACTTCCATTTTTTGCAGGTGTTCAATCTTCCATTTAATAACCGCAAGATGCATATCACCCTGGCAGTGTATTAATGTTTGTTTTAACTCCGGCGAAACTTCTACTTGCAGTGTGGCATCTTCATTTTTTATTTCATGGAGTGCTGCAGCCAATTTTTCTTCTTCGCCTTTTTGCAATGGTATAATAGCCATTGTTAAATTAGCATGCGGAAATTCAATGGGCAATAATTCAAGGTCTTTACCCTTTTCATGAAGCGTATTGTTTACATGGGTATTTTTTAATTTTAAAGTAGCACCAATATCACCGGCTGTTAATTCATTTACTGCAATACGCTTGTTGCCTTCCATTACAAACAACTGGTTTATTTTTTCGTAAGTGCCGTTGTTTTCATTCACCAGTTCTGTGCCCGCTTTTATAATACCGCTGTACACTTTAAAAAAACTCAGTTCACCAACATGCGGTTCACTCATGGTTTTGTACACAAAAATGCATGCCGGGCCATTGGCATTGCAGGTAACATCCTGGCCATTTACTGTTTTTTGTGCAGGCATTTCATTAGCACTTGGGCAAACATTATCTATAAAACCCATTATGCGGCCGCTGCCCATATCTTTTGCTGCACTGGTGCAAAACAAAGGGAAAATGTCATGGTTAATTAAAGATTTGTGCAAGCCTGTTTTCATTTCATCTTCATCCAGTTCGCCTTTATCAAGGTAATGATCCATGAGTGTTTCATCATTTACTGCAACGGCCTCTACTAATTGCCTGTGCAGTTCATCTGCTTTTTCTTTTTCGCTATCGGGTATGGGCAGTTTTTGCGGTTTACCACCTGTTGCACTAAACTGGTACATGGTCATCTTTAACACATCAATAATGGCATTAAAATTTTTGCCGGTGTTTAATGGATATTGTACCACTGTAATTTTACTTCCAAAATGTGCTTTTGCTTCGGCAACAGTTTTATCAAAATCGGCGGTATCATCATCTAGCTTATTTACAGCAAAAAGCATGGGTGTTTTAAATTGTTCGGTGTAATCCCAAATAATATCCGTTCCTACTTCCACACCGTTTACTGCATTTAAAAGCATTACGCCGGTATCTGCCACCCGTAAAGCACTTATAACTTCTCCAACAAAATCATCGTAGCCGGGTGTATCAATAATATTTATTTTATACCCCTGCCATTTGGTATGCATAAGTTTGGAGAAGATAGTATTGCCTCTTTCTTTTTCCAGGTCATGATAATCACCGGTAGTGTTTTTTTCCGCCACCGTGCCGCGGCGGTTTATAAGGCCAGCTTCGTATAACATGCATTCCGCTAATGACGTCTTGCCGGAGCCGGCATGACCGAGCAAGACGATATTTTTAACATGAGCGGTATCGAAATCGGGCATAGCTAATCGTTTTAATAAATGAATAATTGACTCACAAAAATTGTGAGACGGTTAATTACCTCTGCCGTGGGTTAGTAATATTTCAGTATCAGGATTTCGACAAGAAAACTTCGAAATCATTTTTTAAATCCTGCAGCGTTTGTACCAGGTTTTGGTATTCTGAAAAAAGTTCTTCGTGCTGATGAAGTGTTTCGTCTGTAAGCAGTTTGTCTGCATTGCCTGCCATTTCAAGCTGTAATTTTCGTTCGTGCTGTTTAATGGCTTGTTTTAAATCGTGAATGTTAATTTGCTGAATGTAAAACTGGTTTTGAAAATGCTCAACTTCTGTAAGCAATTCTTTATTGTGCTGGTGGGATGCGGATTGTTGCAGTTGTTCGCTCAACTGAGCCATTGCTGTTTTGTATGAACGCAGCTGCTCCCTCCAGGAGGCGCATTCAGTTACATGCTGTGCGGAATCTAAAGTTACCATAGCATTATATGTTTAAGTGTGAGTAATTACAGGTAGTACATCAAAGAGCCTAATAAATTTAGGCACTGTTTTTTTAAAATGCAAGGCACTTTTTTAAGTGTGCATAAACTGCCCTGATTTTTTGCAGGCAAAAAACGCTGCAAACGCTTATTACCACTAAATTTCACTACTTTTGCCCGCCAAAGTCAGGCCTGGTGCCTGATTGTTATTTTAAGCAATTTATGAGCCTTAAGGACAATATAAATCTTCAGCGCCTGCCCCGGCATATAGCCATTATTATGGATGGTAACGGGCGTTGGGCGCAGGAAAAAGGACAAGACCGCCTTTTTGGCCATTTAAACGGTGTAGAAAGTGTACGCAATATTGTAGAAGGGGCTGTAGAACTGGGGGTACAGTATCTTACACTTTACGCTTTCAGTACCGAAAATTGGGACCGCCCTGCTTACGAAGTTACAGGGCTGATGGAATTGCTTGTTGATACTATTCGCAAAGAAGTACCTACATTAAATAAGAATAATATACGGTTGCATGTAATTGGCGATACCAGTATGCTGCCACCTATGGCACAACAGGAATTGAATGAAGCAATTAAAGAAACCGGTGCCAATACAGGTTTAAATTTAATAATGGCGTTAAGCTACAGCAGCCGGTGGGAAATTAATACTGCCATAAAAAACATTGCAGCAGCCGTTAAAGAAAACAAACTGCAGCCGGAAGCTATTACGCAGGAAACTATTCAGCAGTATTTATCAACCAGCCAGTTTCCCGATCCGGAGCTGATGATACGAACCAGTGGCGAATACCGCATAAGCAACTTTTTACTGTACCAGCTTGCCTACAGTGAATTATACTTTACAAATACCTTATGGCCTGATTTTAGAAAAGAAAATTTGTACGAAGCTATAATAGATTACCAGGGCCGGGAACGCCGCTTTGGTAAAACAGGCGAACAGGTTAAAATTTCAATAAAAAACTGATATAAAAGAAACCGGCATAACCCCCAAGATTAACAAATACTTTTAATTAATGGAGGTAATTTGCCGCTGCTAAAAAACTAATTGGATGCACTTGATTTACAAAAGAATTTTATTTATTGCCGCCCTATTATGTTTCAGTGAGTTTGCTGCGGCACAACAGCCTGATACGGTTATTTCCGTTGACCCCGCCCTCCAGGAAATCTTCACTTCAAAATTTCCTAAAGAATATACCATTGCCGGCATAACTATTGGCGGTACTAAAGCATTTGATCAAAATCTTATTATATCCATATCTGGTTTAGCTGTAGGTGATAAAGTGCAAATTCCCGGTACAGATGTGTTTGCCAAAGCCATTGCCAAACTGTGGAAGCAAAATCTTATTTCTAAAGTAGAAATTTATTTTACCAAACTGGAAGGCCGTAACCTTTTTATTCATTTTGAATTAACAGAGCGCCCCCGCTTGGCAGTATTAAAATTTGAGGGTATTAAAAAAGGCGAAAAGGATGATCTGGAAGGTAAAATTCCTCTGGTTAAAGAACGTGTGGTTACAGAAAATATGAAGCTAAGCGCTATTGAAGCCATTAAGAAATTTTACTACGACAAAGGGTATAGAAATGCAGATGTGGTATTGAAGGAGGAAATGCTTGCCAATTTGAATAATTCAGAATCCATCACTTTTGTTATAAACAAAGGAAAGAAAGTAAGGATTAACTCTGTAAATTTTAGCGGTAATGAAACGATAGCCGAACAGAAGCTGAAAAAGCAAATGAAAGGCACCAAAGAAATGACCCGTTTTACATTGTACCCCGTAACCGTGCCTAATCCTTTTGGGGACAGCGCTAAAAAATTAACCTTTAAGGAGTATATACATGATGTGGGCTTTTTATCCTTAAGCAAAACACGGGATATATTGGATCCTTACTTCCGTTTTAAAATGTTCAGCTCTGCCAAGTTTAATGAAAAAAAATACGGCGAGGATAAAGAAAAAGTGCTGGACTACATGAACTCACAGGGCTACCGGGATGCGGTGATTACAGGCGATACTGCCATTTATGATCCTAAGGGCAACATTAATGTGTTCTTAAAAGTTAACGAAGGCCACAAATATTATTTTGGAGATATTGCATGGAGAGGCAATACAAAATACACTGACTCAATTTTAAATTCGTTACTGGCAATAAAAAAAGGAGACGTTTACAATCTTGAGTTGTTAAACAAACGTCTTGGCAAACAAATTTCTATGGAAGGTGGCGATGTGCAGAGCCTTTATATGGATGATGGTTACCTGTTTTTCCGTATTGACCCGGTGGAAACTGCGGTATATAATGATACGATCGATTTTGAAATACGTATGACAGAAGGCCCGCAGGCTACTTACGGTAACATCACTATTTCCGGAAACGATAAAACAAAAGATTACGTTATACGCCGTGAGCTGAGAACTATTCCCGGTGAAAAATTCAGCCGCCAGGATATTATACGTACACAAAGAGAGCTGGGCCAGTTGGGCTTTATCAATGCAGAAAAAATAAACCCTAATGTGGTGCCCAATGCTGATAATGGAACGGTGGATATTAACTGGGAGATTGAAGAAAAATCAGCCGATCAGTTAGAGCTGTCTGCCGGTTTTGGCGGAGGTATTGGTTTAACCGGTACGCTGGGTGTAACCTTTAATAATTTCTCTATTAAAAATATTACCAAAAAATCTACATGGGATCCGCTGCCTTCCGGCGACGGGCAAAAGCTGAGCATACGTTTTCAGAGCAATGGTAAAGCGTACAGTTCTTACAACGCATCTTTTACCGAGCCGTGGCTGGGTGGAAAAAAACGTAACTCTTTTACTGTAGGTTTCTCCAGCACTAAATTTGCCAATGCATACGATCCTTATTATGGTACTTATTGTAAATCTTGCGGCGATACATCTTATGTAAAAACAAGCAACATTTACGTTTCGTTAGGCAAGCAGTTAAAATGGCCCGATGATTATTTCAATTTAATTTACTCAGTAAACTTTCAGCAGTATAAGCTGCGTAACTACAGCAATATTTTCCAGGGGTTAAGCAATGGTAAATCAACATTGGCAAGTTTAAAGCTGGCATTGGTACGTAATTCTGCAGGGCCAAATCCTATCTTCCCAACAGGCGGGTCTAACTTTATGCTTAGCGGGCAGTTTACATTACCCTATTCGTTGTTAGGTATTACAGACGGTACAGAAAATCAGTATAAATTACCAGAGTTTCATAAATGGCGTTTTAACGGAGAATGGTATGTACCAATCGGTAGGGCCCGTGGCGCAGAAAAAAATAAGCAGTTTATTTTAAAAGCAGCTGCTAAGTATGGTTTTATTGGCAGGTACAGCAGCGACAGGGAAGTATCTCCGTTTGAACGCTTCCAGGTAGGAGATGCAGGGTTGAGTAACAGCTATGCATTGCTGGGGTATGATATTATAGCACATCGTGGCTATCCTGTTTATTCAAACTCTAACCCTAAAATAAATCCGGATGGTGTAACCCCAAGCCAGTACTTTACAATTTTTAATAAGTATACCCTTGAGTTGCGTTATCCTTTTAGTACCAGCGCCAGCAGTACAATTTATGGTTTAGCATTTTTTGAGGCTGCAAATGGCTGGTATAATTTTAAAGAATACAATCCGTTTAAATTGCGCCGTAGCGCCGGTGTGGGTATGCGTTTCTTCCTGCCAATGTTTGGGTTGCTGGGGTTTGATTATGGTGTAGGTTTTGACAGGTACACGCCAAGCGGTGGCCTTAAAGGTGCAGCTAAATTTACCTTTATGCTGGGCCAGGAACCAGAATAATTAATAACTAACAATTAATAATTAACAATGAAAAAGTTTGTAATTGCCTTTTGTATGTTATTTGCAGTTGCTGTTGGTGCCCATGCACAACGCTATGCTATAATCGATTCAAAATATATACTGGATAAAATGCCGGAATATAAAGAAGCCCAGAAAAAGCTGGATCAGTTTAGCGAACTATGGCAGCAGGAAATTGACCAAAAGCAGGTAATTGTAGATAAAATGCTGAAGGATTACGATGCAGAGCAGGTAATGCTGAGCGACGAATTAAAGAAAAAAAGAGAGGATGAATTATATAATAAAGAGAAGGAATTGAGGGATTTGCAGAAAAAACGCTTTGGTTTTGAAGGAGATTTGTTTAAAAAGCGCCAGGAGCTGATAAAGCCAATACAGGACAGGGTTTACAACGCAGTACAAAAGCTGGCGGTAGATAAACAATATGATTTTATACTGGATAAAAGTGAAGGAATTACCGTTATCTTTGCCGACCCAAAATTGGATAAAAGTGATGATGTATTGCGGAACCTGGGTGTAAAATAAAATGTTAAATGCTGGCTGCCTTGCAGCTAAAACCATAACAAAACAAACTATAAAAAGTAAACAGTAAAAACTAAAATGAAAAAGTTAATCGTTGCCGGTGTAATGGCATTAAGTTTTTTAGGAGCCGGTGCACAAAACAAAATCGGGTACATTAATACTGATGAAGTTATTGCAGCTATGCCCGAAACAGAAAAAGCAAACAAAGAATTGCAGGAATACCAGGAACTTTTAGGCAAACAATATGATGATTTGCAAAAAGAAGCCAATGATAAAAGCGAGCAGTTTGTAAAAGACTCTGCAACATGGTCTCAAAGCAAGAAAGAATTTATGAGAGACGAAATTGTTAAGCTGATACAGCGGGTTAATAATTTTCAGCAGGAAGCACAGGAAAAAACAAAACAACAGGCACAGGTAAAATTTGCACCCATACAGCAAAAAGCTATGGATGCTATTAAGGCTGTTGCAAAGAAAAATGGTTATTCTTATGTGCTGGATATTAATTCAGTAATTGTTGGCCCTCCGGGTGATGATTTAGCCACTTTAGTTAAAAAGGAACTGGGTATTAAAGAAACACCTGCGGCACCGGCAAAAGAACCTGCTGCAACACCAACTAAACCTGCACCAAAAACAGGCGGTAATTAATACCTGAAACATAATTTAATACAAAGCCATTCTTTAAACGAATGGCTTTGTTATTTTTGACACATGAACAAAGCTCCCATTGGTGTATTTGACAGTGGTTACGGTGGCCTTACTGTTTTAAAAGAAATTGTAAACCGCCTGCCGCAATACGACTATTTGTATTTGGGAGACAATGCCCGTGCACCTTATGGTCCCCGCAGTTTTGAAACGGTCTATCACTATACTTTAGAATGTGTGCAATGGTTTTTTAAGCAAGGCTGCCCATTGGTAGTTTTGGCATGTAACACCGCCTCTGCCAAAGCATTACGTACCATACAGCAAAATGATTTAGCTAAAATTGACCCAGCGAAACGGGTACTGGGTGTTATAAGGCCTACTACCGAGATTATTGGTACACTCACTAAAACAAAATCGGTAGGCGTACTGGGCACAGCTGGTACAGTACAATCCAACAGTTACCCAATAGAGATAAATAAATTTTACCCGGATATAAAAGTGCACCAGCACGCTTGCCCCATGTGGGTGCCATTGATTGAAAATAATGAGTATGCAGGCGAAGGCGCAGATTACTTTGTTAAGAAAGATATTGACCTGCTGCTGCAACAGAGCAGTGATATAGATACTATTTTGCTGGCCTGCACCCATTACCCTTTATTGCAGAATAAAATAAAACAGTTTACACCTGAGGGCATTAACCTGCTCTCTCAAGGTAAAATTGTAGCCGATAGTTTGGCTCACTACCTGGAGCGCCACCCGGAAATAGCTTCCATATGCAGTAAAAATGCAGATATTGCTTTTTATACCACCGATTCGGCGGCCGATTTCGATAATCATGCAGCAATTTTTTATGGTAAAACCGTAAAATCGCAGCATTTGGCACTTTAAGGCTAAAAAAGCCCAAAATCATTGCAAAAAATAGCTGTTTAACCCTTACCTTTGCCGTCCTTTCACAAACAGCAGGGGATGGTGCCCTGATGGATGTTTTAGAAAAATTATTTAGTAAAGGAAAAACTTAAAACAATGCCAGGTAAAAAAAGAACCTATCAGCCCCATAAACGCCGCAGAAAAACTGTACATGGTTTTCGCAAGCGCATGCAAACTGCTAACGGCCGTGCCGTATTGGCAAGCCGCAGAAAGAAAGGACGCAAGAAACTGACTGTTTCCAGCGAACACGGCTCTAAAAAATAAATAAGCGGTATTTTACCGTAATCATAGTAAGTCCTGCTGTTAAACCGGCAGGACTTTTTAATTTTGATGAATTGCAAAGCAAGCAACGATACCAGTTTAAAAAAAATGAAAAGCTTAAGAGCCGTAAAAAAATTGAAGGCTTGTTTAAGAATGGGAAATCGTTTTCACTTTTTCCATTAAGGGTGGTGTATGTTTGGGCCGATGATGCAGAACTTTTGCAAGCCGGCTTTAGTGTAAGCACCCGTTATTTTAAAAAAGCGGTTGACCGCAACCGGGTAAAGAGGCTGATGAGGGAAAGCTACCGTTTGCAAAAACAAGCCTTATCAGATGCGCTTACTGCTGTAAATAAAAACATTGGAGTGTTTTTTATTTTTACCGGCAATGAAGTGCCCGAATACAAATTGGTATTTGAAAAAATGACTGCTGTTATAAAACGGCTGCAAAAAATAGCACATGAAAATTCTGTTGCAGATACTTAGCTTTCCATTTATACTTTTAATAAAATTATATCAATGGATTATTTCTCCTTGGCTGGGGAATAAGTGCCGCTTTACACCCACTTGCTCTCATTACGGTATTGAAGCGTTTAAAAAATATGGCCCCATAAAAGGGTTGTGGCTTACTATTAAACGAGTTGCCAAATGCCATCCATGGGGCGGGCATGGGTATGACCCTGTACCATAATATTTGTATAAAAAAACTGCAACCATTTAAGGTTGCAGTTTTGTATTAAATGTGTTGAATAAAGCTGTAAAAAGCTAAAAGTGAGATTATCTTTTTCTTTCACTGAAAGAAAAAGATAACAGAACAAGTTCACAACAATGTTTGGTAAAGAACAAATGCCTGTGCCAAAAACCTATGCGGCGGCAAAACGCTCTGCCACTTTAGCCCAATTAACCACTGCCCAAAATGCAGCTAAATAATCAGCACGGCGGTTTTGATATTTTAAGTAGTAAGCATGTTCCCATACATCGCAACCTAAAATGGGTGTGCCTTTTACATCAGCAATTTCCATTAAAGGATTATCCTGGTTAGGGGTAGATGATACTTCCAGTTTACCATCTTTAACAATCAGCCATGCCCAGCCGCTTCCAAAACGGGTCATACCGGCTGCTGCAAATTTTTCTTTAAATGCATCAAAGCTGCCGAAAGCTGCATTAATAGCATCAGCTAATTTTCCTGTGGGCGCACCGCCTGCATTGGGTGCTAAGCTTTCCCAAAAGAAAGAGTGGTTCCAATGGCCGCCACCGTTATTGCGAACTGCCGGAGAAATAGCGCCTGCATTTTTAACCAGTTCAGCCAGTGATTTATTTTCATTCTCTGTGCCTGCAATGGCTTTATTTAAATTGTCAACATAAGCCTGGTGGTGTTTGCCATGATGTATCTGCATGGTCAGTGTGTCGATATGTGGCTCCAGTGCATCGTGTGCATAAGGCAGAGCCGGTAACGTAAATGCCATAGTGTTTAATTTTTAAGATTCTGTTATGAAATAGGAACTACAAATTTACGTTATTGGTTTCCTATTCTGCCTTACAATGAAAGAATTTCTCTTTATTATCTTTTCGTTATTGGGAATTTATGCCTGCAAAGCGCAGGATGGCGGCAATGGTTTGCCCGATAGTGCATCAGCAGCATCATCTAAAAAGATAATTGCAGACTCTGTTGTAAAAGAGAAAGCATCGGTAAAACTTTACCCTAACCCGGTTAAAAATAAAGCAGAACTGGAGTTGCAGGGCTTTGAACAGGGAATTATACAGGTGCAAATAATAAACATTAATGGCGGTGTGGAACGTAACGACCAGCGCCTGCTGGTAAATGGTAATGAAAACCTGGTGCTGATGTTTTCTTTACCTGCCGGTGTATATTTTGTTGTACTGCGCCAGAAAGACAAGCTGGTAAAAAAGAAAATGGTGGTGCAATAATCAACGCCTTGCCTTAAAAAAGTCTTTCATCAGTTGCGCACATTCTTCTTTTAAAATGCCGCCCGTTATTTCGGTTTTAGGATGAAAAGGATTGTTGCTTCCCGTACTTCTGCGGTAGCTGTTTTTTTCATCATCGGCCCCAAAAACAATTTTTCCAATTTTGCTCCAGTATAAAGCACCGCTGCACATAAGGCATGGCTCCAGTGTAACATATAATGCAGCTTCAGGTAAATATTTGCTGCCTAAAAAATTATAGGCGGTTGTTAAGGCCAGTATTTCTGCGTGGGCTGTGCTGTCATTCAATAATTCCACCTGGTTGTGGGCACGGGCAATAATTTTATTGTTCATAACCACCACAGCACCTACGGGCACTTCGCCTGCGTCAAATGCTTTTTGTGCTTCGTTAAGCGCCTGCTGCATGTATTGCTCGTCTGTCATTTATCAAACTATCTTTCGTGTATAAATATACATTTTCCTGCAAAGCCACCAGGGTCACAAAATTTTTTCTTAGGCCGCTTTGTGCCTTTGAGGGAAACAATGATACAGGTATTTATTACCTTTCGGCAAATTTAGTTGTAATGGCAGATATAAATCAACTGCAGGCAATGCGGAATTATTTTAACAGTGGTGTTACAAGGCCGTATGCTTTTAGAAAAGAACAATTAAAAAAACTAAGAGCAGCAGTTTTGCAGCATGAAGCGGCATTGCATGAAGCGTTACATACAGATTTAAAGAAAAGCCCGGAAGAAAGCTGGGTTACTGAAACCGGCTTTTTACTGAGTGAAATAAATGCCACACTGAAGAATTTTAAAAAATGGATGCAACCGGAATTAGTGAAAACTAACTTAGTTAACCTGCCATCAAAAAGTTTTGTGATGAAAGAGCCGCTGGGAACGGTACTTATTATTGGGCCGTGGAATTATCCGTTGCAATTGTTATTTACGCCACTGGCAGGTGCTATTGCTGCAGGCAATTGTGCTGTGTTGAAGGCAAGTGAATTTGCACCGGCAACTGCAGCAGTTATGAAAAAAATTATTGACAGCACTTTTGCACCAGAATATATTTTGTTTACTGAAGGAGACGGTGCCACTGTAATACCTGCCATGATGAGCAATTTTAGTTTTGATCATGTGTTTTATACAGGCAGCACAGCGGTTGGCAAAATAATTTATAAAATGGCTGCTGAAAAATTAGTACCCGTAACACTGGAGCTGGGTGGCAAAAGCCCTTGTGTTGTGGAAGAAGATGCTGATATTAAAGTGGCGGCAAAAAGAATTGCCATTGCAAAATTCAGCAATGCCGGGCAAATGTGTGTGGCGCCGGATTATGTGCTGGTGCATGAAAGCAAAAAAGAAGCGCTGCTGCAAAATCTTAAAAAAGTTATTGAAAAATTTTTTACCGATAAGCCCGAAACATGCTATAACTACGGCAAAATAATTAACACCAAACAGTTTGACCGTATTGTTACTTACCTGCCGCAAGGCAAAATTGTTTTTGGAGGAAGAAATAATAAAGAACAATTGTTTATTGAACCCACTGTACTGGAAAATGTATCAATGAATGATTCAGTAATGCAGGATGAAATTTTTGGGCCGGTATTGCCGGTTATTTCTTTCAGCAGTTTTGAAGAAGCAAAAAAAGTTATTGATGCACACTCTAACCCGCTGGCATTTTATGTGTACACCTCATCAAAAAATAAGGAGCAGCAATGGCTGAATAGTGTGGCGTTTGGTGGCGGTTGTGTAAATAATTCAAGCTGGCATTTAACTAATCATAATTTACCGTTTGGCGGCCGGGGTTTTAGTGGTACAGGTAACTATCATGGTAAAAACTCCTTTGATACATTCAGCCACAGAAAAGCTGTAATGAAAACGCCTACCTGGTTTGACCCTTCCATCAAATACCCGCCGTTTAAAGGGAAACTGAAATTGTTTAAGTGGGTGATACGATAATGGATAATTATAAAATGAATAATTGATAATGCCAGAAAATATAAAGCGATATAAAAAACTTAAAAGATTTTTCATTGTTATTCTTGTAATAATTATCAGCTTTATTGCTTACGTGCAAATTGTAAACAGAAACTCCGTAAATATGACCAACCGCCAAAAATTTTTAAAAGCTGTGTACCCTATGTGGATGTGGTTTACAAAACTAACAGGCAAAAATTCTGAAAAACTGGTTGCTGTTAATAAAACACCAGCCATAGATTTTTTTTCTTTAAAAGATACATTGAATAACGGCACTGCTTTTGATTTTGCACAATTGAAAGGCAAAAAAGTATTGCTGGTAAACACCGCCAGTAATTGCGGCTATACCAACCAGTACGATGATTTACAAAAACTGCATGAGCAATTTGGAGATTCATTAACCATACTCGGCTTTCCGGCCAACGATTTTAAAGAGCAGGAAAAAGGCAGCGATGAAGAAATTGCACAGTTCTGCAAGCTGAATTTTGGCGTAACATTTCCGCTTATGAAAAAAAGCAGCGTGGTAAAGGGCAGCGAACAAAATCTTGTATTCAAATGGCTGAGTGATTCAACAAAAAATGGCTGGAACGAAAAACAACCAACCTGGAATTTTTCTAAGTATCTTGTAAATGAAAAAGGAGAGCTGGTAAATTATTTTGACCCTTCTGTTTCGCCATTAAGCAACGAAGTGGTTGCTGCCATAAAAAATAAATAAACATGTTTACCAAAACCGATATTGAAAAGTATTTTACAGCAGAAAAAAGTGAAAGCATTGTGTTTTTAAGCATTGGCATTGCCGGTGTGCTGGCCGCTATTATTTTTTTCTTTGTAATAAAAACAAACTTTTACAAAGGCGCAGCCATACCACTGTTGTTATTTGGATTATTAATGGGCGTTGTTGGTTTTACCATTTACAAACGCAGCGATGCCGACCGCATACGCAATACTTATGCATACGATATGAATCCGCAGGATTTAAAAACAAAAGAGATGCCCCGTATACAAACTGTAATGAAAAATTTTATTATTTACCGTTGGCTGGAAATAGTACTTGCCGTTACAGGCATTATTTTATTTTTTTACTTCCGTAATAATGCAGCGCAAACATTTTGGAAAGGGCTGGGCCTCAGTTTAACTATTATGGCAATTATTGCTTTAACAGCAGATTATTTTGCAGAAAAAAGAGGCCGGGTTTATACCAACGGCCTCTCTGAATTTATAAGTAAAATGTAATTGCTTAATCTTTAGTTTCAAGCAAATTTTTCCAGATTAATGCACCCAATACACCACCCACAATGGGTGCCACCACAAATAACCAAACCTGGCTAATTGCTTTGCCACCGGCAAAAATTGCTGGGCCTATACTTCTTGCAGGGTTAACCGAAGTACCTGTAATTGGTATAACAACCAGGTGAATAATTACAAGTGAAATACCAATAGCCAGTCCTGCTGTGGTACTATTGCCTTGTTTTGATGTGGTGCCAAAAATAACCAGTAAAAAAAGGCAGGTAAATACCACTTCTGCAACAAATGCAGATGTAGTGTTGTAATTACCTAAATAACCTTCGCCCCAGCCATTGCTGCCTAAGCCCCATTCTTTAAGGCCGGTAAAACCGCTTTGCCCGCTTACTAGTAAATACAAAACACCTGCGCCGGCAATAGCACCCAGTACCTGTGCAATAATGTAACCAATACAATCCTGCGCACTTAGTTTACCTGCAACAAGCATGGCAATACTAATGGCCGGGTTAATGTGGCAACCCGAAATGGGGCCAATAGCATATGCCATTGCAACCACAGTAAGGCCAAAAGCTAAAGCAATGCCCAGCAGGCCAATACCCGATGGGCCGGTATTTGAAATGCCCGATATTACAGCAGCGCCACAACCAAAAAGCACAAGCGAAAATGTGCCAATAAATTCAGCAATAAATTTTTTCATATTAGTTTGTTTAAGGTGAAAAGAAGGAACTTTTTTTCTCAGTAGCTAAAAACAAACTAAACGTTGCAAGTTTATAATGGAAAGAAAGGGAAAGAATTACTCCAGCGGGCACTTCTCATGATAATTAATCAGCTCAATTGCAGTTTTTTCAAATTCATAACCGCTGTATTTTAAAACAATTTCATCCAGTACTGCTTCAATTTCCTCCACAGTTTCCAACGTAACTAATTTGCCACGGTATTCCTTAATACCCGGCATGCCTTTTAAATAATTGGTGTAATGGCGGCGCATTTCGTAAATACCCACTTTGGGCCCCTTCCACTCAAAACTTTTATGTAAATGTTTTTTGCAAACAGCCACACGTGCCTCCACAGTTGGCGGCGCTAAGTGCGTACCTGTTTTTACAAAATGTTTTATCTCGTTAAAAATCCAGGGGTAGCCAATAGCAGCACGGCCAATCATAATACCATCCACACCATACCGGTTTTTATATTCCAGCGCTTTTTCCGGGCTGTCAATATCACCATTACCAAAAATGGGGATGGTAATGCGTGGGTTGTTTTTCACTTTACCAATCAACGTCCAGTCTGCAACACCCTTATACATTTGCGTACGGGTGCGGCCATGTATAGCCAGTGCTTTAATGCCAATATCCTGTAAACGCTCTGCCACCTCTTCAATGTTTTTGGTGTTCTCATCCCAGCCCAAACGTGTTTTAACGGTAACCGGTAACGAAGTTGATTTTACCACGGCACTTGTTAACCGCACCATCAAATCAATATCTTTCAGCACACCGGCGCCGGCGCCTTTCATGGCCACTTTTTTTACCGGGCAGCCAAAGTTGATGTCTACTAAATCTGGCTTTACTGTTTCGCAAATTTTGGCGCTCAGCCCCAGCGCTTCTTCATCACCGCCAAAAATCTGTATGCCAAACGGACGTTCTTCTTCACTAAAATCCAGCTTGCGCAAACTTTTAATAGCATCCCGTATCAATCCCTCGCTGCTGATAAATTCGCTGTACATTAAATCAGCGCCATTGTCTTTACACACTGCACGGAAAGGCGGGTCGCTCACATCTTCCATTGGCGCCAGCAACAGCGGAAAATCAGGCAGTTCAATATGTTCACCAATTTTTACCATGTATTACACTAATTAAAACTAATTACACTAATTGTTTGGGGCTGTAAGCTTTTTGTTCGTTATTCAGCTTTAGTTCCGGCTGTCCGTTCCAATCTTTTGTTCGTTCCTCACAAAAGTATTTCCACTTCCATCCGGCAGCCTGTGGGCAAACCGGCTCTGTTCAGCAAAACACTCAATTATTTCAGTGGCTCAGTGCTTCAGCGGCAATGCCCTATTTTTGCCACAAATTTACAACATATAAGTTTAAGCTATGGTGCAGTACCAGGGTCGTTTTAATTACTGGAGCCAGCTGGCAATATTGCTGGGGCTGGTAGGTTTGGGTTTTATAATATCAGGGTTTATAACTGTGGCAATAGGCGTTAAGGCTATTGGCGGAGATGTGAGTACAGCTATGAAAAACCCCGAAGCATTACAAGCCGCTTTGTTAAGTCCTGCAAACTCGGGCTATGCACAGGCTGCACAAATAGCGGGTACATTCTTTATGATGTTTGTCCCCTCACTGGCATTTATTCTTATTTGCCACAAAAAATTATTGTGGTCAGGATTTTCAAAACACTTTAACCTGCTGCAAATAGTGCTGGGTTTTTTTATAATGCTTTTGGCAAACTATATGGCCGGCCCGTTTGAAGAAATAACAAAGAAAATACTGGTGCATTTCCCCTCAATAGATAAATCTGCAAAGGCCGCCGAAGATTTATACACACAGGCTGTTGCCAGTATGAGTAATTTAAAAGGCGGCGGACAATTTGTAATAGCCATGTTTATTATCGCTTTTTTGCCTGCGGTATTTGAAGAAATGCTTTTCCGTGGTGTGCTGCAAAACTTTTTAACCAAATGGTTTAAGGCTCCGGCGGTGGCAATAATAACAGCTTCTCTTTTATTCAGCCTCATTCATGCATCGTACTACTTATTTTTAAGCCGTTTTATTTTAGGCCTTGCGCTGGGCCTTATGTTTTATTACACAAAAAATATTTGGGTAAACATTTTTGCCCATTTTATAAATAACCTGATGGCGCTAATATTTTTATTTTATACCAACATAAATAATAAAGCCGCAGCAGTTAACCAGTCGGATGTTAAACTGCCCATCTGGAGTGTTTTTATTACCGGCGCCATTTTATACGGTTTGTTTGTACTGCTTATTAAAGCAAGCAAAGAAAACCGCAACAGAATAGCGATGAAAGAAAACCTGGTATTTAGTAACGAACCCTTAATAGCACAGCAATAACATGGCATTAAACCTGCAAACCCTTAAAACCCGTTCTCTTACTGCTGTAGTATTTGTGGCGGCAATGCTTGTTGGCTTACTCTGGAATTTCTGGAGTTTTTTGATATTGTTTACAATCATACATTTTGGCTGCTGGATTGAATACTTGAAGCTTGTTGAGAAAATTACAAACAGTAAAATTGACAATTTCATCAAACGATATTTTGCAGTGTGTGGTGTGGTGTTAATGTACGTTGCAGGACAGCAGACATATACTTCTTCCTTATATTGGGCGCCTTTTGGCTTTGCAATAAATGTAAAATACCTTTTTTGGATGGTTTTATTTATTGGGTTATTGGCTTTTCTTTTTCAGAATAAAACTATTAATGCAAGAGCTAAATGGATAATGTCGGGAGGGTTTATTTACATTTCTCTTCCTTTTACCCTATTGCTAAATTTAAAAGCTGATTACAACTTTGGATCATTTACACATGAGTTTATGTATGTTAAGGTGCCACTTTTGTATGAATTAATAGAAAATTCAGTTTATCCTGTGGCAATAATTTTTTGTATTTGGATCAATGATACAATGGCTTACATAGTTGGCTCTTTAATTGGCAAAACACCTCTTTCAAAAGTTTCTCCTAAAAAAACATGGGAAGGCACATTGGGTGGAGCAGTTTTATGTGTGTTAACAATAGGTTTTGTATTCTCAACTTTTTATAACGAAATTTTTTTACCAGGCTGGCACATAAAAATTGCTGGCAGGTATGATTGGTATGTAATCGCCGCCCTCTGCGCCATTTTTGGCACCATCGGCGATTTATTCGAAAGCAAATTAAAACGCATGGCCGGTGTTAAAGACAGCGGCAGTATTATGCCCGGCCACGGTGGTTTTTTAGACCGTTTTGATTCACTCTTATTTGCCGCACCTGTTGTGTGGGTGTATGTAAAACTGTTTATGTAACTTGGTATAACAATGCACTGTTATGAAACCTGTTTTTGCCATCATTATTTTAATGGCGTTATTTAGTTGTAATAACGCAGATACCACTAAACCTGCAACAACTACTAAAGACTCCGGTACCGCCTCATCAACACAAAACAATAAACCGGTTATTGCTGATGTAAGTTTTAACCTGCTTGGTTTTGATAAACAAGCCATACCTTTCAAAGACAGTATTAAAGGCAAGGTGCAGGACGGCGCCAGCTGGCAGGATAAAGATGGTGAGCAAATGCTAGTACTAACACAAACAGAAAACCTAATTGCAAAAGGCTCACAAAAGCAAAGCCTCTACGCATACTGCTTTATTAAAACACCAACTGGCTGGCAAAAAAAATGGCAGGTGCAGGATGATATTACTGATTGTGAGTTTGATGTCACTTGCGAGCATATACCCGGTTCATTAGCCGTAACGGATTTAGATAGTAATAATGTAGCCGAAGCCAGTTTTATTTACAAGCTCAGTTGCCGCAGCGATGTAAGCCCCGACGGCAAAAAATTAATTATGTATGAAGGCACAAATAAATATGCAATAAGGGGTAATACAATTGTAATTTTTAAACAATCCGGTGAAAAATATGGTGGTGATAAAAAAGTGGATGCCGGATTTAGTAAGGCACCGCCGGCACTTTTAAAATTTGCCAACAGCCAATGGGATAAATTTGGCACCACCAAATATTAACCTTCATATTCGTAATTAAGTATTGGCTGTTGTACATTTGCAGTTCAACTCAAAAGCATGACGATACACAGGGAAGGTTATAAATCCATAGCTATTGGCACATTAATTTTCGGCGCCATCAACTTTGCATTTTTTTATTTCTTCAGCGCATCGTTGCCTGTTTTGTGCTGGGTGGTATTTTTTGCCACTTTAGGCCTTTTGTTGTTTTTAATTTCTTTTTTCCGCATACCTAAACGTACATTAACCATTAACGATAATGTAGTGGTAAGCCCCTGCGATGGTAAAGTAGTGGTGATTGAAGAAACTGTGGATGAAGAATATTTTAAAACTAAAGTATTGCAGGTATCTATTTTTATGAGCCCTGCCAATGTACATGTTAACCTGAATCCGGTTGCCGGAGATGTTGTGTACAGCCAATACCATAAAGGCAAATATTTAGTAGCCTGGAACCCTAAATCATCTACTGAAAATGAGCGGCATTCGGTTGTATACCGTAAGGGAAGCACGGAAATTCTGGCAAAACAAATTGCCGGGGCACTGGCAAAACGTATTGTAAACTATTTGCAGGTGGGCCAAAAGGTTAACCAAAGCGAGGAAATGGGCTTTATAAAATTTGGCAGCAGGGTAGACCTGTTGCTGCCTGTTGGCACTAAGATAAATGTGCAGCTGAACCAGGTGGTGCAGGGTGGGGTTTCCGTTATTGCCACGCTGTAATTTTAACAGTACCACTTTGGCAAAATGCAACAAGTAGCTTACTTTTACGCTGATTAATCAAACACAAAATAGCATTATGAAAAAAGTAATTTTATTCGCTTCTGCAGTTTTACTGGTTGCAGGTATTGCTTTTGCAAACACCGATAAAGGCAAAAAGAAAAAATGTGCAAAAGGCCAGTCTTGCTGCTCTAAAGATGCAGCTGCAAAAAAATCTTGCTGCAAAGACAAAAAAGCAACTACAGCTAAAATGTAATATTGCTGTAACAACTTATTAAGCCGCTTCAAATTTTTGAGGCGGCTTTTTATTTTGTTAAAAGTGCTGAAGCAACCAGAACGAAAAAAATATGAGAACCGGGCAGGCTGTTTTAAGCGCTTCAGCCAGTTATAAGATTGCTTCCAGCTCTTTTAAATGATAAATTGTATGCGTAGGCTGTAATGTGGTGCTTGCGTTAATATGGTTTACAAAAATGGTATCCATACCGGCATCCATAGCACCTTTAATATCTGCATCCAGGTTATCGCCAATCATAATAGTTTCTGTAAGTGTGGTGCCGGCTTTGTTTACTGCAAATTCAAAAATTTCTTTTTTAGGCTTTAAGCTGTTGCTTGCCTCGCTGGTTATTACATGTGTAAAATATTTTGCCAGCCCGCTGTTGTTTAGTTTGCTCCACTGTGTTTTTTCAAAACCGTTGGTGATTAAATGCAGTCGGTAATTTTTTGCCAGCAGGTATTCTAAAATTTCAAAAGTGTAAGGGAATACGTTTTTTTTAGTGGGCAGCAGTTCTAAAAAGCCGGCGCTTAATTCTTTAGCCAATACCTCATCTCCAATTTTAAAATCAAGCAGGGTGCGGTACATGCGTTTCCATTTTAAATCATCGGCACTTATTTTACCATGATGGTACTGGTCCCACAAAATTTCGTTGTGGTACAAATATTTCCGGTAAAAGTCTTCAAAAGCTGCTTCCACCCGTTGGGTAAGGTTATGTGTTTTGTACAAATCAGTTAAAGTGTCCTTTGCATTGGCATCAAAATCCCACAGGGTATGGTCCAGGTCGAAAAAAAGATGTGTGTACTTCATATACGTTTGTAGATTTGCAAAGAAAGCAAAATAATGATTACTATATGAATGTTGTTATAACCGGCGCATCAAAAGGTATTGGTAAAGCAATTGCAGCAATATTTGCGCAGTACCATCACCATTTATTTTTATGTGCCCGAAATGAAGCCGCATTGTATGCAGCAACAGAGGAGCTGCAGAAAAAAAATCCATCAGCCATTATTAAAGCAAAGCCATGTGATGTAAGCCGCAAAGAGGAAGCAAAAGCCTTTGGTTTATGGTGCCTGGAGTATGGTGTGCCGGATGTGATAGTGAATAACGCAGGCAGTTTTATGCCCGGCAATGTACACAATGAAACAGAAGGCTTGCTGGAAAGCCAGGTGGCTGCAAACCTGTACAGCGCTTACCACATTACCAGAACGGTTTTGCCATGGATGATGGAACACCGCAGAGGGCACATCATTAACATTTGTTCTATTGCGGGCCAAATGCCTTATGAAAATGGTGGAGCTTATAGCATAAGTAAATTTGCCATGGACGGATTTAGTAAAAACCTGCGGCACGAAATGAAAGCTTTTGGCATAAAGGTTACTACAGTTTATCCCGGTGCGGTACTTACCGACAGTTGGGGAGGTTTTGATAACAGTAACCAGCGTATTATGGAAGCGGCAGATGTGGCGCAAATGGTATACGCCACCACCCAATTAAGCAAAGCAGCTTGTGTGGAAGAAATAGTAATGCGCCCTCAACTGGGCGATTTGTAAAAAGCTGTATTAACAGATTTTTACAACCGCTTATAAAATCCTGTACTGTACCTGACACGGCTATCCGGTATTTTTGTGTTATTCATTATGCGTTCATATTTACTAAAAATAATTTTTACAGTTTTTGTTTTAAAATTTGCAGCTGTTACTGCACAGGTAAAGTTTACTGCCACAGCATCGGCACAGCAAATAAGTAAAAACGAAATGGTACAACTGCGCCTTGCAGTTGAAAACGCACAAAGCGTGGAGCAGATTACCCCGTCTGCATTTTCTAATTTTATTATTGTAAGCGGCCCCAACCAGGAAAGTGGTATGACCTCCATTAACGGTGTGGTAAAACAATATGTGGCACTTAACTATATTTTAAAACCAAAAGGCCCGGGCAATTTTACTATACCTGCTGCCACTGCAAAGGCCGATGGAAAAGATTACCGCAGCAATACGGTTACTGTTAAGGTAACTAACACAAATGCGCCTAACGCAAATACCGGCAGTAATAGTGTAAATCCGCTTACAGGGTTTAACCCTTTTGAAGATGCGCCGCAGCAAACCCCTTTTACTGATTACATTTTAAAAAAAGGAGAAAGCGCTGCTGAGAAAATAAACCGTAACATGTTTGTGAAACTGCAAACAGATAAAACTGCCTGTTATATTGGCGAACCTGTTTTGGCAACTTATAAATTATATACAAGGCTTAAAAGCGAAAGCAATGTTGTAAAAAACCCATCATTCAGTGGTTTTTCAGTTGTTGATTTGCAGGTGGACAATATGAATATCAGGAGGGAAACAGTTAATGGCCGTGAATACAATGTTTACACTATCCGTAAAGTGCAACTTTATCCTTTGCAGGCTGGCAATCTTGAGCTGGAGCCATTGCAGGTAGAAAATAATGTGCAGTTTATTAAAGAAGCTTATGCTAACAGGCAAAGTGATTTAATGAATGATGTTTTTCAGGAATTTGCAGAAGCAGCCATCCCTCCCGAAGGTATAGAAAGCCAGAAAGTAACATTACAAAGCAAACCGGTAAATATTACTGTAAAAGCTTTGCCGGCAGAGGGTGCGCCTGCAACATTTAACGGAGCTGTTGGAAAATTTATAATTGAAGCCGGTATTGAAAAAAATAATTTTACCACAGACGATGCAGGTAAACTGCAGGTAACTATACAGGGCGAAGGAAATTTACAACTGGTTACAGCGCCAGATATAAAATGGCCACAGGGTATTGAAGCATTTGAACCTGTGGCTACAGAAGATATTACGAAAACAACAGTGCCTGTAAGCGGACGTAAAATGCTTAGCTGGGATTTTACTGCTGCCGCAGCAGGAGACTATGTTTTGCCCGCAATTGTTTTTAGTTATTTTGATCCTGCCAGCGGCAAGTATAAAACAGATTCTGTAAAACCAATAAAATTTACTGTTACAAAAGGCACAGGTAAAAAAGTAAATATTACTGCCCCTGCTGAAGAAAAGAAAAGCTGGCTGAACAATTTTTTTAGTAACCGGAGATGGGTGGTGAGTACTGTTGCAGCTTTAATAGCGCTGGTTTTATTGTTTTGGCTTAAACGGGATAAGCGTAAAGAAGAAAAACAGGTTAAAGCAGCGGCTGCTGCACAGGCAATAATAGAAGAGCCTGCTGAAATACCTGTAAAAGAGGAAAAGAATTACCTGGAAAATGCCAAAATATTGTTGCAGGAAAACAGTGCCGGATTTTATAAAGAACTAAATGCCGCTTTAAAGAACTACCTGGCAGATAAACTGGAATTACCTGCCGCCACGCTCAATAAAAAGATAATAACAGAAGGGCTGGACAAAAAAAATGTATCTACTGCTACTGTGATTCAACTACAGGAACTGATGAATGCTATTGAGCTGCAGTTGTACACCCCGTTTGCTGCACAGGAAAAAATGCAGGAGCATTACAATGCAACAGCCGGTATTATTCAATTGCTGGAAACGTATAAAAGTTAAAGCTCAGTAAACTTGTAACCAATGCCCCGTACAGAGTGAAAGTATTTTGGGTTGCGGCTGTCTTCTTCAAAATATTTACGAAAGCTGAGAATAAAATTATCTATGGTACGTGTGGTGGGATAAACATTATAACCCCATACCGCCTGTAAAATTTTTTCACGGGTTACCACTTCATTTTTGTTTTCTATCAACAGCTTTAAAAGCATGACCTCTTTTTTGGTAAGGGTTACTTTCTTTTTTTCAAAAGTGGTTCCTTCCAGCGCTTTAAAATCAATACTGTTGTTACCAAATGAATAGATTTCGGGCAAAGGCTGTTTGGCGCTGATGCGTTCACTTTTTTTAATAAGCTTGCTCACACGCAGCAGCAGTTCTTCCAGGTTAAAGGGTTTGGTTAAATAATCATCGGCACCTTTTTTTAAACCTAAAATTCTGTCGGCGCTGCTGTTTTTGGCGCTTAGTATTAAAATAGGAATGTCCGGGTTTTGCAGGCGAATCGTTTCACAAACAGTAATGCCGTCAATTTCCGGCAGCATTACATCCAGTATGAGTAAATCAAAATATTCCTGTTGCACTGTTTTAAGTGCTTCTGCACCATCGTACACTCCTGTAACAACGTATCCCTCCAGCTCCAGGTTAAGTTTTAAGGCTTCCTGCAGGTTTTCTTCATCTTCTACTAATAATATCGAAAATTTCTTTTCCACGTGTGCTGTAATTTAATCCATTAAAGGTAACGAAATGGCAAAAATACATCCGGTTGGTTCATTGTCTGTCACAGATATGTTACCATTGTGTTCCTGCGCTATTTTTTTTGTAAGATAAAGGCCCAGCCCCGTTCCTTTTGCAGCTTTGGTGGCAGCATTGCCAATCCGGTAAAACTTGGTAAATATTTTTTGCTTTTCTTCTGCACTTATTCCTTTGCCTTCGTCTGCAACTTTTATAACAGCATTGTTGTTTTGCTGCTGCACCTGTATATATACGCTGCCGTCTTTAGGGGAATATTTTACTGCATTATCAATTAAGTTATTAATAGCCATTTGCAACAGCAACCTGTCGCCATACACAAATAAATCTGCTGCAGTGCTGCATACAATTTTTTTACCGGGAAAACGGATGCTGTAATCATTGGTGCTGGCTGCAGCTATATCACTAATATTAACTTCTTCCTTGCTTATACTAAGCCCTTTTGCCTCAATTTGAGAAGACAACAGCATGTTATTGCAAAGCGAATTCAAACGGTTGGCTTCCTGCAACGTGGTTTGTATTAACCTTTGCTGCTGCTGTTCTTCCAGCTTTCTTTTTTGCAGTGTTTCTAAATTAAGCTTTGCAACAGCAATAGGTGTTTTTAGCTCATGCGTTAGTGCCATCATAAAATTTTGCTGCTGCTGGCTTTGTTTCAATTGCCTGCGCACCAAATAAAACACTACACCGGCACCGGCTACAATTACTAAAAAAAAAGTGATGCCTTCACCAATGTATTGCATGCTCTTGCGCCGTTCATCTTCTTTTATTTTTAATACCCGCTGGTTGTACTGTGGCATGCCGGGCTGCAGCTCCTGCAGTTTAAAATTTGATGCCTGCTCATTTTGTTTGGTAAGTGCAATAAACCACCATATAAGCGCAGCAACAATATAAAAAAGCAGTATCCAGTAAAGGATAAAGATGGAGCGAATGCGTTTGGGTGCTTTTAGCGGCATACGTAAAATTACTTAAAATGAACTAACAGGAAATAATACCCGGTTTGGGGTATTTTTAATTATGTGAAGCTTTGATACTTTAGCATTATACATTACAACATAGTTTCACCCTTATTAAAACATTCACTTATGCAGCCGACTACATTTCGATTTACTCAGTTATCCGTACGCTTACTTGTAATATTTTTTATGTTTTCAATCTTAATACCATCTTGTAAAAAAACAGATAAATTAAGCAGCATTAAAACAGGCGACGCGGCTGTTACCGGCCGTTTTTTTACTTTGCCAGATACCCTGAATACAGCAGTTAAACGGGTTGCAGCCGAATTGCAGCAACAAAATAATCAATCCGGTTTTATTGCTGCGCTTGCAAAAAAGGAAGGATACCCTGTATGGAATAAAGCATATATTCAAACAGTAAAAAGCCGGAACAATAGTTTTACAGCAACGGCAGCTAATGGCGGTGGTGGCAACGGTGATACTGCTGTACTTATACCATTGGCGGTGCCGGGAGAAAACCATATTGGCGCATTTATAATAGGTACTGTTACCGATGCAGTATCGCTAAAACTGTTCAGACAAGGTGATTATGCTGCCTTTCCATTGCAAAGCACTAATACAACAAGCGGAATAACAACAGCCGAAGATTTTGCACTGAAAATGATGATAATGGATAACCAGGTATTTGGCATTAAAGAGTTTGAAATAAAGGACAAAAGGCTTTTTAATCCAACGGCTGATTATAAAGATACAGCTGGTAAAAAATTGATTGTAAAATTTGGCGACTCTGCAATTGCTGGTGGTAATGGGTATACTACAAACAATATATTGCAAACACTATGTGTTACGGTTTATACTACTACCAGAACTGTTTTAGGCAATCATTGTAGATATCCGGCCGGGCATTGCCCCGATTATTATACAGGTATTGAAGGGCCTTGTGATAATTGTGCACAGGTATGCGCTAATGTAAGTGTTAGCACCACAAGTTCGGTTCAATGTGTATCATGGTTTGAACATGAAGAAGGCGAATGGCCTGTGTTTGCACCGGGGGGTGGCGGCGGCGGCGGTGTAGGAACAAACCCACCGCCCTGCCCATTAAGCAGCTATTTAATTAATAATGCTGTGCCTGTGGGTTGTAATCCTAATCCCGGCCCCAATCCTTGGCCAGTGCCAGACCCACCGCCAACACAACAACAACTGGATGCCTATTGGATGAACAAGCATATTAAAGACAGTACCAATAACCCATGTATTGCCAGTACATTGGCAACATTAAAGTCCATTTCAAGTAAATTGCCTTCTTTAATACGGAATGTTTTTGATACAAATATGGTTAGCCCGTTTGATGTAACATTAAAAATGTATTACGCTGCAAGGGATGAAGGAGGCATAACGTTAACCGGAGTTTATGATACAATTCATAAAGTAGGGATTAATAGTTATTTTCCAAATGCTACTGATTTATCTGTTGCAGCCACAATAATTCATGAAATGTTTCATTGCCAACTTTTAGCATGGTATAGAGAGACATATATTTTAAATGATACTGCTAAACAAAGGGATTTGATAAATAAATATGGCTATATATTCAATAAAGAATTTGTTGACATTGATAGTAATCTTTGGGTTATTGCATCTGGCCCAGGGCCACTACAACATCAGGATATTGCAGTAAGATATCGGAATATGATTGGCGAAGCATTATATCAATTTGCATTAGCAAAAGGCATAAATGTTAATTTGGAGTATTGTAAAGATTTAGCATGGTCAGGTTGTCAGAACAGTAGAGCATTTACTAACTTAGGTCAATCAGCAAGTGCAGCAATAACACAATTAATTAACGCAGAAAAAGATCCTTATGGAATCAATAATAATGGCAATCCAAACACAAATAAAGGTAATCCTTGTTTATAATAATTTAAAACTAACGTCAAAAGCAATTTTACTTTTGACGTTAGTTTTTATTAGACCACAAGTTAATGCGCAGTTAATTAGACCTGCTGGTTTATACTTTGGAGGCATATCCTATGGAGTTGAACAAAACGGAATCGGATATTATTATTTTAGTTATGATTCAAGTTTCGTTTTTCTAAATACTACAGTCTCCAATTCCAAAGGACGTCTTACTTCAAAAAGTACTTATTCTGATACGATAGCAAGTTATGGAAAAGGTAAATGGAGTATTGTGGATAGCTTTTTTGTAATAAAATTTAAAAAAGTTGATAATCTAAATGTCTATAACGATACTGTAAAATATATGAGCTATTCTAAGTATCCTTATGATAGTTTATTTCTTAAAATCCATGTTGTCAATTTCAATAAAGAAACAAATAACTCGGCAACCATTACATTACCTGATAAAAACATTGGGAGTATAACCGATACAAATGGTATAAGCATAACCAAACTTCCTCTGGCCTATATAAAATATCCATTGCATATTTATAAAAATGGTTTTGTTGATAAAGTGATTAATCTGCATCTCGATAACAATGTACACGACATTGTAGTAAATCTTGCATCAACGGATAATTGTGAAACGATTTATATCTTACCAGAATATTCTTTTCCTTCAAAAATTATAAAATTAAATAACGGTATTAAAAAGTTGCAACAATTTAATAAAGATGAAGCAGGTATCGAGAAAATGAAACGCTTAGTAGAAAATAGTTATGCTAAATTTCCTATGCAAAAATACTTCCTTGATAAAATAATGGAAGAATTAAAAAATATGGACAAATAATTGATGACCTTAATACACGTTAATGGAATCTGCATTATACTTTTAAATGAAAAATTTGGCTGCAAATATTATTCACAAAGCCTTACATTGTCAATTGGTGTCGATTAGTATATTTTTCATCAGATAGTACAAATATGAGAACCAGTACTATCATTTTATTATTATTCTTTACTAATTGTAATTTACATGCCCAAAAAGGGCAAAGCAAGTTTTCAATAAAGTCCGGCTGGTATAAACCAATTATTTATAAAGATTCAAGCCTTGGAATGAATTGGTATTTTAATCGGGATTCTAGATTTTTTCATTTTACTAACTATCCGAATGGAATTAAGTTATTGGGGAGGGGTAGTTGGAAATGTTTAGACGATAGTATTATAGAGCTTACCTATCAGTCTTTTAAAACTAAGCCACTCAGGCATGTAACGATTGAATATAATTCAAAAACAGAAAAGTCATGCGATTCTGTTTATATTGAAGGTTCCATACAAAATACCAACGGAAGCCCTTTCTATCCAGCAGTTATTCATTTCAATGACGCTACGAAAAAAACTGCTGATAAAGTAAAAAATACAGATTATGGAGTATCTACTGATCCAAATGGATACTTCAGGCTAGTTATTCATAGATATAGGTATCCTGATTCATTATCAATATCATTCAATATTGGTTATAAATCACTTCTTATTAAGACAATTCCTGCAAATAATTGTCATGTCATTAAAATACAAGTCGATAGTGCCGATCTAATAAATAGCGATGAGTATGAATTGCAAAATTCTGAAAAGATTCAATTATACCGTTTAAATTCTGTTTTGTCGGAGAGTAAAAGAAATGATAGCGTTAGAAACCTCAGGCTTTTTTATAAGGGAAAAGGTAAAGTTAATTTACTTGAAATGCTAAATACTGCTACTATTAAGAATATGAATTTATGCGGATATGCGGCAGAGCTAATTGAAATGCTCGAAAAAGACGAATAACTATCTTTCTTTTATTTATCTCTGTTATAATCTTTTAAAATAAAATTTACAGTGATTATCGTTTCAAAAATGCTTCTTGATAAAATCTTAGCTGATTTTGAAAAAAAATAAAATCAATTTCTTACATCAATACCCCAGCTTAATTTATTGCGCAGGGTTTGTAAAAAATTATTTTCATTCAGTCGGATGAGGTTTATTTCAAACTCCTCTTTGCGTACGGCTAATTGAATTTCTTTGGTTACAGTTTCCCTGCGGCTGTCCAGCGTGCATAAAAAATCATCGGCACGGCCTTCCACTTCAAACGAAATAATGGTATCATCCGGCACCACAATAGGGCGCACACTTAAGTTATGGGGTGCAACAGGTGTAATTACAAAACTGGCACTGTCAGGAAAAACAATGGGCCCGCCACAACTTAATGAATAACCGGTAGAGCCTGTTGGTGTGGATACAATTAAACCATCGGCCCAATAAGTATTTAAAAACTCACCATTTAGGTATGTGTGAATTTTTATCATGGAAGTGGAATCTTTTTTCAACAATGAAAATTCATTGAGTGCATAAGGCACATCTCCAAACAACGGTACGTTGGCATCCAGGTGTATTAATGTTCTTTTGTCGGTTACATACGTGCGGCTTACCAATGCTTCCACTACTGTTTGTAATTCGCCTTTACCAATGTTGGCTAAAAAACCCAGGCGGCCATAATTGATGCCTAAAATTGGAATGCCTTTATCTTTTACAAAAGCAACAGTATCCAGTAAAGTACCATCACCACCAAGGCTTATAATGCAATCAATGGTTTCATCTAAATCATCGGAGGAATTAAAAGTAGAGTAAGAAGTTTTAAATGTTACGGTAGAATAAAACTTATTAAAAAAATCCTGGTAAAAAACGGGTTCTACATTGTGTGCTGCCAGCTCATGCAGTAAAGCTGTTACTTCGTTATGCTGATTTTCTTCTATGCCGCGGCTGTAAATTGCTATTTTCATTACTGATGCAGCGAGGGTTTACATGCTTAAAAGCCTCCCTGAGTATGTAAAAATAAGCCCTTTTGCCCTAATTGGTTAAAACTGTATTCAAACCGCAGGTTAAGATCATAAAAGGTGAGTATATCAATACCAAAACCGCCGGTATATAACAATTTATTATTTAGGTTGGTAACATATTGCGGTTTGTTATAAGCATAACCAGCATCGCCATAAACTTTACCAAAAAATGTAAATGGAATATAAGTAAGCGATTTTAATTTAAATGGTACTTTAATTTTAAATGCCGCCAGTTTTTTCTTTAAGGTAAATTTTGAAAGCGTTGTGGCCACGCCGTCAATTACCAAATACTCAAGGCCACGTAAATAAGTATCGCCATAACCCAGGCCACGCTGATTGATGTATGCCTGCTGCAACGGCAGCCGTATTTTACCATTAAGGCTTATGCTGCTAAACCAATTTTTGCCCATATCAAAATAATGGGTGTAACCGGCCTCTGCACTAAATGAATTAATGCCACCTGTAAAACCCAGCCCTTTTTTTGTAAGCGCCACAAAAGCAGTTTTTCCTTTAGTGGCATACAGCACATTGTTTACATTGGTGTATTGCCATGCGTAGTTTAACTCAATAATATCAGCGCTTGCTTTATTATTGCCAAAATAATTTGGGTTGTATTTGGGCAGTAAAATACTGTCGCTTATAGTTTGGCGGGAGAAGCTTGCAAAGAAATTGTGCCGGTTAAAAAAACCTTTACGCATGGTGTAACCGGCATTTACGTAAAATGAACTTCCTACAAATTTGCTGCGCTGCGGATCAAAACGGTAAAAAAGTAAACTGTCAGTAAAAGTGGTTTTGTAGGGTATTTCTTTTTTTTGCGAAAAGCCGGCGCCTACAACAAAACCTTCGCTTAATTTTTTATTACTGTAAGGCGCATTGTAACTAAAAGAAAAATCACGGCTAAAGCCATTTAATAAAAAAATACGTAACTGGTCCCTTCTGCCACTAAGGTTATAATGCACAAACTTTATTCCGTAATTAACTCTTTTTAAACTGGCGTTATAAGTTCTAAGCCACTCATTAATATTGCGATCAACCATTTTAAACTGCGGCACAGGGTAAATGTACCAGCGTTCCTTCACATCTATCACCACAATTATATCATATGCAGATGTAACAGCATATTCCATTTTTATTTCACTAAAGAGCGTGGTATTATAAACCTGGCTTTTTGCCTGTTCCAGTTCTTTATTAAATGTGGCTATAACAACAGAGTCGCCTTTTTTAAACTGCATTTCACGCAGTATGATATAATCTTTAGTTTTTTTATTGCCTTTAATAATGATGTCTTTAATAAAAAATTTTGCAACAGAATCTTTAACAGGATAAGAAGAAAGCGCTGGTTGTGCAAATACCATGCTGCTGTAAAAAAGCAACGCAGCACAGTAAATTATGTGTTTCAGTTTAGGCAAAGCAACGCTGCTTTAAATGATTAAGTTTGTATTGTTGTAGCACAGCCAGCGGCGAAGATAAATGTAAACACCCGGTAAACTATATGTCAAGATAATTCATCAAGTGGCGGTAATTGGTATGTATTTCGTTTTCAAAATTTTCGTTGCCAAAATAATATATCACATCATACTCATACCTTTCAAAAGTAGCTACAATGGCGGCAATTTCTTTTTTATTTAAATGAATGGTTACAGTAAGCATTCCTGTTTCAGGATGAACGGTGGTGTTAAGATGCAGAATGGTGGCATCATTACTTTCCACTATGCGGCTTATTTCGGAAATAGCAAACTGGCTGCGTTCCATTTCAAGCACTACAATACCGCCAATTTCATTGGTGCCGGCAAAGTTGCCCAGCGCTTTAAGCAAATCGGGTGTTGTAATTACACCCAGTAATTCTTTTTCTTCATTAATAACGGGCACCACTGTAGTGTCAAACTGGTTGCAACAATTTACGGCGGTTAAAAAATGCTCGTTTTCAGATACAGCAGCATACACAAAAGATTCCTGCATCAGCTCTATAGGCACTTTATCTTCTTCTATATCCAGTAAATCTTCCTCGCTAATAAGACCAAGGTATTTATCTTCCTGTACAACCGGGAGGTGTGTAACACGATAATCGTTTATTAACTGCAGCGCCTTGCTTACAGTGTCCTGTAGTTTTAAACGGGGAATATTGCTGTTTATGAGTTCTACGGTTAACATAGCAGTAACTTTTAACTGGTCTGTTGTTAAGATGATAACGAACAGGATTAGTTAATAGTATAGAGACAAAATTATTTGTTAAACTGTTGCAGCAGGCGTATTTAATTTAGCCAGAAATTTATCGAGTATCTGGTTAAACTCTGCAGAAACTTCCATCATGGGCGCATGCCCGCATTTGTCAATAAAATGCAGTTCACTGTTTGGTATAAGGCGGTTAAACTCCTTGCCAACAAAAGGCGGCGTAATAGTATCGTTATTACCCCAAATTAAACAAGTGGGCTGTTTTACCTGGCTCAACTCTTCGCCAAGGTTATTACGTATGGCGCTTTTTGCCAGCGCAATAATTTTTATAACTTTTAACCGGTTATTGGTAATTTCAAAAACTTCATTTACCAAATCTTCTGTGGCCATGGCCGGATCGTAAAAAGTGAGCTGTGTTTTTTTACGGATGTATTCTTTATCGCCCCGTTTAGGATAACTGTCTCCCATGCCGTTTTCAAAAAGGCCGCTGCTGCCGGTAAGTATAAGCGATTTTATATGTTCAGGATGTTTTAGAATATGCACTAACGCCACATGCCCGCCTAATGAATTACCCAGTAAATGAATATTGTGATAGCCACGATGCTCTACAAAACGATGCACATATTTTTGCAGCCCGCCAACAGATGTATGGAGTAAATCCAAATCGAGCAATGGCAGCATGGGTACCACCACTTTGTGTGTTTTTTTAAAATGCTCAATGAGGTCTCTGAAATTACTTAAGGCACCAAATAACCCGTGCAACAGCATAAGCGGCTCGCCTTCTCCTTCCTCAATAAATTTAAACTTTCCGTCTTGTTTTATTTCGTAACTCATTCCTCAGTTAGCTTTTTTTCTGTATTTGCAGATACTGCAAAATACGTTAAATAAAAATACACCTTGTAATTAATGCGCTATTTTGTTGCCAACGGCAGCGAAAAAAGATTCCAGCTCTGTAAACATATCTTTAAACACCGGAATTACTTTTCCAAAACCATCAATAACAACCGGCCCCCAGGGCTGTACAAAGGGATATACTTGCGAAGACTGAACAGCAGATGCATCCACAATATGCACCTTTTCTGCATAAAATAAAAATACGTTGAAAATTAATGTGTACAGTACGGCATAAAAAAACATGCCTCCAATACGGTTTACCCAGCCAAGCATGGCCATTTGAAAAGTTTTTTCAATAAACTTTGCCCCAAGCCGTACCAATAAAACCACGGCAAAAAACACCAAAGCAAAAGATATAAAAGGAATCCACTTTGCATTAACGGATGAATGATTCCCCATCCACGCAGCCACCACAACAGAAAGTTTAAGTGCGGCTGCCAGCCCAACAATAAAAGCTATTACAGAAAATACTGCAATAATTAATCCCTTTTGATACCCTTTAATGCAGGCAATAATAATTATAACAGCAAAAATAATGTCGAGCATGAGCAATCGGGGGTTATAGAAATTTATCCGGCAAGCAATTCTTTTACAATGCCACTAATGGTTTTACCATCTGCTTTTCCAGCTAATTCCTTGCTGGCAACACCCATTACTTTGCCCATATCTGCAGGCGAGGAAGCGCCTGATGCGGCAATAATTTTACTTACAGCTTCTTTTATTTCGGCTTCACTTAACTGTTTGGGTAAAAACTTTTCTATTACAGCCATTTCTTCTTTTTCCTTTGCAGCTAAATCTGCCCTGCCTTGTTTTTCAAAAATTTCCAGCGAGTCTTTACGCTGCTTCATCATTTTTTGTAAAAACTTTTGTTCCGTAGCTTCATCAATTTCGCCGCCGGCACCCGGCTCTGTTTTAGCTTTTATAATTTCGGCTTTAATAGCCCGCAATCCACGCAGTGTTGCTTCGTCTTTTGCTTTCATGGCTTCTTTCATTTCAGCCATTATTTGTTGTTCTAAACTCATATTGGTTGTTTTTTAGTTGATGGTTCATAAGTCATGAGTAATAGTTCAATTTACATTTTCTATAAACTATCCGTCATAATCCATGAACTGTTTTTTATTTATTCTCCTTTAATTGTATTTGCCTGAACTGTTCAAAAAAACTGCGGGCAAATTGTTTCATATTATCTGTCATTTCCTGCTGGTGTGTTGCCCTGTTAAATGTATCGGCCATACCCATCATCATCTGGTAATAAAAATCGGCCATTTCATCCACCATCATGTCTTTAGTCCAAAGATCAATGCGCATGGCGGTTTTATCGGCACCATCCCAAAAAGCAATGCACATGGCTTTTGCTTTTTGTGTCATTTCTGTACTGCTGTCGGTAGCATTCCAGTTAATTTGTTCGGGTACTTTGTGTGCGTCTAATAAAACGTCGATTGTAATAGTTGATTTTTGCATGTTTGTATTTTCTGCCTGTTAATTTCAGCGCAAAGTTAACAGGTTTATTAAAAACAGCAGCAGTTGCCACTACTTACTGTTAAAGTGCTCTATTATGTGCCAAAGCTGTGCAGCGGCAGCAGTTTCATCAAATTTTTGAGCCTGCTCCCTGCTTTTTGCAATTAATAAATTGCGCCTGTCTTCGTTTGTAAACAACAGCATCATTTTGGCGGCAATATCATTAAAATCATCCGGGTAACAATAAACAGCCGCTTCGCCGCATATTTCGGGCAAAGACGATGAATTGGCTGCTATAACAGGTGTATTGCATTGCAGGGCTTGTATGGCACTTATGCTGCAATCATCATAGGCAGAGGGCAAAATTGCGGCATAAGCTGCCGTGGTAATTGTGGCTAGTTTTGCAGCAGTAATATTTTCGGCCAGTACCACATCGGCCCTGTACTTATATGATGAAAGTGTTTTGATAAAGGAGTTATCAGCTTCTTTTAATGATGCCAGCACCAGTTGCATATTGCTTTTTTGCCGCTGCTTAAAAAAGCTAAAGGCTTTTAAAAGATGAATAAGATTGTATTGCTCATGGATAGGCCCTGAGTATAAAAAAAAATCTTTACCATCTGTAAGTTGTTCTTTTACTGTTTCCTTCTGGTTCCAGTGAACGGCGGGTTTAAACACATCATCTGCTGCCTTATAAACTGCAGCAATTTTATTTACATCAATAGCATATTCCTTATTTATTGCTGCTTGTAAAAAAAGCGATGATGTAATTATCCGGCTGGCCTTTTGCAAAAAAAGCGGCGTGTATTTTTGTAAATAAGCCAACCAGTTTTTTGGATAAAATTCAGGATGGTTTAAAAAGCTTACCTCATCAGCATACATTAATTGGGGTGTTTGTAAACGCAGGCTGCAGCAGTGGTAGTTTACCAGTAAATCCGCATTATTTTTTTTAAGTAAAGATGGCAACTGGTAATTGAGCCAGTATTTTAACCGCAGTGGTGACTTTATTACCAGCCCGTTATTTACAAATGTACAATTGGGCGCAGGTTGCGCTGCTGCAGCAGTAAAGCCAATAAAAACAAACTGGTGCTGCGGCTGCTGCAAAGCAATTTTTAAAAAAATAGTTTGAAAAAAACCAGCTGCTGCAGGTTTAAAAGCGGGGGTTACAGCATTAACTGCAATAATCATTTCAGCACTTTTAATTTTACCGTTTCAATACGGGTATCGCTTACGTTTAAAATATCAAATTCGTAGTTGCCTATAATAATACGTTCTTTTTGTTTTGGTATGGCTTCGTTCTTTTGGATGATGTAGCCAGAAAGTGTTTCGGCACTTTCAACATCATTAAACTCCAGTTCGTATTTTTCAGTAATGGCATCCAGCTCCATGCGGCCGCTAAAAATAAATTCATTGGCAGAAAGTTGTTTGTCTACAAACTCTTCCGTGTCGTATTCATCTTTTATGTCGCCAAAAATTTCTTCCAGTAAATCTTCCATGGTTACAATGCCGGCAGTGCCGCCAAATTCATCAATCACCCAGGCAATGCTTTTGCGTTCTTTACTAAATTTATTCATCAGGTCGGTGGCACTCATGCTTTCGGGCACAGTGGGTATGGGCAGCAATACTTCTTTAACAGTAGCAGGGTTTTTAAATAAATCAAGCTGATGTATATAACCTGTAATGTTATCAATATTATTTTCATACACAACCAGCTTGCTTAATTTAGACTGTATGAATTTTTCTTTTACCGCAGCTACAGAAGCAGTGCTTTCAACCCCTTCAATTTCTTTTCGGGGTATCAGGCATTCTCTTAATTTAACCTCACTTAACGACAGTGCATTTTCAAACAGCTCTTTATTTATTTCGCTGGTATCTTCTTCTTCATTGTGTTTTGTTTGCTGTACAAAATGCTCCAGGTCTATTTTACTGAATACGTCTTTCTTTTCATGCAGCTTTACATCAAATAAAACTTTTAACATCCACTCTGCAATGTTTACAAAAAATGCAGCTATGCCAGAAAGCAGCCAGTAAAAAAAACTTACCACATAACTTATAATGCCGTTACTGAGTATTTCATTGTTTCTTGCACGGAATATTGCTTTAAATAAAAACTCTACAAATAATAATATCAGTGTTGAGAGTACAGTTTCTGTAAAAAGTTTTATGTATTCAACAGAGCCGCTTACAGATTTTGGTAATTGATTGCGTATCCATTCCCATACAGGCGACAGCATGCCGCCAATCAGCAAACCATATACCACCAGTACTATGTTTACTCCAACTAAAGTTGTTCCAATAAAGCGTGCAGGTTTATCAGCATAAGCGCCCCATGTTTTACCGGCATAAGTGCCTTGCTTGCGGTTTAGCTCCAGCGACAGCTTATTTGCAGATACAAATGCTATTTCAATACCGGAAAAAAAACCGATTAAAAGTAATGATGCTATAATGGCTATGAGTGCCGTCCAGTCCATGATATAAAAATAAGAAAGATTAATTTAATACTCTTTTGCCCCCGTGCAGGCGGTAACAGGTAAAAACGGCTTACCGTTTATTAATAAAGCCAAACAGAATCATCTCCGCTTCAATACAGGCTTTTTGTAAATCGTCGTTTACAATTATTTTATTAAAATGTTCTTTAAATGATAGTTCGTAGGATGCTTTGTTTACTCTTGCTGCCAGTGACTCTTCCGTTTCGGTGCCACGGCTTTGCAAACGGTTTTTTAACTCTTCTACCGAAGGCGGCTCAATAAACAAGCTGAGTGATGTTTGCGGAAATTGCTGCTGTACATGTATGGCGCCTTTTACATCAATATCCAGTACCGGAATTTTATTTTCATTCCAGATGCGTTGTAACTCCTCCTTTAAGGTGCCGTAATATTTTCCTTCATACACCATTTCCCATTCCACAAATTCATTATGCTGAATTTTCTGTTTAAACTCATCCTCACTCATAAAATGATAATCCACACCATCTTTTTCGTTGCCCCGTGGCCGGCGTGTGGCTGCAGAAACAGAAAATGCCAGCTGCGGAAATTTATGCATTAAATGTTTTGTAATGGATGTTTTACCTGCACCTGATGGTGCGGTGATGATTAAAATTTTATTTTGTACAGAAGCCATGTGCAAAGAAAAGAAATAATGAGTTTTGTTTTTCAAACATTATGCTGGTCCCAAAAATTTATGACCATTAAAATGAATCATATGATCTGGAGTGTCTGCTGTCCAGACTTCGCTTTCCCAGCCAATTTCTGTCGCATTGTTTTTAAAATCAGATTTTGAAGTGAAAGCAGTAACAAAAATTAAATCTGCTTTACATTTTTTCAAGCTTTTCTTTAGTTCAAAAATTCTCTCTTCACTCATTGAACCAGTGCTATAAAAGGCTTCAATTAAGTAGAGCCAGTTCTTTTTTGAATCATAGGCTACAATATCAGGTAATGAGTCGTGTGATAATTCAAAAAATCCTAAATTAAGTAACTTTTTATCTTCCCTTACAAGGTATTTATTTGTAGTATCTCCGATATATAATACTTCACATCCATTTCCGTATCTAGGTAAAAACTCTTCAATTATTTCTCTTTGTAACTGATTGTGTGCTCCTTGAGATAATTCTAATCTTTTATTCCCAGGAAGAAGTACTGGTATTTTAGCTATGTTTCTTTTACGTTTTAATAATTCATCAATTGATGGTTTGTTTTTATTAAAAAGTTTAAGTTTAATTGTCCAGTCTTTTGTATTGTAAAAAGTAACTAAAGCTTTGAAGTCATTACTTAATGTATAACCCCTCGTAGGGTCATTTGTAGCTGCACTTGGATTGTTAGCACTGTTTAATATTAAATCAGCCAATACAGGCAATTTTAAATGCTTGCGCCTTATATCGTCGTAAGAACCCGGAGAAATATTTTCTTCATAGTTCTCGTTTATGAATTTGATAATATCCCTTGTTTTTAAATGCCTGTTTTCTTTTTGCCCTTTGGCTTCTTTCCATGATTTTTTTACTCCTGCTACAGCTAAAAAAGCCATAGCCATGCACTGTAATGCCCTCGGGGATTTTTTATCAAAAGGAATACCTGTACTTTCTAAGATATCAAGCGCTTCTAAAATCAATTTTTCAACTTTTTGCGACTTGGTATTTTTAAAATTATATTGCTTCATTAAACTTGAAAAAGAGTGAGTGAATGATTAGGTTGGAAATCATTTTCAATTATTTCTTCGGCAGAATATATTTCAGGTAAACAGTAACATTCTTTTAAAGATAGTGCTAATTGATAGGCGAGCAAAGGCGGTACGGCATTACCAATTTGGTTGAATTGTTGTGTTTCATTGCCTGAAAAAATATAACTGTCTGGAAAACTTTGTAACCGGGCTGCTTCTCTATGTAATATCCTTCTCCTTCTTCCATCTTTAAGCTTTATTCTGTGCATATCACCGGTTGCACCAGCAAGATTTCTGCAAGTAAGTGTTCTTGCAGGCCTATCTGCATACAAGTCTCTTGGGTTTATACAATCTGATGCTTTCTCATACTTTGCTATATACCTATCCATTGATTCAGTGAGAAATTTACTATCTGGGGGAATTGTGTACATTAAGTCCCCAATAGCTTCACCGACAGTTACTTTTTTTATATGGCGCTTTGGAAATTGAAATTTTGTCCTGTGTCCAAAAACAAAAAGTCTTTCTCTATTTTGCGGAATGCCGTAATCAACGGCGTTTAAAAGTTTAAAATCAATAAGGTATCCTAAGCTTCTTAATTCATTAAGCACTAATTCAAAATACCACTTATTAGTGTAGAGTAAGCCTCTTACATTTTCAAACATGAAGACTTTAGGCGTTAGCTTTTTTACAGCATCAATAAATATCGGGAAACCATCTCTTGCATCTTCCATCCCTTTTTGATGGCCACCAACGCTAAATGGCTGGCAAGGCGGACCACCAATTACAATATCAGCTTGTGGATATTCAAAATCAAGGTCAAGTTTAACCGCATGGCATTCGCTGCCTAAATTATTTCGATAAGTTTCAGCCGCAGCCTTATCCATTTCAAAGCCAATAGTTTTGTAACCGGCTGCTTCAAAGCCTAAGGATAAACCACCGCAGCCTGCAAACAAATCAACCACAATTTCTTTTTCGGTTGTCTTTGGCTTTAGTGTTTTGTTTATGTAGTCTATATAGTTCATTTAATGATTTGCTTTCAATTCAAAAATAATAAAAAGTAAGCACCTGAAAATAAACTTTAATGTGGCCTGAAGTGCAGCACAACCGGCAAGGATTCTGTATATCCCTTCAATATCAATTCTTGTTCCGTAAGGGTTGTAATGCTGTAATTAAGCGTATTGTTTTGAGTGGTAAGTGTAAGCAGTTTATTATCGGGGCTTATGCTGTAACTGCCATGTGCTGTTACAATACCGGCAGTGCTGCATTGGTAAGTATTGTCTTTGTTAAAATCCCAGCTAAGGTTTTGCAAAGCTGCTTCCAGCCGTGCTGTTACCAATGAGTCTTCATGACTGAGGAAATTTTTATTTACAGGCGCAAGATTTTCTACTTTAACGCAATCCCATTTTTTTACCAGCAGGTTTTTTACTTTGTTTTGGCAGGAAATAAAAAATACAGCCGGAATAATAATACCATAAATGAAATGCTTAATCATTTTTATTATACTCTTTTAATATCTGCACCCAAAGCCCTTAACCTGTCATCTATATTTTGGTAGCCCCTGTCTATCTGTTCAATATTTTGTATGGTACTTTTGCCTTGTGCACTTAATGCTGCAATAAGCAATGCAACACCGGCACGAATATCGGGGCTGCTCATAGTAATGCCCCGCAATTGCTGTTCTCTTTCCAGGCCAATTACAACGGCACGGTGTGGATCGCATAAAATAATTTGTGCGCCCATGTCAATTAATTTATCGGTAAAGAACAAACGGCTTTCAAACATTTTTTGATGAATGAGTACACTGCCCCTTGCCTGGGTGGCCGTAACTAAAACAATGCTTAACAAATCGGGTGTAAAACCCGGCCATGGATGATCATAAATAGTCAGTACACCACCATCCATAAATTTTTGTATTTCATAAATTTCCTGGCTGGGTATATGAATATCATCACCCACAAAATTCATATCAATACCCAGCAGTTTAAATTTATCCGGAATAATTCCTAAATGTTCAATGCCTGCATTTTTAATGGTGATATCGCTTTGCGTCATAGCGGCAAGGCCAATAAAACTGCCCACCTCAATCATATCTGGTAAAATGGAATGAGTGGTGCCGTTTAAAGAAGATACGCCTTCAATAACAAGCAGGTTGCTGCCAACACCGCTAATTTTTCCGCCCATAGCATTTATCATGCGGCATAATTGCTGCAGGTAAGGTTCGCAAGCAGCATTATAAATATGAGTAACACCATTTGCTAATGCAGCAGCCATAACAATATTGGCTGTTCCTGTAACACTGGGTTCATCTAAAAGCATGGTGGTGCCTTTTAGCTCAGGTGCATTTAAATGAAAAAAGCCATCCTCATGGTAGGAGAAATTGGCGCCCAGTTTTTCAAAACCAATAATGTGGGTATCTAAACGGCGGCGGCCAATTTTATCGCCACCGGGTTTTGGTATGTATGCTTTTTTAAACCGTGCCAGCATAGGCCCCGCCAGCATTACACTGCCACGCAGTTTGCCGCTTTTTTTATGATAAGCTTCGCTGTGCAGGTACTCCACATCAACATCATCGGCTTTAAACACACAGGTATCCCGGCTTGTGCGGTTTACTTTTACATTCATTGCTGCCAATAAATCTATCAGCAGGTTTACGTCAATAATATCGGGAATATTTTTAACAGTTACTTCTTCAGCAGTAAGTAATACGGCTGATATTATTTGGAGTGCTTCGTTTTTAGCGCCCTGCGGAACGATGGTGCCACTTAACTTTTTTCCGCCACGTACTTCAAATGATTGCATAGAATGTTTATTACACTAATTATTACCAATTACATGAATTAGCGGCACAAAATAAAAAACCTGACGTTAAAAACATCAGGTAAATATGGTAATTCGTGTAATTAATTTAATTCGCAGTTCTTAATACCTTTTTTTAAAATTACGGTTGTTATTATTTCTTCCGCCACCGCCGTTGTTGCGATTGTTATTATTTCTTCCGCCACCTCCGTTATTGTTGTTTCTTCCGCCAAAATTTTTACGGTAGTTGTTTCTTCCGCCACCGCCATAATCATCATCGTTACGGTTATCGGTGCGGTGTTTTACAAATGGCCTGTTATTAAACTCCAGCTGCCCTTCTGTTATAGCGCTTAATTCTGTTTGTATATTATCATCATGCACCAGCTCTTTATGCCAGTTGCTGTATGTAAGCTTCATGTAATATGCAATGGCATTGGCAAAGCCCTGGCGTTTTTCCGGGTTTGCTTCGTTCAATGCTTTGTCAATTACCACTTCAATATTTTTACCTAAATGGTTAAACTTAGGGTATCTTTTAGGATAGGCAAGTGGCTGTGGTTTAGCTTTAAGCGTTTCTTTTGTTGGCAAAGGATAGGGGCTGTCCACATCCAGTGTAAAATCGCTTATTAAAAAAAGATGATCCCATAATTTATGACGGAAATCTTCCACGTTTTTAAGATGCGGATTTAGAAACCCCATCAGTTCAATTACTGCGTATGCATTTTTCTGGCGCTCCTCCCTGTTTTCGATAGATAAAAGGTATTCCACCATTTTTTGAATATGGCGGCCATATTCTTTCATAATAAGATGGTTACGGCCTGTATTGTATTCCATAAAGTTATTTTGCAAGTGTACAAATGTAAGCAATTAATTTGGTGAAATAAGCTGTGGGCTTATGCTTTGGCGGCTTTACCAAACCTTGTTTTAAAGAAGATGTAGGCAATAACGGCACCCAGTGCATCTGCCAGTAAATCAACCGTATCATAACTTCTGTTAGGTATAATATACTTCTGTATAATTTCTGTTGTAAAACCCCATACAATTGTGGCCATGGCCACTTTAATAAACCAGTTTGTTTTTTCTTTTATGCTTAATGCGGCTATGGCTACGGGGTACATAAATAATACGGCCAGCATACCAAACAAAAATGTATGTATAAGTTTATCAAAACTTATTTGCTCAAACCAGGGGCCCACTTTTGGTAAATCGTAACCGGGTATGCTTATGGCAATAGCAGTAAGAAAAAACCAGGCAATGCCTGGAATGTATTTTTTATAGCCGTCTTTTTTAAAAACGGCTTTTAACTTTTCATTCATATTAAGATACCAGCGCATGGTATGCATCAGCACTTAATAATGCTTCTACATCAGCCACGCTGTCAACAGTCATTTTAATCATCCAGCCTTCACCATAAGGATCGGTATTAACCAGTTCCGGCTGTGCTTCCAGTGCAGGGTTTACTTCTATAATGGTGCCATTAACAGGCAAAAATAAATCGCTTACTGTTTTTACTGCTTCTACTGTGCCAAACACTTCCTCAGCAGAAAGCGTTTTGCCTTTTGTACTAATATCAACATAAACAATATCACCCAGTTCTCCTTGTGCAAATTCTGTTATGCCCACTGTGGCAACATTGCCTTCCAAAGAAATCCACTCATGGTCTTTGGTATAATGTAAATTGGCAGGAAAGTTCATTGTAGTTTTAGTTAGATGTTTAAAATTATGTGGCGCAAATTAAAGGTTTTTAACCGTATGCTGCAATTGTTACTTAATTAGTTCAATCTTCATTCTTATATCAGTTACCGGCCTGTCGCCGGGAGCGGTTTGCGTGGCTGCAATTTTATCCACTACTTCAAGCCCTTTTTCAATTTCTCCAAAAACAGTATAGTTCATATCTAAAAACGGCGTGCCGCCAATGGTTTTGTAAATTTTACGCTGCTCCTCCGTATAAGAAAAATCAGGATTGGTATTGCGGATGCTGCATTCTACCTGGTTTAATTCAATATCACTCATTTTTTTGCCCTGTACCAAATAAAACTGGCAGGCACTGCTGGCTTTTTCGGGGTTGCCGTCACGTGCGGCTGCTAAAACGCCTTTTTTATGTATCAGTGTTGGGTTAAACTCTGCAGGAATGCGGGCCATCTCTCCGCCACCCATTCCTAATGCAGCGCCGGGTTCAGCATTTTTGCTTAATGGGTCGCCACCCTGGATCATAAACCCGTTTATAACACGGTGAAATAACAGGCTGTCGAAAAAATGCTGTTTCACTAATTTTAAAAAATTATCCCTGTGCTGCGGTGTGGCGTCATACAGGCGAACAATAATAACCCCCATGCTGGTGGTAATTTTTACCCTGCTGCCTGTAGTTTTTGCTGCGGCAGGTTTAACTGCTGTGGTTGTTTTTTTAACCTGTGCTGTAACAGTGCCTGCAAAAAAAATAATACCCGCTAATAAAGCCAATGGTTTTACTGAATTCATAACTGTGCTAAATAAAATTTTGTTGTTGAAAATAAAGGAGAATATGGTCTTTTAAAAAATTTTCCTGGTCTTTCATAAAAATATCCGGCAGCGGCAGCAGTTGTTTAAAATGCGGCCAGTTTTCTTCATCATGCCCTTCTAAAACATAATAACCGCTGGGGCTTAAAACCGTACATACTGCAATATGCATTAAATCCTGCTTTTGTTCTTTAGTAAAATTTTGTGGCCCGGCACCCAGTTCCTGCACGCCAATAAGCAGCAAAATACCATCCATATCGGGCTTAATGCCAAATTGCTCTTTTAGTTTTATACGCAGCTTAAGCCAGCGTACCTGCAAGTCTTCTGTAAGGTGCTGCATGGTGCAAATATACTTTATTGAAAGCGGTTGTGAGTTATTGATAGCCATCTGTCCAAAAAAATCAAAACCTTACCTTTGCGAAAATTTTTTGGCAATATGTTACAGATTAATTTCATCAGGCAAAATGCTGATTTGGTAAAAGAACGGCTGGCAGTTAGAAATTTTGCAGACCTTTCAATAGTTGATAAAATTTTGGCATTAGATGAAGATGCACGCAAACTAAAAGTAGAAACTGAAACCCTGCAGGCAACAATGAATACTGCCAGTAAAGAAATTGGTATGCTAATGGGTAAAGGTGATAAAGAAGCGGCAGAAGCAAAAAAGCAGGAAGTTTCCCAATATAAAAGCAAACAACAGGAACTAAGCCAGCAGTTGGCGGATGCAGAGCAAAAGCTGCAGGATGAAATTGTAAAACTTCCTAACCTTCCTCACACTTCAGTGCCGCATGGTAAAACACCGGCAGATAATGAAGTGGTACGTGAAGGCGGCACCAAACCAGCATTGCCTGCAGATGCAGTACCGCACTGGGAGCTGATAAAAAAATACGACATTGTAGATTTTGAAACCGGCGCTAAAATTACCGGCAGTGGGTTTCCTTTATACAAAGGCAAGGGAGCAAAACTGCAACGTTCATTAATACAATATTTTTTAGAGTACAATACCGCAGCAGGTTATACAGAATATTTGCCGCCATTAATGGTAAATGCAGATACGGCTTATGGCACCGGCCAGTTGCCCGATAAAGAAGGGCAAATGTATCATGCCACGGCCGACAATTTTTATTTAATACCCACCGCCGAAGTTCCTGTAACAAATATTTACCGGGATGAAATTTTAAAAGAAGCAGATTTACCTGTAATGATGACTGCTTACACGCCATGTTTTAGAAGAGAAGCCGGAAGTTTTGGTGCAGATGTACGTGGCCTAAACCGGGTACACCAGTTTGATAAAGTAGAGATCATTCAGCTGGTGCATCCTGAAAAAAGTTATGAAACATTAGAAGCGATGGTGCTGCATGTTGAAAAATTATTGCAGCAATTAGAGCTGCCTTACCGCATACTGCGCCTTTGCGGTGGCGATATGGGTTTTACCAGCGCCCTTACCTACGACTTTGAAGTGTACAGTGCCGCACAACAAAAATGGCTGGAGTGCAGCAGCGTAAGCAACTTCGAAACTTTTCAAACCAACCGCATGAAAATACGTTTTAAAGATGCCGGAGGTAAAACGCAACTGCTGCATTCATTAAACGGTTCATCATTGGCATTGCCCCGTATTGTGGCATGTTTGCTGGAGAATAACCAAACTCCCGATGGTATAAAATTGCCGGCGGCGCTGCACAGTTATTTTGGCGGCGCAACTATTAATTAACAAAAAAAGCAGCGTTTTTGAGTTTTCTGTTGTTTAAACATTCTATATTTAGCCAATAAAAATACTTAGACATGAAAAAAGCTACTTTGATTTTAGCAATGGCTGTTTTTGTTTTTAGCTGTGCAAAGAAAAGCACACCAACAGCGTCGGCTTCAGCACCTTCAGGCAACTCGGGCAGTGTTGTAAGCAGTAATGCACCTGCGGCCAGTTCATCATCCACAAGTGCGGGTGCTGCAACGCAGGCTGTTTTGCCTAAAGAAGAAACCGGTGCAAAATCTGCCGCAACCCCGGCAGCAACATCTTCTCCGGAAGTACAGGGTCAGTCAACCTATAATGGTAAATGCGGCAAATGCCATGGCCTGAAAGTAGTAAGCGATTATACTGCCGACCGTTGGGCAAGTATTTTGGCGGTTATGGGGCCAAAAGCACATCTGAATGATGCAGAAACTGCTAATGTAATGGCGTATGTAAAAGCCAACGCAAAAAAATAAATTGTAAAATTTGTTTATAGTAAAAGGGGCGTATGCCCCTTTTTTGTTTTTTAACTTATTTACAGCACCTGTAATTAAACCCGGCACAATATTTCCCGTCTCACACCTGTTCTACTAACTTAACTTTATACAAAGTATACTTTATGGCCGTTTCAAACAGATTAAAAAACCAGCACCTATTATGGCGTGCCGGCTTTGGACCCATGGCAGAAAATGCAGCAGAACTGGATTCTGTTTCTCAAAAAGACTTATGGAACCTGCTGCTGAAAACTTCGTCAAAATCTCCTGAAAAAATTAATGTGGCACAAAGCCTGGTAGATGGCTTGTTTAAAGGCATACAGGATGTGGCAAATATGCAAAAGCAGGAGCTTACCAACGACCAGAAAAAAATGATACGGGAGCAAAGCAGGGAGGATTTAAAAAATTTAAACCTGCGCTGGCTGGATGAAATGATAAACAGCGAAGCACAGTTACGGGAAAAAATGAGTTTGTTCTGGCATGGCCATTTTGCCTGCCGTGTTATTAACAGTTATTTTCAGCAGGAGCTTTTACAAACCATACGGGAAAATGCGTTGGGTAGTTTTAAAGATATGCTGGTGGCAGTAAGCAAAAGCCCCAGCATGTTAAGTTTTTTAAATAATCAGCAAAATAAAAAACAACACCCCAATGAAAATTTTGCACGGGAAGTAATGGAACTGTTTACAATGGGCCGTGGTAATTACACCGAAAATGATATTAAAGAAGCTGCCCGTGCTTTTACAGGCTGGGGGTTTGATTTAAAAGGAGAATTTGTATTCCGGAAATTTCAGCATGATACCGACAGTAAAACCATACTGGGCAAAACCGGCAATTTTGATGGCGATGATGTGCTGAATATTTTGCTGGAACAAAAACAGACAGCCCGCTATCTTGCTAAAAAAATTTATAAATACTTTGTAAACGAAAATGTGGATGATGCAAAAGCCGAATGGCTTGCCTCACGTTTTTACGACAGCGGTTACGATATAAAAAAATTACTCACCGATATTTTTACAAGCGATTGGTTTTACAGCGAAAAAAATATTGGCACACAAATAAAATCGCCGGTACAATTACTGGCAGGTATAAGGCGGCTGTTGCCGATGGAGCTGGAAAACGATCAAAGCCAGTTGCTGTTTCAACGCACGTTGGGGCAGGTTCTATTTTACCCGCCCAATGTGGCAGGCTGGCCCGGCGGCAAAACATGGATTGACAGCAGCAGCCTCATGCTGCGCCTGCGCATACCACAAATACTTACTGCAAATGATGTAATGGATATTCGCCCCAAAACAGATGATGATGTACAGGGAGGCATGATGGAAGCTGGTGCAAAAAAAATGAAGAATGCAGTTAAAGGCGGCACTGCAAAAACTGACTGGGCACTTGTTGCAAAAATATTTGAAACAATACCACGGGAAAAACTGCAGCAAAAAATTACCGATACAGTATTGCAAACAAAAGGGCATATTAATGATGCCGTGCTGGAAAAATATTTAAATAAAGAAAACCGGGAAAACTTCACAAAGAGTACTGTCGTAAATCTGATGTGTACGCCGGAGTACCAGTTGTGTTAACTCATAATTCATCATTTATAACTCATAACTAATAAAGGATGCTGATAAAAAGAAAAGAATTTTTGCAAATAGGTTCGCTGGCAACAGCCAGTTTTATGCTGCCTAAATTTTTAAAGGCATTTGAACGGCCAAAAATGGTACCGGGCGGCAATAAAGTAATTGTGGTAATACAGCTAAGCGGTGGAAATGATGGCTTAAATACTGTAATACCCGTAACCAATGATATTTATTACAAAGGCAGGCCTAAACTGGGTATACAAAAAAAAGATGCATTACTGGTTACGGATGAAGTGGGTTTAAACCCGGCATTATCTGCATTTAAAAATTTGTATGATGATGGCAGCTTGGGAATATTAAATAATGTAGGTTATCCCAACCCGGACAGAAGCCATTTTCGCAGTATGGATATTTGGCAAAGTGCCAGTGCAAGCAATGAATTTATAAGCACCGGATGGGTTGGCAGGTATTTAGATGCTCAATGCAAGGGCTGCGACAAACCTACGCAAGCCATTGAAATGGATGATGTGTTAAGCCTTGCATTAAAAGGCGAAGAAAGTAAAGCGCTTGCATTAAAAGACCCTGCTAAATTATATAACACCAGCAACAGCAGGTATTTTAAAGATATTACTGGCACACATGAACATGGCGAAGAAACGGTAGATTACCTGTACAAAACCATGAGTGAAACCATCAGCAGTGCTGAATATATTTATAACAAAAGCAAAACACATCCTACAACACAGGCGTATCCAACTACTGAGTTAGGTAAAGATTTAAAAACTATTGCTTCGTTAATATTTTCCGACATTAACACTAAAGTATATTATGTTAGCCTGGGCAGTTTTGATACACATGTGGCGCAGGAAGGCCAGCAAAAAAGATTGTTTACAGAGCTAAACGATGCAGTAAAAGCTTTTACTGATGACTTAAAAAAGAATGGCCGTTTTGATGATGTGCTGATGATGACGTTTAGTGAATTTGGCCGCAGGGTGGCACAAAATGCCAGTGGTGGCACCGACCACGGAACAGCTAACAATATGTTTTTAATTGGCGGCGGCTTAAAGCAAAAAGGTGTTTTAAATGCCATGCCCGATTTAAATGACTTAAACGAAGGGGACTTAAAACACAAAGTTGACTTTAAAAATGTGTATGCCACTGTTTTAAATAAATGGCTGGGTGCAGATGATAAAACTATTTTAGGAAAGAAGTTTGAGTATTTGGATTTTGTGTAAAGAAGTATAAAATATATAAAGAAAGGCTGTTCGGTTAAGAACAGCCTTTCTGTTTTATAATTTTTCGTTTTCTTCTTTGTTATTTCTGTCATGCTGGAGGTTAGTGGAAACACCGCTCCAAAAATTATTCAGGCCGTACCGCTTTCGAACATATTCTGCAATTACTATTCCTGAAATTACACCTGTTACTCCAATAAGTACAGATAAGGTTAAGGGTATGGTTTTATTTGAATAAAGCCAGAAAGCAACAAAACAAAATATAAGTACCGGCGAAATAAATAATCCCAGCCAGTAAAATACATTTATAAAGAATGATATTATTTTCATGAAAGAATTTAATCCTTCTTCTTACTCATTGCCACCCTGTATAAAGTAAAGCCCATTGCGGCAAAACACAACACGCCAAAAAGCTGGTAGCCCATTTCACCCAAACCATTTGATACCGCATGTTCCAGGCTTATTGCGTCCAGCCCTTTTTCAAAAGGTACTTTTAATATTGCATACAGCACACCTGCCAATGCGCCACCGGCAACAAGCCCTGTTGCAAATAAATTTCCTTTGCGCAAATCTTCCTCATCATCCGGCCCGGCTTTATACTTTTTATCAACTACACCACGTATAAATCCTCCAATAAAAATGGGAAGTGTTGTAGATAAGGGAAGATATGAACCAACTGCAAAGCTCAGTGCTTTAATACCACATAGTTCCATAAATATGGCAATGAATACACCTACAAGTACAAAGTTCCAATCGAGTGCGCCACCTAAAATACCTTTAATTAAAACAGCCATTAATGTAGCCTGTGGTGCCGCATACTCTTCTCCAATACTGTGTTGAACACCTTGTGCCGCCAGTTTTGCAGTGGGGGTATCCATATATTTAATGGTAAAGCCCACTACAATGGCTGATACAATAGCGCCGATAAATAAAGAAAGCTGCTGGTATTTTGGAGTAGCGCCAATGATGTAACCTGTTTTTAAATCCTGCGATGTTGCGCCTGCATTGGCAGCCGCCACACAAATCATTCCACCCACAACCAATGCCATCGGTTCGTATGTTTTTCCAGTCCAACCTAGACCAAGAAAGAATAAACAGGTGGCCATAATGGTGGCAATCGTCATGCCTGAAATAGGGTTGTTGCTTGAACCTATTAAACCCACAATACGGGATGATACAGTTACAAAGAAGGCACCAAAAATTACAATCAGTACGCCCAGTAAAAGTTTACTCATTATTCCTTCTCCGGGTATCATTGGCAATAAAGCAATTATTAAAACCAGCGCAATGCTGCCATACAATACCCACTTAATATTAATATCCTGTTCTGTACGGGCAACCGAAGCAGCATTGCCTTTATCTTTTAAAGAGCCAACACTTTCTTTAAAAGAAGAAATGATAGTGGGGATAGTTTTTATCAATGTAATAAAACCACCGGCAGCCACCGCACCTGCACCAATCTGGCGAATGTATGCCCTGTAAATTGCTTCTGCAGAATCGGCAAAAGTATGTGAGGCAGCATCCCATCCATACTTGGTTGGTTTTAATCCCAATTTTGTAAGCTGTGCAAAAATCATATCTCCCGGCACTAACGATGCCAGCAATGGAATTAATACAAATGCACTCATTACGCCACCTGCCACCAGTATACCAGAAATTCTTGGCCCGATGATATAACCAACTCCCATGTATTCAGGAGTAATTTCCCCATGCACACGTGCTGCAGGAAAAGCCTTGTTATATAATTTGGTTGCATACTCCGGTACTTCTGCAATTACATGAAATATTTTTTGAAAGATGGCATACACCAGCGCAAAGCCCATGCCCATAAAAGCAGTTTTGGCAAGGTCGCCGCCCTTTTCACCTGCTTTTAAAACAGAAGCACAGGCAGTTCCTTCCGGGTAAGGCAAGGTCTCATGTTCCTTCACAATCAGTGAACGGCGCAGCGGCACCATCATTAATGTACCCAGCATACCACCCAGCATGGCAATAATCATTATCGTCATGTAATTAAAATAATCAGCGCTGCTGGGGTTTGATAAAAACAAAAACCCCGGTAAGGTAAACACCACGCCTGCGGCAATACTCTCACCGGCGCTACCGGTGGTTTGTATAATATTGTTTTCGAGAATTGTTGTTTTGAAAAGCTTACGCCCCAATGAAATAGCAATAACTGCAATAGGAATGGATGCAGACACAGTAAGCCCTGCTTTTAAAGCAAGATAAACCGTTGCCATCCCAAAAATTACCCCAAATACACAACCCAGCAATACAGATTTAAGCGTAAACTCCTTTACCCTCATATCGGCTGGAATAAATGGCTGAAAATTAGACATACGTTGTTTAGTTTTGATTATACAGTAAGATAAATAAAAAGGCGATACAGGAAGTATCGCCTTTAAAATAATGAATGATGTTTTATGCAGATCCTGTTTTGTCTTTTACAATCTGGTCAAGCGATTTTACTCTTAAAAAGATGAGGATGCCACCTAATATTGCAGCTACTGCAATAATGCCAAAGAAAATTCTTTTATCGGGCATTTTATCCCAGAAGGTTGCCATTACGCCTGCAACTTTACCACCTAATGAGGTTGATAAAAACCATCCTCCCATCATTAATGCAGTTAACCGCTGCGGTGCAAGTTTTGACACAAATGATAATCCTATAGGGCTTAAACAAATTTCACTTACTGTAAATACACCATAAGTTAAGAACAGCCACATGGGGCTTGCTTTATGAGTATAAATGCTGGGGACAGACATAACGGCAAATACCATTACTAATGCACTTAGCCCCGAAATTATTAATGCCCATGCAAATTTGCTTGCGGTACTTACCGGTTTTCGTCGTCGGGCCATCCACGCAAAAAATGCAATGAGTATGGGTGTAAATGCTACAATAAAGAAGGGGTTAATGGACTGAAATAATTCAGTATTACCCACTTTAGCTATGCCATTGGCAGGCCATTGGTCTTTTGGTATGTTTACAAAATATGGGTCTGGTCCCATTGTTTTTATGGCATGGCCGCTGTCATCAGTTACCACTCTCATATAACTGTCAAGGCTGTCTGTAAGTTGTGGTTTTGTTTCAAGCGTTTGTAATGCATTTACAGCATTTGCAGGTTTTTCCATAAACTCCGGTATAGACCTTTCAGTGTGCGATTCTGCCCAAATAGTTAATCCCGTTGAGTTTTGATTATATATCGTCCAGAAGATTACTGATACAGCAAAAACAAATAACAAAGCGCCAATACCTTTTCTGTCCTGTCCTTTTTCTTTTCTCCATAAATTAACATAAAAAGCAATTACGGGTACACAGGCAAACATAAATGCATCAGCCGAGTCGCTGCCAAAAATGTTTTTAGGTATCATCCATCCAATTATTGCAAAAACAATCATAGGCACAAACACAGTACCTAATATTGTTGAAGTAGGCATATCGCCGGGTTGCATTGGTTTTTTTACATCGTATTGTTTTATGTGTTTAAGATTAATTGCAAGAGTTATCAACCCGATTATTAAACCAATACCAGCAGCAGAAAACGCAGCCTGCCAGCCGGCAATACCTTCAAATTTATTACGGAGTATAGCCGCAACAAAATTGCAAAAGAAGGCACCGATATTAATACCCATGTAAAAGATATTATAAGCATTATCTTTTAAAGGCTTTAAATCATCCCTGTTATACATAATGCCTAACAAGGTTGAAATATTGGGTTTAAAAAAACCATTACCTACAATAATAAGCCCCATGGCAATATAAGCGGTGTATTGGCCGGGCAGCGCAATGGTAAGATAACCTGCTGCCATCATTGAGCCGCCAATAAAAATTGATTTGATATAGCCTAAATACCTGTCTGCAAGCAGGCCCCCAATAAAAGGAGTTAAATAAACCAACGCAATAAAAGTTCCCACCACATCGGCGCCAAAAGCACGGGGCAATCCTTTACCTGTACTGTTCGTTAGAAAAAGCAACAGAATGCCCACCATTAAATAATAACCAAACCGTTCCCACATTTCTGTAAAAAACAACACAAAAAGGCCTTTGGGGTGTTTGCCGGTTTTAATTTCTTCATTCATAAATCGTAGTTTTTTAATGCTTGTTTAGTTAGTTTAATAGCCCAAAATACACAAATTATAATTAGATAGGCCATTTTGCCATATTCATTTTAAAGCATGATTTATGTGGCATAGCCTTTGCTTAATTGTAAGCTCATTTTTCAGGTACCATTTATAAAAATAATATGGTAATAACATAGTATAATTTTAAATTCGCTGCGCTAAAGTGTTCAGCAATACAAAAAACCTTCTTTAATCCATGAATATTCTGTTGATTGGCTCCGGCGGCAGGGAACATGCCTTTGCCTGGAAGCTGAAACAAAGTTCTTTATGTAATAATCTTTTTATTGCCCCCGGTAATGCCGGAACCTCATCATGCGGCACCAATTTGCCAATTGCTGTAACAGATTTTGATGCGATGGCTGCTGCATGCAGTACCCATAATATAGAAATGATACTTGTAGGCCCGGAAGAACCTTTGGTAAAAGGAGTGTATGATTATTTTAAAAACAACCCGGCAACAAAACATATTGCGGTTATCGGCCCTTCAGAAAAAGCTTCACAATTAGAAGGCAGCAAAGCTTTTGCAAAAGATTTTATGCAGCGCCATAATGTACCTACGGCTGCTTACAAAGAATTTACTGCAGATAATTATGAAGAAGGCATTGGCTATTTAAAACAGCATAGTTTACCCGTTGTGTTAAAAGCCGATGGTTTGGCAGCAGGTAAAGGCGTTTTAATTTGTCAAAACACTATAGAGGCTTTATCTGAGTTTGAACTGATGATACATCGCTCAAAATTTGGCGAAGCAGGCAAAAAAGTGGTGGTGGAAGAATTTTTAAAAGGTATTGAATTAAGTGTTTTTGTATTGACAGACGGAGAAAGCTATTTGCTTTTGCCCGAAGCAAAAGATTATAAGCGCATAGGCGAAGGTGATACAGGATTAAATACAGGCGGTATGGGTGCAGTAAGCCCATTGCCGTTTGTGGATGCTGCTTTTTTGCAAAAAGTAAAGCAAGAGGTTATAGAGCCAACGGTAGCCGGGCTTAAAAAAGATAAACTGGAATACAAAGGATTTATCTTTTTCGGGCTGATGAATGACAATGGTGCGCCTAAAGTAATTGAATATAACTGCCGCATGGGCGACCCCGAAACAGAAGTGGTAATACCCCGTATTAAAAATGACCTGGTGGAGCTGTTAGTTGCAACAGCGCAAAACCGTTTAAACCAAGTAAAGGTTGAAGTGGATGAACGGATTGCTGTAGCTGTAGTGGCAGTAAGTGGCGGCTATCCCGGCGATTATGATAAAGGAAAAATAATAAATGGTCTTGATGAAGATGTACTGCCGGACAGCATGGTGTTTCATGCAGGCACAACCAATGAAAACGATAACATTGTAACCAATGGAGGAAGAGTGCTGGTGGTAACATCTTTTGGAGACAGTATTACCGAGGCCGCAGAGCAAAGTAATTATATGCTGGAGCAATTATCTTTTGAAGATATGTACTCCCGTACAGACATTGGTTACGAGTTTAAATAACAACAGGAAAAACAAGCCGGAGAAGTTTTAGCCAAATGTTTGAAAAATAAAAGCTTTGCCATTGTTAATTCAAATATTTTCCTCCAACTTTGCCTGCATTAATTTACTCCCCTTTTCACACAATTAAATATGGCCCTTTTTAATTTTTTTACGCAGGAAATTGCAATTGACCTGGGTACTGCAAATACCCTCATTATACATAATGATGAAGTGGTGGTGAATGAACCATCCATTGTGGCGCTTGACCGTAACAACCCCAAAAACATTTTAGCTGTGGGTAAAAAAGCATTAATGATGCATGAAAAAACCCACGAAAGCATCCGCACCGTTCGTCCTTTAAAAGATGGTGTAATTGCGGACTTTAATGCTGCTGAACTGATGATAAGGGAAATGATCAAAATGATCTATCCTAAAAAACCTTTGTTTGCACCAAGCTGGCGTATGATGATTTGTATACCCAGCAGTATAACGGAGGTGGAAAAACGTGCCGTACGTGACAGTGCTGAACAAGCAGGTGCCAAAGAAGTTTATTTAATTCATGAACCCATGGCAGCGGCTTTGGGTATTGGCATTGATGTAGAAGAACCTGTAGGTAACATGATTATTGATATTGGCGGTGGTACAACAGGCATTACTGTTATTGCACTGGCAGGTATTGTGTGCGACCAAAGTATACGTATTGCAGGTGATGAATTTACGGCTGATATTATGGAAGCACTGCGCCGTTACCACAGTTTGTTAATTGGTGAGCGTACTGCCGAACAAATTAAAATACAGGTGGGTGCTGCCATGAAAGATTTAGATAATCCACCGGATGATATACCAGTAAATGGCCGTGACCTTGTAACAGGTATTCCCAAGCAGGTAATGGTAAGCTACCAGGAAGTGGCAGAAGCGCTGGACAAAAGTATTTTTAAAATTGAAGAAGCTATTTTAAAAGCACTGGAAACAACACCACCGGAATTAGCCAGTGACATTTACCGCCGTGGTTTATACATTACTGGTGGTGGTGCATTGTTAAGAGGGCTGGATAAACGCTTACAGGCAAAAATTAAATTACCGGTTCATGTAGCTGATGATCCCCTGAAGAGTGTGGTACGTGGCACCGGTATTGCATTAAAGCATTACGACAGGTACCCATTTGTAATGAGATAAAAACTTTAATATCGAATATCGAATGTTGAATGTAACAAGCTGCTCAACATTCGATATTTTATATTCGACATTAAATAATTCCCTCCGGTGCGTAATATATTTCTCTTCATACGCCGATATTCCACTTTGCTTTTATTCCTGCTCTTACAGGGATTCAGTATATATTTAATTGTACATTACAATACTTACCATAATGCAGTTTTTTCAAACACAGCTAACCAGCTTACAGGAAAAATAAATGAGCAATACAATAAGGTAGAAGATTATTTCCACCTTAAAAAAACAAACGATTCGTTATGGAAGGCTAACGAAAAATTGTACAATAAGCTAAAGGAAAACTTCCAGGTACCGGATACCGTAAGCAAATTTGTGATTGATACACTGAAGATTGATTCGCTGGAAGAACACCGCAAATACCGTTACCTGCGGGCAACTGTATTAGAAAACTCTGTAACCACACAGAGCAATTACATTGTTTTGGGCCGTGGTAAAAACCAGGAATTAAAAGAAGGAATGGGTTTGATTGATGTTAACAACGGGGTGGTGGGTATTATTACTGCAGTTAGCAGCGATTATGCAGTTGTAATGAGCCTGTTGCATAAAGACAGTCATTTAAGCGGTAAATTATTAAAAGGCGGAGAAACGGGTACATTAAGCTGGGATGGTAAGGCACCCAATATTATTTCTATTACAGGCATTCCCAAAAGTGCTAAAGTAGCTAAGGGAGATACCGTTATTACCAGTGGCTTTAGTACAACTTTTCCTAAAGGGTTATTAATTGGTACAGTAACAGAAGTGGTGCCCGAAAAAAGCACCAGCAACTATTCTATAAAATTAAAAACGGCGGCAGACTTTTATAACCTGCAATACGTTTACGTAATAGATAACAAGCAGCAGGAAGCAATAAAAGAAATGCTTGACAAAGCAACGCAGCAAAGCAAGTAAAACAAAACATGTCATCGCTGGTAAAAAATATAATAAGGTTTGCATTGTTTATACTGGTACAGGTTTTTGTGCTGGATAAAATTCATTTGCATCAAATGATTACGCCATACCTGTATTTTTTATTTATACTCTGGCTGCCTTTTAATATGAGCCGCAGCTGGTTAATGCTTACAGCTTTTGCATTAGGCATTACGCTGGACAGTTTCCGCCATAACCCGGGTTTTCATGCGGCAGCTTGTGTGCTGATTGCTTACGTACGGCCTTTTCTTATAAATATTATCATTCCCCAGGAAGGGGCAGATGGTAATTATGAAGAACCTTCCATAAAAAGTATTGGGGGCAACCTGCAATACTTTATTTATGTAGCAGTACTTACATTAATTCATCATGCCTGGTTGTTTATGCTGGAAGCATGGCAGTTTGGTAACATGTGGTATTTCTTAGCTAAAACATTATTGTCCGCTGCTGTAAGCCTTGTGTTAATAATAATTACCGAACTGCTTGTTGTTCGCAAACAAAAATTCCGAACCAATACAGTTTAAAATTTTAGCGTCAGCATAAAACAAAAAACTACAAACCATAAATAATAACCCCCATTGTCTGTATTCAATCAATCAAGAAAAAATGTAATTATGCTGGTATTTGCCGGCGTGTTTATAATTATTGTTCTTCAGTTGATGAACCTGCAGTTGTTTTCATCTAAATACAAAGCACAGGCAGATGACCAGGGAACTTTTAGAAAAGTAATTTACCCCGACAGGGGAATTGTGTACGACCGTAAAGGCAAAGCTATTTTACAAAACTCCACTATTTACGATTTAATGGTGGTGCCCGGTAAAATTAAAAATACCGATACGGCATTAATTTGTACTATCATCGGTATTGATACCACAGAGTTTCGCAAGCGCATAGTAAATGCCATTATTAAAAATAAAAGTTACCGTCCTTCTGTATTTGAGGCATTACTGAGCAATGAAAAAATGGCCAAGCTGAATGAGAATATGTACCGCTTTGCACCGGGCTATTACCTGCAGGAACGTTCTGTAAGAGATTATCCGTACGATGCAGCCGGAAACATTTTAGGTTACCTTGGGGAAGTGGACAGTAACATTTTAAAAAATCCCAAGTACGATGGTTATGTAATGGGTGATTATATTGGTAAAGCAGGGCTGGAAAGAACATATGAAAAAGTATTGATGGGGCAGCGGGGTATTGAGTTATGGAAAAGAGATAATAAAAACCGTTTAACAGAACGTATTGAAAACGGCCGGTATGATACAGCTGCCATTGCCGGGCAAAACATGCACACATCCCTGGATATTGACCTGCAAATGCTGGGAGAAAAGCTCATGGAAAATAAACTGGGATCTATTGTTGCAGTTGATCCTAAAACCGGCGGCATATTATGTATGGTAAGCAGCCCCAACTTTAAACCAAAACTGCTAACCGGTGCAGAAAGAAAAAAACATATTGCAGAACTGTTATTAAATCCTGCATCGCCATTATTAAACCGTACCGTAAGTGCCACGTATTCTCCCGGTTCTACTTTTAAAACATTGCAGGCACTAATTGGTTTGCATGAAGAAGTAATAACAACCAATACACCCTTTTCATGCGGCGGTGCTTTTTATGGCTGCGGCAGCGGCAAACCAATGGGCTGTTTAGACAGGGGAACTTTTGTATTACGCAGTGCCATCACCATTTCGGATAACACCTATTTTGCTAATGTAATGCAACGGGTAATTAATAATCCTAAATATCCCAGTGTAGACAGCAGCTGGAATGTATGGGCAAGATATATGGCAGCATTTGGTTTGGGCCACAGGCTGGGAGTTGATGTGCCTTCAGAAAAAAAAGGGCTTATTCCTGATGCTGCGTTTTACGACAAGCGTTATGGAAAAGGCAAATGGAATTTTTGTACATCCCGGTCGGTAAGTATTGGGCAAGGCGAAGTGGATGTAACACCATTGCAGGTGGCTAATGAAATGGCATACCTTGCCAATAAAGGCTGGTATATTACACCACATTTAGTAGACTCTATTGAAGGCGGAGACAAATTTGGCTCACTGGATAGTTTTAAAGAAAAGCATAAAGCCATTGATATACCCGACAGTATTTTTGAAGCGGTACATGATGGTATGCAGGGTGTGGTTGAAAGAGGAACCGGCGTTGCAGCGAAAATTGCGGGTATAACTGTTTGTGGTAAAACTGGTACAGTAGAAAACTACTACCGGGGAGTAAAACAACCTAACCATGCTTTTTTTGCAGGGTTTGCGCCAAGAGAAAATCCTAAAATTGCTATTATGTGTGTGGTGGAAAACAGCGGCCGCTTTGGTGGTACTTACGCTGCACCAATTGTAGGTTTAATGATTGAAAAGTATTTGAAAGATTCTATTACAGAAAAACCAAGGCTGGCAAGAATAGATCAGTTGTCTAAACTGAATTTAATTCCGCCAAGAATTTATTCAGAAATGCGCCGCCAGGATTCGCTGGTGCATTCAAAAGATTCGGCATACCTGCTTTTAAAAGGGTATATAAAAATTGCTAAAGATTCATTAGGTATAGATGAAGGTGATGAGGAAGAAGGACTGGATAGTATGAAGAAAGACGATAAAAAAACGGACAAACCGCTTAAAGACAGCGGCGACAAAAGAATAATTATAAAAACGGAAGCCGTTCTTCCTGACGAAAAAAGAAAACCGGAAACTAAAGACACTGTAAATAATGAGTGAGTTTTTAGTAAGCAGTTATGTATAGGGCGGTGTAACTACAGCCAATACTCATAACGCATCACTTATAACTCATCACTCACAACATGTATCAAAAAAATCCATCCATAGCAAAAGGAATAGACTGGGTAATGGTGCTGCTGTATGCATCGCTGGTGCTTATTGGCCTTGTATGTATTTTTTCGGTTGAATACAAAGCCGGTGATAATGTAATTCAAACTTTTTTAGGATTTAAAAAAGAATACAGCAAACAATTTTATTTTGTTATAGCAGGCGCATTTGTAGCCATATTTATTTTACTTACCGACAGTAAATTTTTTACCGCCACTGCTAATTTGGGTTATGCAGCGGGCATTTTGTTAATACTGGCAACCTTTGTGGTTGGTAAAGAAGTGGGAGGATCTAAAAGCTGGATACCACTTGGGTTTATGAATGTGCAGCCTGTGGAGGTTTGTAAAATATTTACATCGCTGGCGCTTGCAAAATATTTATCGCTGCCGGAAACGGATTTTTCAAAATCAAAATCGCAGTTAATAGCTGCGGCTATTGCTTTTGCGCCTGCCATATTATCGGTGTTGCAAAAAGAACCGGGCGCCGCCATTGTTTATTTTTCTTTTACCATTGCTTTTTTCAGAGAAGGATTGCCAGCCATTTACCTGGTATTAATGTTTTCGCTTACCGTTTTAATTATTGCAAGCATAGTGGTGCCGCCTAATACATTGTTTATTGCACTTACAATAATTGCCGCTGCATTTATTTATTTATACCGCCGTAAAATTAAACGGGATAAATCAATGCTGATATTAATTGCAGGCGTTTGGCTGCTTAGCGTGGGCGTACAAAAATTTTTGGTGCCAGCCCTGTTTGAAAAAGTATTAAAGCCACACCAGGTGGTGCGGATTTTTGCAACATTTGGTATTGATGATTATAAGTTTAAAAACCCCGATCGGGTGGCCGAAATTCAAAAGGAATTTGCAAAGCTGGGTACCGTTAAAAAAAACTCCGGCGAAAAAGTAGAGAGCTATAACGTAAAGCAAAGTAAAATTGCCATTGGCAGCGGTGGCTTTTGGGGCAAAGGTTTTTTAAAGGGCACACAAACAAGGGGTGAATTTGTGCCTGCACAAAACACCGATTTTATATTTTCTTCTGTAGGCGAAAGCTTTGGCTTTTGGGGTAGCCTTATTGTAATGCTGTTATACTTTGGGTTTATGCTGCGTATGATTTTTATTGCCGAAAGGCAACGGAGTGTGTTTAGCAGGGTGTATGCTTATTGCGTGGCAGGCATTATGTTTTTTCATGTGGCGCTTAATGTGTGTATGACAATGGGTATTGCACCATCACCCGGTATTACGCTGCCTTTATTAAGTTATGGCGGCTCTTCACTCATTACTTTTACGGTACTTATTTTTATTTTAATACGCCTTGATAAAGACAGGCAAATGGTTTTAAGATAACACAACCCCAAACCCCTAAAGCGGCTTACGAAGTTTATACCGTGTTAAAATTCTTTTCAATTATTTTTACACTTTAATAATTAAAAGCAAACTCCATTTATTGGAGATCAAGTTCCTCTTTAGGGGACGGAGGGGGTTTATGAAAATTATACCATTAAGCGAAGGTGCCTTTACAATTGACGGCACAAAAAAATTTGTTCCGTTTAACACAGCAACAGACGATTTGCAGCAACGGCCCGTAGGAAGTTTATTAGTGGAGATTCAGCCGTTTTGTATAGTAACATCAAAAGATATTTTATTAATTGATGCAGGGCTTGGATTTAGTAATGCCGATGGCAGTTTGCAAATTCATCAAAACCTGCTGGATAATGGTATTAACCCAATGGATGTTACCAAAGTGCTGATGAGCCATTTACATAAAGACCATAGCGGCGGCATAAGTAAAGAAGATAAAATTCTCGGGCATAAATTCATCAGCTTTCCCAATGCACAGTATTATGTAAACAGGGATGAGTTTGATTTTGCAATGGCGAAGGGCAAACCCTCTTACACACCGGATGAGTTTGAAATTTTAGGCAGTACAGATAAAGTGATATTTACAAAAGGCGATGGTATAATTGACGACTATATCAGTTATAAAGTAACAGGTGCTCATTGCCCGTATCACCAGGTATTTTTTATTGAAGAAGACGGAGAAAAAATATTTTTTGGTGGTGATGTAGCGCCGCAACTGCAGCAAATGAAAAGCCGCTTTGTTGCCAAATATGATTATGATGGTAAACTTTGCATGGAGCTGCGCCAGCAATGGTGGCAACAGGGCCAAAATGAAAAATGGACTTTTTTATTTTATCATGATATTAAAACACCGGTGTTTAAGTTTTAATAGTTGCTGCAACAGCTATTGCCACTCTTTCTCCATCCATTGCAGCGCTTACAATACCTCCTGCATAACCGGCGCCTTCGCCGCAAGGGTATAAATTTTTTATTTGGGGGTGTGTTAAAATTTCATTGTCTCTTGGTATGCGTACAGGTGATGAGGTGCGGCTTTCAGTAGCCACCACCACTGCATCGTTTGTATAATAGCCTTTCATTTTTTTGCCAAACTCAATAAAGCCTTTTGCCAAAGCATGGTAAACAAAATCAGGTAATACATCTTTCATTTGTACGCTCTTTAACCCGGGTTGATAAGAACATTCAGGCAATGAAGAAGATATTTTACCAGTGCTGAAATCGGCCATTCTTTGCGCAGGCGCTACAAGGTTTCCGCCGCCGGCATTAAAACAATGCTGCTCCACCATTTGTTGAAATTCCATCATCAGCAAAGGGCTTTTTTCATTGAATATTGATTGTTGAGCATTGCGTATTGCATATTTCTTCATATTCTCCACTGCATCTTTTATTTCCACCTGCACCACCATACCGCTGTTTGCATAAGGATTATTTCTTTTACTCGGGCTCCAGCCATTTACAACTAATTCTCCCGGTGCTGTGGCTGCCGGCGCAATAATTCCTCCGGGGCACATACAAAAACTAAATACACCACGGCCATTAACCTGCTGCACCAAACTATAGGCCGCAGGCGGTAATGCAATATTATCAGCATTGGTTTTATACTGGCATTGGTTTATTAATTCCTGCGGATGTTCAACCCGTACACCCAACGCAAAAGGCTTTGCTTCAATTAAAATATTTTGCTGTTGCAGCAGTTCAAAAATGTCACGGGCACTGTGGCCGGTGGCTAAAATAAAAGCGGCAGCTTTAAAACTGTTGCCATCAGCTGTTTTAACAGCTTTAATGGTATTGTTTTCAAGTACAAAACCGGTAACTTTTTTTTCAAATAAAAATTCGCCACCGCAATCAATAATTTGTTGCCGCATGGCTGTAATTATATGCGGCAGTTTATTAGTACCAATATGCGGATGGGCTTCGTATAAAATTTTTTCTTCGGCGCCAAATTGTACAAACAGGTTTAATATGCGGTCAATACTGCCCCGTTTGTTACTGCGGGTGTATAATTTACCATCGCTGTATGTGCCGGCACCACCTTCACCAAAACAATAATTGCTGTCGGGGTTAACAATACCTTCTTTATTCAGTGCTGCTAAATCCCTGCGCCTTGCACGTACATCTTTTCCTCTTTCTAAAACAACAGGCTTAATGCCCTGCTCAATTAATTGCAATGCTGCAAATAAACCCGCCGGGCCTGCGCCAATAATAACCACCTGCTTATCAGCATTATGTACTTCTTTAAAATTAAAAGGGAGTAATGGACGATGATAAAAAGGCTCATCAATAAATGCATTTACCGTAAGGTTAACCCAAATGGTTTTTGCCCTTGCATCAATTGATTTTTTTAAGAGATGAAAACCGGTAACTGCAGAGAGTTTTTTGCCCGAAGAAGATGAGATGTATCTTTTAATAGCAGCTTCATCGGCCGCTTCATGCGGCAGCAGTTTTAACGAAAGTATTTGTTGCATATTTTAAAGCCGGGTATTTATTCCGGAAATTTAACCTGCGCTTAAAATGGTAAATCATCCACCGCATCCGGTGGTGCAGCACTAAAAGTATCTAACGGTTCTATAAATTCACTGTCTGTTTGTGCGCCGCCTGTTTGTAAAATTTGTTCAATGCGCCATGCATCTAAATTGGTAATGTAATTTACTTTACCATCTTTTTCCCACTTGCTGCCTTTAATGTTAAAGTACACTTTTATATCATCACCAATATTTACTTTATCAATAATGGCAGTTTTATCCTGTACACACTGAAATTTTACATAATTAGTAATGGTGCGGCCATTTATTTCATCTGTTTTTTCAACAGCAAATTCCCTTGTTTTAAAAGTTTCTGTACGCTGCACTGTGTCGTATTTCGCCACTAATTTTCCTGTTAATTCGTAACTCATAATAATAATATAATATGCCAAATGTACTTCTTTTATTGCTAAATATTTTATTCCTTTCTTTTGTTGGCATTGCAGTAAAAAACTTTTACCTTGAACGCCTTAACTAATTTGCAATGCAGCGCAGCGGGACTAAAATTTTATTAGTATTTTTTTTGTTTTTATCAGCAGTATCCTGCACAACATCCTACCAGCCGCAATCAGTAAAATTTGTTGATTACAGGTTTTCTCCTTCCGGTAAAAAAGACAGTACATTAATTACCATGCTGCAGCCTTATGCGGACAGTGTTAATAAAAGCATGAATGCTGTGGTGGTGGTGTCAGAAACGGAGCTGGAAAAAAAGCAACCGGAAGGTACTTTAGGAAATGTAATGGTGGATGCTTTGCTTGTTAAAGCAAAACAATCTTACAAAATAAATATAGATGCTGCATTTGTAAACTACGGCGGCATACGGCTTCCTTCTGTACCGGCTGGCAATATAACAAGAGGTAAGCTTTTTGAACTGGCACCGTTTGATAATATAGTTGTGGTGCTTAAACTTAATGGTAAAACATTGCAGGAGTTTTTAAACCATATTTCCGGTAAAGGCGGCTGGCCTGCAGCCGGTGCACAATGGCAAATAAAAAATAAAACAGCCATTAATATACTTATTAACGGGGTGCCGCTTAACGAATCTGGCAATTATACCATTGCAGTTACTGATTATGTTGCCAATGGTGGTGATGATTGCAGTATGCTGCGGCCAATTCCGCAAATAAACAATGGTTATGTGTACAGGGACGCATTAATTGAGTACCTGGCAGACATAAATAAACAAGGAAAGAAGATTGCACCAAAAACAGAAAACCGTGTAACAAATGCAGAGTAGAAGAAAATTTATAGCACAATCGGCATTGGCAGCAGGAGCACTGTTAAGCAGCAACAGCCTGTTTGCAGAAATGCATAAAGATGCCAAAGCAAAAAAGCTTACTATACTTCATACAAACGATGTACACAGCCGGCTGGAGCCTTTTCCTATGGACGGCAGCCGCAACCAGGGGCTGGCCGGTGTTGCAGCAAGGGCAGAACTGATTAAAAAAATACGTAGTGAAGAAGAGCAGGTATTATTGCTGGATGCAGGCGATATTTTTCAGGGTACCCCATTTTTTAATTTGTATAAAGGCGAACCTGAAATGAAAGCAATGGCTGCCATGCAATACGATGCAGCCACAATGGGTAATCATGATTTTGATGCCGGTTTGGAGAATTTTGCCACACAATTGACGCATGGCAAGTTTGACGTTTTATTATGCAACTATGATTTTACCAATACACCCATGGAACATAAATACCAACCGTACAAAATATTTAAAAAAGGAAAGCTTAAGATAGGTGTTACCGGTGTGGGTATTGAAATGGCTGGTTTGGTGGCAGATAACCTGTATGGCAATACCAAATATTTTGACCCCATTGCAAAAGCAAACGAAACCGCTGCTAAACTTAAAAAGGAAATGAGCTGCGATATGGTTGTATGCCTTAGCCATTTAGGCTATAAGTACGACAATAATAAAGTAAGCGATATTGTGCTGGCAAAAGAAAGCGATAATATAGATTTGATTATTGGCGGGCATACCCACACTTTTATGGATGAGCCCGACACTTACATTAATAAATCAGGCAATACTGTATTGATAAACCAGGTGGGTTGGGCCGGTATACAAATGGGGCGGCTGGATTTTGATTTTGCAGGCGTAAAAAGAAATAATCTTGCAAAAGCCCATACTGTGGTTGTAGGCAAAAAAACAACGGAATAAAAAATTTTTTTTTCAACAAAATATTCGATATTCGCTGTCCTGCTAAAGATTATTTTCATACTTAAAAATGATTGTAATTTTTGTCCGGAAAATCCCCCTGAAAAATACTCTAAACTCAACATAATATAAATTGCTTAAGAACTGATGGAGAAAGCGTTTGATAAAGTATGGATTAATTGCCTGGAGATAATTAAAGACATTGTAGAATGGCAGCACTTTAAAACATGGTTCGAGCCAATTAAACCTGTTGGATTAAAAGACAAGGTTCTTACAATACAGGTACCCAGCCAATTTTTTTATGAGTATCTTGAGGAACATTATATTTCGCTTTTAGCAAAAACTTTAAAACGGGAATTAGGAAAAGAAGCAAGGTTGGAGTACAGGATAATGGTGGATAGCGGTAACAGCAAAAACAAACCGCTTACAATGGATGTTCCCGGTCATGGTTTTAAATCTTATTCAAACAACGAAATGGATTTTCCATTGGTTATAAATAATCCTGTAAAAAATCCCTTTGTTATTCCGGGATTGAAAAAAATGCAGATAGATCCGCAGTTAAATCCTGCGTACACTTTTGATGCATTTATTGAAGGTGATTGTAACCGTGTAGCCCGCCGTGCAGGAAAAACTGTTGCAGAAAAACCCGGCACCACTTCATTTAACCCATTAGTAATTTATGGCGGTGTGGGTTTAGGTAAAACGCATTTGGCACAAGCCATAGGTAACGAAGTAAAACGCCTGCACACCAATAAAGTGGTATTATATGTAAGCAGCGAAAAATTCATTAACCAGTTTATTGACCACAGCCGCAACCAGGCCATCAACGACTTTATACATTTTTACCAGTTAATAGATGTACTCATTATTGACGATGTACAATTCTTTAACAGGGCCGAAAAATCACAGGAAGCATTCTTCGCAATATTCAACCACCTGCACCAAAGCGGCAAGCAGTTAATATTAACAAGCGATAAGCCACCAAAAGATTTAGAAGGTGTGCAGGAGCGTTTATTAAGCCGCTTCCGTTGGGGCTTAAGTGCAGATTTGCAGGTACCCGATTACGAAACAAAAATCGAAATTCTTGACAAAAAAATGAAGAATGACGGTTTTGATATGCCCCGTGAAGTAGTAAAATATATTGCCTATAATATTAATAGCAATGTACGTGAGCTGGAAGGCGCACTAATATCATTGTTGGCACAATCTTCGCTTAACAAGAGGGAAATTGACCTCGAATTGGCTAAGAAAGTACTAAGAAATTTTGTAAAATCTTCCAGTAAGGAAATCACCATCGATGCCATACAAAAAATGGTATGCGAATACTTTGATGTGCCTTACGATAAGCTGCTGCAAAAAACACGTAAACGTGAAATTGTGCAGGCACGCCAAATAACCATGTATTTATCAAAAGCATTTACCAAAAACTCACTAAAAACCATTGGCGAGCACTTTGGTGGCCGTGACCATACCACAGTAATACATAGTTGCCAAACAGTAAAAGATTTAATGGATACCGATAGCCTGTTTAAAGAAAGTGTGCTGGAACTGCAGCAAAAAGTACAACTGGCAGCCATGTAATAAACTGCAATACCCGGTAGCAAAAAAGTTTGATTTTGTAAATAACCCTGAATTAAACAAACTGTATTGTGCCGCCCCTAAAATTAGTTTGCTTAAAAAACTGTTACAAGCGGCATAACCTTACAAAGTAATTACAAGGCCCAACCAAAAAGTTGGGCTTTTTTGTACCCGGCTTTTTCAGCAACAATCAGCATCGTTGCGTCGCATTACTTTCAACCACAAACCAGTAGTCATCATTTCAGAATTATTTGCACCAAAAAAGCATTTTGTTTTGGGTAATAAGTTGCATAATTGTATTTTTGCCACCCCAATTAAATTTGGGCCGGTTGGTGAGGTTCCGCCAGCTGGCGAACGAAAAGGAACAGTTTGATATTTGAAATAAATAATTAGGTTGGTGAGGTGCCTGAGAGGCCGAAAGGAACGGTTTGCTAAATCGTCGTACGGGTAACTCTGTACCGTGGGTTCGAATCCCACCCTCACCGCACTCAAAAGCTCTTATAAAGTAGATAACCATAGTTCGGGATGTAGCGTAGCCCGGTTATCGCGCCTGGTTTGGGACCAGGAGGTCGCAAGTTCGAATCTTGCCATCCCGACAGAACAGGACAAATTGGTTTCATTACTGGTTTGTCCTGTTTCATTTTCACCTGAACTGCTGTTTAGTACTGCAATACAGCGAAATACTTCATTAACTTTTTCTGTTCGAAATGCTTCTTTTTTCCTGTCGTAGATTACGCCATCAGGAAAGATTAGATTTTGGATAATTTCTTTTTGATTGACATCTGCAGAACCCCACAGGGACGGGAGTTTCAGGGAAAATTGCAATGCTTTTTCCAGTGCTTCAGTTGTGTTCGAAATACTTGAACCAGCCTGGTCAATATTTCGGAGGATTTGCGCCTTTTCTTCGGTGAGCTTAGCCTGAAACTTTTGATAAGTTTCGTCAGGCATGGACTTCAGAATGAAGTATTGTTCCTCTATTGTATCTATCTTTTTCTGCACTTCATTCAGGTTATTTTTTAAGAGTTTTTCTTCGTCCACTTTTGCTGTTTCCAGTTTGGCAACTTCGTGTTTCATGGCAAATAAAAAAGGCTGCACCAAGTGTGGGACAATGGCGTACTTTGTAAGATAATTAATGAAATGGGTATTGGCTTTTTCAGCGCTCTTGTTATTGCAGCAACCTTTAGAACGGCATTTATAATACCAGCGGTTCCGGCTCTTTACGATATAGCCGGTATAGGGGCTACTACAATCGGAACATTTCATGAAAACCTTTAGAGGAACGTTTTCATGATGCTTTTGATGAAGGATGCCATATTTACCTTTGGCTTCAGCACGGACATTATTTACTTTTAAAAATAGTTCCTGCGAAACAAGTTTCTCATGTTTACCCACAATCAATTT
>JBGAIJ010000008.1:0-211108 GCA_044225605.1 Ferruginibacter sp.
GGATGTGCTGACCTGCTCTTGTTTTTAAAATGGGACAGGTTCAGCCGTAATGCAGGTGATGCGTACGCAATGATTAACCAGTTAAACAAATTGGGTTTAGAACCACAAGGTATTGAGCAACCTCTTGATTTGAATGTTCCTGAAAACAAAATTATGCTCGCATTCTACTTGGCCGCACCTGAAGTGGAAAATGACAGGCGTTCATTAAATACGATTGCAGGTATGCGAAGGGCAATGAAAGAAGGTCGGCATGTAACATTAGCTCCGAGAGGTTACCGTAATGCAAGGAATGAATTGAACAGGCCGATTATTGAACCTAATAAAGATGCTGTGCATGTTGCCTGGGCATTTGAAGAAGTGGCAAAGGGAATTGACACGGTGATGGATTGCTGGAAGGCAGTAACGAAAAGGGGGTTTAAAGTGAGCAAGAATCAGTTCTGGAATATGCTCCGTAATCCTATCTATTGTGGTAGGATATTTATTCCAGCTTACAAAGACGAAGCTGAATCTATTATACCAGCAACACATGAGGCTTTAATCAGTGAAGAATTGTTTTATGAAGTGCAGGATGTTTTGAATGGAAGAAAAAGAAAATTTCCTGCTAAGAATACGTTGAAGGAAGAATTACCCCTTCGTGGATTTTTAGAATGTCGTAAATGCGGGACAAGATTAACAGGTAGTGCATCCAAAGGAAATGGCGGCCGGTATTTTTATTATCATTGCTCAAAAGGCTGCAATGAACGTTTTAAGGCAGAGGAAGCCAATGACATCTTTGTAAAAGAACTGGAAAGAATATCCTTTAGCAAAGGCGGCATTAAAGTGTTCAGGAAAATACTTACTGACTATTCAAAGAAAACCGGGAAAGACCAATCAGTATCCAAGCAGCAGCTTGATACAGAAATTGAGAAAAACCAGCAACGCATTCAGAATGCCCAGCAACTAATGTTGGACGGGCAATTAGAGCCATCAGATTATCGGGACATAAAGAACCGGTTTGAAAAGACAGTCATGGAACTTGAAAAAAAGAAACGGGAAATATCCTCCCTGGATTTTAACCTGAGTGAGTACATGACTTCTGCACTTGAAATAGTAGAGAACCTCCCGAAATACTTTACCAGAGCGGATTTGAAGGCAAAACAGCAGCTTATTGGTTCGGTATGCCCTGAAAAATTGATTTTTGAAAATAAATCGTATCGAACCAACCGTGTGAACGAAGTGCTTGCCCTGATATGCAGTGCAGACAAGTGTTCTGGCCGTTCTAAAAAAGGATTGGCTCCCGTTTTTGGGAGCCAATCCAATCAAGTGCCCAGAACTGGATTCGAACCAGCACATCCTTGCGAACGCTGCGACCTGAACACAGTGCGTCTACCAATTTCGCCATCTGGGCATCGTAATTCAGGGTTGCAAATGTAAGGTGAAAAAAAGAAACAGCGAAAAACAAACTCAATTTATTCAGGTTGGGTAACCCTGGGTTTCCAGCCAATGAGTAATACGCCGGTTACAATAAGCATGGTGCCAATTATTTGCACCGTGTATATTGGTTCACCCAAAATAAAATGCGCCTGTAAAATAGTGCTTACCGGCCCAATGGTGGAAATTATTGCCACATTGTTAGACCCTATCATTTTTGTTCCCTTAGCAATTAACCAACTGGGAATAACAGTGGCAACTATAGCAATAAGCAGCCCATACCCAACAAAACTGCTGCCACTATGTAAAACTGTATAATTGCCTGCCAATATAAAATGTAAAAAAATTGAACCGGTAGAAAAAAGCATGGCATAAGCAGTAAACTTTGTGGCACCTACTACGGGTATTATACGGCCACTGCCGGCAATGTAAATACCAAAAGTAACAGCACATAAAAAAATTAAAAAACTGCCCAGTAAAAAATCAGGGTTATTTCTCTCCATAGACAGTTCTCCCAAATACGCCAGCACAATGCCCACATATGTTAACGCAACAGCCAGCCATTGCCGCTTGCCGGCTTTTTCTTTAAACACAATAGCGTTAATCAGCAAAACAAAACTGGGGTATAAAAAAAGTATCAGCCGTTCAATACCGGCTGAAATATATTTAAGCCCCATAAAGTCAAACAAACTGCTCAGGTAATAACCAAATATCCCTAATAAAAAAAGATACACCCATTGCTTTGGTGTTAGTTTTTTTTGTTGCTCATTTTTAGAAGCCAGCCATGCCATTACCAAATAAAACGGCAATGAAAATAACATGCGGATAGCCAGGAGGGAAACAGCATCCACAGCAGTTTCTCTAAAAGCATATTTTACAATTACCGCTTTGGTTGAAAAAAATAATGAACCAATTGCTGTAATAAGTATGCCCGCCCACAATAGTTTTTGCTTATTGTCCTTCATTATAAAAAATATAAACCCCGGAAACCAGTCCGGGGCATATAAACTAATTAATAACCAACGGCTGAATTATACACTCACATTAAAATCCCTCAGTGCATCATTCAAACTTGTTTTTAAATCGGTACTGGGTTTGCGCTGGCCAATAATCAACGCACAGCCCACACCATATTCACCCGCAGGAAATTTCTTTGTGTAACTGCCCGGTATCACCACACTTCTTGCAGGCACACGGCCTTTCATTTCCACCGGTTCGCTGCCGCTTACATCAATAATTTTAGTTGATTGTGTCAGCACCACATTTGCACCAAGCACTGCTTCTTTTTCTACAATCACACCTTCCACCACAATACAACGGCTGCCAATGAAACAACCATCCTCCACAATCACAGGGCTTGCCTGCAATGGCTCCAGCACACCACCAATACCCACGCCGCCACTCAGGTGAACGCCTTTACCAATTTGTGCACAACTGCCCACTGTTGCCCATGTATCCACCATGGTGCCTTCATCCACATAAGCGCCAATGTTTACATAACTCGGCATCAGCACCACATTTTTTGCAAGGTAGGCGCCATAGCGTGCCACTGCATGCGGCACTGCACGTACACCAAGCGATGCGTAATCGCTTTTCAATTTCATTTTATCGTAAAACTCAAATGGCGGTAAAGTATATGTTTCCATTTGCTGAATGCCAAAGTACATCAGTATTGCCTGCTTTACCCATTCGTTTACCTGCCAGCCATTATCTGATGGTGATGCGGTACGCAATCTTCCCTTATCCACTTCTTCAATTACTGTCCTTACTGCATCGCTGTATTTTTTATCTTTTAATAATTCCCTGTTGCCCCAGGCTTCTAAAATCAAGTCTTTCATTATGTAAAATTTTCGGCGAATTTAAAACAATTATGGTACAAACATTTGTTCAACTTTCAACATCGTTGTGCCTGTGCCGAGTAAGGTTGTGTGCGGACTCGGCATCACTCACTTTAACTTTTACATTACTATCAGCTTTCATCAAAGCGTATATGCAATCTGCAATCCAAAATCTAAAATCGCAAATCCAAACATATCTTTGCCGCTATGAATATTGGCTTCGATGCAAAAAGGGCTTACCAGAATACCACCGGTTTGGGGCATTACAGCCGCACACTGGTTGCATCGCTGGCACAATACTTTCCGCAGCATCAGTATTATTTGTTTGCACCTAAAATAACAGGCTTATTTAATACTGCAGGTTTTAATAATGTTCATGCAGTTGCTCCTGCTGCTTTTCCATCAACACTATTTAAAAGCGCCTGGCGCAGCAACTGGGTAAAAAAAGATTTGCTTCAAAATAAAATTGATATTTATCACGGCCTCAGCCATGAAATTCCTATCGGCATACAAAACACCAAAATAAAATCTGTTGTTACCATACATGATTTAATTTTTGAGCGTTACCCTGAACAGTACAGCAAAATTGATGTACAGATTTACCGGAAAAAATTTATGTATGCCTGCAAACATGCTGATAAAATCATTGCCATCAGCAACCAGACAAAGCAGGATATTATTGAGTTTTACAAAATACCGGAAAGCAAAATCAGCATTTGTTACCAAAGCTGCAATCCATCTTTCTTCAACAAAGCAACAGCAGAAGAAAAGCAAAGAGTAAAAGAATTATATAATTTACCGGAACAGTTTTATCTGTACGTTGGCTCAGTTATTGAACGTAAAAATTTATTAACCATCTGCAAAGCCATAAAGGAGTTAAACAACAATATTCCTTTAATTGTTATTGGCAATGGAGATGGTTATATGCAAACGGTAAAAAATTATATTGCAGCAAATAACCTGCAGCAAAAAATCATTTTTCTTTCTGAAACAGACGCTGCAAAAAACAGCGAAGCTTTTAAAACCGCCAAAGATTTTCCGACAATTTACCAAAGTGCTTTAGCCATGATTTACCCCAGCATTTTTGAAGGCTTTGGCATTCCTGTGTTAGAAGCCATTGCAAGCGGCTTGCCCACCATCACCAGCAACATCAGTTGTTTGCCAGAGGCTGGTGGCGATGCAGCTTTATATATAAATCCGCTGAGTGTGGAAGAAATGAAAAACGCCATGCAGCAAATTATCAGCAATTCAGTTTTAAGAAATAATTTAATTGAAAAAAGTTTTCATCATGCACAAAAATTTACGCAGCAGGCATGTGCCGCCGCAGTAATAAATGTGTACAACAGCTTACTATGAGTTTTGAAAATGACATACAACAATGTGTAACTGTTTTGCAAAATGGCGGGCTCATCCTCTACCCCACCGATACTATTTGGGGCATTGGCTGCGATGCCACTAATGAAGCAGCCGTTGCAAAAATTTATGCACTCAAACAACGGCCCGATGAAAAAAGTATGCTTGTATTAGTGGCCGATGAACGCCAGTTGAATCAATACATAACACAACCGCACCCGGAAATTTCGGATTACTTAAAAACAGTAAATAAACCCACCACTGTTATTTACGAAGGCGCCATTAATCTTGCAGATAATCTCATTAACAAAACAGATAACAGCATCGGCATCCGTATGGTGAAAGATGATTTTTGTAAACAGCTCATCAAACGTTTTAGAAAACCTGTTGTATCAACTTCTGCAAATATCAGCGGGCAACCATCGCCACAAATTTTTGCAGCAATAGCTGAAGAAATAAAAAACGGTGTGGATTATATTGTGCAGCACCGTCAGCAGGAAACCTCTGCAGCTTCTCCTTCTGCCATAATAAAAAGGAACGCAGACGGCTCGGTGCACATCATACGTTCCTGATATTTGTTGATTGAATGTCCGGAAAAATTATAACTTAAACCCTATTCCCAATTGTATACCCTGGCTTTTCCATTGATCCTTATTGTCAATATCATTAATACTGTTTAAGCCAATGGTATAACGGCCATATATTTTAAAGCTGCCCAGGTTTAACTGCACACCTCCCAGCATCGCAAAATCACCGGATTTGAATGCCTGCTGCCCGTTTTGTAAAAATGTATTACTCTTATTCATCAATATACCAAACTGCGGGCCTGCCTGCAGTGTAATTAATTTGTTGGCATTATAGTTAAGTAAAATAGGAATACTTAAATATTTCAACTGTACATTATCCAGTTTATTAAATTTATAAATAGAGCTGAAACTGCTGCTGGTATCAACATTTACCTGGTTCAAAAAAACTTCTGGCTGTATGGCAAATTTTTTACCCAGCCCAACCGAAACAAATCCACCAATATGATAACCGAATGAAAATTCTTCTTTAAAAGTTTTTCCTGAAAGTTTGTTTAAAGTAGCACCACCTTTTACACCCACCTGTATTTTTTGGGCTGTTGCGGCACTACAAATAAAACAAATCAGCGCTGCGAATAAGAGTTTTGTTTTCATACTAAATTGTTTTCTCATTAACGTTCAAGATGTATGCCAACGGCATAACCGCTTGTGTAATTTTTTGTTAAGAGGATTTAAAACGAGAGCCCCGCAGTTACTGAATAGATAGTGGTAAGTCTTTTAGTGGTTGTTTCGGGCAAATAGTAATCAATATATATATTCGGCTGTAAAAAGAATTTGCCAATGCTGTAAGTAAAATCAAGCGACAGGGCAAGAGACTGTAACTGAAACTTATTGGCAGCTTCCACTTTTTTTCGGCTGCTGAATGCCGGCCGGTTAAAAATTTTATTTGTATGTGTTTGTGTAAGCTTATCGCTGCCCAAATTCATAATCAGTGATGGGGTAAAATCCAGTTCATCATCTTTATCAAACAGTTTATAAAAACTAAAATCATGTTCTACATTAGCCGACGCAGAAAAGTAGCTTGATTTATTGGTAGTAGAATCCATTCCAACAATTAACGTATCGCCACGGGGATTAAGCGGACGGCGTAATAAAAATTTAGCCATTGCTGCTTCCTTAAATGTACCATTTGAAAAACCAATTGCAATGCCCGGTTGCAAAATGCCTTTGGCTTTTTTAAGGTAACCGTAAAAATCGTTTTGATACAATGATTTGCTGTTATACTTTTTTGTATCGCTTAAAAAGCGGGTATATGATAATCCTGCAATAACTTTTTTACCATAATACTCATAACCGGCACTTACACCTGTTTGATACAACTCTAAACTGCCGGCAGTACTGTTTGTTAAATACCCTGTTATTCCAAAATTAAAACCACTTTTAAGCCGGTACATTACAGAAGGTGTAAATATCACCTGGTTGCTTACACCGGTTGCATTTGCCGCCTGGTTATCGGAGCTGAAAGCGCCGTTGCCAATTCCAAGGCTTATATCAAAAGAATTTTTTGCTTCCTCCTTCATCAGCTTTAGAAATTCATCGTTCGCCATCATAGAGTCCAGTATGGCTTTATCTGCTTTTGAAAGTGTGTCTGTTTGTGCACAGGCAGTAATGCAGGCAAATATTGCCGCAATCATCAGGTGAAACTTTTGCATATATACAGAGTAGCTAAGGTTTTTTAAGACGGGGTAATTTAGATAAGGTTTAATGCCGGCAATGCATCTTTAAAACGTAAAGTTCTGCTTTTTAATTGTTTTAGCCAATATAAAGCCTTACCTTTGCGCCCATTATTAATAACTGAGAATTACATGAACATGCTCAGTTGCTGTTGAAAGGATTATTGCTGAACACTTTAGTTACTTACTTTTTCTCCTGCACTGCTTATTAAATACGCAGGGTTTCCAACGGCCAAAGCATGATACCGGGCAAACCGGAAGACCACAGTAACGGTCTTTGCATGTGGCTATCGCAAATAAAAATTTATATGAACGCATTTGAAGCCTTAGGCTTAAACGAATCATTGGTTAATGCCGTAACCGATTTAGGTTTTGAAACTCCATCGGAAATACAGCAAAAAGCCATCCCTGTTTTATTATCGGGCACTACCGATTTTATTGGCCTTGCACAAACCGGCACCGGTAAAACTGCTGCCTTTGGTTTACCCTTATTACAATTAATTGAACCAGGTGAAAGGCATGTGCAGGCACTCATTGTTTGCCCAACACGTGAGTTGTGTTTGCAAATAACCAACGACCTTGATAAATTTAAAAAATACAGTAAAAATATTTTTACTGAAGCTGTGTATGGCGGTGCTTCCATCACCATGCAAATACGCAACCTTAAAAAAGGCGTGCATATTGTTGTGGCAACTCCCGGCCGTTTAATTGATTTAATTGAACGCAAAGCCATCGACTTGCAAAAAGTAAAGTATGTAGTATTGGATGAAGCAGATGAGATGCTGAACATGGGCTTTAGAGATGATATTGATTTTGTATTGCATAACACGGTTAACCGTGAAAGCACCTGGTTGTTCAGCGCTACCATGCCGCCAGAGGTAAGAGCCATTATTAAAAACTATATGACCAGCCCTAAAGAAGTTACGGTTGGTAAAAAGAATAGTGGTAATGCCAATATCGATCACCAGTATTTTATTGTAAGTGCACAGCACCGTTACGAAGCATTGAAACGGTTAATTGATTTTAACCCCGGCATGTATGGTATTATTTTTACCCGTACCAAAGCCGATGCACAGGAAATAAGTGAGCGGCTTGCAAAAGCAGGTTATGATATTGAAGCATTACACGGCGACCTTACACAACAACAGCGTGATAAAGTGATGGGGCGTTTCCGCACAAAAAGCCTGCAGCTTTTAATTGCAACAGACGTTGCTGCCCGTGGTATTGATGTGGATGGTGTAACACATGTAGTAAATTACGAACTGCCCGATGATATGGAAGTGTATACACACCGCAGTGGCCGTACAGGGCGTGCAGGTAAAACAGGTGTTTGTGTATCCATCTGTCATAGCAGGGAGGTTTATAAAATTCGTGGGCTGGAAAGATTAATTAATGCACAGTTTCATAAAACAGATGTACCATCAGGCAAGGAAGTTTGCCGCAAGCAGTTCTTCCATTTTATGGATAAACTAATGCAGGCAGATGTTAGCAATGGCGAATATGAAACGTATTTACCAGACCTGATGGAGAAATTTGCTGATGTTAGCAAAGAAGAAATTTTACAACGGGTAGCAGCATTGGAGTTCAGCCACTTTTTAAAATATTATGAAAATGCTGAAGACCTTAACCGCAACGACAGCCGTGGAGACAGAAGGCAGCAATTTGACAGAAATGACAACCGTGGTGGCGACAGAAGAGAGCGCCAAAACTTTAACCGCCGTGACAATGGTTATACAAGATTATTTGTAAACCTTGGTACTAAAGATGGTTTTTATAAAGCCAGCTTTTTACAATTTATTTTAGATGAAAGTAATTTGAAAAAAGAAGTGCTGGGTAAAATTGATATGAGAGAAATGAACAGCTGGGTTGAAATTGACAGCGCTGAAGCAGGCCGCATGATAAATGCCATTGATGGTAAACGTTACAATAACCGTGTGGTAAGAATGAATGAAGCTGACGGCGGTTTTAAACGCCCCAGCGATGAAGGCAAAAAAAGAAACTTTGGCGGACAGAGAGAACAGCGTAAAAGCTTCAGGTAAGCTGCTGTAGTTTTTTGGTTTTGCTGTAATAAACAGCACTTACAAAAAGCAGTGCATATAAAAAGCTGCCAAAGAATGCTATAATAATATCTTCATTACTGTTGTATTGTTTTGTTATTGTAAAACGAATAAACAATACCGCTGCAACTAAAATAAAATACAACAACCAATATTGCAAAAGCCCCGAAGTTTTTTTGGGGCTTTTTTGTTGCGGTAAATTAAAAACGTACCAAAGTATATAAAGTCCGCCAACAACAGATGTTAGCAACTGCAAAATAAAATATACAGGCAATGAAAATGCAAGTAATTTAATTTCCGCCAGGAAGAATGAGGCCGGCTTTGCCATAAAACCATCTTTGTGTGTAAAAGCATCAATAAAAATATGGCTTGCAACTCCCAGCACTACACAAACTAAAAAAGCGAAGTAATGCTTTTTAAAATATTGTACCCAGTTAAAGGAAAGATGTTTTGTAAAACGGCGCTGCAAAAATTGCGGCAGGTGCAGTATTAAACTGTTACGGATAAATAAGTGAAAAATAAAAGCAGCAGCAATGGCTGCCGGTATATTAAACAACAAAATGCCTGGCCATAAATGCCCAATGTAAGGCGACTCCCGTAGTAAAAACAAAAACTCAAAATCGGGGACCATGCTGCCAATAATTAGGCCTGTAACAGAAACTGCAATACGTTTTTTGTTACAGAATGGCAATACAGCAGCGGGGTGAGAAAAGGTAAAGGGCATAATGAAACAAGTAAAGTTTAGTAAGCAAAAAGGCGAAAGTATTTTTCAATACCCTCGCCATTGCTGCAGGAAATATCACCTGCCTGAGTCGTCCCGCCAAAGGCGGGATTATGAAAAAAAAAATTAAATGTGCAGTTTATCTTTCTTAGCCAGTAATGCATCTACTGTTTCCACATACATTTCATCCGGCACACAGCAATCAACCGGGCAAACAGCAGCACACTGCGGTTCTTCATGAAAGCCCTGGCATTCTGTGCATTTGTTAGGAGTAATATAATAAGTATCTGAACTAACAGGTGCGTTACGCTGGTCGGCATCCACCACAGAGCCATCTAACAATGTAAAGCTTCCTTTAACAGTGGTTCCGTCGGCAATTGCCCACTCTACACCACCTTCGTAAATTGCGTTGTTGGGACATTCGGGTTCGCAAGCACCGCAGTTAATACATTCGTCGGTAATTTTAATAGCCATCTTTGTAATTTTGGGTTATCGTATTGTACTGCAATTTAATAATAATTAATACCGCTTTCAAAATTTTTTTGGCCCCTGATAACATTATAGCGGCATTATACATTTTGTAAATTGTGCCGGATTTATTTGTAAGCCCTACTTAAAAAATGGATAACATGAATTTACAAAACCGAATTGATTTATTACAAAAATTAAAGGCTTATGTTACCGGAACCGATGATAACTGGAGCATTATTAAAAGCAGGGCAACTGCACAAAATGCATGGTTTACACCGGCATTTATTGAGCTTGCAGTAACTAATATTTGCACGCATTTGCTTGATGAACAAAAACTGCAGCAATGGGTGGCTCATTACCATTTAGACGATAATATAAAAGGAAAAAACATTGGTATTGTTATGGCGGGCAATATACCGCTGGTGGGTTTTCATGACTTTTTATGTGTATTTATAAGTGGGCACAAACAAACCATTAAACCATCTACCAAAGATGATATACTGCTGAGGCATATTGCGGATAAGCTTTGCGAGTGGGAGCCGGCGTGCAGTAATTTAATTGTATTTGCAGATATGCTGAAAGGCTGCGATGCCTATATTGCCACAGGCAGCAATAACTCTGCAAGATATTTTGAACAGTATTTTTCCAAATACCCACACATTATACGCCGCAACCGCACTTCTGTAGCCATATTAACAGGCAGGGAAACTGCAGCAGAACTTGATAAACTTGCAGATGATGTACATGTATATTTTGGGCTTGGATGCCGTAATGTTACCCAAATTAATGTACCGGAAAATTATGATTTTGTACCACTGCTGCGTGCCTTTGATAAATACAAGTATTTTGAAGAGCATAATAAGTACAAAAACAATTATGACTATCAACTGTCGCTGGCATTGCTCAATAATAAATTTTACATGACCAATGGCAGCATATTGCTTATAGAAAATGAAAGCATTTTTTCTCCCATAAGCCAATTGCATTACAACTTTTATAAAAATATTGATGAAATAAAAGTTTTACTGCCAGTTAATACGGATGTGCAATGTATTGTAAGTAACGAAAACATTCCTTTTGGGCTGGCGCAGCAACCCGGCTTATTTGATTATGCCGACGGAGTGGATACCATGGCGTTTTTATTATCTTTATAAGGAATAGGGAATTGACAGGCAGCAAAAACAATCTACGAAACCCTTCCTAAACAAATGTTAAATAGGCCTTTTGGTAAATCTTGTATTGCAACTGCTTCGTTATTTTGTAGTGCAAACACCGAAAAAGCTGATTAAAAATGATGCTGAAGAGTGCGACACCAATGCAGCTGATTAGAGAGATACTGATTGTAACAAAAAGAAAAATTAAAAACAGTTAAAACCTAAGAAAATGAAATTGAAACAAGTTTTATTCACCGCAGCAGTAAGCGCTGTTACCACCATTGGTGTAATTTGGGGTTACAGCACATTTATTAAGAAGGATAACACTTATGCAGGGCAGCAAACGGGTGCAGTTCCGTCAAACTACAAATATGCCGGTTTTGATGGCACTATGCCGCCAAACAATGCTGTAGACTTTACCGCTCCTTCAGCCGCAGCATTACCTGCTGTGGTGCATATTAAAACAAAAACAAACGCCAAGCAAGTAAATAACAACCTGCCTAAAACACGCCAGCAAAATCCGTTTAGCGATATTTTTGGCGATGATATTTTTGACCAGTTTTTTGGCAATGGCCGTGGCGGCATTGTGCCGGAGCAGCGTGCCAGCGGCAGCGGCGTTATTATAAGTGATGACGGTTATATTGTAACAAATAACCACGTGGTAAACGGTGCCGATGAATTGACCGTTACGCTTAACAATAAAAAAACTTACAAAGCTAAAGTGGTGGGTACAGACCCTGCCTACGATTTAGCAGTAATAAAAATTGATGCCAGTGGTTTACCATTTTTAATTTATGGTAATTCCGATGAGCTTAAAATTGGCCAATGGGTTTTAGCAATTGGTTACCCTTTAAATTTAGAAACAACGGTAACAGCCGGTATTGTTAGCGCAAAAGCAAGAAGCCTTGGGTTAAATAAAGATCGCAATGGCGATCAAAAATCCGGAGTGGAATCATTTATACAAACAGATGCAGCAGTTAACCAGGGTAACAGTGGTGGCGCTTTAGTTAATACCGATGGCAAATTGGTGGGTATTAATTCAGCCATTGCATCTCCAACAGGTTATTACAGCGGTTATTCATATGCCATACCGGTTAACATTGTAAAAAAAGTGGTGGATGATTTAATTAAGTTTGGTACAGTACAGCGTGGCTATTTAGGTTTACAGTTTGTAGCCGCAAGTGATATGGATGAAGAAACGAAGAAAAAGAATGGCATACCCGTAAATGCAGAAGGTATTTATGCGCAGGATGTACCTACTGATGGCGGGGCTTATGCCGCAGGAATACGTAAAGGAGATATTATTAAACAGGTAGATGCTGTGGATGTAACCAGCAGCGCCGAACTGCAGGGGCAGGTTAGTAAATTTAAACCCGGTGATAAAGTACCTGTTACTTTCATCCGCAACGGTAAAGAAAACACTGTAACCGTTACATTAAAAAACAAAGTAGGCAATTTTGATATTGTAAAAGCCGACGGCGCTATGGAAATGCTGGGTGCTGATCTTTTAACTTTAGACAAGAATAAAGCAAAAGAATATGGTGTAAACGGCGGTGTACTGGTAAAGAAAATTGCAGCCGGTGCTTTAAATGATCAAACCCGTATGAAAGATGGTTTTGTGATTTTAAAAATTAATGATAAAGATGTGAAGAGTGTAGATGAATTAAAAGCTGCAGTGGGCAGCAATAAAAACATTACCATCAGCGGATTTTACCCCGGATATGATGGTGTGTACGAATACCCTATTACACTTGGCAACGAATAAAAGATTAATAAAGCACAAGCACTAACAAAAGCCCCGGAAAAATATTCCGGGGCTTTTTAATATTAGCTCACTCATTGCTGCTTTAAAAAATACAGCTAATTTCCGTATCATTTTTTCTCATACACTAAATACTCCCAGGGCTGCATTTCAAAGAATTTTTCCGTTGTAAAGTCATTATCCGTTTTACTGAATACATTGCTGTAATAGCCTGTTACTGCAGCATCTTTTATTTCAAAACGTAATTTTTCTTTACTCATATTCAGTAATACCAACACTTCGCTGTTGCCGTTTTTACGCAGGTAAGCCAGTATATTACTAGGTGCATCTGTTGTTAAAAGATACGTGGTAACATTACTGTCTCCGGCACGTAACGCGGCATTGTTAGTTTTTAAAGTAAGCATTGCTTTATAAAAATCATGCAACTGGTATTGCCCGTTCCATTCAATTACATCTTTATCAAAAAACTTTAAATGTTTTTTATTGGGCAGCTCCTGGCCACTGTAAATTAACGGCATACCATTCCATGTAAAACTAAATACTGCCAGTGGCTTTGCCATATCTCCATACTTATCATACTCTGTACCGTTCCAGCTGTTTTCATCATGGTTGCTTGTAAACCATAAAGGAATATCGTTGTTGCCGCAAACACTGTCGTATTGCTTTATAAGACTGTCGAGTGTATTTAAAGGCAATTGCTTTTTGTAAAAATCTTCTGTTTTGTGCATCCATGCCCATGTATAGCAGGCGTCAAATGCTTTAAAATATTCCGGGTGTTCAATAGGGTCGCTTTCAGCCAGCCAGAACAATGTTTTTGTTTTCTGCAGTTCGGCTCTTGCCTGCAGCCAAAAATCAAGCTCCACCCAAAAAGCAAGATCGCAACGGTAACCATCAATATCACATTCTGTAACCCAAAACTTCATAGCGTCAATCATTGCGATACGCAAAGCAGGGTTTTTAAAATTCAGCTCTATAATATCATCCATGCCACTGGCAGTTTTAAAATCGTTGGTGGCGCTGTCCATTTCATAATAGTCCGGGTGTGTTTTTGTCCATACATGATCCCATCCTGTATGGTTGGCCACCCAGTCTATAATTACTTTAAAACCCATTTCATGTGCGGTTTTCACCAAATTTTTAAAATCATCCAGGTTGCCAAACTCCGGGTTAATAGAAGTATAGTCGCTGCAGGCATAGTAACTGCCCATGCTGCCTTTTTTACCTTTTTGGGCAATAGGAGTAATGGGCATAAACCAAAGTGTTTGTACACCCATTTCTTTTAACCTTGGCAGCTCTTTGGCAAAAGCGTTAAACGTTCCTTCTTTGGTATATTGGCGAAGGTTCACTTCATATACATTGGTATTATTAATCCAGCCGGCTTTTTTAAAAGTGGTGTCGGTCATTTTTGCAGTGTTGTTTGGTTTTTGTTCAGTTGTGTTTTGATTACAGGCAATCGTAACTACACTGAGCAGTAAAGCGAAAAATCTCAGCATTGTTGCTCATTTATTTCATCAAATGTAAGCAGATTATGGTTTATGGCTTGTAGTTTTTGGTTTACAGCTTACTGTTACAATACGCCTTGCCCATAGTGTTTTTAAACTACCTTTGCAGTTGTTAATTTAAGTATGAAACAGTTTAATGTTCCCATCATTTACCGCAGCCCGTTAATATCGGCTATTAAAGCCAAACGCAGGCAGCAGGATAAAATGAAAAAAGATTTTGCCCCCACCCTGCTTGACTTTGGTTCACTACAAATTTACCTGGCCCGTCATTTTGGTTTTTGTTACGGGGTGGAAAATGCTATAGATATTGCTTTTCGTACCATTGAGGAAAACCCGGGCAAGCGTATTTTTTTATTGAGTGAAATGATACACAACCCACAGGTAAATGCCGATTTACTGCAACGTGGTGTACAGTTTTTGCAAGATACTTATGGCAAACAACTGGTGCCTTTTGAAACACTTACAAAAGATGATGTGGTAATTATTCCTGCCTTTGGCACCACGCTTACACTTGAAGCAAAGCTAAAAGCCATTGGCATTGCCATAGAAAAATATAATACCACCTGCCCTTTTGTAGAAAAAGTATGGAACCGCAGCGAGCAGATTGCACAAAAAAATTACAGCATTGTAGTGCATGGCAAACCCACGCATGAAGAAACAAGAGCCACATTTTCTCATGCGGCACATCACACCCCAACGGTAGTTGTAAACGATATGCAGGAAGCTATAGCTTTAAGTAAATATATTACCGGCGAAAAAGCACTGGCTGATTTTTACAATGAATTTGCAGGAAGATTTTCTGATGGATTTAATGCAGAAAAAGATTTGCAACGCATTGGTGTGGTAAACCAAACTACTATGCTTGCAAGCGACACACAGGCTATTGCAGATTTCTTAAAAGAAACTATGCGGCAACATTATGGCCTGGCAGAAAATACCATTGCAGAACGTTTTGCAGATACAAGAGATACATTGTGCTACGCCACCAACGATAATCAAAGTGCAGCATACGGATTGCTGGAAACCGCCGCAGATTTTGCAGTGGTGGTTGGAGGTTACAACAGCAGCAATACATCCCATTTAGTGGAGCTGTGCGAAGAAAAATTACCCACCTACTTTATTAATAATGAAGAAAAAATTCTTTCGCCGGCATTAATACAGCATTTTAATTTTCATAATAAAGAAGAAATTACAACGGAAAATTTTATACCACAAAAAGAAGTGGTGAAAATATTAATTACCAGCGGCGCCAGTTGCCCTGATGCGCTGGTGGAAGGCGTTATTGAAAAACTGGTTTCGCTTTTTGATACAGAAATTTCGCTGCAGCAAATGCAGGAACAATTTGCAGGTTAAATTAGTTTACGCACTAAAGCCATTGCAAACTCAAGCTGCTCTTTTTCGGAGCGGTTGGTGTTGTCCAGCTCTATGGCATCATCCGCTTTACGCAACGGGCTCACTTCCCGGTGAGAGTCTATGTAATCCCTCATTTCCAGGTTTGTTTTTACTTCTTCAATAGTTACATTCGGATTTTTTTCAAACAATTCTTTAAATCTTCTTTCCACTCTAACCGCCGGGTCTGCCGTCATAAAAATTTTAAGTGCAGCAGTTGGAAAAACCGTAGTACCAATATCCCTTCCATCCATTACCACACCTTTGCTTTCCCCCATTTTTTGTTGCTGTGCCACAGCAAAGCTGCGTACTTCCTTTATGGCAGCTACATCGCTTACTTTTTCCGCCACCACCAAATCCCGTATTACATACTCAACGTTTTCATCATTTAAATAAATTTCCGATTGCTGGGATTTATCATTGTAGCGAAATTCTATCAGGATATTCTGCAATGCTTCATTCACTTCTTTACTGTCCGTCCAGTCAATGTGATTTCTTAAAAAATAAAGGGTAATGGCCCTGTACATGGCTCCGCTGTCTATATAAACATAACCCAGCTTTTTAGCCAGTTGTTTCGCCAGTGTACTTTTTCCACAGCTTGACCACCCATCAATTGTAATAATGATTTTTTTATTCATGAAACACAAAAATGCAACTTTAATAGTACATAAAGCATCAGTAAGTATATTTTTTCCGCTGTTTGCATTACAATTATAAACTAACTTTATATAACCATTAAATTTAAATTTATTTTGAAGCGCATAATATTTACAGTTGCAACTGGATTGCTTTTTTGTATAACAAACAAATCTGCTGCACAATCTTTCTCTAATACCTCCGGTGGCGCAATACCAGATAATAATACGCTTACTTTTTTTCCGGTTTCAGTAACAGGCCTGCCCTTTAGTATTGATTCAATAAATTATGGGTTACTTTCGGTTTGCTTAAACATTAATCATAACTATGATGGTAACCTTGATATATACATTAAAAGCCCTGCAGGTACATTAGTAAAATTAGTCAATAACAGGGGTGGAAACGGAAAGCATTTTACAAGTTCGTGTTTTAAAGAAAATGGAACCATACCTGTGGCACAGGGCATTGCGCCTTTCATTGGCAGCTTTATACCGGAAGAAAGCATTAATACAATAAACAATGGCCAAAACCCTAATGGTACCTGGAGCCTTGGTATTATTGATGAAATACCTTTTAACAGCGGCAGCCTTTTAAATTTTACAATTACATTTGGTAACAACCCACCCAAAACGCCGGAAACATCTGTATGCACTATAACAAACGGTAAAGGTTGTAAATGCCCGGATGGTACCCAAAATTGTGATCTGTTACCCGATATTACCAACTCTGCAAAAGTAATTGAGCAAAATTTTATTGAATTTAATGGTTTTATAAGAATAGGGGTTGGTACTCCAAACATTGGTTATGGGCCCATTGAAATTCGGGGTACAACTAACTGTTATTGCGATACTGTAAAAGTGCCTTGTACTACAACAATATGCCCAAATGGAAGCAACCCAAAACAAGAAGTGGTGCAGCGCATTTACAGAAAAAATGATGCTTCAATTACCTATACAGATAAAAGTGCAGGCTATATGCAGTATCATCCTGCACATGGGCATATACATTTAGACGACTGGACGTTTAATTCTTTACGCTTACAGGGTCCTGATAGTAATCCACTTACATGGCCTTTAATTGGTACTGATAAAAAAGTAAGTTTTTGCCTTATTAATACAACAGACTGTAACAGCATGCCGGGTGCCTGTAAAGATAAAAACGGGAATACACTTACTTATAACGACGTAGGCAACCCTGGTATGGGCAGTATATCGGGCTGCGGAACGGAGCAGGGTATATATCCCGGCTATCTTGATGTATATTATCCCGGCTATGAAGGACAGGATATTTTTTTTGGTAATATTTGTAATGGCTGGTATAATATTGTTTCGGTTACGGATCCTAAAAATCTTATTCAAGAGTCGGACAAAACTAATAATACCGCTATTGTTCCGGTTTTTTTATTTCAACAAGTTGATAATTGCTGCCATACTGACTTTAGTGCTGATACGGTTATGGGAGTTGCCCCTTTTAAAGTACAATTTGCAGATAAATCAATGCCCTTAAGCAGCAAATGGAGCTGGAATTTTGGTGATGGATCAACTGCATATACGGCGTTTCCTGTACACACGTATACTGTGCCTGGCATTTATGATGTAAGCCTGCAGACAGATGCAAAGGATACTAATTGTAAAGATTCCCTCACAAAAAAAAAGCTGATACATGTGTTGCCTGCTAAAGGACAAAACAACCAGTTAAATCTTATTGCTTACCCGGTACCTTTTTCTCAGCAGCTTAAAATCTTTTATGTTTTACCAAAAGCAGGCAATGTACTTCTAATAATTTATGATGCCGCAGGCAGGCAGTTGTTACGCATAAATAATAAAAATATGCAGCAGGGAGCACACCTGCAATTAATAAATACCGACATATACGCAAAAGGTATTTATATGATAAGTGCAATTACTGATGAGGGAAGTAAAACCATAAAAGCCATAAAACAATAAGCCGGATGTGTTACACACCCGGCCTTTGCAAAAAGTAAGCAACCGTTATTATTTAATTATTTTATAAACTGCGCTTGTATTACTTGCTGATGAATATACCATAACTGTATAAATACCTGAAGCAAAACCAGCCATATTATCAATAGTAAACTGATTTAAACCTGTGGCAGCTTTATAACTTTGCGTTTTAACCACCCTTCCTGTATTATCGCTAACTTTTACTAACAGGTTGGTAGCCTGCAAAGCTGTATGGCTTATTTTAATTTCACTTACAAAAGGGTTTGGCCATACAGATATTTTATCCTCGTTACTGCCTTTTGTTCTTATGGCTTCTGTGTTAGAATAAGTATATTTAGAATCCTTATCAATTACTTTAATACGGTAGTAAACCACCGGAGCAAAATTATTTCCCGTTACATCTGTAATACTGTACAATGCATTACCGCCATAAGAAGCCGAAGGTGTTTTAGAAGCTATTTTTTCAAATTTAATATTATCAACGCTTCTTTCCACTTCAAACATAAGCAGGTTAACCTCGTTAATTGTCTTCCAGCTAACAACTGTTTCCCCGCTTGTATATAACAGGTTAAGAGATACTGAACGCACTGGCAACAATGCTGCAGGATAAATTGCAAAATCATAACTAAGATTACCATTATTGCCATCTCCATCGTTTGTTGGTTCAGATTGCGGCAGTAATGTAATCCAACCGCCGCTAACATTTGTAAAGCTTGCATTCTGGGTTAATGCATTGTTATTATTATCTCCATCTTCATCAGGCTCTCCTGCATTTATTGGTACAATGCGGTAAATGGTATTTACATTTATCAGCGAAACAAAATATTTACCCGCAGTAAGGTTTGTAAAAGCATAAATACCGTTTGCATCTGTAGTTGTGGTTTGTGGTGTAAAATCCCAGTCGTTTAAACCGTCGCCATCATTATCACGTAACAACTCCAGCGTTACTCCTTGCACACCTTGTTCAGTAGCATCTTTAAGGCCATTCATATTCATATCAAGCCAAACAAGATTTCCTAAGTTCATTACATCTGAACATGAATACGAATAAACAGTTACATCATCTACAAAAGGATTAAAAGTACCGGCAGTATTGGCATTTTTATGCGTACGGAACCTGTACTTAAAGCCTGATGTAAAATAAGTTGATGGTAACGCAAGCCATACATCCTGTTCGGCATTAGGACCCAGCCATGAATATAGCTGACCCGAAGTTTGCTGCCACATTAAGCTCCAGGTAATACCTCCATCTTTTGAATAATCAACAGCTAAATACGAGCTATTATCGCCAGATGTACAGTCGTTGGTATATAATTTAAATACAAAGTCGTATTTACCATTGCAACCAGGATTACCTAAATTAATTACAGGAGAAGTAACTGTAACATCGGCTGCTCCGGCTCCAGTTGTTGAAGGCATAACAAAGCTTAGTGCATTTGTAACAGGAGAATAAACAGAGGGAAGTACCGCAGTTTTTCCATTACCAGAACTCAATGCCCACCATCCGCCAAGTTTTTCAGTAAAACCGGTGTTTACTAGTGAAGCATAAGCAGCGTTGTAAGTGTTTGGGTAAGTTTCCTTGTATAGTGATATCAGTATTTGCGCATTTGCAGAACTGATAAACAAACCACAGCCGCATAAAATTGAAAAAAAGCATTTTTTCAAATAGGTGGTTTTTAAAGAGATAGTCAAATTCCTTTGCATTTTCAAATGGGTTTAGATTAAAAAATAACGGCTTTTATAAAACAAGGTTGCGAAAGGAGACTATGTGTAAGAAGGTACGATATTCTGTTAGGGGATACAAAGATTAGTAAAATTATCGTAACGTGCAAGCAAAAACGCAATTTATTTCGGAAAATACTATTTTTATTTTGCGTATTTTTTCAATTGGCTTATTTTAAAAAGCTTAAACATTAAAATAATAATTTAATTATTCGTTCGAAAACAAAACTAACAGGCATGCGGACACTCTTTTAGAAAAAAAACAAGAAAACCTATACTTGAAAAAAGGGTTACTCTACATTTTAATAAAGAAAAGGCGAATTAATGATCCTGTGGTATCGGTTCGCCACGGTGGCAGGTTTTGCAGTTTACCACATTTAAGTAAACAGGCGGGGTTGTTTTATCAAAGTAAAAATACTTTTGGTTAACATCAATCACCATCCGCATCATTATCCGTGCATTTTCTTTCATGGGTTCTGCGTCAGATACAAAGTCAATACTATCCGGCTTGTTTTTAGCAGCAGCATGACAAAAGTTACACTTAACACCAAGCGCTTCAGTATAAGAGTCCATAATACTGTCTAACTTCTTATCGCTTATATCTGCGGGCAGTATTTTTAAGTTACGCTTATCTGTATTTTCATGCGGCAATGCCATACCCATTGCAATAAATGCTGTAATGCCGCAAGTAACCCATAACATTTTATAATTTTTCATCAGCCTTTTTTTATACAACAAAAAGATAAATAATCTCTTTGTGATTAAGATGTTAATGTATTATAAAAAAAGAGCTGCCCATAAAAGGACAGCTCTTTTTATTTACCGGTACTAACTTTAAACTTCCGATTGTTTTTCTTTTTTTGTTTCCTGCGGCTTTAAAGTAAACCTTATTTTTTCGGTTTCTTTATCCAGTTCTGCCAGCAGTACATCCCCATTTTTCACATTCATATTCAGAATTTCTTCTGCTAAAGGATCTTCCAGGTATTTTTGTATTGCCCTATGCAATGGCCTTGCACCAAACTGGCTGTCGTATCCTTTATCAGCTATAAAGTCTTTTGCTTCGGCTGATAATTCAAGACTGAATCCGAGATTAGCCAGGCGCTTCATTACTCCCTTCATTAAAATATCTATTATTTCAAAAATATTTTCTTTTGTAAGAGAATTAAATACCACCACATCATCAATCCTGTTTAAAAACTCGGGGCTAAACGTACGTTTCAGTGCTTTTTCAATTACAGCTTTGTTGTTGTCATCCGCATTTTCCATCCGGGTTGCTGTAGCAAAACCAACACCATCGCCAAAGTCTTTTAACTGTCTTGCACCAATGTTAGATGTCATGATGATTAAAGTGTTTTTAAAATCCACTTTACGGCCCATACCATCTGTTAACTGTCCGTCATCCAGTACTTGCAATAAAATATTGTAAATGTCCGGATGAGCTTTTTCAATCTCATCCAGCAATATTACGCAGTAAGGCTTGCGGCGTACTTTTTCTGTCAACTGGCCACCTTCTTCATAACCCACATATCCGGGAGGTGCACCAATTAAACGGCTTACAGTAAATTTCTCCATATACTCACTCATGTCAATACGAATGAGTGAATCTTCACTGTCGAACATTTGTTTTGCCAGTGAGCGGGCCAATTCTGTTTTACCTACACCCGTTGGACCTAAGAAAATAAATGTACCAATAGGCTTTTTAGGATCTTTAAGCCCCACACGGTTACGCTGAATAGCTTTCACCACTTTTTGTATGGCTTCATCCTGACCAATAACCGCACCTTTTAAATCATCACCCATGCGGCGCAGTTTTTCTGTTTCGGCCTGTACCATGCGCTTAACAGGTATGCCGGTCATCATACAAACCACTTCTGCAATATCTTCTTCCTCTATTGGGTAACGCTTATGCTTGCTTTCTTCTTCCCATTTATTTTTTGCAGCTTCCAGTTCTTCCTGCAGGCGTTTTTCTGTATCACGTAAACTGGCTGCTTCTTCAAAGCGCTGACTTTTTACAACTTTATTTTTCTCCAGTTTAATATCCTCAATTTTTTTCTCCAGCTCTACAATTTCATCGGGCACATTAATATTTTTAATATGCTTGCGGGCACCTACTTCATCCAGCACATCAATGGCTTTGTCCGGTAGCAAACGGTCTGTCATATAACGGTCGCTCAGCTTAACACAGGCTTCTATTGCTTCCTGACTGTATGTTACGTTATGGTAATCTTCGTATTTGCCTTTAATGTTGTTTAATATTTGAATTGTTTCCTCCACAGATGGCTGCTCCACCAACACTTTTTGAAAACGACGATCCAATGCGCCATCTTTTTCAATGTGCATACGGTATTCATCTAATGTAGAAGCGCCAATGCACTGCAGTTCGCCTCTTGCCAAAGCCGGTTTAAAAATATTACTGGCATCTAAAGAACCACTGGCGCCACCGGCACCCACAATAGTGTGTATTTCATCTATAAACAAAATAACATCACGGTTTTTTTCCAGCTCATTCATAATGGCTTTCATGCGCTCTTCAAACTGGCCACGGTATTTTGTGCCTGCAACTAATGCAGCCAAATCCAGGCTTACCACACGTTTATCAAACAACACACGGCTAACTTTTCTTTGAACAATACGCAATGCCAAACCTTCAACAATAGCTGTTTTACCCACGCCGGGTTCACCAATTAAAATGGGATTATTCTTTTTGCGACGTGATAATATTTGAGAGACCCTTTCAATTTCATTTTCCCTGCCAACAATAGGATCTAAAGAACCGCTTTCGGCCAAACGTGTTATATCCCGGCCAAAATTATCCAGCACGGGGGTTTTTGTTTTGGGCTGGTTGGCAGCGCCACCACGTTGCTGCGACTTTTGCTGACCATACTGCCTTTTTTCCTCATCAAAATCATCTTCGTTCTCTTCACTAAATTCAGCAGAAGGCGGGTTACTGGTTACAAAGCCCAATTCGTTTTTAAATACATCATAATCCACATCAAACTGGTTTAAAATTTGAGTGGCAATATTTTCTTTATTTTTTAAGATAGAGAGCATCAGGTGCTCACTTTCAACCAAAGCGCTTTTTTGTGCTTTGGCTTCCAAAACAGTAATACGAATTACCTTTTCTGCCTGCTTGGTGAGCGGTAAAGAATTTATGTTGGCAATATTTTTACCCGTCTTATCCTTCACTGCCATTTCAATTTCCTTTCGTAATTCAAACAGGTCGATGTTAAGTGATTTTAGAGTTTTTATAGCCGTATTTTCTCCGTCCCTTATCAGCCCAAGCACTAAGTGCTCTGTGCCAATAAAGTCATTCCCAAGGCGCAAAGCTTCCTCACGGCTGTAAGAAATAATTTCCTTAACCCGTGCTGAAAAATTGTTGTCCATTTTTGATTCTATTTAGCTTGTACAATAATAACGATAAATTTAGAGATTAAGTTTACTGCAAAGTGCAAATGTTAATATGTTAAAAAGTTAAAAAAGGCGGACAGCGGCGCATTTTCTGCACAACAATTTTAGCTATGGTTCAATTAAATTTCCTTTACTTTACAAAAACCAATCATAAAATAACCGGTGATTAAACAATGAATGTCAAAACCGATACCAAAGAAAAATTTACTGTTATAACGCCGCTTGAAAGCAGCTTTGCTGCTAATATGGCAGCCAATATTAAAGATTTGCTGCTCCCGTACCTGCAAAAAGACATTCCGCATATTGTGCTGAATATGGAAGCGGTAAAAGAACTGGATGAAAACAGCGGCGAAATACTGGCGGCTGTACAGCAGGAATTTTATGAAAACAACTGCTCATTTGTTATTTGTAATTTACAACCACAGGCTGAAAAATTACTGGATGAAAAAGAGCTGCTTGAATTAATGAATGTAACACCTACTGAAAGTGAAGCATGGGATATTGTGCAGATGGAAGAAATTGAACGGGAGCTTTTAGATGGTGAGGATGGATAAAATTTAAAGCAACTTTTTTAAAAGTTATAATGTCTGTGTAAACAAACTAACTGCTCACCAATTCTTAACCCTTATTGTAATGCTTGCATTAACCATTTTAGGAAACAACTCTGCATTGCCGGCTTTTGACCGTAACCCCACTGCGCAAATTTTACAAACTACTGAAGAAAGTTATTTAATTGATTGCGGCGAAGGCACACAAATGCAGCTTTCAAAATATAAAATACGCCGCAGCCGCATACACCGTATTTTTATTTCGCACTTACATGGCGATCATTATTTTGGTTTAATTGGATTAATCAGCAGCATGAACCTGTTGGGCCGAATACATGAACTGCATATACACGGCCCCAAAGCGCTGGAAGAAATTATTAAACTGCAACTAAAAGTTTCAGAAACCACACTCACTTTTAAACTTAACTTTCACGCAATAAAAAGAGAAGAAGAAATTGTTGATGACAAGAGAGTAACAGTGGAATGCTTCAGGGTGAAACACCGTATAGAATGCTGGGGCTTTATATTCCGTGAAAAAAAGAACCCCCGGAAAATAGACCCGGACAAAGTTGCTGAGTTTGAAATTCCTCCTTTTTATTATGAAAAATTACAACAGGGGCTTGATTACACACGAAAAGACGGTACCGTAATAAAAAATGAGGATGTAACAACAGCCGCATCAAAAGGGAAAAAATATGTTTACTGTGCCGATACTATTTATGACGAAGACCTGGTGGAGATTGTAAAACATGCCGACCTGCTTTATCATGAAACCACTTATTTAAAAGATGCTGCTGAACGTGCCGCCAGCCGTTACCATAGTACCACGGTGCAGGCTGCCGCTATTGCTGCACTTTCAAAAGCAAAAAAACTACTGATTGGGCACTTCTCTTCCAAATACGAAACGCTGGATGAATTTTTAGTTGAAGCAAAAGAAGTTTTTGAAAATACGGAACTGGCGCTTGAGGGAACCTGTTATAAGATTTAGGAATTACGAATTCAACTGGTTGTGTTTGGTATTCCTTTCTTTTAATTATTCGTTGCCAATTACAATATTATATCCATCGGCTATCATCCATTTATAAAATTCGGCAAACCACTTATGCCAATATACTTCATTGTGTTTACCTTCTGTATCAACTACTGTATAAATCATAGCTGAAGAATTATTACCAAATTTATCCGTTACCGCATACATATCGTTTACCATTTCATCGCTTTCCTTTCCGCCTGCATAAAAGAAAAATTTACCGGATACTTTTGCAGCAACACTGTCAGTATAATTTTGTATTGCCGGCGCAGTCCAAAATGCCGGCGAAAAAATACCTGCTTTGCCAAATACCTGCGGATATTTTAATGCTGCATAATAACTAATAAGCCCGCCCATTGACGAACCGGCAATAATGGTATTTTCTTTTGATGAAAGCGTACGGAATTTTTTATCAATAAAGGGCTTTAATGTTTCGGCAACAAACGTAACATAGGCCTCTCCTTCTGCGTTAAAAGTTTTTGCTTCTTTTTCACCCTTCCATGTAAATTCATACGGATTATATTCGCTCATTCTTGTATTGCCGCCATTATCAATACCAACTACTATGCAGGATGGCTTACCTGCTGCACTCATAGAATCAATTGTTTCATCAACACCCCATTCCGCTCCAAATGCTGCCGTGGCTGCATCAAACAAATTTTGCCCGTCGTGCATATACAAAACAGGGTAATTTTTTTTTGAAGGTGCATAATCGGCAGGCAGGTAAATCCAAATACGGCGGTAACGATTTAGTTGCGGAATAAAAAAAGCTGTATCTAAAATATTTACGTTTACAGAGGCGGTATGTTTTATAACTGTATTACTGAATTTATCTTTCCAGCCTTCAATATTATAAACATTAAATTCTGCAGTATCGGTTTTTAATTTGTGATTAGCCACATCATTACCATTTACAGTGCATTCCACTTTGCCCCAGCTGCCACGTGTAAATTTAAATTCCAGCTGTGTGCCTTTATCAAATACAGTCATTAAAAAAAGGGTGCCGTTAGCATCCTTTTTAAATTTATAATTACTGTCTGCAGGGTTCCACCCATTTACATTTCCTGCAAAATAATAATCCGCTTCGCCACCACCGTTATCAACCAAAATAAAAATTACAGAATCTTTTTGTGCAAAAAGATGTATTGAAATAAATGCAAGCAGTATGGTTATAACAAACTTCCTCAATAGTATTACAGTTGAGCCATGTAAGATTTTATTTGTTCCATCAATCCATTACCAACGGAAACTACCGGCAAACGGAATTCATTTTTACAAATACCCATTTGACTCATGTAAGCTTTTACACCACTTGGGCTGCCTTCGGCAAATAAAGAATTGATGACATCCGTTAATTTATAATGCAAGGGACGTGCCGCAGTAAAATCGCCTTTTAAACAATGCCGCACCATATCACTAAATAATAAAGGATAAGCATTTGCCACAACAGATATTACTCCGCTTGCTCCACAGGCAATCATGGGCAACGTAATGCCATCATCGCCGCTTATAACTTCAAACCCTTGTGGTTTGTATTTAATGATTTGCATTATCTGGTCAAAATTGCCGCAGGCTTCTTTGGTGGCAATTATGTTTTTACAATCTTCAGCAATACGCAAAGTTGTTTCTGCACTCACATTCATACCAGTGCGGCCGGGCACATTATACATAATTATGGGCAAGGGTGCTGCATCATTCAGCGCTTTATAATGCGCATACAAACCGTTTTGGTTTGGCTTGTTATAGTAAGGGCTTACAGAAAGTATAGCGCTGTATCCTGTTAAGTCAAATTTTTTATAGCCGGCAATTACAGATTGTGTATAGTTGCCCCCAATGCCTGCCACCAATGGTAATTTGGCTTCATTGTTTTCTGCAACAAAACTAAAAACCTGTTGCTTTTCCTCACTGGTTAATGTGGCGCTTTCGCCTGTTGTTCCTAAAATAACCAGGTATTCCACTTTACCATTCACCAAATGCTTCATGGTTTTTTTCATACCATCCCAGTCAATACTTCCATCATTGTTAAAAGGTGTAATCATGGCAACACCAGTACCCGCAAACAAACTCATACTGTATAAAATTTTGTGTGAAGATATTAATAGCAACGCAATTGAAGAAAAACAAAAATCCCCCGGTTTAATAGCGGGGGACAATAATTGAGCAACTGAAATAAGTTTTTAATTACTGTTTGCCGCCATCGCCTCCGCTTCTTTCAATATTTTTGAATGCAGCAGGTAAGTTTTTGCAGGGCTGTAAATAAATAAGCAGGTGCCATTTTTTATTTTATCAATAATCGGTTTACTCAGTTTTTCCGGTACAGCGGGGCAACCCTGGCTGCGGCCAATATATCCCTGCATCTGCACATAATTTTCATTTACATAGTCAGCGCCGTGCACTACAATATCCCTGCGGTATGCGTTATCATTAATCCCTTTTTCCAGCCCTTCCAGGTGTAAAGAATAACCATTTTTGCCAGCATATGTTCCGGATGTTTCATAAAAACCTAAACTGCTTTTATTACTTTCGGGCATATTAGAAAACTGGTTGGCGTATTCCTTTCCTGAATTCATGCCGTGTGCCACATAAGTATTAAACAGTACTTTCTTCTTTTCCAAATCAATTACAAACAATCTTTTTTTAGAAGAAGGCAAACTAAAATCGGCAATGGAAATAATTTTTTGATTGGCAATTTTACCTGTGTTTACTAAATAATCCAGCCCATGCACAGCACAGTTATATGCCTGTTGTGATAAACCCATAATACCCAGTTTAAGGCTGTCATATACCGAAGCCATAGTCATTTCCGGGGCGGTAATAACAGGTACAAAAGCAACAGTATCTTTTACAGGAATAAGCGGTGCAATTTTTACAGAATTTACTGTACGGCTTTTAGCAAATGCAAAAGGCAGGTGCAGCAAAAAAATAAACAGTGATGAAAAGAATAAATAGATTTTTTTAAAGCGGAACTTTCCCATACCCATACTGGATTTTAAAACGAAAACGCAAATTTCGGCAATACAGCTGTTGTGCATTTGTTAAAAAACTGTTGCAGATACATGCAAAATTTTTTCATGTAAACAATTAAAATTCTTAATTAACTGAAAACGAAAATAATGTGTGCTTTAAGCTGCTTTTATAGAATAAAATCTACTTACAGCGTTATTCACTTTTTTTCAACAGCGGGTGTTTTTGGAAACACATACAACCGGAAGGATTGGTTTAATAAGGGTAAGAAGATAAATACCGGAGTGTGTAATTTACAGCAGGTTTTAGTTTTTATCAAAACTTTTTATTCGCTCTTTTTAAGCTGCCTGTATTTTTTGGGAGATACACCAATAATAGTGCGAAAACGTTTGGAGAAATAGTACGGGTCATCAAAGCCCATCCCAAAAGCAATTTCTTTAATGCTGTGGTTACTAAAATCGAGTTGCTGGCAGGCCTTCTGCATTTTCATTTGTAAAAAATAATCAATAGGCGCATAGCCTGTTTTTTGCTTAAACAAATTACTAAACCGGGAAACCGAATAATTGTAATGGCGGCTTAAATCTCCCAGTGCAATGTTTTCGTTAATGTGCTCACGCATGTACAGAATTGCATTGTCAACACAGTCTAATTTATCAGTATTCTCGGTATCATAATGGCGTATGTTATAAACAAACAAGGTTAAAAAATGTGTAAGGCACATATTTGCGAAAAGCAGATTGTCCACACTATAACCCAATTGCAATGTTTTAAACATGCGGCGGAAAATATCAATAGTTTCATCTCTGCTGGTAATGTATGCAGGTTTAAAATGCTGTTGTACAGCATGTACTTTATTCAGTTCATCCAGTGCATCACCACCAAAATGTACCCAGTAAATACTCCAGGGGTTTTCTGTATCGCTGCCATAAGCATGTTCCGTATTTTTTGGCAGTATAAAAAATTCATTCGGGCCAATACTGTATTGCTGGTCTTCAATTTTATACCAGCCATGTCCATCCACGCAGTAAAATAAAAAATTTTCTGACAGGCCCTTTTTACGGTAAGTATAATGGTCTTTTGCTTTGGGGTAATAACCAATAGAGCATATATGCAGGTGTGCCAGCAAAGGATTGTTTTGCACCCTTGTTTTTAAAATGGTTTTAGGAATTTCAATGCGTTGCCGCCCCAAACCATACCATATATTTTTATGCGACCCTTCCTTATTTTCCTTCATACAGCACTATTGTTAGAACCAAATTTACGTAAAAGCTTTAAAAGCTGCCGCCGTTGGCATAATCACATCCGGCAACAGTACAAGACAGCAACTATATAGGATTACTTAAATTAGCTTTTCTTTTTAAAACATTTATAATGATTGCTGCAAAAAAACTACACAAAGCATTTATTCTTTTAGTGATATTAACTCCACTGTTTAGTACAGCACAACTTAAGCTGCCTTATTTTTTTAGTGATAATATGGTATTGCAGCAGCAAAGCGATGCAGCTATTTGGGGCTGGGCAAAAGCAGGCAGCAGTATAAGTGTTACCACATCCTGGAACAAAAAGAAATATACTGCTGTTACCGATGCCAATGGTAAATGGAAACTAAAAGTGACTACCACAACAGCAGGCGGACCATATGAAATTATTATAAGCGATGGCAAGCCTGTTACCATAAAAAACATTTTAATTGGCGAAGTGTGGCTGTGCAGCGGGCAAAGCAATATGGAAATGCCGATGAAGGGTTTTAAAGATCAACCTATACTGGGCAGTAATGATGCTGTTTTTAATTCCACCAACAGCAATATACGCCTGTATACCGTACCAAGAAGTGTACAACGATTGCCACAGGATACCAGTAAAAATTCTCCGTGGCGTTTGGCTGAGCCGGAAGCTGTTTCTAATTTCAGCGCTACGGCTTATTACTTTGGTAAAATTTTATACGAACAACTGCATGTGCCCATTGGTTTGGTAAACATTAGTTACGGCGGCAGCCCGGTAGAAGCTTTTATGGATGAGAATACCTTAAAAACTTTTCCTGATATAAAAGTGCCGGCAAAAACAGATACCAATAAGCTCAATAACAAAGTGGCAACCGTTTTATATAATGGTATGCTGCGGCCTTTTTTGGGTTACACCATTAAAGGCTGCATCTGGTACCAGGGCGAAAGCAATAATGATCGTCCGCAGCAATATGAAACACTTTTTCCTGCTTTTGTAAAGCAAATAAGAGAACAAAGTGAGCAGGGAGATTTTCCTTTTTACTATTGCCAGATTGCGCCCTACAATTATTATAACTATGCTGCGGCAAATGCAGTAAATAATAATTCTGCTTTTTTAAGAGATGCACAGCGTAAAGCATTAACTAAAATACCCAATAGCGGCATGGCAGTGCTGATGGATATTGGTGAAGAGTTTAGTATACACCCAATGGACAAGGCCACCGGCAGCAAACGTTTGGCATATATGGCCCTTGCAAAAACATACAGTAAAAAAGGTTTTGCTGGGGAAAGCCCTGCTTATGAATCAGTGACTTTTAATAATGGTATTGCAACCATTAAATTTACAAATGCGCCCAATGGTTTAACAGCTTTTGGTAAACAGTTGTTACAGTTTGAAATTGCCGGGGCAAATAAAATTTTCCGTCCGGCAAAGGCATTAATTTCCGGTGGTAGTATAATTGTTTCATCACCAGATGTTAAAGAACCCGTTGCAGTACGCTATGCCTTTAAAGATTTTGTGATGGGTGATTTATTCAGTACAGAAGGTTTCCCTGTAAGCAGTTTTAGAACAGATGACTGGTAATTCTTTTGTTACAGGCTTTACAGCTTATTAATTTCGCTGTACGATTGATGCAGTTTGTTTATTGATTTTGATAAAAGCAGGAAACCATTTCACTTGTTGCGTATAGCTTTACCCAAGCCTTCTGTATTTTGTTCCGATATAATCAATAAAATCTGGCTCCACTCCCTGGCTGCGGATGATAGTTTGTAATTGCGCCCTGTGATGAATAGAGTGATAATTTAATTGCAGGGCAATATCGGTAATTACAGCTGCCCATTTAGCGCCATCAAAACCAGTAAATGTTACTTCGGTATTTAATTCATCATCAGTTTTTGAAGCAATATAATTTATCCAGCGTTGCACACTGCTGTTCCATTTTTCTTCCAGTTCATTCAATGTATAAACAGGTCCCCACCAGCTCATTTGCAGCGCTTCAGGGTTTTGCAATATTCTTTCTAACCATTTATTCTGGCTGTTAATTAAATGACTAAGGTATTTTATGCCGGTTTCTTTATCAGGCAATATTTTAATTTTTTGCAGCATTTGCTTATTGGCTGCATCATTAAATTTAAAAGTATCCAGCAGGTACTGTTTCATTGCTTAAATCAATTAATTATTGCAACATTATTTCCACATCCTTTTTCCTTTCTTCCGGCAGTACTTTTAATGAAACAACTTTTCCGTCTTTCAGCTCTGCCTCCACTGTGGTGTTATACGGCGCATGCAGTTTAAAATGCACATCTTTATCTTTTGGCCATGCAGGAAATAATAAAATGCGTTTATCATCTGTTTGCAACAGCATTTCCTGCATACCAATCATACCGCTGCCGCCCCAGTTATGGTCGGGCACCCAATCGAAACCGGGTCCCCAAAACGCCGGGAAACGGCGGCCGCTGTTTTGCATTTTTAATTCATTCAGTTTCCATGCTTCATCCGTTAAGCCTAAACGGGCCGCCCAAATATTATCCTGCTTCCACCCAACATGGCTGCGGAATTTTATGGCAAGCGTATCATAGTGCCATGTGTTGATGGCTGTATCTAAACCGGGCTTGCCCACACCATAAATTCCCCAGGGAAAAACAGGATATAATGCCATGCTTTCTTCATTATTTACACGTTCCCAATTTTTTGCCGGGGCAATGGCAGTGTGTCCATTGTAATTGGTGTAACTGATATCGGGAATGCGTTTTAATAAACTGTCTAAGTGTTTTCTTTTTTCATCGCTGATGAACTGACCCGGCAATTGTAATAAACGTTTGGTTACTGTTTGTAATGCTGCAATAGTTGATGATGCATTGGTGGCCATTTTATAAGTTTCTGCAGCACTGCCGGGGTACAATACTAACTTACCATTTCCATCCAGCGCTTTAATACCACGTTGTTTTGCTAAGTACTGGTAATGCTCATCAAAAAAACGAAGACAACTTTCTATAAAAGGGATTTTATCGCCGATGTCTTTACCTGTATAACTGTTTTCTTCCAGCATCATTAAACAAAATTCCAGCACTGTGTCCCAGGTATATTCCAGCCATGCATTATGCTCTACGCCTTTGTCCAGGTAAGCAGGATGTTTTACGCCATACTCTGCATAATTGGGCAAACCAAAGTTTTCCATTTGTTCAGTAAAGCAGGCACCGTTGTGATTCCAGTACACTTTACTGCGCAGTTCTGCATTTTTTAAAATGCGTAAATAAAAATTAAACTGCGATTGCATCATATCAAAATCACCGCTTTTTATCATAGGAAAATAAACCAGCCGCTGGTTTTGCGCCGTATGCAACCCGCCGCCCCAATTGCGGTAGTCGGGAGTAAGGCCTTTATTACCTGCATCGGTATAAAGAGGATCAACAGTTAATAAACCGCCATTAAATTTAGTGGGCCAAAAACCTTTTGCATTGCAGGCAAGCATGTAACGAAACAGTTGATAATTGCGGCCAAGCTCCCATGCTTTGCTGTTTGCATGCGCTTCATCAATGGCAATAAAACTGCGGCTCCAGAATTGCTGCCACCATTGCTGTGTTTGTGTAAAAGCATTTTTATTATTGGCATTAAATAAAACAGATTTTAATGACTGGTGCCAGCCTGCAAAATTTTCTGCGGTGGCAGTATGTAAAATCCAAATTAATTGATGCGACTTTGCAGGTTGTTTGCTCTTTAATTTCCATGCTTTAAAATCTGTTTGCTCATACATGCCTTCCACATTGCCTGCTTCAATAAAACTATCGCCACGTAACAAACCGCCGTATGCCAAATTTTTTAACGGATTGTATAGTTGTTCTTTCACTCCATCCATTCCCTGTTGTGCAACAGTTGTATCAAAAACAGTACGCTGCCCATTGTTATGATAAAATAATACACCGCCGGCGCTGAAGCTAATTTCATCTTTTGTATATTTTTTATCAGCCGGCGGCGCCCATTTCCATGAGTTGGAAAAATTTTCTCTTTTAGTGATGAGCCTATCCTGGTAACGCCAGCTTTCATAAGATGCTTCCACTTCAATTTTTTTGCTGGCAGCAATTTCAAAATGTGCAACAGGGTTAAAAACATCCACCCAAATTTTTATGGTTGCTTTTACGCCATTGTTTTCACCATCAATAGTTACATAACCATTTTGTAAATGCAGTTCCTGCTTAAATGTTTTTCCGTCAAAAGGATTTGGCAAACATTTAATACGCAGCCTCCCCGCCTTCATCAAATTATTATCTTCATTTAAACTGCCGCTGCGGTTGGCATAAATCAAAATCTCTCCATCCTGCACCCACACATTCATACCAATATCGCCACCGCCGCATGGCATGGATTCGGATGCGTTTTTGCTTTGCGAATTCCATATTACATTATACGCAGCAGGAATTTGTGCATTAACAGTAATAACAATTGCTGTAAATAAAAACAGCAGGCAATTTTTTATTCTCCTCCCCATTGTGTAAATATTTCTACCCGCCCAATAATTCCGGCAGGTAATAAAGGTTTGTCTTTTAGTTTGTATGGCGAATTTAACCATGTTCTTCTTTTTTCCGGCATTAGTTCATCGCCAATTAATTTATTGCGCCAGGTATTTGTTACGGCTATTTCAATAGTATTCATTCCTGGCCTAATGGCTTTTTTTATATCAGCTTTATATGGTTTTGTCCAAACAGTGCCGCAATCAATGCCGTTAACTTTTACCGAAGCAATATTGCAAACATTGTCAAATTGCAATTCAAGCACATTTACGGTGTCAGGATTTTTATCAAAATTATATGTGGTTTTGTAAACAGCAGTACCGGAATAGTATTTAATAAAACCGTTGCTGTCTTCCGTCCAGCTTTTAAGCCTGATGGCCTCATACGCTTCTTCATAAAGCCCTTTTGCAATTTTTGCTGTGTCAAAAATTAAATTTTTTGTGATTGCGCCTTCATCATTTTTAAATTGAATTTCCCAACTGCTTTGTATTAGTTGAATACGTTTTACTATGCGGTATACCTGAGGATTATTCATATCATATGGCTCAGGCAAACCTTTTTTATCAAAGACGATAAATTTTGATTCATACGGTTCGAATGATTCCCAGAAACTAATTAAGTTACCAGTAGTATCAGCTGAATATGGTTTACCAATTTTACCAGTTACGGGGTTATATATTTCCGGCTTTAATCCATTATTCTTAAACCAAAAATTAAGTGTTTTTTCTTCGCTATTTTGGTTTGAAATAAACCAAACTCTTTTATCGCCTAAATTTCTTTGCGTTACTGCAAAATTTGCCGGTAATGACCGTTTACTAAAGTCTCCATATTGTGGAAATGTATCGTACGCAATTTCCCTTTTAAGTCCCAGCTTTTCAAAATCATTTTCGGTGTAAGTCCCTTTAATAAAATTTTTATTATTGCCGATATTATAACCTGCATCCACAATAATCTTCGCCCCTGCATCCGCCAATTGTTGCAGTTTATTTTTCACCTTATCACTCATCACCGCATTTACATTCATCGGGTGTTTGCCCGGTATCACCAGCACCGCATAGCTTGCGCCGCCGGGTGTAACCACTCTCCCGTTCACCACTTTCATCTGCATCAACACATCGGGGTTAAAACAATCGTACTGATAACCATTTAATGCATCCACATAATTTTCAGGGTCAGCCATGTTAGCGGAATGGATTACACCTGCAGGCATTTCTCTTAAAGGTTGCCCTTCATTCAACAATCGTTTTTTTTCTGCTTCCACTTTTTCTTTTCCAAACAAACCGGGCAATGTACTTACTAAACGGTCTGGCAAAACAGAACGCCTTGGTATTTCTTCTCCCGTAAACACACCAATATCAACAACAGGTTTTCCTAATTGTAACAATGCCTGGCATCTTGTTAAATATTCAATCCATGCCTTGCTTTGTTTAAACCATGTTTGGCCCCGTTGATAAAACAAACCAATACCATCTAATGTCATTCCGGGTTTTTTATCCAGCCACGGGCTGTGCATAAACACATGCAACGATAATTTATTAATGCCTGCTGCAAAAGCCCGGTCGCCCAGTGCTTTTAAACTGCCGGGGTGTTCACTCCAGTCGCTGCGTAAAGTGGTGAATGCTTCTGCCTGCACAATATTTTTACCATAAATATGTGCGCCGCTGATGGCATCCAGCATATCATTGGGTTTATCATGCGTGGGGCTTTTCAGCCAAAACTCCCCCATCGGTATATCTGCATTTTTATAATGCAGCAATCCATCGCTTACAAAAGTGGGAGCAATACTTTCTGCACTAAACAATACACCCTTTTTATGCGCCAGGTTTTTAAGTGTAACATAAAATTTATCATTCACCAGTTCTGCAATTGTCTCTCTTACATCATGCAAAATTTTTTCGCTGGTTATGGCATCAATAATGGGTGTGCCTGTCATCACTAATAAATAAGGAAGCAAATCGTAGCCTCTGCGTTTTTTAAATTCTGCTGCAAAATTTTTGCTCCAGTTCTGGCTGCCGCACTCCCAGCTATCCACATGAAATACTTTAATTACTTCTTTGGCAACGGCTGCATTTGTTTCTGTATAAAATTTTTCAAACCAGTTATTAAACTGCAGCGTTGTTGCTTCGGTGCTGAATTTATCACACTCCAAACCTTTACCACCACCTGCTGTGTTGTTAACTGCACCGGTTGATGTATGGCCAATACGAACAATCACCCAATTGGTATTTGCAGGTGCTGTCCATTTTAATGTACCATCGGGCAATAAATATTTTGTAACATTAATAATTGATTTCAGCGGCACAGCATCTTTATTACTTACCTCCTCAATTGTTGTATTTGCCGCTACCCTCCACACACTGCCATTCTTTGTTTCATAATTATTTATTACTGGTTCATCGCTTACATATATGCCCTGCACCCGTAAAACAGGTTTCCATTTTGCGGCATCCAAATCTTCGCTGCCGGGTTCTGTACCTTTTTTCTGCCATACAAAACGAATGTATTTAGATGAAAAAGTTTTTACGGCATGTGTGTAAGCTTCGTCCCAATCTTGCCAGCCAGAACGTGGCGGCTGCAGTGTATCAACATCAATAAAATTTATACCATCATTGCTTTTTTGAATAATAAAGCGCTGTGATTGATAAGCGTTGTTTTGCTTTTTTATTTTTACCTGCCGTACCGTTACAGTTTGCGGATAGGTATATTGTATCCAGCAATCAGCATCGGCTTTATATGTCTGTTTTATTGATGGGTCAGTCAAAAAATTTGCATCAGTACCATCGCTTGTGGTAACAACGGGCTTTAACTTATCGGCAGCAATTTCATTTTTGTAATTGATGGGGTAAGCATACACTGCAACATCTTTATAATAATTTTGATTTGCCTCTGGTTGTTGCAATTGAATTTTTGTTGTGCCGGGTGCTACAATGATTTTTGTCCACACTAATTTTTGCATGCTTAACTCAGGTGTAATCCAGGGGCCGCCTGCCAATGCAAAACCATCACTTACATGCACGCCAATTTGCAATTGAAAACGCTTTGCTTCCTGCAAAGCAAATTTTACCAATGCCCACCACTCCGGTGTTAACTGTCTTACCTGCGGTTGAAACGGGATTTTTGAATTGGTATCTTTTATCGGCATTAAGTATGCGCCGCCTATTCCCACTTCTTTCATGGCTTCCAAATCTGCCGTAATACCTTCTTTGCTTACAGCGCCATGCAGCCAGTACCAAAATACCCAGGGCTTTGCAGACTGTGGAGGATTTTTAAAAGCCTGCTCAATAATATCATCATTTTTTTGTGCAACAGCAGCAGTGCCTGTCGCAATTAAAACGCAAAAGAGTGTTATGTATTTATACAGCTTCAGCATCGGTTTATAAAATAAAGCACTGCAACATAAACAAATTGCAGTTACAGCTTTGCAAATTTTACTGGCAAAACATAAAATAGCAAAATCTTCCATCAAAATAACTAAAAGCAACCAGTTATTATCAGCAGTAATAGATACTTTCGGGATGATAAGCGGTATTATTTTACTACCGACATTTTAATTGCTGATGAAACGGTTGCTACTTTTCCTTTTTATAATTACGGGCATATTTTCTGCCGGTGCTGCTGATATCTATGTATCACCAACAGGCAGCGATAATAACCCAGGCACTAAAGAACAACCACTGGCCACATTGCAGGCTGCCATACGCAAAGCAAGAAATTTAAGACGTTTAAATGATGCAACTGCAAAAGATGATATTCATATTATTTTACGGGGCGGCAATTACCAGGTTTTGGAAACCATCGTTATAAGACCGGAAGATAATGGCACAAGGGAAAGCTCCACTTTTATTGAAGCAGCAGCCAATGAAAAACCCATTTTAAGTGGCGGCGTGCAAATCAGCAATTGGAAAAAAGTAACAACTGCAGTAATTGGTTTGCAAAAAAATATTCAATCAAAAATTTGGGTGGCTGATGTACCGCAGGTGAATGGAAACGATTTTAATTTTCGCCAGTTGTGGGTGAATGATGTAAAAGCAGTAAGGGCAAAATCAAGTAACGGCGATGCGATGCTGCGGATATTAAACTGGAACAAAGCGGAAGCCGCTTGCGTAATACCAACATTAGCTTTTCAAAATTTAGATAAGACAACAGGGATGGAATTGTTTATTCATCAATGGTGGGAAATTGCCAACCTGCGTATAAAAAAAGTGCAGGTAATGGGTGACAGCACTAAATTATTTTTTCATCAGCCTGAAAGTAAAATACAAAATGAACATCCCTGGCCAGCGCCGTGGCTGAGTAAAGAAACCGGCAATTCTGCTTTCTATTTAACCAATGCTATTCAATTTTTAGATGAGCCCGGCGAGTGGTTTTTAGATAACACACAACATAAAATTTATTACTGGCCACGTAACAATGAAAATTTAGCAACGGCCAAAGTAATAGCGCCTTTTACAGAAACATTATTAAGTGTACAGGGCACCATTGATAATCCTGTAAAGAATTTAGTGATTGATGGAATTTCTTTTCAGCATACAGGCTGGCTGCGGCCATCGTTGCAGGGGCATGTGCCACACCAGGTGGGTTTGTACATGACGGAGGCTTACCGTTTAAAACCGGCAGGCACTGCAGCAAAACCCGGCTTAGATAACCAGGCATGGATTGGCAGGCAAGCCGCAGCAGTGGAATTGAGTTATGCTGGCAGGACAAGAATTAAAAACTGCTCTTTTCTTCATTTAGCTGCAACAGGTGTTGATTTGAAAAAAGGTGTGCAGGATAATATGACGAAGAATAATTTGTTCAGTGATATTGGCGGCACGGCGATACTTGCAGGAAATTATGGTGATGAGGGAAGGGAAATTCATTTACCCTTTAACCCTAAGGATGAACGGGAGAAATGTGATGTAATTTTTATTGAAAATAATTTTATTACCAATGCTACTAATGAAGATTGGGGCGCTGTGGGTATTGGCTGCGGTTTTGTAAGCAGAACAAGCATTCGCCATAATGAAATTGAAAATGTATCGTACAGCGGCATCAGTTTAGGATGGGGCTGGACGCCTGAACAAAACATGATGAACAATAATAGAATTGTTGCCAACAAAATTCATCATTACGGAAAATGGAATTACGATTGCAGCGGTATTTATACATTGAGTGCACAGCCGGGTTCTGTTATTGAAGACAATTATATTGACAGTATTTATAAATCACCCATTGCACATTTACCTTCTCACTGGTTTTATATTTATACTGATGAAGGCTCTTCTTACTTTACAGTTAAAAACAACTGGACTCCTTCACAAAAATATTTGCAAAACGTAAACGGCCCCGGTAATGTATGGAGCAATAATGGCCCCGGTGTGAATGACAGCGTAAAACAAAACGCCGGGCTGGAAAAACGTTTTCAATATTTAGCGGCTAATAAAACTGCAAAAGGCAATCAAGCTATAAATGAAGAACATAACGAAGTAATTGAACTGGTAGTAAAAGAAAATGAGCAACTGGATGTACAAAAATTAAAAGCGCTGCTGGTAAAAAATAATATGGACAGCAGTGCTATTTACCAATGGCAAAATCATTATGTAATATTCAGTAAAGTGCAGGATTTGGGTGTGATGGAAGGAAGAATACGAAATAATTTTCCTGAAGCAGAAGTGAAGGCTTACCACAATATGTTTTATGAATTCAGCAAGAAAAAAAATTGCGATGATAAAACGGAGGCAACAGAATGGACGCATATTTTGCTTACCGCTAATTTGGTAGCAGATAAAAAACTACAGCAGGAATATTTAAACTATCATGCCACACAATTTGAAAAATGGCCGGATATATCAAAAGGTTTTTGTAATGCCGGTTTTCAGCAACTGCTGATATTTAAAAATGGCAGGCAATTGATTTTAGTCATCAGTATTCCAAAAGGAAAAACGCTGGATGAACTAAATCCAAAAACAACAGAGAATAATCCGAAGATGATTGAATGGAATAAAATAATGGGTAAATACCAGGAAGGAATTGAGGGGACGAAACCAAATGAAACTTGGGTATTTTTAAATCAGTTATGAGCGATGAATGATGAGTGATAAGTTTTAAAAAACAGCAAGCTTGTAACTCATAACTCATAACTTATAATTCATAACTAACAAATATGCTAAACATCGGAATCCTTGGTCTTGGCGAAGGCCGCAGCACCATGAGCGCCGCCATACAAAGCGATAAAGTGCATTTAAAATTAATTTGCGATGCTAACAAAGAATTGTGTGTGCAGCGGGCAGATGAATTTAAAATGTATGAATACACCACTTCGTATGATGAAATGCTGAATGATGCAGAAATAGACATTATAGCCATTTATACGCCAGACCATTTGCATGCAGCACATATTACACAAGCATTAAAAGCAGGCAAACATGTTATTTGCACCAAACCTTTTATTGATGATTTAAGCAAGGCAAAAGAATTACTGGAGCTGCAAAAGAAAACCGGCAAGAAAGTTTTTGTGGGGCAAAGCTCCCGTTTTTTTGAACCCTATAAAAAACAGCGCAAAGATTTTGAAGCAGGATTGATTGGAGATTTAATCACCATTGAAAGCCATTACAACGCAGACCATCGTTGGTTTTTAGAAAAGCCCTGGGCATTGGAAAAATCTTTTAAATGGTTGTATGGTGGTTTAAGTCACCCGGTTGATTTTATACGTTACTACTTGCCAAATATTGAAGAAGTAATGGGCTATGGCATGATAAGCAGCAATGGAAAAACTGCAGGGTTAAAAAATGAAGACACCATGCACTTTATTTTTAAAGCTGCTGACGGACGCATTGCAAGAGTAAGCGGAACATACACCAGCCCCACACAGCCTGTGCAAAGAGACAGCGGCATGACCTGCATTTTAAGAGGCACACAAGGTGCATCGCAGGCCGATTACCATGAACTGCGTTATGCCATTACTGATAAAACAGGCGAAGAAAAAATTATTACTTGGGGAGATAAATATTTAAAACATTATTTCCGTTTTGAAGGACAAAGCCACCATGCCGGCGAATACCAGAATTATTTAGAATACTTTGTTGACAGTATTGAACAAGGCTTTACTGCTTACCCGGATATGAAGGAAGGAATAGGAACAGTGGCATTATTGCAGGCAATGGATAAAACCTTGCAAACAGGAATGCCTGTGAAAGTGAAAGATATTTTAAGCGAATACAATTTGGAGTTATAAGTTATGACTGATGAGTGATGAGTATTTTAAAACTCATGGCTCGTGCCGAAACTTATAACTCATAATTTATAATTCATAATTATTAAGGTGAATAAAATCTACGATAAATTAACCGGGCTTGATTTTGCCGTCATTGCTTTTTACCTGGTTGCGTTATTAATTATTGGTTATATCGCAAGCTTCAAAAATAAAAAGAAAGACGAAACACTTTTCCTTGCACAAAATTCTTTGAACTGGTATAACATCGGTTTTAATATGTGGGGAACAAATGTGGGGCCTTCATCATTGCTGGCATTTGCAAGCATTGGTTACACCGCTGGTATTGTAGGTGGCAATTTTGAATGGTATGCGTTTGTTTTTTTATTGTTGTTGGCAATGGTATTTGCACCACGTTACATTGCAAGCAAGGTTAGCACCATGCCTGAATTTATGGGCAAACGTTACGGCAAAAGCACACAGGATATTTTAGCAGGCTATGCACTGATAAAAATTTTAATCAGCTGGTTATCGCTGGGTTTATTTAGCGGCGGCATTTTAGTGAGGCAGATTTTAGGCATCCGAATGTGGCAGTCCACTATTGCATTGGTAGCGTTCGCCGGTTTATTTACATTCATGGGCGGCTTAAAAGCCATTGCCAAAGTGAATGTGTTTCAAATGATATTGCTAATCATTGTCTCACTAACATTAACATATTTGGGGCTTGAAAAAATTGGCGGCATTAAAGCACTGGCTGCAAACACACCGTCAAATTTCTGGAACCTTACACGCCCTGCATCTGATGCCGGTTATCCGTGGCATGCAATTCTATTAGGTTATCCCGTTTCTGCAGTCGCCTTTTTTTGTACAGACCAAAGCATGGTGCAAAGTGTATTGGGTGCAAAAAATTTAAAACAGGGTCAACTCGGTGTAAATTTCATTGGCTGGTTAAAGGTGCTGGCGCTGCCCATGTTTATTTTACCCGGTATTATTTGTTATGTGCTGTATCCAAACATTGGTGATGATAAATTGGCGTACATGACGATGGTAACAAATTTATTTCCCGCCGGTTTAAATGGCTTGGTTATTTGCGTATTGATTGCGGTGCTGGTCGCCACTATTGGTTCTTCACTCAATGCATTGAGCACAGTTTTTACAAAAGATATTTATGTAAACAACATGAATAAAAACGCCACAGTAAAGCAGCAGGTAAATGTAGGCCGTCTTGTAGTAATTGCCGGTTGTGTGCTGGCTGTGTTAATGGCCATTGCGCTGGACAATATCAAAGGAAAAACTTTGTTTGATATTTTTCAATCCATACTCGGTTATTTAGCGCCGCCGCTTGCAGTAACATTTTTACTGAGTGTTTTTTGGAAAGGCACGACAAAGCTGGCGGTAAATTTAATATTGTCTGCGGGCTCTGCGGTAAGTTTATTAGTGGGTATGCTCAACTTATGGATTTTACCGCCGAATAAAGATACCGGCGAAAACACATGGTGGCCGCATTATTTTTTAGTATCGTTTTATTTATTTGTGTTTTTATTTATTGCTGCCATTGTAATTTCTTTACTGGATACTAATAAAGTAAAAGCAACCGTAGAAGAAGGAGAATTGCCCAAAACAGATAAGCAGGTAAAAATATTATTTGCATTATTGGGTCTCGTTATTTTATCATTATATCTCATTTTCAATTTTCATTAATTATAAACACTAATAAAATCAAACGATAATCAAATCACTATCTAAATACATCTTACATATATGGAACATAAAAAAGGAAGTTTAAAAAGTACAATCGCTGTATCACTCACAAATTATTTGGATGCTGGCGCTATAGTAGCAGTAGGAAGTGGATTAACGCTATGGCAAAATTATTTGGGGCTTTCCGAAAATAATCTTGGTTGGATAAATGCACTTAGTGCAAATGCCTTTGGGTCAGCTATCGGCGCAATATTTGGTGGTTTTCTGGCAGACAAATTCGGAAGAAAAACTATCTACACTTACAATATGTTATTATATATGTTAGGTATAGTCATAGTAATGTTTACGGTTAATTTTCCAATGTTATTAACAGGGGTTTTGATTACCGGCATTTCAGTTGGCATAGGTGTTCCTGCATCATGGACATATATTTCCGAAAATTCAGCAGTTGGTAATCGTGGAAAAAATATGGGTATATCACAATTTGCCTGGGGTGTTGGCCCAATGGTAATTTTATTGTTAGGAATGTTACTTGCCCCTGGTAAAGCCGATGCATCACCCGGCATTTTATTTAATTACGTACAAAAAATCGCAACACTCTTTATTGGTAACGATGCAAGTGCAGATGCTATCAATGTATTCAGCAGCCGTATTATTTTTGGGTCTTTATTAGTGGTAGCTTTCATAGCATGGACTATGCAACGGAAACTCCATGAATCGAAAGACTGGGAAGAAACAAAAAAAATACAAGACAATAAAAAGCAACCGGGCATTTTTTCAAGCTTTGGAACACTGTTTACCAACAAAGTAAATATCCGCACCATGCTTTTCCTGGCAGGCATTTACATTAGCTGGAATATGGTGGCATCGGTAATGGGTTTCTTTCAACCACATATTTACGAAACGGCAGGCGGCCTTTCAAATGGTGAAGCCAATATGATTACCGCTGTTCAATGGACCATAATTATTTCTGTAACATATTTTGGCTTTGCGCTGTTGGTCGATAAAGTGAATCAACGTTTATTGTATGTTATTGGTACATCAATAGGCATTTTGGCTTGGGCTATTCTTATTTTTGTAGGAATAAAAAATCAGGTTGCACTATGGGCTTTTACAATTCTTTGGGGTATACATGCCGGTGTAGGCGTACAGGCATTTTATGCGCTTTGGGCTTCGGAGCTTTTTCCTGCAAAATACCGTGCCGCTGCACAGGGCATTATGTTCTTTGCGGTTAGAAGCATTGCAGCGGTGTGGGGATTTGGTTTTGTAAATATTTATGGTGAGAATGGTGAAGGATTTTCCATCGCAGCTTACATTATGATTGGGCTGCTCATTTTTGCACTGATAGTAGGAACAATCTGGACACCAAAAACACAGGGCAAATCATTACAACAAATAACTAAAGAAAGATACGGAGAGGATATTTAGCTTGTGCCAGGTGTGTATTTCAAAATGTCGTATTTATTTTTTTGGGTTATGGGCATTTGAACCTTGATTGAGCAGTTTGTGGCGACGCTCCGTTCAACTAAAGTAATTCTATTAAGCTTTTATCGTAGCGACAATTTTAAATATACCCCTGTGACTAAGCTGCGAAACAAAACATGAATCAAATGAGTAACTCTTTTTTATCAAATACTTCTTCAGCTCCAACATGGATATGGTATCCCGGCGATTTTGAAATTGTACTGGCTAATAAAATGCAGAACCGTCGCACCGAACGTGGCACATTCTTTCCTGTTTTTTGGAAAATAGATAGTCATTATGTGCTGATGGATTTTCATAAAGTATTTGATGTGCCGGCACCTGAAACAGTTGAAATTTACGTAGAGGGAGAATACAATGTAAAGCTAGATGGGAAAGCATTTGAAGGAAGCCCGAAGCAGATTGAAGTTCCTGCTGGCAAACATAAAATCAACATAAAAGTATTTAACCAGGCCAATGTGCCTGCTATTTTTGTAAAAGGAAAAACAATAGTATCAGATGCAAGCTGGCTGGTAACTTTTGAAGATAAAGAGTGGATTGATGAAACAGGTAAAGCCTCCGACACTTCCGCTACAAAATGGGTAAATGCAGGAAGTTCAAGTTTTAACTCTCCAACGCAACTGCCTTCACAATATACTTTGCCCACGAAAAAGCAATCTGCAGTATCTGTTACTAACGGCAAGCAATCCATGCTGGTAGATTTTGGCAAGGAAACTTTTGGTTTTATTCAATTGAATGGCCTTGCCGGAAAAGGTAAATTATCTGTGTATTATGGCGAATCAGAAGAAGAAGCTTTATCTGCCGAACATTGCGAAACGTTGGACAGGATTGAGGTGAACAATACATCAAAGAGTGACCATGTAATGAAGTTGTCGAAAGCATTCCGCTATGTAAATGTGCAATACGATGAAGGCGTATCGCTTGATACAGTTTCGATGCTGTACGAATATGCTGATATAAAAGAACGTGGAAGCTTTACCTGTAACGATTCAGCAATCAATCGTATTTACGATGTAGCGAAATATACTTTTGAATTAAATACAAGAGAATTTTTCATTGATGGTATTAAACGAGACCGTTGGATTTGGAGTGGAGATGCGTATCAAAGTTATTTGATGAATTACTACCTGTACTTCGATAATGAAACAGTAAAACGCACCACCTATGCATTGCGTGGTAAAGACCCGGTGACTGGTCACATTAACACTATTATGGATTATACGTTCTACTGGTTCCTCGGCATTTATGATTATTATCTCTACACAGGTGATGAAAATTTTATTGCACAGAACTACGATCGTATGAAAACGCTGATGGATTATGTTTTGGCAAGAAGAAATAAGGATGGGTTGATGGAATGGATGACCGGTGATTGGATCTTTATTGATTGGGCCGAAGGCCTGAGCAAAAAGGGTGAAGTAAGTTTTGAACAATTGTTATTGGCACGTAGTCTTGAAACAATGGCTTTGTGTGCAAACATTGCCAACGATAAAGATGCAGCAACACAGTACAACACATTGGCTGCTGATATGCGTAAAAAACTGTTCGACATATACTGGAACGATCAGAAACATGCACTGGTGCACAGCCGTGTGGATGGTAAACAAACAGAAAATGTAACACGTTATGCAAACATGTTCTCCATCTTCTTCGATTATTTTAACCAGCAACAAAAACAGCAGGTTAAAACATCTGTATTGCTGAACGATGCTATTCAGAAGATAACCACACCTTATATGCGTTTCTACGAACTGGAAGCATTATGTGCAATGAATGAACAGGCTTTTGTATTGAAAGAAATGAAGTCTTATTGGGGCGGCATGCTCAATTTAGGCGCCACCAGTTTTTGGGAAGAATACGATCCTGCTAAAAACGGCGCAGAGCATTTAGCCATGTACGGCCGTAAATTTGGTAAAAGTTTATGCCATGCCTGGGGCGCCAGCCCGATTTATTTATTGGGCAAATATTATCTCGGTGTAAAACCAACAGCACCAGGTTATGCTGCTTACGATGTAGCGCCGGTACTGGGCGGACTGCAATGGATGCAGGGTAAAGTGCCCACACCGGATGGAGACATTGAAGTGTACATGAGTGAAACTGAAATTAAAATTACCGGGGCATGTGGCACCGGGGTATTAAAATTTAAAAGCAAAAGCAAGCCCGTTAGTGATGATGGTAATATTATCGATAAAGAAAACGGTAATTATGAACTGGTGATAGAGAAAGGAAAAGGATATACCATAAATTATAAGCAATGACAGCTAAGGTACTAAGGCGCTAAGTTTTTTCTTTGTGTACTTCCTGTCTTTGTGGTTTAAAAAAAGATGAATAAAGAACAGAACGTTCATGTGAGTGACACAACGATGTTGAAAAAAATTACTAAAGCCGGTAACATGAAAAAAATTATAATCATAACAGCCATTTTGTTTTCACAGCATGCAATGGCTCAAACCGGTTTGGTAAACACACAAGCCAGTCCGCATGCAGCACTCACCAGCGTAGGCATGGGCGACGTACACTGGACAAAAGGTTTTTGGGCCGAACGTTTTGCCGTATGCCGTGATGCGATGGTGCCGCAACTGTGGAAAATTTATACCAGCGACAGCATGTGCTATGCTTTTAAAAATTTTAAAGTGGCGGCGGGTATTGATACAGGAAGATTCCGGGGGCCTTCTTTTCACGATGGCGATTTTTACAAAACACTGGAGGCGCTGGCTGCCATGTATGCTTCCACAAAAGATAAAAAACTGGATGCGATGATGGATGATGCTATTGCTGTAATTGCAAAAGCACAAAAGGAGGATGGTTACATTTATACCAAATCTATCATTGAGCAGAAGAAAACGGGCAAGAAAGAAATGTTTGATGACAAGCTGAGTTTTGAAGCATACAACTTTGGCCATTTGATGACAGCCGCCTGTGTGCATTACAGGGCAACAGGAAAAAACAGTTTGCTGAACATTGCAAAAAAAGCGGCCGATTTTTTAATAGGCTTTTACAACAATGCCACTCCAGAACAGGCACGCAATGCTATTTGCCCTTCGCATTATATGGGGCTTGCTGAATTATACAGAACTACCGGAGAAAAAAAATATTTAGACTTGGTGAACAAACTCATCGACATACGGGGCACCAGCGAAGGCAGTGATGACAACAGTGATAAACTGCCCTTCCGCAAAATGACAGCAGTGAATGGCCATGCCGTTCGTGCCAATTATTTATTTGCAGGTGCCGCCGATGTATATGCTGAAAGTGGCGACACCACTTTGTTACACACACTAAATTTAATGTGGAATGATGTGGTGAATCGAAAAATGTATGTTACAGGCGGTTGCGGTGCTTTGTATGATGGCTTGGCGCTTGAAGCAATTTCTTACAAGCCCGATGAAATACAAAAGATACAACAGGCTTATGGAAAAGATTACCAGTTGCCCAACATTACGGCACATAACGAAACCTGCGCCAACATTGGCAATGTGTTATGGAACTGGCGTATGTTTTTGCTAACCGGCGAAACTAAATATATGGATGTGGTGGAATTAACTTTATACAACAGTGTATTAAGTGGCGTGAGTATGGATGGAATCAAATTCTTTTATACAAATCCGCTGGCTGCGTCAAAAGATTATCCGTATGATTTAAGATGGAGTGGCGGACGTTCGCCTTATATCAGCAGAAGCAATTGCTGTCCGCCCAATGTGGTGCGTACGGTTGCCGAAGTGAATGATTACATGTACAGCATTGGTGAAAAAGGTTTGTATATAAATATGTACGGCGGGAATGTATTGCAAACTGAATTGCATGATGGCTCAAAAATAAAACTGGAGCAGGTAACCAATTATCCCTGGGATGGTAAAGTGGTAATAGAAATAAAAGAAGCGCCGGCAAAAGAACTGAGTTTTTTTCTGCGTGTGCCGGGCTGGTGTAAAAAGGCAGGTATTAAAATTAACGGCGCAACAGTTTTACAAACTATTGAATTAAACAGGTATAATGAATTAAAACGCCAATGGAAAGCAGGTGATAAAATCGAATTGACATTAGACATGCCTGCAACATTGTTAGAAAGTAATCCGCTGGTGGAAGAAACAAAAAACCAGGTAACGATTAAGCGTGGGCCAATGGTGTATTGTTTGGAGTCTGCAGATTTGCCCAACCAAAATGTATTTGATGTGGTGATACCATCAACGATTAAGCTGCAACCCGTAGCCATGAAAATTGACAATGGAAATATAATGGCATTAACCGGCGAAGCAAAACTCATTCAAAGCAGCAGTTGGAAAAACACATTGTATAAAGAAGTAAACACCAATTATAAACCGGTAAAAATAAAACTCATTCCCTACTATGCATGGGCAAACAGGGGAAAAACTGACATGACGGTGTGGATGAATTTGATGCGTTAAACCCCTGTCCCCTAAAGGGGAACTTGGCTTGAATTTTTTATAAATATTATGAGTGTTTTTAAGTGTGAGTTTTTTATTTTGTAACGAGCAGCAGTGCTACTATCAGCTTCGGTTGCGTCGCACACTTGAACAGGTTGAATACTATTGAGCTTTTTAAAATCCGTGTTAATCTGTGAAATCCGTGGCAAATAAAAATAAATGGAAAGAATAACAGCAACATACTACATCGAAACACCTTACGCTCCTGAAAAAGCAGCAGCAGTTTTAGCAGGTGAACAATCATCCGGCACATTTGTAGCCGTGCCCGGAGAAACAGCAGAACTAAAAGAACGCTTTGCTGCAAGAGTAGAAAGTGTTACTGTTTTAGAAACAGTAAATGAACCTGCCATACCCGGTGCTACAAGCAAAGAAGGAAAGTATCACCGTGCCATTGTAAAAGTAAGCTGGAGTATTGAAAATTTTGGTTACAACTTACCGGTAATGGTTTCAACATTACAAGGCAATTTGTATGAAATAACACAGTTCACTGGTTTAAAACTGATGGATATTGAATTGCCGCCATCTTTTGAAAATCATTTCAGCGGCCCGGCATTTGGTATTGATGGTTGCAGAAAATTAACGGGTGTTGAAGACAGGCCACTGATTGGCACTATCATTAAACCATCTATTGGTTTAACTCCTGAGCAAACTGCGGCAATGGTGCAAACCTTAGCAGAAGCCGGAATTGATTTTATAAAAGATGATGAACTGCTTTCTTCATCTGCCAATTCAAATTTTAATGACCGTGTGGATGCCATCATGAAAGTAATTAATGCACATGCAGATAAAACGGGTAAAAAAGTGATGTATGCATTCAACATCAGCGGAGAAGTGGATGAAATGCTGCAACGCTATGAAAAAATTATACAAAGCGGCGGCACCTGTGCTATGGTAAGCATTAACAGTGTTGGTTTAGCAGGCGCAAAAAAAATCTTCGACCAAAAACAACTGGCTATTCATGCACACCGCAACGGCTGGGGTATGTTAACCCGCCATCCATTATTGGGCATAGATTTTAAAGCTTATCAAAAAATATGGCGGCTGGCAGGTGCTGACCAGTTGCATGTAAATGGTATTCAAAATAAATTTTGGGAAAGTGATGACAGTGTGGTGGCTTCAATTGAAGCATGTTTAACACCCATGTATAATCATAAAACAGTATTGCCGGTAGTTTCATCCGGTCAATGGGGCGGCCAGGCTTTTGAAACATACCGCAGAACAAAAACAGTTGACTTATTATACATGGCAGGCGGCGGCATCATGGCGCATCCAATGGGTGCGGCAGCAGGTGTAACTGCATTGCAGCAGGCATGGAAAGCAGCGGTGGACGGGTCGAGTTTGGAAGAAGCGGCGAAAGAGTATAAAGAGTTTAATGAATCAGTAAAGAAATTTGGAAAGAAATAGAACACAGATAAAACAGATTTGACTGATTTACGCAGATTAATCAGTGATTATAAGTTTAATTAGTGTCATCAGTGTTCCATCAAAACATGTCGAAGATATTATTAGCATATTACGGAGATGATTTTACCGGCAGCACCGATGCACTGGAGTTTATTACCCGTGCTGGTGCAAAAGCTGTTTTGTTTACAGAACCGCCAACTGCGGAGCAATTAAAATCATTTCCCGGTTTGGATGCGTATGGCGTTGCAGGAAAAACAAGGGCATTGCAGCCTGATGAAATGGAACAAATATTACTGCCTGCTTTTGAACAAATGAAAGCAAACGGCGCAAAACATATTCATTATAAAGTTTGCTCCACATTTGATTCATCGCCAACAATTGGCAGCATTGGCAAAGCCATTGATTGCGGTGCAGCAGTTTTTAAAAGCAACATAATTCCTGTTTTGGGTGGTACACCGGCATTAGGAAGGTTTTGTGCATTTGGCAACCTGTTTGCAAAAATGGGTATTGGCAGCGAAGGGAAAATTTACAGGCTGGACAGGCATCCGTCAATGAGCAAACACCCGTCAACACCAATGGATGAAAGTGATTTACGGATACATATTGGTAAACAAACCAACAAGCAAATTGGCTTAATAGATTTTACGCAACTTAAAAAAAATATTGAAGAGTGGTGTTGCAATGAAGAAGTGGTATTAGTGGATGCACTATCAGAAACACACCTGGAAAAAATTGGTGAGTGGCTGAATGAGTTGCAAAAAGAAGAGCCTTTGTTTACTGTCGGCTCATCTGCAGTTGAAATGGCATTGGGTAAATACTGGAATAAAACAGGTTTGCTGCAAGTGAAGGCGGAGTTTGAAAAAATTGAAGTGTCTGTTCCGTTGCTGGTGGTAAGCGGTAGTTGTTCACCTGTTACTGCTGCGCAAATTGAATACGCAAAAGCAAATGGCTTTAAAGAAATAATAATTGATGCTGTAAGTATTTGTAATGATGAAGTGGTGGATGAAGCCGTATTGTTACAAGTTGCTGCGCTATTGAATGAACAGAAAAACATAATTGTTCACACAGGTGATAAACAAACCAGCCAGTTATCTTCTGAAAAACTGGGAACGGCATTGGGTGCTATTGCAAGACATGCTGTTGAAAACAGTAATGTACATAGAGTTGTTTTTTCTGGTGGCGATACCAGCAGCTATGCAGCAAGAGCATTGGGAATACAGGCTGTTGAAGTGATTGCGCCTGTAGTAATTGGTGCACCGCTTTGCAAAGCACATTCAAAAAATAAAAGTGTTGATGGACTGGAAGTAAATTTTAAAGGGGGGCAGGTAGGTGCAGAGAATTATTTTGTTTTGATGCATAAAGGAAGTGATGAGTTATAAGTTATGAATGATGAGTTATGCTGAATAGAATTGTTGCAGTACCACCGCTTGCAGCGGGGTACCACAAAAATGTTCAATTTTATTGTGTGGCACAAGAGTGCGACGCAACGATGATGCCATGAAAAACTAAAGCTGGTAACATAAAATAAAAAACATAATAAAGATATGTCACAAAAAACATTAGGATTGGTTCATACATCGGCAACACTGGTGCCTGTATTTGCAGAGTTATGCAGTAAATATTTGCCGGGCATTAAAGTATTTAATATTGTTGACGATAGCCTGATAAAAAATACCATTGCCTGCGGCGAGTTAACAGCATCAACAAGCAAAAGAGTAGTAAACTACGCAGCATCCGCAGAAGAAGCCGGTGCTGATTATATTTTATTCACCTGTTCCTCTATTGGCCCGGCAGTGGAAACTGCGGCGACTTTAACCGGTGTGCCCGTGTTAAGAGTTGACCAACCGATGGCCGACAAAGCCGTAAGCACCGGAAAAAAAATTGGAGTGATTGCAACACTATCCACCACATTGGAACCAACGAGTGATTTGGTAAGAAGAAGAGCCATTGCAGCCGGAAAAGAAATTGAATTAAAATCTGTTTTATGCGAAGGCGCTTTTGATGCATTGATGAACGGCGATGCTGTCACTCACGACAAAAAAGTAGGCGATGCATTAAAGCAACTGGTAAACGAAGTGGATGTAATTGTATTGGCGCAGGCAAGCATGGCAAGAGTGGTGGATACATTAACAGATGCAGAAAAGAAAGTGCCGATACTGGCAAGCCCGCCGATTGCTATGGAGTATTTAAAAACAATGATTGGATAATGGCTCACAGATGACAGGGATTAACACAGATTTTTTCATCTGTGCACATCTGAGTAATCTGTGAGAGATACTATATGAAAAAATATTTTCTATACGCCGCTGCATTATGCGCCATCGCTCTGGTGATTGGCATTGCTATGCAGCAACCATCACTGTACAAGCCATGTGCATTGGCAATATCAATTTGTTTAGCTATTGGTTTGGGTGCGGTGCCTTCATTAAAAGGTTACCAGTACACTGCATGGATAATAAGCGCTGTGGTTGCAGGAATGATTTTTCCGGAAGCGTTTAAAAACTGGGGCGCTGTTAATTTACGTGATAAAACTTTAATACTCATCATCATTCAATTAGTGATGTTTGGCATGGGCACACACATGAGCCTGAAAGATTTTAGTGGGCTGGCATCAACAGGTAAAGGAGTGTTGGTAGGATTATTCTGTCATTTTTCCATTATGCCATTAATGGGTTTGTTACTCACAAAAATTTTTCATTTTGAACCGGAGATTGCAGCAGGTATTATTTTAATTGGCAGTTGCAGCAGCGGGCTGGCAAGCAATGTAATGGTATATCTTGCAAGGGCCAATTTAGTGCTAAGTGTAATTGTTACTGCCATGGCAACATTAGCGGCTCCGTTGCTTACACCTTTATTAATGAAAACGCTGGCAGGTACATTAATAAAAATAAATTTTGTGGACATGATGATGGAGATTGTAAAAATTGTACTCGTTCCCATTGGTGCTGCGTTGTTGCATGATTTTTTAAAAAGAGCAACTCCGCCGCAAAAGAAAAAAGTATTTGCAGTTGCAGCAATTGCAGCTTTGTGGATTGTTTTAATTTTCACAGTACTCCATAAAAGCATTGCAGATGATGCTGTGCTACAATCTGTCAATCTCTCCGGTTTTTTTGCAGGCGCAATAATTGCAGGTGTGCTATATAATTTATTGCACAACAAATTTCCAACGCTGGATAAAATCATGCCATTAATTTCTATGTTCGGCATTATTTATTTTACTACGGTTACCACCGCAGCAGGCAGAGAAAATTTAATGAAAGTGGGAGTGCTGTTATTTATTGCTTCTGTTATACATAATGCAGCCGGTTATTTTTTTGGTTACTGGCTCAGTCGCTTATTTGGTATGGATGTAAACAGCAGCCGTACTATTGCGTTTGAAGTAGGTTTGCAAAATGGCGGCATGGCAAGCGGCATTGCAGGCAGTATGGGTAAATTAGGTACAGTTGGTTTAGCCGCTGCGGTTTTTAGTCCGTGGATGAATATCAGCGGCAGTATATTAGCAAATTATTGGAGAAGAAAACCCCCTGTCCCACTGAAGGGGGAACCTGGCTCGAAAGACTTAACTGATTCACAAAGTTTATAACAACACAAAATATTTACTATACACCCTTGCAATTATGAAACGAGCAACTCAACATTGCACACAACTTACAAAACTCCTGAGTATGCTCTGTGTGCTTTGTGCCTTTGTGAGCAACATAACAAATGCACAAATAAATTACGCCAAACAAATGGCCGCCACCATCATGAATCAATACAAGGATTCGATGGTGGTAAAAAAATATGCCAGTCATTTGGAGCAGGATAATTTACCACAGGGCAACCGCCCCGCCAACTGGAATTATGAAATTGGTGTGGTGCTGATGGGTTTTGAACGCCTGGCAAAACACACTGGTGATAATACTTACATGGATTACACCAAACACATCGTTGACCATTTTATAAAAGATGATGGCAGCATCAAAACTTATATAATGGATGAATACAACAGCGATATGATTCCACCCGGCCGCCAGTTATTGCGACTGCAACAATTGTATAAAGACGAAAAATATAAAACTGCGGCGCAAACACTCCGCAATCAAATAAGCTGGCAGCCACGAAATAAAATTGGTGGCTTCTGGCATAAATTAAAATACCCCACACAAATGTGGCTGGATGGTTTGTACATGATTGAACCTTTTTATGCAGAGTGTGCGGTGATAAATAATACACCCGAAGATTTTAACGATATCATCAACCAGTTTGTGTGGATGGAAAAATACAGCCGAGATGCAAAGACGGGTTTATTGTATCATGGATGGGACGAAAGCAAACTGCAGCGCTGGGCCAATAAAAAAACTGGTGTGTCGCCGGAGTTCTGGAGCCGCAGCATGGGCTGGTACATGATGGCGCTGGTAGATGTACTGGATTTTATTCCTGCCAATCACCCACGCAGAAATGAGTTGATAAAAATATTAAACCGCACCACCACAGCCTTAATAAAATACCAGGATGAAAAAAGCGGCGTATGGTGGCAGGTCACGGATAAAGCATACAAAGAAAAAAATTATTTAGAATCATCTGCCACGGCCATGTTTGTATTTTCTATTGCAAAAGGCATACGCATGAAATATTTACCGGCAACATTTAATGCAGCATTGCAAAAAGCATACAATGGCATGATAAAAGAATTTGTAAAGGAAGATGCCAATGGCCAGTATCATTACATGCAGGCAGTTGCCGGTGCTGGTTTGGGTGGTGTGCCCTATCGTGATGGTACGTATGAATATTATGTAAACGAACCGAAGAGAGATGATGATTTAAAAGCCATCGGGCCATTTATACAGGCTTGTATTGAAATGGAGTTGTTGAAAAAGAAATAAAATTATGTTACCAGCAGCAGTACTCCTATCAGCATCGTTGTGCCTGCCCCGAATGAGGTTTTGTGCGAAGACTCGGGGTCACTCACTTGTGCGTTCTGTTCACTATTCAGCAGGCAGAGCCACAAAGGCTCAAAGGCACAAAGTTTCACTAAGAAAAAACTTTGTGCTTCTTGGTGTTCTTTGTGTCTTCGTGGCGCAAAATATATCGGCACAATTAGTAGACAAAACTCCTGCTGCTGTTCCCGTCGCACCATCCATCTACAACCGTGAGCCTTATGAAGACCCATTGGTAAGCGGCATCAACAGGGATGTATCAAGAGTAACTGCATACTCTTATTCAACTATTAATGATGCATTAATAAACAATCGAGAAAAAAGCGGCCGCTATATTTCACTAAATGGTGATTGGGATTTTGCTTTTGCGCTAAAACCCGGCGACGAACCAAAAGATTTTTATAAAAGCAAAGTAACCGGGTGGAAGAAAATTCCCGTTCCTTCCAACTGGGAAATGCAGGGCTATGATAAACCCATTTATAAAAGTGCCGTGTATCCTTTTCGTCCTGTTAATCCGCCGTATGTACCCAAAGATTATAATGGCGTTGGCTGTTATCAAAAACCATTTACAATTCCGGCAGGCTGGAAAGACAAAAACATCACCCTGCATTTTGGTGGTGTAAGCTCTGCCTATAAATTATGGATTAACGGAAAATTTGCCGGTTATGCAGAAGATAGTTTTTTACCCAGTGAATTTAACATCACACCATATTTACAGGAAGGAGAAAATATTATTTCCGTTTGGGTCATCCGCTGGAGCGACGGCAGTTTTTTAGAAGACCAGGACCAGTGGCGCATGAGCGGTATTCATAGGGAAGTGTATTTAATGGCAGAGCCTAAAATGCGTATTGCCGATTTCTTTTATCAAACCAAATTAGATAAAGATTATAAAGACGCTGTTTTAAGCATCCGCCCAAGAATAGAAAATTTAACCGGTCATGAAATGCCGGGCTATATTTTAAAAGCACAATTGTTTGATGCAAACAATCAGCCGGTATTACAAACGCCATTGGTAAAAAAAGCAGATGATATCATTAATGAAATTCATCCAAGATTAGACCGTGTGAAATTTGGCTTGCTGGAAACGACTATTCCTAACCCAAAAAAATGGAGTACCGAAGAACCCAATTTGTATAAACTGGTTTTGACTTTAGAAGACAGTGCCGGAAATATTGCGGAAGTAAAAACATGCAGCGTTGGTTTTCGTTCTATTGAATTTAGAAAGAGCGACAGTAAATTATTAATTAACGGTAAGCTCACTTATTTATATGGCGTTAACCGCCCCGACCATCATCCCACAAAAGGAAAAGCATTAAGCCGTGAAGATATTTTACAGGATATTAAAACGATGAAGCAGTTTAATTTTAACTGCGTTCGTTTATCACATTATCCCAGCGACCCTTACTTGCTTGATTTATGCGACCAGTTTGGTATGATGGTGATTGATGAAGCGAATTTAGAAACACATGGTTTGGGCGGTAAACTTGACCATGACCCAACATGGACAGCTGCTTATATTGAAAGAGTGAGCCGCATGGCATTGAGAGATAAAAATCATCCTTCAATTGTAATGTGGAGTTTGGGTAATGAAGCAGGCAGCGGCCCCAACCATGCAGCAATGGCTGGATGGATAAAAGATTTTGACATGACAAGGCCCCTGCATTATGAGCCTGCAATGGGCAGCCCCAAAGAAGAAGGCTACATAGACCCAAGCGACCCCCGTTATTTAAAAAGTAACGACCACAGCCACCGCATTCAAAATCCATTGGACCAATATTATGTAGATGTTGTTAGCAGAATGTATCCATCTGACTATACAGCGCCACTATTGGTAAACCAAAACAATGGTGATAAGCGCCCCATCTTTTTTTGTGAGTATGCACATGCCATGGGCAACAGCGGTGGCAACCTAAAAGATTTTTGGGACCAATGGAGAAGCTTGCCGAGAGTAATTGGCGGCTGCATTTGGGAATTTAAAGACCAGGCATTAGAAAAGACAGATTCCGCAGGTGTAAAATATTATGCGTACGGAGGAGATTTTGGAGAAAGGTATTTTGACAATTTTACCATTAAAGGAATAGTAAATGCAGATGGCAAACCGAAGGGTGTGATGGAAGAATGCAAACGTATTTTTCAACCCATACAATGCGAATTAGCAGATGCTGCAAAGGGGTTGGTAAAAATTAGTAACAAAAGTCTAATTAAAAATACCAACGCATACAAAGCAATATTATTAATTAAAGAAGATGGCGCCACCATATTGGCAACAGATTTGCCGGAGATAAGTATTGACCCTGGTAAAGACAGCATCATTGATATTTCATCTTACCTGCCGCAAATGAAAGCTAACGCAGAATACCATGCAGCAATATGGTTTAATCTTCGTAAAGATGAGTTATGGGGTAGTAAAGATTACCCAGTTGCTACAAACCAGTTTTTAATAAAATCAGCTACAAAAAAAATAATAGCTGGAAAAGGCAATGATATAATAGTTCGTTATGGGCCTAATGCTGCTGAGTTTAATAACAAAGATGTCAAAGTAAAAATCAGTTCTGCTGATATGGGCGGACTGTCCAGTATTTACTTTAACAACAAAGAACTTGTTATACAGCCGTTGCTGCCTCACTTTTCAAGACCATTGACAGATAATGACCGCCGTGGGTGGAAGCCTCACCGGAAATTAAAGCAGTGGTATGAAAATGGAATGAAGCTTATCAGCACAACTCATTCTAATAAGAAGGATAATTTTTCTATCACTAATTTGTATTCCCTTATTAATGACAGTGCTACTGTGAAAATTACTTATCGTTTTAGACAGGACGGTGTTGTTAAAGTAGATTACCAGCTTTCCGTTAAACCAGGTTTACCAAACATTCCAAAAGTTGGTATGCAAATGGCTATACTGAAAAACTATGATAATATTCTTTGGTATGGCAAAGGCCCGTTTGAAAATTACATTGATAAAAACTATGGCGCAGATGAAGGGCAATACAAATCAACCCTGAAAGATTTTATGGAAAACTATGTAGTACCGCAGGAAAATGGTAACCGCACAGATGTAAGATGGATGTTCCTTTCCAATAAGCAGAAAGAAGGTTTATTAATTGTTGCAGACAGTTTACTCAGCATGAGTGCATGGCCATACACTGAAGAGAATATTCAAAACGCCAAGCACACTAATAAACTAAAAGATGCAGGATTTATAACTTTGAATATCGATTTAATACAAATGGGTGTGGGTGGCAACGACAGCTGGAGCGATGTGGCAGCGCCATTGGAGAAATATCAAATTCCTGCAAAAGATTATCAATACAGTTTTTATATAGTTCCGTTTAATGCAAAAAATAAAACAGCCGGTGAAAGAGCAAAAGAGATTAAGTTTTGATTTTTGGGGCCACAAAGCCACCAAGGCACAAAGAAGCTCAAAGATTTTCTTTGTGTGCCTTGGTGTTCTTAGCGTCTTTGTGGCAAAATCACAAGTACCACAAACCGTAATGCAACAGATTTACAACGAAGTAAAAACGCCATACAAATACGGCATGGTAATTACTCCGGCTGACAGTACAAAAAAAATTGATTGCCCATCTGTTTTTCGTAAAGGGAAAAAATGGTACATGACTTATATACAATTTACCGGCCGTGGATATGAAACATGGCTGGCAGAAAGTAAAAACTTATTGCAATGGAAAACACTGGGACGAATCATGAGCTTTGGAGATACTGCTGCAACCAGGGATTTAACTGAATGGGATGCCAACCAGCGTGCCGGTTATATTGCATTACAGGACACTAAATGGGGTGGTTCGTATAAATTGCAAAAGTTTCATAAGAAATACTGGCTAAGTTATATTGGCGGAAAGGAAACCGGTTATGAAGCCGGCAAACTTAGTATTGGAGTTGGATATACCAGTGGAGACATTACACAACCACATGAATGGCAAAGAGTGGGTGACCCGGTGCTTTCTATGAGTGATATTGATGTACGCTGGTGGGAGAATAAAAAGTTATTTAAGAGCACCATCATTTGGGATAAAAACAAAACACTGGGCAAACCTTTTGTAATGTATTACAACGCCAATGGCGATACCAGTAACAACACTCCCAAATGGCGCTGGTTTGAAAGAATTGGAATGGCAGTGAGCGATGATATGATTAACTGGCAGCGTTATCAAACCGACCCGGTGGTGCATCATAAAATTGGAATAACGGGTGATGGTGTAATACAAAAGATAGGTGATGTGTGGGTGATGTTTTACTTCGGTGCTTTTTGGGAAGGAAGAAAGAATGAAACTTTTAACCGCTTTGCATGCAGTTACGATTTGGTAAACTGGACAGACTGGAACGGCGATGACTTAATTAAATCATCAGAACCTTACGATATAAAATATGCACACAAATCGTATGTGGTAAAATGGAAAGGTGTGGTGTATCATTTTTATTGTGCGGTGGATAAGAAAGATACGAGAGGAATTGCAGTGGCTACTTCAAAACCCCTGTCCCCTTCCCGATAAACCGGGATATTCCAAAAGAGGAACTTAGGTAGTAAGTTTCCTTGAATAAGCAAACCAAAAATGATTGAAACATCTGACCACTACTCTACCCTTCCAAACTTATCCGCCAGTTTATTAATAGCATCCGCACTCATAGTTGTTTTACTGTTGTCAATAACAACCCGGTAACGAAATGTTACACTCTCCCCTTTTTGCAATTGCAGGTTTTTTGTTTTAGCGCCATTGGTAAATATTTTTTCGCCCAATGGATTTGCCGAAAACAAACCATAGCCCCGTGCATGCCAGTATGTAGGATAATTCGGATTTTTTGGATGGTCGATGATAACCACACTCACCGAATCGTTATTTACTTTACCAAACATTTTGCACCAGGCTGCCCTTGTGCTCCACACACTGTCTCCCAATTTTCCTTCGCTGCTAATATAATTGCCCGTCGGAATTTTATCGGTGCCGCCCTTTACAATAGTTACATTGCCTTTATCATCTGCAAACTTTTGGTCTTTGTCTGTTGGTATTTGCAGCGCATGTGCCACACGTATTGCCAGCAAACCATCTTTTGCATCTGTAAGCAATAATACTGTATCGGCAGTAATAGTGGTAATGCGGTCAACAATGCGTTGCTGTGGCGTGCCGCTAAAAATATATTGCGTATTTTCCTGCGCCAGTGTTTTGTTATTTATGTTTACCCAGTTGGCATGATACATTAATGTACCCGTTGTGCCGCTGGTGGTTTGTGTAACCTTGTCTGTTTTAATCCAGCCGTACTGCGATTTTTTATTGGCAGGAATAGCGTAAGAATTATTCCAGAAATCCAGCCCGTTTACATTTTCAAAATTGAACCAGATACCGATGTGGTGCGGATGGTCTGTAGGGTCGCCGGGCTGCGGATTTAAAGGAAAGCCACGGGTAACGGTGGTGCCGCTTGCTGTATTCACCGGGTACAACACCGGTTTCTCCAATGAATCTGGAAATAAAAAACTGGTAAAGAGTTTACCGCCAATCAGCACATCAATTTTATTGGCAGTGGCAGAGCGGATAAATTTTACCGATTGATTTTTTTGTGCTGATGTAGTAATTATGCAGCAAACAGCAAGTATCGTTGTTAAAATGCAGCGCATATTGAAAGGTTATTTGTCTCACAGATTTCTCAGATGTGCACAGATAAAATCATCTGTGTAAATCCGTGCCATTTGTGAGCTGTAAATTTTATTGGAATATTTGTTTAAGATACGCTGTATTCGCCCCATAATTATACTTTGTATCAGAAGGTTTTTTCTGGTCACGGCTGCGTTCAATTACCAGCCAGCCGGTGTAACCCATTTCGTCTAAACATTTTTTTACTTTGTACATATCAATCTGTGGGTCGTTTTGCAGCCATACGCTGTCTTTGTTGGTGGCGTGTATCATGCAAATTCTGTCCTTGCCTAAAATCTTTAACTCACTTATTAAATCCCTCCCTTCTTTTAATGGATTAGAAAAGTTGAAATAGATTTTTATAGCCGGTGAATTAATTTCTTTCAGCAACTGCACTTCTTCTTTGGCAGATAAAGCGGTTTCAATACCAATTACCACACCGGCATCCTGCGCCATTTTACCGGCCACTTTCAATCTTGCCACAACAGAGTCTCTCACAGCAGGCGTTTTCTTTAAATCGCATTGTACACCTAACGGCAGGAAAGCAGTTTTTACATTCATCAGCTGCATGGTTTTTATACAATCTGCAATGCTGCGTTTATATTCTTCCCTGCCGCAAAAACTTTGTGCATAATAACCGGTCATTGCCAGCGAAAATATTTCCACTTTATTTTCTTTGGCAGTTTTTAAAAACTGTTCCCTTACAGAATCTGTGAGCAATGCATTTTCAAAAGTGGGACGGTTGCCCAAACCACCCATATCCACTTCCACACCATCTGCTTTTAATTGTGCTGTTAATGTAATAGCTCCCAGCTTCTGCCGTTTTAATAACATCAAATCAATTAAACCAATTTTGTAGCGCTGGCTGGTTCTTGCTTTTTCCACTTCATCGTAAAACAGTTTTTGAATATTGTCGAAACCTTTTACTGCGTTTGCAGGCAGTTTTTCTCCTTTGTCTCCAAAAACATAAAAAGCATTTTCAGGTTCAAGAGCAATTGTTGTATCAACAATACTTCCATCTGCGGCTTGAATAGCTTTTAAATTCAAGTTTAAATACTTTGCAAAAAATTCGTACACTGCTTTTCGTTTACTAAATCCAAAATCATGTTTTTCATTGGGCAAATGCACATTGATTAAATTTTCCGGTTTGCCATACCAGTTGTAAATTTTTTGCAGGTACAGCAAATCATGTTCGGGCATATGGTCTGTCCAGTCGCCGCCATCGCTTACAACCAATTGCGGTTGCGGTGCCGCCATTGCAGCAATTTCTAAATTATCAGTGCGGCCCATGCAGCCATGCACATCCTGCCCGCTTTCGCAGGGGCAGCCGCCATAGAAATAAGAAGAAAGATTTACTACCGGCGCAGAAACTTTTATTCTTTTATCCAGCGCTGTCATAAACACCGTGTGTGTGCCGCCGCCGCTGCCACCAACAATGGCAACACGGCCGGTGTCTGCATCTTTTTGCGCAAGCAAATAATCTAAAATTCTTATGCTGGCTAATGTTTGTAATGTCATTGCCAGGCTTTGACGGTGGTCTTCCACTTTGCATTGCAATAAACTTTCGCCCCATGCAAACATGTCGTAGTTAAATAACATGGCGCCCATTTTTGCAATAGCAGCAGATGTGTATTGGCAATCTGCACGGTAACGGTGCTTATCCCAATGCCCCTGCGGATGCAATACAACAGGAATTTTGCCTTTGTACTTTCCTGGTTTGTATAAGGAACCATTTACCCAAACGCCGGGTAAAATTTCAATGGCGATATTTTCAATGGTGTAACCATTTTGTTTTCTGAAATTGGCTTTAATGGGAGCGGTGTTTACTTTGGCAGGCAGTTTTGCTAATTGCAATGCGTCCAGTAAGCAGGGTTTTAAATCTGCTTTGCGTTTCTCCCATTCTTCCACTGTTTTGTATTGTGATGCAATGCGGTCAAGCTCCGCCCAACCATCTTTTACATCCCAACGGTAATATTCATACGCACTGAGTTTGTATTTTTTGTCGCCGTCTTTTTTAACTTTTAATTCCAGCGGTTTTAAAATATTATCAAGCGTTGTTTCTACATCTGTTCTGTATTTCCAGTCGGCGTAGGTTACGGTTTTGTTGGCAACCATGCTGTCGGCATACTTAATGGTAACGCCGTATTTTTTTTGTACTTCGTTTAATACTTGCTTAAGGGGTTTGGAGAATTGGTTTTCGGTGTTTAGTTCTTGTGAAAAAGAGTTGAGCCACAAAAGGCACAAAAAGAACCCCCCAAACCCCCTGAAGGGGGCTTTAGTCCCTACGAATTGAAATTGCTTTTTAAAATTCGGAGTTAATGATGTTACAATAAACAGCAGAGTATTCGCAAATGTTGAATAGCGAACAGAACGTACAAGAGTGCGACGCAACGATGTTGATAATAGCAATGCTGCTGGGTTCATAAAAAAATATTTACTAAACATTTTCATTCTTTCTGTTTTGTTTCCAGTTGCTGTATAATAAATTTTTCTCCAATACCGGTTTGGGAAAAAACAGGCTGGCAATGTATCCCACAATAATCACCACCAAATGGCTGTACACACCCAGCATAAGCTTGTGATGAGTGAAATTAAAATTACCTAAATCCAACAGCAGTTTTGGATTTTTTATACCAATGGGTGTGCTGGTTAAAAAAGCCCATGAAGTAAATAAGATACAGGCAATGATGCCGATGTTTACACCCTGCCGGTTGGCTCTTGCACTAAAAACGCCCAATAAAAATATACCCACAATACCGCCGGAGAAAATAGCATACACCGTAAAAATTAAATCGATAATGCCGCCGCTGCTGAACTTTAAATAAAAATAGCCCATGCCGATAGCAAAGAAGCAGGATAGCAGCACCATCATTTTTCCTGCAAATAAATTTTCTTTATCGGATTTGTTGGGGCGGATTTTTTTATAATAGTCTTCCATGCCGACTGCGGCGTTTGAATTGATATCGGCACTCAAGCTGCAAATAGCAGCGCTGATTAATGCTGCCACAATAAAACCAATTACGCCTGTTGGCAAATTAGTCATCATAAAATAAGGGAACACCGTTTTGGCAGTAACATCTGCAGGCAATGGATTTTGTTTATAGAAAACAAACAACGCTGTGCCGATGAACATAAAAATCGTCCAGATAGGAACGGTGAGAAAAATGCCCATCAATGATGCTTTGATGGCTGATTTATCTGACTTGGCTGTAAGATACCGCTGCACCACAGTTTGGTCGGTGGCATATTTTTGAATAGCGTAAAAGGCGCCGTTTATCATCAGCACCCAGCATGTCAGGCGGTCAAACTTAAAATCGTAAGGGCCAAAGCCGGCACGGTTATTTTCCGTAGCAATTTTTAATGCTTCGGGCACACCGCCCTTTATAGAAAATAACAATATGCCCAAACAAATAAAACCGCTGGCAAATAACATGAAGCCCTGGAAAACATCCAGCCATATTACTGCCTGCATGCCGCCTTTTAAATTCAGTATGATTAACACGAAACCGACGGTTAATAAAACATACACCGGGTTAATGTTTGTTAATTTGTAAATGGCCAGTGCCACCAGCGTTAATACCGAGCCCATGCCTGCAAACTGCCGTATGATGAATGAGGACGAAGAATAGTAACGGGCAAATTTTCCAAAACGTTTTTCAAAATATTCGTACGTACTTAAGCCAATTACTTTGCGAAAGAGCGGTACAATAAACCAGATGGCACCCAATAAAACAACCGGCACCATATAACCTTGTAATAGATAAATCCAGTTGGATTGAAAGCCTTGTTCGGGATAACCTAAAAATGTATTGCTGCTGATGAGTGTTGCCAGTAATGATAAGCCTAATGCCCAGGAAGGGAAATTGCCTTTGGAGAGAAAATAATTTTCGGTAGTGTTTTGTTTATTGGCAAAACGAAAGCCGAGCCACAGCGTAATACCAAGTACGATGAGGATGATGGTGTAATCTATAAAATGAAGATGGTTCATGCAAGCGTTGTTTAGTGATGAGTTATGAGTGATGAATTATGAGTTGGCTCTATTACTCATCATTTATAACTCATAATTCATCACTCATATATTTTTTTAATTTCTTTGGGTAAATCGTAACTGCCGGGTTTTACTGTTATAAATAAATTACCGGCTTTCATTCTTACCACACCTCTGCTTAATTCATTTACCGGCGTTAATTTTTTAATGCCCAGTTCTTCCAGCACTGCTGCTGCAGTTGAGCCGCCTTCAATAAAAATTTCGGGCACTTCGTTCTTAGTCACAATTTCACTTACAAGTTTTGCCATTGCTGTACGTAATTCCAATGCAGTTTGTTTGCTTTCATCTATGGCAACAACCAGTTTGTTTTGTTCTTTTAAAATAACCGATGCCTGTTGCAGCCATGCTTCATCATTTTCTTCCTGCATGTACAAGCAACAATTCAATTTCTTTATAAACTGCTTTCTTTCTTCAAAAGCAGTGCCGCATACATATAAAAATGGCGATAACAATTTTGTTTGTTGCTGCGGTTGCACTTTATATTCATTCTCCAGTAAAGCCGTATAAAAATCACCGGCGCCAGCCAATGCCCATGATTCATCAATAGTATTCGCCCATGACACTACATCTTCATTTGTTGTCGCTTCCCCAACCACAACACCTTCAGTTGGCAACCAGTCATCATGCTTTAATACTTCTATGCTATTATTATTCAGTATTTCAGTAATCAATGAACTTTTTATCGGAAATTCCGGGTCGGTTGCAAAAGCTGTGGCTGCAATCTTCTTTCCCTGCACAAAATATTCTCCTTCACTAATTGTTCGTTGCAGCAACGGATTAGCAGGAAGAATAAAAGCTTTATTTTTTTCCGACAGTTCCATCTGTACTTTAATTTCATCCAGTACATAACCACGCAATACAGAATCAATTTTTTTGTACAGCAATGAAGGCTGCAATTTTATCAAAGCTTCCACCACTTCAGCAGTACAGTATACCGCTGCGGCTTTTTGCATGGAACGGCTGTCAGTGCAAACAACCACTACATCGCTATCAGCATCTATATCATTATCCAAATACACCGTAACAGACAAACCATACCGCAGGCTGATGCCAGCCAGTTCTGCCGCTCCTGTAAAATCATCTGCTATAACTGCAATCATGTTGTTAGTTATGAGTTATGAATGATAAGTTATGAGTTTGGCGTACGAGTTTAGCACTCATAGTTCATAACTTATAACTCATCACTTGTGTCTGCTTAACTGCACTGCACTCTCAATCGCCAGCACCATCGCATCTGCGCTTGCAATGCCTTTGCCTGCAATTTCAAATGCGGTACCATGGTCAACCGATGTTCGGATGATTGGCAAGCCCAATGTAATATTTACACCCTTCACACTATCCATCTGTTGTTTTTCTGCATTCCATTTAAAACCAGCCAGCTTAAAAGGAATATGCCCCTGGTCGTGGTACATAGCCACCACACCACCATAAGCACCTTGTGCCGCTTTTGCAAACATGGTGTCCGGCGGCACCGGCCCTTCCACATCGTAACCTAATCTTCTTGCTTCTTCAACAGCAGGTAAAATTTCCAAATCATCTTCGGTACCAAATAAACCACTATCGCCTGCATGCGGATTTAACCCAGCCACACCAATTTTTAAATTTGTTTTACCTAAGCGTTTCAATCCATCCACAATTAATTCTATCACCTGCACAATGCGTTCCTTCTTCACCAAATCGCAAGCCTGCCGCAGCGATACATGTGTGCTTACATGAATCACATTGATATTATCTTCCACCAGCAGCATAGCATACTTTTTTGTGCCGGTATAATGAGCATATATTTCTGTATGCCCGGCAAAATGGTGACCAGCTTCATTAATTGATTTTTTATTGATGGGGCCTGTTACTGTTGCATCCACTTCCTTCGCCATTGCCAGTTCAATTGCTTTCTTCACCGCCTGGAAACTTGCTTCACCACACATTGCATCAATTTTTCCAAACGCTAATTTGCTTACATCGGTAATATTTAAATCAAATACATCAATGGTACCCAATTCAAATTTTGCATCGCTTACTTTAGTTACTGCATTTACTTTTGCAGGCAATTGCAGTTTGGCAATAATCTGTTCAAACACTTTTGCATCACCCACCAGCAGTGGTTTGCATGCATCATGAATTTCTTTTTGCAATAATGCTTTCACGGCAATCTCCGGCCCAATACTTGCTGGGTCGCCCATGGTAATTGCTATTGTTGGTTTTGTCATTTTATTTTTTTTGTTACCAGCTTTTGTAATTCTATTTAGCATCGTTGCGTCGCACTCTTGTGCCACAACAATTCTATTCACTATAACTCATCATTCATAACTCACAATGGCGGCATCACATATTCCTCACAAATACCCTTTTCCTTCATCATCAGTTTTAATGCATACAAGCTTTCTCCCAGTGTACGGTTTGCCTGGTATAAAGCACCGTAATCATCACTCAGTTTTTGCATGGCATACATTTTATCTTTATCGCCTGCAGCAAATGCTGTCAGCATGTCTTCATAAATTTCCGGGTAAATATTTCCTGTGCTTGGCACTAAACCATCAGCGCCATTTAACAAAGCATCGGCACTTTTTGCAGCCCAGCCGAGTATATAATGAAAGTCTGTCCTGTCTTTCCACAACTGCAATGCCTGCAACATTCTTTCCTCACTGCGTTCACTGTCTTTTAATCCCACAATATTTTTATGCTGACTCAGTTCATCAATTACTGCCAGCGGAATACTCATGTGTGTGGTAGCCGGAATATTATAAATAAACAATGGCAAAAAAATATTATCTGCCAGTGTTTTAAAATATTGCAGCATTTGTTTTTCCGTTAATGCATAATAAGAAGGCAATGTTGCCACCACAACATCCACTGCATGCAAACAACAATAAGCGGCAAACTCAATACTTTCTGCCAGTACATTACTGCTGATGCCTGTATAAAGTAGCGTTCCCATTTTTTTATTCTTCTCAGCTGCCAGCACATAATCCTTTTTTACCTGTGTTGACAAAGAAGCAGCTTCTCCTGTAGTGCCGAGAATAAAGGGAGCAATGTTTCGCTGGTAAAATAAATTAAATAATTTAGCGGCAGCCTTTTCATCTACCTGTAACTTATCTGTAAGCGGCGTTACTGCCGGAACAATTACTCCTGTATATTTTTTTCCTGTACTCATTTAATATGCTGCTTTATAAATATTGATGGCATCCTGTTCAGTAATTTCTCTTGGGTTATTTTTTAATAGCCGTTGAATCTTTAATGCATCCACTGCCATTTGCGGAATAGCAGCTTCCGGCACATTTACTTCTTTTAACGTTGCAGGTATGCCACAGGCTTTTATTAGTTCTCTTATTTTTTCAACACCTGCAAAAGCTGTTGCTTCATCGGTTGCTTTTTTATCGCAGCCTAAAGCCATTGCCACTTCTGCATATTTTTTTGTTGCAGCAGGAATATTATACTCCATTATGTACGGCAGCAGCAAGGCATTGCTTAAACCATGCGCTAAATGAAACATGCTACCGAGCGGATAGCTTAATGCATGCACTCCTGCTGTATTAACGGGGCCTAAACAAAAACCGCCGAGTAAACTGCCCATCGCTACTTTTTCCCTTGCTTCAATATTACTGCCGTCTTTCACTGCGGTTTCAATATATGCAGCAATTAAACGCATGCCTTCATAGGCATACATATCAATAAAGGGTTGCGAAAATTTATTAGTGTAAGCTTCTAAGCAATGTGTGAGTGCATCCAAACCAGTTGCCGCTGTTATAGAGGCTGGAACACTTACTGTCAGTAACGGGTCAACATAAACAATATCCGGCACTAAGTGCGGACTGATGATTCCTTTCTTCTGGTTTTCGTCATCAACCAATATTGCGTTGGGTGAAACTTCGCTGCCGGTGCCGCTTGTGGCGGGCACACAAATCAATTTCCTCTTCCTGCCTTTTAATAAACCGATGCCAACATAATCTTTTAACTGTTGCTCATTTTCTAACTGGGCGGCTATGAGTTTGGCAATATCCAACACACTGCCGCCTCCAATACCAATCACTACATCAGGATTGAATGGTGTTACCGTTTGCATCAGTTTTTCAAAATCTGCAAAAGATGGTTCGGCAACAATGGAAGTATCGGTTAAGATTTCAATTTTGTTATCCTTCAGCTTTGCTATAAAAGGAGTGAGTGTATTCGTTAAAGGTTCAATAGTGGCAATAAAAACTTTTGATGGCTGCAATGCAATTACATCATCTGCCAGTTGTGGTAATGTGCCGTTACCAAAAACTAATTTGCCGGGAAAGAATATTTTAAGTGGGTTATCAAGCATCGTTTAATAATAAATAATTCTGTAAAGCTTAATAGTAGTACAAAAGTTGAACGGAGCGTCGCCACTGAAGTCATATCAAGGCTTTGCTGCCTGTGAACAAAAAATTATATCGCTGCATCCAGCGGATACTTTGGCATCATCAATTGCTCCACATCAACAGGCTTAATATCTAATTTCTCACACCATAGTTTAAAACTGTCGTGTATTTCATCCAGTGTTTTCTTCTGGTCGGGTGTTAACTCCAATGCAGTGGCACGGCTGATGGTACGCACCGGCAAACCTCTTTTGCGCAAAAAATATTTTGCGCTCATAGGGTATGCAATATGTATCAACGGGTCAACACGGCTAATTTCTCCCTGCAACCATTTCACTTCTTCTAATTTTTCAGGATTGTTGGCATTGTTCACCATCCACACTAAAATTTCCGGGTAAAAATTTCCGCTGATGCTGCTCATGCCCTTTGCACCCATTTGCAAACTGTACATGGCATTGGGCGAATGTGCATCATAAAATTCAAAATTGCTGTTGGCAGTTTTTACCACATCCAGTTTTGCTTTTACACTTTCCAAACTAATGGAAGTGTCTTTATGGTACACAAAGCGGTTGGATGCCAGCAATGTTTTAAAAACATCCGTTCCTAAAATTCTTTTGTAAGGCGCCGGGCACTCGTACATGCCCAATGGAATATTGCCGGTGAGTTTGAACATGCGTTCAAAGTTTTTCAGCAACACTTCATCACTGTCTTTAATATTGGCGTAATGGCCGGTTATTAAAATGGCGGCATCAATGCCGGTATCATAAATCTTTTTGGTAAACTCTGCTTTGTCGTCGATGGTTAATCCGAATGAAGAAGTTGCCACCACAGGAACTCTTCCGTTTACATACTTTACCACATGCTGCGTTAGCTCCAACCGTTCATCTTCGGTAATGCTGTACATTTCGCTGCTGAGGCAGTTGGCGAAGAAACCTTTTACACCTGCAGCCAAATAAAAATCTATCAGAGTGCTTACGGCATCCAAATCAACTTTTGCCTTTAAGTTGAAAGGCGTAATCATTACCGGCACAAACTTATTTTCACTCATATTTCAAGCTTTTTATAAAGCATAAATTTAATTTTTTTAGTCCGGCTGAAACATGGAAAATAATACTATCCGCCTGTACAATCTTCCTGTACCCCATCCCCTAAAGGGGGGCTTTGGAGTCTTTATTATTTTTGACTTCCTTAAATTTCGTAATGATAATACCAGTTAAGAATATTGTCAGCGTTCCCACCACAATTATCATATTATTGTGCAAACTGCTTCTTACATATCCTTCAGGAATATTTTCGCTAAAAGTCATCCATAAAATAACCAGCACACCAATGATTGTGGCTGCAATTGCTGCGGCGTTTTTGGTTTGTTTGCTGATTAAGCCTAATAAAAATAATCCGAGCATGCCACCAGCAAAAATACCGGAGAGCTTCCACCATGTATCCAATAAACTTTTTGCGCCAATCATTGCAAGGCCGCAACCCAAGCCAATAAACCCTACCACCACAGTGGCAATATGCAACATTCTTAATTGCTGTTTATCGTTAATTTTTTTACCGAAATATTTTTTATAAATATCCATTGTAAATACTGTTGCACTTGCATTCATATTGCTGCTGATAGTGCTCATGGCGGCGGATAAAATTGCTGCTACAATTAAACCTAATAAACCCGTTGGCACTTTTGTTACCATAAAATAGGGCAACACTTTATCGGCATAATCAGCAGGCTTAAATGTTGCGGCCAGTTCCTGTATTTGTTGTGAAGATGCTGCAGCGCCTAATTTTTCTGTTGCCAGTTTTATTTTTACCGGGTCAATTAAACCGGGCTGTGTTTGATAAAAAGAATACAGTGATGTGCCGATGATTACAAACAGCAATGATACCGGCACATACATCCACACACAAAGCCAAACAGATTTGGCTGCCTGTTTTTCTGATGCAGCGGTATGGTAGCGCTGAATATAGTTCTGGTCCATACCAAAATTATTAAGGTTAATAAAAAAACCATACAGCAGCACTACCCAAAAAGTGGGCTGTGTAAAATTAAATGAAGTGCTGCCTAAACTGAATTTATTATCGGCCCTGGCCACTTCAATTACTTTATTAAAACCGCCGGGTATTTGTTTTATTACTAAATACAAAATAAGCAATGCCCCCAGGGTTTTTAAAATGCCTTGTGCCACTTCAGTCCATATCACAGCTTCCATGCCGCCAAGTACTGTGTAAATAATAATGCAAAGCCCCATTACAATCATAATGCTTTGCATACTGAAACCAGTAAGCGCCTGTAAGCTTAAAGCCATGCCAAAAAAAATAGTTCCCATTCTTGCAAACTGAGTAAACAAAAAGCAAACTACAGTATAGGTTCTTGCCCAGGGGCCAAAGCGTTTTTCTAAATGAGTATAAGCGGAAATTTCGCCTGTGCGGCGATAGAAAGGAACAAAATATTTTGTTGCCACCCATGCTGCCAATGGCATAGACAAGCTAAATACAAACACACTCCAATTGCTGCCAAATGCTTTACCGGGATTGCCTAAAAAAGTATTGCTGCTTAAAAATGTGGCGTAAATAGATAGCCCGATTGCCCAGCCCGGAATTTTGCCGGATGCCTTGGTAAACTGCTCTGTGTTTTTATTTCTTTTAGAAAAATAAAAACCAATACCCACCATTGCCAGCAGGTAAACAATTATAATTACAATATCAATTATGGGAAGGTTATTCATTTGTGCAATCGTAATTTGTAATTGATAGAACACAAATGACGCTGATAAAAGTGATTAACACTGAGAAAATCAGTTTTCATCTGTACCATCTGTTTCATAAGCGTTTCTATCCTAATCATCACCCGTCTTCCCTGCCACACTCACCACACCCGGCCATTGCTGGTTTATAATTTCTTTCAATTCTAATTTTGATGGGTCAATCACCACATGTTTTATTCTTTCTCTTCTCCATGTATACACAATATGCACTAAGCCATCTTTTGTTTGTATAACTGATGGATAAGAATACTGGCTGATAGGTGAATCTTCCAGCACAACAGCAGCATACCATTTAACACCATCGTTACTCACTGCTACATTCAATGGCGTTCTGGGTCCTTTACCTTTTACCCAGCTATCATTGGGCAATGTATGATTATAAACCAGCAATTGCCTGCCGTCTTTTAATGTTACCGCATCAGTGCCAGAATTATTATTGGGCAGTGCAGACGCTTTCATTGTACTCCATGTTTTTCCATTATCACTGCTCCAACTTTCGTTAATGGTGGTGTTACGGCTGCGGCACAAAATCTGCAAGCGGCCATCTTTATGTTTTAAAATACTTGGCTGAATAGCCTGCATAATAGTACCGTCGTTGATGTCGGCACTCTTCGTCCATGTGCGGCCATTATCGGTTGTAAATTCAATATGTGCTTTCCAGCCACCTTTTTCTGTACTGCTGGGGCAAAGCAATACACCGTTAATTAACTCTGGTTTGTTTTTTATCGGGCCTAAAAAACTTTCGGGTAATGCTTCCCTTGCACTCCATGTTTTTCCATTGTCGTTGCTACGCATCATCCAGCCCGTCCACCCTGCTACGTTGGGGCCAATTTTATAAAACAATAACAATTCTCCATTGGGTGCATAAAACAAAACAGGATTGTAACAGGCATATCTTGTTGTGTCATTCATTACCCCGTCAGCAACTTTAACAGGCTCTGTCCATTGATTGTTTTTGTAATGGCTTGTCCAGATGCACACATCTTTATTCCCTTCCTTCGTTCCGCCAAACCATGCAGCAATTAAACCTGCTGGTGTTTCTGCAATGGTAGCAGCATGGCTTTCAGGGAAAGATGCCCTTTCAAAAATGAATTCATCTTTTACAATACCCTGTTTCCATTTTTTATTACGCATAAATGAATAAGAGCCCGATGCAATTTCAAACACCGCAGCACCTTTATCCATTTTAATAAATTTCACATCAGCATTGCCGGTAATGGCTTTACCGCTTTCTGTAATTTCTTCTGCACTTGCTGCTGGTATGTATACAGTTGCTTTTGTATTGGCAGGAATAGTAATACTCCATTGAAATGTGGAGATACTATTTTTCCATTCGCTTTTAATAAGCCCATGCAAACTTTTGTAAGATGCTTTTACAAAATCCAGTCCTGCAGGAATGGATGGCTTCATAATTATTTTCTTAAACCCAACATCTGTTTTATCGCTGCGGATGCCTACTAAATTTTCGTAGTACCAAATAAGTAAATCACCCAGCATCATTACATGGTTCTGGCTGTTCATGTTAGGGTCTGCCGTGTTGCCATTCCATAATTCCCAAATGGTGGTGGCACCGTTGGCAGCCATGTAACCATAACTTGGATAGCTATTGTTAGATGCAATGGTATAAGCCAGTTCATTCTGGTTGTATTCTGTTAAACCCCTGAACAAATATTGCGTACCAATTAAACCGGTACTGATATGACCCTTACTTTCAATTTTTATTTTGCTATAAATATTGGTAAATACTTTTTCTCTCAATGAATCAGGACAAATACCAAAATACAAAGGCAACAGGTTAGCGGTAATGGTATTGTTGGAGTAATATTGTTTTGAAGCATTATAAAATTTATCCTGGAAAGCAGTACGCATTTTATCAGCCAAATCGCCATACTCTTTACTATCTGCATTATTGCCAGTAAGTTTTGCAAAGCGCTGCATGTACGACAGCAGTTTAAAATAATAAGCCGAAGCAATCAGTTTGCCATCGGTTAAACGGCTGCTGTCTTTTGCATGAATCAGGTGTAAATCTTCCGGAGGTACACACCAATCGCCGTACTTATCTTTCGTCATTATATCATTCACCAAATACTTATCCCTCATGTACCACATCCATTTTTTCATGGATGCATAATTTTTTTCTATTGGTTTAATATCACCATACTGGTTGTATAAATGATTGCTGATGGTGATAAACGCCGCAGGCCATGTAACATCATCGCTGTAATAATTCCAAAAGGCTGGTGCTACATCCGGTATCGCACCTTCTGCAGTTTGTGATTGCTGAATATCATCCATCCATTTTGCATAGAGAGTTGCATTGCCAAATAAATAACTTTCTCCCATTGCGCCAATCACTCTATCTCCCAACCAGGGCTGCCGTTCATTTCGCTGTGGGCAATCAATGGGCATTCCTTTATAATTGGAAGCGATGCCCCACCAGGCATTTTTGTATACTGCATTTAACGTTGTGTTGGACGATTGAAAAGTACCAGTAGTTTCCAAAGCATCATACACCAGTTTGCCAGTAAAATTATTTACAGTTGGCACACCCGGAAAACCAGTTACTTCCACATAACGAAAACCGTGATAAACAAATGAAGGCTCCCAGCCTCTATCGCTTAAAGGAGAATTACCGAATGTATAAATATCAGTAACTTTTGCATCTCTTAAGTTTGCAACAAACAATTCGCCATCTGTTTTCAAGCTTTCTGCAAACCGCAGTTTAATAGCTTCTCCTTTTTTGCCTTTTATATTTTTCAATTGCAGCCAGCCTGCAAAATTTTGCCCCATATCAATTATATAACGTCCGCCACTGATAGGTTTGATTGATAAAGGGGAAATCGTTTGCATCACTTTCATCGGTTCACTCATTTGTGCGGTTATCTTTCCCTTGGGTGCTTCCACCAATTCAGGCTGCAGCCATTGGCTGTCGTTAAAGCCTGCAGTTGCCCAGCCATTGAATTCCTTATTGGCATCATATTCTTCTCCGTCGTATTCATTGTTGGTTCTTATTGGTCCATCCACATTTAATTTCCAGCTTTCATCGCTTACTATTGTTTGCTTTGTTCCGTTTGCGTATTCAATTTCTAACTGCAATAAAAGTTTTGGATAGCCAAATGTGTTATGCTTTTGTGTTTTGTAATTCTGTCGCATGGTAAAAAAGCGGCCATTGCCCAATACTGTTGCTATAGCATTTTTTCCATTTTTTATTTGCGCTGTTACATCATGTGTGTTATAAAAAAAAGATTTACGGTAATCCGTTGGATTGGGCGCCAATACCTGGTCGCCAATTTTTTTACCGTTAATGTACAATTCATACAACCCCAAACCAGCAATATAAACTGTTGCTCTTTTTACCGCTGCTGTATTCTGAAATTCTTTTCTTAAATACCTTGCTGATAATCTTGACCATTGTGTAATACTGTCCCATGCAGATGCTTTATCGTAACCAATCCATTTTGCTTTCCAGTCGGTATCGTTTAATAAGCCTGTTGAAAAAAAAGCTGAAGAACTATTTGCAGTTCCTTTATTAGTAACTGATTTTACTTTCCAGTAGTAATTGGTGGCAGATTGCAATGCTTTACCTGCATAATAAACTTGCGCTGATTGCGATGAAGTAACAACGCCTGAGTTCCATACATCTCCATTATTTGCCTGCAGTTTTTGCAAACTGCTGCTAATAATTATTTGATAGGATTGCTGTACTACATTGCGTTGTTTACTTTCCAGTTGCCAGCTAAGGCGTGGCTGTTGCACATCTATGCCTAAAGGATTATTCAGCATTTCGCAACGCAGGCTGGAAACAATTACCTGTGACTGTGCTTTAGCCACAAAGGCACTAAGTACACAAAGCAGCACAAAGGTCTTACTTAGTGGCACTTTGCGCCTTTGCGCCTTTATGGTTCTATTTGCTGAATAGCGAACAGAACCCTTAAATGAGTGACACAACGATGCTGATAGTAGTACAACTGCTGGTATCATAAAAATTTAAATCATTTTATTCTGCTGAGAAATTAAACCACAGCACTATTTTCAATGCCCTGCTTTTATCTTTCTCATAATCATAAAAAATATTTTTTAAGCCCATGGGGCCTGTTGTTTCGTTTCGTTGTGTTTTAGTACCAATGCTGCTGATGCCCTGCATAAATGAAATATCACCACCAGGAAACAGCGGCTCGTAATTATGCCACTGGTCGGTTTTCCATGCAGGTGTAAACAGGCGCAGGAACAAATCTTCGGTTTCTGTTGCCACAGTAAAGCGGTTGTTTTTTGTAAAGAAATAACCGCCGTAAAAATTAGAATAATATCCTTTAAACTCAGGATAAATCCATGGCGACTCCCCCGTTTCTGTGTTGTTGTATTTTTTATCCCACACACCAAACTGTCCGCCCTTCATGCGGTTTTTCCAAACACGGTAAGGGCCGTTGCCCATGTAGGTAACCGATTTAATTTCACTTTCAGGAAAAGAAAAATTGATACCTGCAAAATTGGTGTTGTATGCACCGGGGAAATAATTTACTTCCAGTTGCAGCCAGCCCGATGGATAAACCGTCCACTTGAGTGTGTTGTAACTTTCTTTTTTATCAAAAGCAGATTCGATGATAAATTTATCACCATCATTGTATTTTTTTATGCCTTTAAAATTATTTACACCTTCCTGCACAATTGGGCCGTTGTTAAAAGGAATTACACCATTTTTATTTTTTACATAAGCCAGTATGCCGCTGGATTCATTGAACATTAAAGAAACATCCTTTACATTTACCAAAATCATATTGGTATCGGCAACAGGTGTTTCAATTTTATTGCTGCCTTCTTTCACAATTATTCTTCCACTCGTTTCTTTGGGACTGCTGATTGGAAAGCTCCATGTAAATAATTCCTGCTGAAATTTATCTTTTGCAGTTACATACAGCACATTAAACTCTTTCCAGTTTGCAGGTAAATTCAATTGCAGCGTTCCTTTGGCACCGGGTACAATAGCAGGCGCAGCTGCTTTTCCATTTTCTTCTTTGGAACCTCTTATATCAAACCGTTTCAATTTCCAGCTAAAACTGCATTCATTGGTATTGGTAAAATGATAGCGGTTTTCAATATTCAATTTTCCATCAAAAGCATCTGTAATTTCTTTCCGTTCAAAATGTACCGGGCTCCATATTTCTTTAATGGCAAAATAGCTTCCTTCTTTTTCATGATGAGGCCCCATAATACCATCTGCCGCCCGGTGCTTATCGGTATCAAGTGAATCATTTAAATCATGACGCACCACTGCATTATCTGCAAAGTCCCACAAAAAGCCGCCAGCGCTTAACGGGTTGTGCCACATTTTTTCCCAGTAATCTTCCAGCCCTGCACCATGACCACCATCGAACCAGCCATGCAAAAATTCGGTAGGCATTACAATTTCCCTTCCATATTCATAATTGCCAATGCCATAATTGTATTCACGGTAATGTTGTGTTTCCACGCCATTAAATAATTGCCAGGGATGTACGACAGGCCGTTGCTGCAAATCAAACTCAGTAAAATATTTATCCAGTTCTAAATTATGCCCGCCTTCGTTACCATTGCTCCACATTACAATAGACGGATGATTGGCATCATGGTCAATCATTTCTTTCAACAGCTTCGTTCCTGTTTTTGTATCATAATTGCCATGCCAGCCCGCTAGCTCATCCATTACAAACAAACCAAGCGAATCGCATACATCTAAAAAGTGGTCATCAGGCGGATAGTGGCTCATACGAACAGCATTCATGTTCATATCCTTCATCAACAATACATCTTCAATACTGTTTGCTTTGCTCATGGTTCTTCCGGTTTCCGGACGGAAGGAATGACGGTTCACTCCTTTAAATTTCATCTTTACACCATTTACATAAATGCCATCCCGTTGTTTGAGTTCAACAGTGCGGAAACCGAATTTTTTGGAGACGGTATGAACTGGTTTATTGTTTTTGTAAATTGTAAAAATGGCTGTGTATAAAGATGGAGATTCCGGCGACCAAACTTTAGGCATTTCAATCGTTCCTGTAGCAAAATATTTACCTGGAGAATGCCTTATGAATCCAATTCCTATTTTTTTAATAACCTGTTTTTTGTCATTAAGAATAACACACTCACCATTATCAAAATTACTGAAGACATTAACACTTGAATAAAAAAAACCATCAGCTTCAGCCTTAATAGCCACTTCTGAAATATATGTTTGTGGTAACACCTCCAACCACACCGGTCTGAAGATGCCGCCAAAAATCCAGAAGTCTGCTTTACGTTCTGCTTCATTCACAGATTGATTGGCAGAATGTTTTGCCACGGTTACTTCCAGCAAATTTTCTTTTCCATATTGCAGCAGCTTTGTTATATCGTATTTGAATGCATAAAAAGCACCCTGGTGCACTTCACCTGCTGATTTACCATTCACTTTTACTTCCGCATCTGTCATCACACCTTCAAAAACAATATTTACAACTTTATTTTTCCATGCTGCGGGCACATTGAATGTATGCTTGTACAAACCTTTTTCTTTCCCCCTCACACTGTCTTTTGCAAAACCATAATCGTATTTACCAAATCCCTGCAACTCCCAGCAACTGGGCACTGCAATGGTTGTCCATTTGTTGGCATTCATGCCGCCGGTACACATAAACTCCCATTGTTTGGTGTTATCATTGCCGGTGCCGGAGAGGTATACTTTTTCTGTCTGCTGGGCAAAAGCAGTTATAAGTGATAAGTTATAAGTTATGAGTAAAAGATATCGTAAGTACTTAATCATTCGTTTGCTTAAATATTTTTTGTTACCAGCTTCAGTTTTTCATGGCAGCATCGTTGCGTCGCACTCTTCAACTGTATATCAGTATTCATCTTTTTCTCTCGCTGATTACACCAATTAACACAGATAAAAACATCTGTACTCATCTGAGAAATCTGTGAGTTATTAATCACATTTTACCAGATACTTTTTCCAGCACTGCACTTGCTGCCACTTTCTTTCCATTCACCCACACACTCAACCCTTTTCCTTTTTTATATTTTGCTCCTTCTTTGTCCCAAATGATAGTAATTATTTTTCCGTGATACAATACATTATCCAAACAAAACCAATCCCACTTGTTTGCAGGCAATAAAGGATGTACTTCGACTGTATCATCTGCCCTTGGCCGCAAACCAACCAAGCCGGTTATAATTAAATCATTAAACGTAGAGTGGTTGTAATAACGGCTGCGCTCTTCATCGCCTTTTAACCAGTAACCGGTTTTCTCATCCAAATATTCTCCCACATACGGACGGCCACGATAGTATTGCGATTCCACATAAGTATTGAGTAAAGAAAAATAATTACTGTCTGCCACATAATCCTGTTTGTAATTATTCAGGAGGTTGGCCATGGCAGTTAAAGTTTGTGAAGTGGCAAAGGGCCATACTGCACCATCCCACTCACATTTGCAACAACCATGTGTGCGGAAAAGCGGATGGCTTCTGTCAGCAGTTGTAATACCAAAAGGTGCACAGAAAGTTTTTGTATCCGTTAAACTCTTCCATGCAATGCTGTAATTACAGTCAGGCATATTAAAATACCAGGGAATAAAACCAATTTCTTCTTTTACATTGGCCAGCGTATCACCTTGTTCTTTTCTTACTTCAAAAAAATCCTGGTTACTGTTCCAGAGTTTTGATTGCACCAAGTATTTTATCGAATCAGCTTTGGAACGATATGTAAAGCCTTTTCTTCCGTTGCCTTCCAACAAATTTATTTTATCCAGCGCCATTGCATTGCCATACATATATCCATTAATACTCGGCCTCAGATTTTTTTCTTTTCTTCCACCGCTAATAGTTTCTTCCATTGCATCCCTTACATCGTATTGCCAGAATAATCCGTCTGTTCTTTTTTTATCAGTCTCCCATGCGGCGTAATCGTTTTCCAAATCAGGCAATAAATCAACAACAAATTTTTTATCGCCATTTACCAGGTAACGGTTATAAATAGCATCGGTATACCAGCCGCTGTAAAACCGAAGCTTATTCATTGGCTTGCCGTTATTGCCCCGCAGCCACACCAGCAGGTTATCATCCATATATTTTTTATCATGCAGCCAGCGGCTTTCATAAATATGGTGGCCCAATGCGCTGCTGATTAAATTGTATTTATCTGCGTAATTACGCTGTATCAAAAACTCAGTAAACACAAAACCTTTTTCTGTTTTTTTAATGTGCTTGCGTAGCGTCCACCAGCGGAAATAAAATATTTCTTCAAAGTTTTGCTGCGGGCATTCAAACAGCGGAATATTTTTTTGCATCCAGTCCCAGCTTTGAGCATTAGGGATTGCCTGTTCAATATTGGGTGTTTCCATTGTGTTGAAATAGTCAACATAATGTTTAAAGGAAGATGATTTTAAAACAAAAGGCTTTTGTGCATGAGAGGTATTTCCTACAAAGGCACAAAGCACACAAAGAAAAACCCCCAAACCCCCTGAAGGGGGCTTTAGAGTCTGAAATATTTTAGAGCTTATTTTACTTTTCATAGTTTGATAGTCTTACACCAACCATTATAAGCTTCGTTTACTTTACTAATATCTACAGCAGGTGTAAATTTTTTCTTATCTGCATTTAAGTTACGCAATGCATCAATACTCTCATACACCCCGGCTTTTAAACCGGCAAGGTAAGCAGCACCCAATGCCGATACATCGGGCATACCGATAGTGGCGACATTTTTATTGAGTAAGTCAGTGAGAAACTGCACTACAAACTGGTTGGCAGTAATACCACCATCTGCATTTAATTCTTTTAGTGATACGCCTGCATCTTTCTCCATCGCTACAATCACATCTTTTATTTGATACGGAATAGTTTCTAAAGCAGCTCTTACAATATGATTTTTTGTAGTGCCGAAACTCATTCCGGTTAATGATGCCCTTCTGTCCATTTGCCAGTGCGGCGAACCAAGGCCACTGAAAGCAGGAATTAAATACACTCCGCCATTATCTGCAACGGCTGTTGCCATTGCTTCCGTTTCTTTACTGTTGCTGAATAATTGCAGTTCATTCTTCAGCCATTCAATTGTAGCACCGCAGCTTACAATTACACCTTCTAAAGCATAATCTATTCTGCCATCCATACTCCAGCACACGGTTGTTACCATACCATTTTTTGATGCAACGGGCTTATTGCCGATATTCATTAAAATGCTGCAGCCCGTACCGAGTGTGGCTTTTGCAGTGCCTGCATCAAAGCAGCCTTCGCCAAAAGCAGCGGCATGTGAATCGCCGATGAGTGCAGTAATGGAAATATTTTTTTCGAATAAACCATCGAGTGTTGTTTCTCCAAACAAAGCAGAAGATGATTTTATTGCTGGAAGATTGATACCGCTTAAACCAAATGCGTTTATCAGTTCATCATCCCATTGTAATGTATGAAGATTGAATAATAAAGTACGGGATGCATTGGTATAATCTGTTGCGTAGGTTTTTCCATTGGTGAATTTATACAGCAGCCATGTGTCTATTGTTCCAAAATAAACTTCGCCTTTTTGAATAGCAGTTCTTACCGATTCATTATTTTTCAACAACCAAATGAGTTTTGTAGCTGAAAAATAAGGGTCAATAACTAAACCTGTTTTTTCAGTTACGGTTTTTGACAAATCTTTTTGCTTTAACTCCTCACAAATTTGCACACTGCGTTTGCATTGCCAAACCACGGCGTTGTGCAATGGCTTCCCGCTTTTATCCCACACCACAAATGTTTCCCGTTGATTGGAAATACCAATAGCCGCAATATCATTTTTGCTGAATCCCCTTTCTTCAAACTGCTGTAAGCATTTTTTTACAGAAGCGATTGCATTCTGATAAATCACTTCAGGTTCCTGCTCTACAAGACCACCAGGCAAATAATGTGTATGTAAATCTTCACTGCCTTTTGAAACAGCTTTTCCTTCGCTATTAAAAATCAGCGACTTTGTAGAACTTGTTCCCTGGTCAATAGCCAAAATATATTTCTTCGTACTCATTTTTATTTTTTCTTACAGATGACCCGGATTTTAGTAGATGCTTATCAGTGTACATCCGTGTAACCTGTGAACTGTTTTTTATTGCTCAATAGAATTCCTGCAGCATAAGAGTGCGACGCAACAGAAGCTTAATAGTAGTACTACTGCCCGTCCCAAAAAAATTATTCTTTCTTCTCTCCTATCTTATCAATTATCACCGCCAATAAAATTACACCGCCTTTTACCACTTGCTGCCAAAAGGGTGACACATTCAGCAACACCAACCCATTATTTAAAACGCCAATTATAATTGCACCCATTACGGTGCCCCACACACTGCCTTTGCCGCCGCTTAAAGATGTTCCGCCAATCACCACTGCTGCTATTGCATCCAGTTCGTAACTAATGCCTGCATTGGGCTGTGCAGAATCCAAACGGGCTGTAACAATAATGCCTCCCAATGCAGCCAGCGCCCCGGCCATTGCATACACCGTCATCTTAACTTTTTTAATATTGATGCCGGAAAGTTTGGCGGCCTGCTCATTACCTCCAATGGCGTAAATGTACCTGCCGATTTTTGTTTTTTGTGTGATGAATACGGCAAGCAATACCACAATCAATGCAATCCAAACAGGAACGGGTATTCCAATAAAGTTGCCGTTGCCGATGTATGCAAAATTTTTTCCGAGGTTACTGATGGGATGGCCTTTTGTATATAGCATTGTAAAACCTCTTGCAATGGTAAGCATGGCCAGTGTTGCAACAAATGGCGGCACATTAAATTTTGTAATGGTAAATCCGTTGAACCAGCCGAGCAATGCACCCAACAATAATCCCCCGAGTATAGCACCAAGCACAGTGAAGCCAATATATAAATCCGCTGATACAAACTCTAAGCCGTTTTTAAAAAGTCCTGCTGTTACAGCGCCGCATAATGCCAATACAGAACCAACAGATAAATCAATGCCTCCTGTTAAAACAATTAAAGTCATTCCGGTAGCAATGCAGGCATTAACTGCAACCTGCCGCAATACATTTAACCCGTTTTCTGCTGTAAAAAATTTTTCTGTAAGAAAACTGAGTACAATACAAAGCAACAGCAATGCTATCAGCGATTGAAACTTTTTTATATTAAAAGATTGTTGGTTCATGCAGCAGTATTGCTTTTGTGTAAAGCATATTTTAGTATTCCGGCTTCGGTTGCTTCTTCAATAGGAATGGATGCAGTGAGCTCGCCTTCGCATAACACCAGCACACGGTCACTCACGGCTAAAATTTCCGGTAGTTCGCTGGATACCATTACAATACCCATACCTTGCGCCGCCAACGATTTCATCAATTTATAAATTTCTGCTTTGGCATTAATGTCAATGCCCCTTGTTGGTTCATCTAATAACAATACCTGCGGATTAGTTGCCAGCCATTTTGCCAAAATTATTTTTTGCTGGTTACCGCCGCTAAGTTGCTGCGCCAAGTTTTTATCGGATGAAGTTTTTATCGCTAACTGGTTAATATAATTTTCGGTCAGTGCTTTTTCCTTTTTTGCATTCAGCAGCCCCCAGCTTTCTAATGTTTTTAAAACAGTAAGGCTGATGTTGGATTTAATGGTTTGATTTAATATTAACCCATGCAGCTTTCTGTCTTCCGGCACCAAGGCAATGCCAGCGTCAATAGCATCTGCCGGTTTTTTAATATTGACAGTTTTATTATTTACTGCAACCGTTCCCGTGCTGTTTTTAGTATGCAGGCCAAAAATAGTTTCCATTAATTCTGTTCTTCCTGCGCCCATTAAACCATATACGCCTAAAATTTCACCTTTATGTAATTGAAAAGAAATATCAGTTAAAATATTTGTGATACGCAACAAAGGATGACGAAGTGAACAGTTTTTTACTTCCAGCAAAACAGGTGCATTGCTGATTGTTTTGCCCGATTTTTCGAAGCCGAGTTTACGACCCGTCATTTTCTGAATGAGTTCATCTTTTGTAACAGCCTTCATTTCTCCGGCATCTACTGTTTGCCCGTCTCTTAATATTGTATAATTATCAGCAATGGTAAACAGTTCTTTTAGTTTATGAGAAATGTACACAATGGTTTTGCCTTCAGCTTTTAATTGTGCAATAATGGAAAATAAATTCTCCACTTCCTTATCGCTGATGGCAGATGTGGGTTCGTCCATTATTATAACTGCTGCATTGGTGTATAAGGCTTTTGCAATTTCTACTAACTGCTGTTGCCCCACTTTTAACTCAATAATTTTTGCAGCAGGGCTTACATGCAGATTTATTTTTTTCAGCAGAGCAGCCGTTTGTTCCTGCATGGCTTTTTTATCCAGCACACCAAAACTGTTTACCAGTTCTCTTCCTAAAAAAATATTTTCTGCAATGGATAAATAAGGAACTAAGTTTAACTCCTGGTGAATGATAGCAATACCTGCGGCTTCCGCATCTTTTGTTCCTGCAAATTTTACTGCTTGCCCGTTCAGCACAATATCACCTTCGTATTGTGTATGCACACCTGAAAATATTTTCATCAGTGTAGATTTTCCGGCACCGTTCTCTCCTATCAAAGCATTCACTTTGCCCGGCATCATTGCCAGGTTAACATCAGCCAATGCTTTTACACCGCCAAAATTTTTACTTATATGTTTTGCTTCAAGCATTATTGCACAATTTGTAAGCGTACTGGTAATAACTCAATACCCTGCCAGTGAATATGTGCTGCATTAATTTCTACTGCAGCCACAACATTTACCTTGTCTCCTTTTTTTACTGTTGATTTAAAGCCCGGCAAAACCTTAGTCCTGATTATTTTATTTAATTCTTCTGACACACTGTTTAAATCATTGGTGTTAGGAAAATCCTTTACCTGCACTAATCCTGAAGCATCCCGTATTGCATTGCCGTAAACAAACTCGGTAGCAAGATTTACATTCAGCAATGAATCATTTTGTTTTACAGATAACAGCACTTCATCTTCTTTCACATCAACCACTGTTCCTTCCAGTTTTACCAATGCATAGCGGTAATTGCCAATAGCCAAAGCATTGGTGTATTTATTAATGGCTGCTTCGCCATCTTTAGTAACATCTGCTATTAATGTTGCCAGTAGCACGGCGCTATCCATCTTCGCCGGCATTTTCTCTTCCCATAATTTTTTGCTGAAACCAGCAGCATCAAATGCAGCAGCGGTTGTATTTTTTCTTGCACTCAGCTTTTCAAAGTACACCGATTTATAACCCAGTAATCCAATAACTGCAACCAGCAAACCGTATTTAATGTATTTGTTCATTGCAATTATTTTTTACCGTAAGCAATATAATCGTTGATATTTTTTGCCGTAACCAACTCCACTGCCACCGGTACTTTCTGCGGAAAATCTCTTCTGCCTTTAATATATTCATCTGCATATTCTGCTGCAGTTTCTGCCATCACTTTCGGAAACTGCATTCCTGTTGCCGCCACTTTATTTTCACCAATAGAAGTTATCACATCTTCAGCGCCATCAAAGCCAAACACTTTTACTTTATCCGCCTTGCCTGCACTTACCAATGCCTGGTAAGCACCCATTGCCATACCATCATTGCCGCAAAACACTCCATCAATATCAGGGTGTGCCTGCAGAATAGATTCCATTACTTCCATTGCTTTGTTACGGTCAAAGTCGGCACTCTGCTGCGCCACCATTTTAAAACCTTTGTAATTATCCACCACACTATGAAAACCCTTGCTTCGTGCCCATGTATTGTTGTCACCCACCAATCCAAGTATCTCTGCATAATTTCCTTTCTTATTCAGTTGCTGTGTAAAATATTTTCCAATAGCCACAGCGCCAGAATAACTGTCGCTTAAAATTTGTGAAGTAGCTGTGTTGAGCGAATTAATTTCCCTGTCCATGCAAAACACCGGGATGCCAGCATCTTTTGCTTTTTGCACATTGGCAATAGAACCATCAGCATCAGTTGAATTAAACAATATCGCATCAAAACCTGCAACAATAATATTTTCAAAATGGTCGCTTTCCAGTGCGGTGTTATTCTGCGAATCAAAAATTTTTGCTTCGTAGCCCAATGCTTTTGCTTTGGCAGCGGCTGTTTCTGCTAAAAACACAAACCACGGATTATTGAGTGTGGATACCACCACTGCAATTTTCCCCGTCGATTTTTTTTGTTGCGTTTTACTGTTGCAAGCAGCAAGTATTACCGCAATCATCAGTAAAAACGAAACTATTTTTTTCATCAGCAAGAAATTTTTTTGTTACCAGCTTCAGTTTTTCATGGCATCATCGTTGTGTCACTCACTTGTACTGCATACCATCATTCATCTTTCCCACAAAGTCACAAAGAGTACAAAGCTTTCTATTATTTCAACAACTTCGCCACTTCATCCGCAATTCCTTCTTCACTAATTCCATAATGTTTAAAAATATCTCCCTGCGGACCGGTCACTGTATACTCATCCGGTATACCTATAATTTTAAACGGCAATGCAATTCCCGATTGCAATAAGAAAGATGCCACTGCTTCTCCCAAACCACCATACACACTATGTTCTTCCACCGTTACAATCGCTTTGCATTTTTTTGCCAGTGAAGATATCAGTTCTGTGTCCAGTGGTTTAATGGTATGCATGCTTACAATAGTAGCTGCAATACCATTTGCTTTTAATTTTTCTGCCGCTTTCACTGCAGGATAAACCGTTTCCCCATTGGCAATAATGGCAACATCATTACCTTCAGTTATCACACGGCCTTTACCAAATGCAAAACCCCGTCCGACCGGGTCATCCGGGCGGGCATCGCTGTTATCATTCTTTAACGAAGGCATTACTTTTTTTCCAAAGCGTAAGTACACCGGCACATCACTTTCCGCTGCAAGTTTTGTTGCTTGTTCTGTTTCAAAATTATCTGCCGGTGCAACAATGATGATGTTATTAATGGCACGCAGCACCGCAAAATCATGCAGGCTGTGGTGTGTGCTGCCCAATGCACCGTAGCTTACACCAGCACTGATACCGACAACTGTTGCCGGATTATTGCTGTAGCAGATATTATTTTTTATTTGCTCCAGCGAACGGGCTGTTAAAAAACAAGCCGGCGATACAGCAAATACTTTTTTGCCGCAGCTTGCCAGGCCTGCAGCTACGCCTACTAAATTTTGTTCAGCAATGCCTACTTCCACAATCTGCTCTGGAAATTTTTTACCGAAAGGCACTAATTTACCAGAGCCCCTGCTGTCGCTGGTGACTGCAATAATATTTTTATCAGTTTCAGCCAGCCGCTGTAATGTTTCTGAGAAAACATCCTGGTTGGGTTTATCACCGCCGGGTGGTATTGTTATTTGTTGTGCCATAAGCCTCCCTAAATCCCTCCCGAGGAGGGACTTTAGTCTCCAATATTTTAAAGTGTTAATAATAATTCATCCAATTCTTTTATTGCTTGCTCATACTGCTCTTTATTTGGCACGCCGTGATGCCACTTCAATTCGTTCTCCATAAAACTTACACCTTTGCCTTTTGTTGTATGTGCAATTATTACAGAAGGCTTTCCTTTTTCAAAAGGCAGCGATGCAAATGCTGCTTTTAATTCATCAATATCATTACCATTTACTTCTTTTACAGCCCAGCCAAAGGCTTTCCATTTTTCATCTAACGGGTCAGTGTTCATTACATCAGCCGTGTGAGCTGTTATCTGCAAAGTGTTTTTGTCAACTATGGCGCATAAATTATCCAGTTTGTAATGCGCTGCACTCAATGCTGCTTCCCAATTGCTGCCTTCTGGCAATTCGCCATCACCCATCAGTGTAAATACTTTGTAATCCTTTTTATCCATTTTAGCAGCAATAGCCATGCCCACACAAATGGGCAAACCATGACCTAATGCGCCTGTGTTCTGTTCCACACCTTTTACTTTTTTTGTGGGGTGACCAATATAATGCGATTTGTATTTGCACAATGTTTCCAAATCACTCTCAGGGAAAAAGCCTTTATCAGCCAGTACCACAAACAATGCTTCCACGCAATGCCCTTTGCTTTGCACATACCTGTCCCTGTCTGGAGAAGAAAAATTTTCCGGTGATACATTCAGCACATCATTGTACAATACATTTAAAATGTCGGTGCAGGATAAACTGCCGCCGGTGTGGCCGGCATTGGCACCAACAATGTACTTCAGGATATTTTTCCTGTAGTTGATTGATTTTTGTTGTAATTCTTTTGTTGTCATGTTTCGTTTAGTTAAAAGCTATGAATTATGAGTTATGAGTTTTTCAACTTATAACTTATCAATCATAACTCATCACATTGTATGTTCGTAAGTTTCCCAACCCAAATAATTTTCAAATGCTTCTTTTAATACACCGGCTGTTTTGCTGGCGTTCATCACTACATGATGTTCAAATCCGTTGCGGCAAACATGATTCATTAATCCCTGCAAATTATTTATTTGCGCCACGGCACGGTTACCAAATGTATTCAGCGCATCGTTCGTCAGTTCGCCTTCGCCAACATAGGCTTTAATAATTCCTTTGCAATCATCGGTGCTGATACGGCCATAAGTCAAAGGCATGGCAGGTGTGCGGCCATCCAATGCACCATACGTATTTTCTGTTCCAACGCTTGTTCCCAAAATAGGTGCGGTGCTGATGCTGATATCCGGCAAAAATGATTTTGCCCAGTTACCGCAATGAAACAATACACACTTAGTATCATCATCAGCATAGTTATTATTCCAGTCAACCAATGCCGAAGGTGAGCCGCTGGCTAATTGCATAGCGTACATGCTCAATGTACCCGTTACATCCACTTCACAGGCGGAAGGCAGCATGTTCTCACTCATCATGCTCATGCTGGTGCATACATTACAGCCATAATTTTTTTGAATGGATGTCCAGCATTGAATGGCCGTGGCATCCAAACTATTTTCTTCCATAAAATTTGCCAGCACCACATCCAACTTTGCAATCTGCACTAATTTATCAGGCGGCGTTAAACCGGTGTTGGTGTATGCATGAATTTTTTCCAGTTTTTCTTTTACTGCTTTATCATCGGCAGTTAATTTATTGGCATTACCTAAAATTTCAGAGAGGTCAACAGTAGTTACAGAAATACCATTGCGCTGCAATAATTTTTCACTGTAGCGAACGGTATTGAAAGCTGTTGGCCTTGCACCCACCGCACCAATACGTACTTTACGCAAACCATTTACCACACGGCAGGTAGCGGTAAAGTTTTTCAAATCTGTAATAAACGATTCGTCTTTGGGACTTACCACATGCTTGGTGGTGAGTGAATATTTTATTCCATATTGATACAGGTTATTGCACACAGAAATTTTTCCGCACCAGGCATCTCTCCGGTTCACCACATCCATCTTACCCAAATCATCAGGATAGCCTTGTATTAACACCGGCACTGTTAAGCCTGATAACTTAATCGTTTCTGCCACACCTTTTTCATCGCCAAAATTTGGCAACACTACCAGTATGCCATCAATTTCATCTGCATGTTTTTTAAACAGCGCTGCACATTTTTGTGCTTCGGCAAATGTTTCCACACCACCCAATTTACTATCCGCATCACTTAACATGATTGGTGTAATGTTTAATTGCTTAAACAAATCCAAAATTTCTGTTCTTGCTTCAGCCACCAATTTATCAGGGAAAAAATCACGGTTGCCGATGATAACACCGAGTGTGCTGTTTTTAATTGTTGCCATATTATTTTAAGTCTTTCGTTTTTAAATAATGAATTTGATATACTGCTTCTTTATCTTTTGCATTTGCGTTGGGTAAATCATAATCCTGGTCAGTAGGCGTATCCGCATTAGGGAAACGGCGTATGCTTCCCGTCCTGAAAACAATCCGCTCCACGGCTTCAACCGGTGCAAAACATAAATTGTTATTCGGCTTGCCGCCATTAATACTTACCGTATAAAATCTTGTGGCAGTATTTAGTTCAATTTTAAAGTTGAGCGTTTCACCTGCATTGTATTTTCCCAATGATTTATTGCGGTAGCCTTGTTTGGTTAAAATACTTCCTGTTGAATCCAGCATAATGCGTAAAGTGGGAATGCCTTTTGCATCCACCAGTTCAATTTGCAAGTCGCCATAATTGTTTTGCTGTGGCGTAACAGTAAAATCAACAGCTATATTTTTTGATGCTGGAAATAAGCGTTCTGCTTTTGCATAATCGAATGGGTCGCTATCTTTCAATACTAATTTTTTATCCAGTACTTCGGTGCGGCACCAAAGCGGACTGTATAAATTCCAGTTATTGATTGTAACTGCATTTGCAAAATCATCATCCACATTTTTTGTTTCTCTATCTTTTACCGGCACCGGAATTTTTGCTACCCAAATATCTTCTTTGTTCATACTGTAAGTAACCCACATATTTCCATCAGATGGTTTACCATCCATTTCCTGTATGCCACGTACATACTGCGGCCCATAACTTTTATATGCACCACCATATCGTAATGAAGTAATTTCTCCATTCACCAACAACAGGTTTTTATATTTCAAGCCATCATCACTTATACTTAGTGCCAATGGCCAGCGGAATTCAGAAGGGTTATACACAGTGGCGTATTTACCATCGCTTGTTTTTTGCCCCCATATTTTTGCATTGGCATTTACAAAACCCGGTGCTCTTGTTGGATTGTATTGCCATGTTTTGCCTTCATCTTTGCTAATACTGGTTAATGCATATTTCCACAAGCCTACTGCTCTTCCATCTTTTAAATGATAATAGTTAAAGGCTTTAAAATCTTTTTGCAAAGGAATCAATGGGTCATTACGGTCGCCTTCTTCCACTGTTTGCATCATTAATAAAGGTGTATGCAAAATTTCTTCGCTAGCTGCAATCAATGCTGCATCGCCTGATGATTTATAAAAAGGATAGGAAGTATTCTTTTCGTTAAACTCATGGTTGTAACGTAAAAAATAAATGGGGCCGAAGCTTCCATCAGTTTTTATTTCTCTTATTACACGGCCAATACCATTGCCATCGTTAGGGTCATCTTTTTCTCCCAGCACAATTCCATAATATCCTAATGCAAATAATTTTTTGTTTTTAGATGTATAGAAACCCATTCGCTGATGCATCACCGCCATTGTATTTTTTGCAGTTTCTGTCCTTCCTTCTTTAGTGGTGCCATCCGGAATTTTATAAGGCGGAAAAATTACAACAGGCATATTCCAGTTATAACCATCCTTTGATGTTTGGAGCAATGTTTGCCCCGGCGGAATATGTTCACCAACAGGGTCGCTTAAATATTCCAGGTAAAAAGTATTGTTCCAATAAGCCAGCATGGGCTGGTGATTGTACGTCCATGAAGTGGTGTTATTATTATCTGCCCTGTTGGCCCTCATGGTTTGTATATTATGCACACCCATTGCAGGCAACAACTGGCCGTGGTGATAATCTACATTAGAAAGCGTTTTGCCAATATAGCGGACAGTGTCCTGGGCAATTAAGCCCCCATCCCCTGAAGGGGTGAAAAACACAACACAGTTAATTAAAAAACATTTTACTACTGCTCTCATTTTTCATTTAAATATTTTGCAAACCGCTGACGTGGCTTTAAGCCGCCGTCAGGGTTTGGCGAAATTTCTCTTTAATTTTTTAATAAATTTCTTTTTCACCGGCACAATTGTTCCGTGTTTATGCCCCTCGGGCACATGCACTTTGTTTGTTACATTTTCAAAATGCACAAAATCTTTTGTGGCCGATGCTTCATAAATTTTCTTTCGGTAACTATCATAATAAATCAGCCATTCATTTTTTAGTTTTACAACAGAGGGGCCTTCAGTAAAAGTATCTGTAAATGCTTTTGATACATTTTTCCACGGCCCAATGGGAGTTTCGCTAAAAGCCACTTTAATATCCCTTTCTTTTCTTGTGTTATCTTTCAGCACCAGCACATAATCTTTATTTCCTCTTTTTACAATAACCGCATCAATCACACTAAAGCCGGGGTCGCAGAATAATTTTGTTTTATCAAAGAGTTCAAAATCTTTTGTAATGGTATAATACATGCGGTGGTTGTTGCTGTCGTCTTCTATTCCCCTGTCAAATCTTCCGGGTATGCAACTGGCCCAGATGATGATATACTGTTTATACACATCATCATAAAATATTTCCGGCGCCCACACATTTACTGTTGTTGGTTCAGACTGCATCACCGGTAAAAAACGTTCTTCACTCCAGTGTATTAAATCTTTGCTGCTGGCATAACCAAAACCATTATCGCCCCGCCAGCTGGTTGTCCACACCAAATGAAAAGTACCATCCGGCCCCTGCACCATACTTGGGTCTCTCATTACTTTTTGGTTACCGATTTGCGGTTTCAATAACACCGTATCTAAATCATTCCAATTTTTTCCATCGTAACTGTACAGCATGCGCAAGCCTGCATCTGCCGGTTCATGAAAAGAGGTGAACAAATACGCTTTCTTATTGCAGGAAGCAAATACAATTAACAATGCACAATTAACAATTAATAATTTTAGTCTCATAACTATCACTTCTCTAAAATTAACACCCAATCATTACCATTTCCCTTTTCCCCAGGTGGTGTAAATGTTGTTAAACCGGTTTTATAATTTTTAACCTGTTCTTGTTTTCCTGTTGAAGGGCTAAACCATTTTGCCTTAGATGGTTTGAAAGATAATTTGTCTGCTGCCACAGTAAAGCTTCTTCCGTTGTACACATAAAACATTGCGTAGTTCTTTCCTTTTGTTGCAGCCACACGGTTATAGCGTTCATCAGAATCAACTACCAGTTCCTGTGCAGGCACACGGTCAAAGTAAGATTTACTTAACATTAATTTTTTCAGGTACTGCATTTGTGTGGCGCCGGGGGCAAACAATGCTTCCTTCCAGTTATTGCGCACACCATAGTTTGCTGTCCAGTCTCCTTTATGATTAAACTGCATTACAGAATTTTCACCATAAGTAAAACCGGCGCCACCTGCAAACACACTCCAGTAAGCATAACGCCTTAAATCAGCAGCCGTCCATCTTGGCTGCAAACTATCGTGCAGGCCATGCGGTATATTTTCGTAAGATGGCTCTGCATCTAATGTGGGCTTCACAGGTTTTAAGTTGTAATCTACATTTACAAACTTCCAGTTATCTTCTCCATAATGATTAGTTTCATTACGGTTGGTGTCCTGCGCATAATCTTTATGCCCGCTCTGGAAAATATTAAAATCCAGCCATGCTTCATTATGAAACCAATCGCTGGAAGATGTTCTTCCACGGGGATGATAAGTGATTAAATGATTTGCATCGTATTTGCGGATGGTGCTGCCAATCATATTCCAAACATCCAGCCCGCCTTCGGTACCTTTCACATCACCACCATTCAGCCATATAATATTGCTTTTATTTTTATAACGCTCTGCTAAAAACTTTGCATATACTGCTGCCTGCTGCAGGTTTACTTTGCCGCCTTTTACATTGCTGCCCCACACCGGAACCATTGCCATATAAATGCCACGTTTAGCAGCTTCATCAACAATAAAATCAACATGGTCCCAATAATCGTAAGCGGTGGTATCATTAAAATTGTTACCCGGTGTTACATTCGGCTTCGATACATCTTCATTAATCAATGCATAATCGCCATACACATTTTTTGTGTTGTTCATATCATGCAGCACCATTACCTGCACCACATTAAACCCCTGCTGTTTTCTTGTTTCCAAATAATGTACAGCATCTTGCCTGTTGCATTTTACAAACAACAGCCAGCCGGTATCACCCAGCCAGAAAAATGGTTTACCGTTTTTAGTTTCAAAAAATCTTTTATTGGCAGAAATTTTTAGCTGCTGCAATTGTGCAGTTGTAACCAATGTGGTCAACAATAATACAATGGTGAAATATTTTTTCATTTTTTTATTACCAGCTTTAATTGAAACAATTTGCTTTACCGCATTTCAATCTTTTTTGTTTCAGTATTATACACAATTTTTTTTGCCCCATCGCTCAACATGTATTCATGTGCATTGGAAGATGCAACAGGTTTCATACCTGGAGCTGCTTTTAAAATGGACACATCTATATCGGGCAATACAGGCAAACTGCCGCCCGCCATAAATGCTGCCATGGCAAATTCAGGGTAACTGTCCCCACTGTAAACAACTGCTTTGTTAGGAAATTTTTCTTTGTATTCTTTTACTGCACGGTATACCTGTTCAAAACTTGTTTTCTTAGGTTTTAATAGCCTGGCATGCTGGCGTGGCGCTAAATTTTGCCCGCCTTTTGGTTCATACGCAGTTCCATCAGCCTGGTAATGCCAGTAACGGATGTCAATTAAATCCACCACTGCGGCATAAGCCGGCATAGATAAAATAGAATCCTGCACATCCTTTGTTACACATAAGGCAATGATGGGATGCTTGCCGGTTTCTTTCTCCCAATCCTTCACCACATCCAGCCAGAATTTTACAAAGTGCAGCGGACCGGTAAACTCCTCACCAATAAATTGTATCACGCCATTATTATCTTTGAAATTATTCAGGCACTGGCGGATGAATTTTTTATGCAGCTCCCTTCTTACAGGGTTGCTGATATCATAAAACTGTTCTGCTAAAAATATTCTTTTATCGCCTGCAAATGGCGGCGGCTCGGGAAAACCTGTATTGTTAATATTATTAGCAGTGCGCCATGGAAAATCCACGTAGTGTGCGCCTGCTTCAATAATATTATGCTGAAAATAATTTTGATGCACCAGTACCAAACCTTTCTGGTCCGCCAAATCAGCAAATTGTTTTAAACGGCTCCAGTAAAATAAATTGTATTTGGTCAAATCATATTTACTCAGGCCATCCCATGCAGTACCAATACCGGTACGTGCAAAAGGCAGTTCATAAAAAGGCGGCCACACTTCACCGTCCATTCTCCTCACCCGCTCATGATCATCACGTCTTAAATCATACCACAAACCATAATTGTGTTCTATGGCAATGATATGTTTGTTCTTCATTTCATCCGCCACTTCATCCAGGTTATCGGTTAAGCCTTTGCCGCTACGGCCCGGAACAAAACGGGTGATATGCGGTTTTGCATTTTCAATATCTTTTCCCTGCACGCCGCCATTCCACCAGGGAACAATATTGCGGCTGCCGGCCTGCACTTCATCACCACGTACCAGCCAGCCATTTTTAATTTCCAGTTTAGGTGCAAGTGAGGGTGCTGTAATTTTCTTTACGCCAATTTCATCAATGGTTTTTATACCGATAGAAGTTGTAGCAATTGCATTGCGCTGTGCAGCGAGACCGATCCATTCATTGAGCAGCATGCGTGGTTTTACTGATTGCTTTGTGAGTTCCAGTGCTACTTCCACCGGCGGACTGCTTGATGCTTCGGTAGGCACATTTAAAATTTGAGCCTGTGCATCTACATTTTTATTTAGCCTTTCCCGCAGTTGGGCATAATACAAACTGCGTGGCGTAATAGCATTATTCGATTCTGTCCAATAGCCATCACCAGAAAATTCGGCCCAACTGCCGAAAGACCAGTTTTGTGCTGTTGGTGGTTTATAACAATCTATACGTGATGCACTGCAGTTCCAGAACAAACTGTTTGCAGCAGCCCATCCGGCACCGTTAGCATCCTGCCCACGGTTACCATAACGCAATGCATTACCATCCACATTCACCACATCAAACAATACACCGCTGGCCCAGCTGTCGATAGCGCCGCTGAAACTATATGGTTGTATAGATTCACATTGTACAAATGCATTAGGCCCGGGTGCACAATAGCCCACAGCAAAATCATGATAGCCATTGACTGCATAACAACGCTGAAACAATGTTTGCTGGCCCGTGGTTAAAAAAGTATAACGGCGCTGCCCGCCAATTTCAGAAACAGGGTTTTTAGAAATACAATCTTCTACAGTTATTCTTTTAGATGTTTCTAAAACGCTTACTGCACTGCCGGCAAAATTTTCAAAGTTCACCTGCCGTACCCAGCAATCTTCTGCATTTTCTACATTAATGGCATTCCAGCGGTGGTCTTCATCTTTTATATTCTCTTTATTGAAAACAGAAATGCAGCGCAGGTTTTCTATACCGCAATTATTGATTCTTCCATTATTATTATAAAAGTATACAGTGCCGCCGCCGTAAGTTGTATCAAGTGCTGTTGTTAAAGGCGCATCAATGTAAACAGTATTGCCTTCTATCTTTGTAATAGTCCTGTCAAAAAATAAATCCCTGTCACCGGGCTTCCATCCTAAACTGGTAAGGCCGCCACCAAAATGTTCTGTGCCCAATGTTTTTATCCAGTTGGCTGTACTGGGGCGGTGTATGATTATCCTGTTATTATAATCATCTTGCTTATTAAAAGTTTCACTTATCCTGAAGCTTGTTGCATTAACAGGAACATATGGATCAATAATTTTAAACTCCGTTTTGCTTACTTCATTTTTCTTTCCAGTAATTTTTATTAACGCCAACCTTCCTGTACCAGCACCCGTAACTGTTGTTGCATTTATACCACTGCCCCGCAGTACCACGCCGCTGGCTGTAATCCGTAGTTGACCAAACACTTCATAGTTACCTTTTTCCAATAACACCGTTCCTCTAAAACCATTTGCATCCGGTGTTAACGAAGCAACATAATCCAGTGCAGATTGTATTCGCAAAGTGGCGTCGCCTTTTATAACAGGCACTGTGATTTTTATTGCAATATCAGGGATTGGTTGTTCAGATGCTTTATAACCACAGTAAGAAAAATCGGGAATGCGGTTACCGAGTTCGTCAGCAGTATAAATTAATTTTCCCTTGTCATAGCTTAAAGGAGGAACAGGCTTTACCGGTTTTTGTGCCGGTAAAGCCTGTCCTGTAAAAACAACTGCTATTATAGAAAAAACAAAACGATATATTGTAAATCTGCTCACTTTAGTTGTTTATTTTATGTTCTTTAAAGTTACGCTGTTGGCATGAGCGGCACAACATGATATTGATGCATACCTCCCTTTTAAAGAACCTATTTTTTAGCAGCAGCCACTACGGGTTTTACATTTGCAATATTTACCACACTGTTCAGGTATACTTCAATATTACTGTAACCGCTTTTACTAATTTTTGCTGCATCCGACGCATCATTCGGGTTCAGTTTATTTTTTATTTCGTAATCATCCGGCATACCATCGTTATCGCTGTCTTTATAAGGTGTGCCTTTGTACTCCGGATAACCACCCATCTGGCTGATATCAGTAAGAATACCCTGCTTGTAAGAATCAAGCGGCTCACGGCGATGTTTAAATTGTGTTGTTGGAGGCACCACACCTGCAGGTACTTCCACTTTGCCGGTAGCGGCCTGTTTTACAATCCTTGTATCAACTGCATCACGGATAGGCAATGTTGCACCGGCATTTGCGAGTACATAATTTTTAGCATCTTCTGCTTTTAAAATTGTGATTGCAGGCATAGGTAATGGCTTAGGCCATTTAATGTTTGCAGTATATTGTCCTGCATTATTTTCTTCTTCCACCTGCACACCACCGTTCCAGTTGTCTTTAGTAACATTAGCATAACCTTCCACTATATTGCCATTAACATAGGCACGGCCATATACTTTGTATTTTAATTTACTACGGCCACTTTCGGGCTTTAAAATGCGGTATGCTATGGAAGTTTTAGGCGTGGCAGGGCCGGGTTTAAAATAATTATTTATTATGTTGTACTGCGCCCTGTAATCTCCACCATCAATACTGCGGTGTACCCAGTTATATACCATGTTGTTTACAAAATTGAAAACGCCATTCCAGCCTACAGATGGGTTGCGGCCTGCATTATTAGCCCACAGGTTACGCATGAAGGTGCAATTTTCCCCACCAAGTGTACTGCCAAATGCATGGTTCCATGTATCCAATGCCTCGCCAAAAATTGAGTTTTGAATGGTGATATTAACCGTTGGAAATTTATCTTCTATTTTACCGGTGCTGTCGTTGTACATGTGACGGTACATACTCATATTTTCATCCAGCCCCCATGAAGCACTTACATGGTCGATCATGATATTACCGATGGGATTACCTCCAATAGCATCATCCCTGCGGCCCACCCATGTTTCGCCACGGCGAAAACGCATGTAGCGGATAATCACATCGTGTGTGTTAATCCACACGGTTTCACCGGCAATGCATACACCGTCGCCCGGTGCTGTTTGCCCTTCAATTGTTATATATGGCGCTCTTATTATTAATGGAGTTTTTATGCGGATAATACCCGCCACGTTGAATACAATAATTCTTGCACCCCCCTGTTCGCATGCCCAGCGTAAACTGCCCGGGCCATCATCATTTAAATTAGTAACCACATATACTTTACCACCACGGCCGCCAAAACTAAATTTACCACCACCTTCTGCTCCGGGAAAGGCGGGCATTTCTGCCTGCGGCAATTCATCTACTCTTGATGCCCAGGGAATGTATGGTTTGCCCTCTTTTGCTTCTTTTTCAATAATGGGCAATGCTATATCCCATGCACTGTCAGAATGTTTACGTGCTGCTTCCAGCAACGAATCAGATTTCTTCTGCACATCGGCAGGAATTTCGGGGTATTGTGCCATGGCTTTATTTGCAGTAAAGCAAATAGCTGCAGCCAAAATCACATTTTTAAAAACACTTTTCATTATCATTATTCAGTTTAAAACATTTGACGAGTTACGAAGTAAAAACTGTTTTTTCATTGATAAAAATCATAAAAAAAGAGAAAGCAAATAGCACTTTCTCTTTTATATGTGCTGCTATATGAAAAACTATTTTTCGATTTTTACATCAACATTCAAATAGGTCGTTTTAGAAGGGTCAGATCCATTAATAAAGTTTACATTTAAACAACCGGCTTTACCCCCAACCGTTTTAAAGAATACCAGTGTGCCTGTTGTTAAGGCAACGGCTTTGTTTCTTGCACCACTGGTAAGATTGGTAACTGCTGCAGAACGCAAAGCACCTGCAGATGTAATAGAAGCAAACGTTGGGCTGGTTGCTTTTTTCATTATTGTTGCGTTCTTTGTCCATGTACTTACATCATAATAAGAAAGCTGTGGCTGCACAGAGTTTAACGCATATATTACAAAAGTAGAATCATCTGCTGTAGCAGCTGAAGCTTTACCAGTGGTGTCATAATAAATTCCAAAATCTATTAATGCACTGTTTGCAGCACCATTTGTATAATTAAATAAACTGCCTGTTGTTGCGGACATGTAGCAGGTATTTACTTTATCTGTTGTATCCGGCACTCTTAAAAAGCGGTAAGTAAAGTAATTAAAATCGGGTTTTACAGACACAATGATATCCTTATGCCCAATGTAATTGCCCACCTGGTCATGTGCCACTATACGGTAAACCCAGTCTCCGTTTGCACTATCGGCCATTAATTTTTTTACTGCTGTATAAGAGTTTTTATTAGCAGCAGTTAAAGTATCCCTTACCAAAAAAGCAGTTTGGTTAACGGGGTTTTTTTGTATGCTTACATACTTCATATCCCTGTCTGATGTAATGGTAAAGCTAAAAAACAGGCTGTCTTTTGCGTTTACAGTTACATTACCGGTTACATAATTTGCTCCTGCATTCGACAAGGTAATTGTTGCATTGCTGCCATCCACAGGGTCCGTCTTTTTTTGACAGGCACTTAACAGTACTGCTGTTAATATTAATCCTGTTATTATATTTTTCATTCTTTAATTATTTATATTTCTTAAACAAAAATTATTGATAAGGATCAAATGTTCCGCCGGCCCAGCCATTTGTTTGCTGTATAATTGGCGTTTGCGTAAACAATGTTGGCAAAGGATAAACATAATACTTATCCGGCAAGCTGATTGTATTAGTACCTTCCAGCGATGCTGTTGTACCAGGCGTTACAAACATAGATGTGTAAACAGAAAGGTTGTTTAAGTTAGCTGTATCCCTTGGCTTAAACCCTTGTGCATTTAATTTATCCAGGTAAGTAATGCCCGCAGTAGTACCAGTACCTGCAGCATACGGTGATTTTACGGCTACTTTATAAGAAAGGCGTGGTGTAATTAAACTAAGGTTACGTGTTCTTCTTAAGTCAAAGTATCTTGCCCCTTCCATTGCAAACTCAATTTGCCTTTCATTTAAAATTAATGAACGCATTTGAGCTGTGGTGGTTGCTACAGACAAACCATAATCATAAGCACCTGCAACAATACCGGCTCTTTGCCTTATTAAGCGAACCATGTTTTTTGCTTCGGTAAGGTTGCCTGTTTCATTGGCGCAATCTGCAAGGTTTAAGATTACTTCTGCAAAACGCATTTCAATCCAGTCCATTCCACTGCCGCCGCCTGTATTGGAATTATATACTGCCTGCGCTGCGGAAGTAGCAGGGTTACATAATCTTTTGCAGTAGAATCCGGTAACAATGGTACCTGCAGTTTCATCTAAATTACCTGTATACTGCCATTGCCTGCGGGTAGTTTTGCCGCTTAATGCCCAAACATCTCCATTAACAGCAATAGAAGCTGCAAAGCGTGGGTCTCTGTTTAACCAAAATTGTACGGGACTGTATCCTGAGTTTACATCTGTAATGGGTAATCCATTGGCAGCAGTGTAAGCCTGCACCAGGTTCCATGTGGGCTGGTAACTGCCACTGCCTGCTGTAGTTTCTGAAAACGGACGTGCAACATTTTCAACGTTGTTTCCTAAATCTTTTGATGTGTTGTATTTTCTTACAATTAAAATTTCTTTATGATCTTCTGTTGTAAAAATATTTGCATAGTTAGCCAGCAAACCGTAGCCATCTGCCACACCTGTATCGTAAGCAGCTTTGCAAGCAGTATAAGCAGCGGTCCAGCGTGCAGGATCAGCAGTTGGATAGTTAAATTGCGGGCTGGCCCAATACAACAATGCTTTGCCTTTTACTGCCATTGCAGCACTTCTTGTTATTCGTCCAATATCATTTCCTGTCCATGACTTTGGCAAATAAGCCGCAGCAGAATCTAAATCTGAAGCAATTGCAGCTATACATTCACTTGTTTTAGAACGTGGTGTTGCAAGGTCTTCTTCATTTATTCCCTGTGCTCTTAATACCAGCGGCACACCACCATATAAACGTACCAGTTTAAAATAGGTATAAGCTCTTAAAAAGAAAAACTGGCCCTTTAAAACATTTTTTGTTGCAGTGGGTAAAGTAGCACTTGCATTCATACCTTCTATAGCCAGGTTACAACGCCTGATATCTGCATACCTGTTTGCAGTAAGGCTGGTGCTGGTGCCAATATCTGTAACAGAGTTTTCTGTTAACTGGCCATATAAAAATGCAGTACTTGCATTATTCATTTCGTCGGATGTATTGTGTATACCGGCTAATGTTGGCCATTGTGGTATAACTAATGCATATGTTCTGTTAAGGAACAAACCCACCGCACCTTCATCATCCCATGAATCCACCACTTCAAAACCATTCGGATCATCTATTTCAAAAAAATCTTTTTTACAGGAAGAAAATGTGGCCGCAGTTAACAGGCCGGCTGCTAACAGTGTAACATTTATATACTTCGAATATTTCATGATTGTGATTTTTAAATTTTACAAAGTAACATTTAAGCCCAGCGATATTGTACGCAGCGTTGGGTAGTTGGCAAAATTGCTTGTATAAGGATCTTTATAACTTAACGGGTTTACAATACTCCACAAGTTGGTACCAGTAAGCATTGCCCTGAATTCCGGTATTTTATATTTTGCAGAAAGCGCTCTTGGGAATGTGTAAGACAATACCATGTTATTAATTCTGCTTTGTGTACCGTTAACAGCCCAGAAAGTAGATAACTCTTTTGCCAATGGAGCATCTGCTCTTGGATATTTGGCATTAGGATTATCCGGAGTCCAGTGATCATTCCAGAATGCAGGTGCATTTTGTGTAGTTGTTGGAACTTTTCTTGCTTCTGTATCAAAGAACCTTTTGCCACCAATTGAAAGGTTCATGTTAGTTTGTAACTTAAAGTCTTTATAGGTTACACCAAACGTAATACCAAAACCAACCAGTGCAGATGTTTTGTCAAACATCAGTGTTATATCGTTATCATCAATTTTACCATCACCGTTTACATCTTTATAGTCTAAAAAACCTACCTGTGGTTTTTGTCCGCCAATAGTATAGTTAGGATTTTTAGCCAGTAACGCATCCACATCAGCCTGTGTTCTTAATATTCCTGTTGCTATATAACCATAGTTGTTACCATTGTAAGTGCGTGGGTCTTTACCAATAGTATTAGACAAACCGTTGCTGCCAAACAAACCAAAGTTGGCAGGGCTGTAATATTGCTGTAATACCTGGCTGTTACTCCAGCCAAAGTTTGCATTCAGGTTAAAGCCCCAGTCTTTTCCAAAACGAGTACGGTAACCAACAGAAAACTCAGTTCCCCAGCTTAATTGCTTACCATAGTTTTTTACTGCACTTGGTAATCCTGTTGTTAAAGGAAGTATAGAAGGATCCAGCGTATTAAACATATCATATGAATATCGCTGGTATATTTCTGCACTTAAATCAATCTTACGTAAAATGGTAGCATCAAAACCAACATTAAATGTTCTTGCTTTTTCCCATGTTGCGTCAGGGTTAGGATACACATTCGGGTCTAACCCGTTTGTATAAACTGTACCAAATAAATAACCGGTGGTTTGTGTAAGCCTGTTAACATAGGTTTTATTATTAACCCTGTCTTCGCCCACTAAACCATAAGTGGCTCTTAATTTAAGACTGTTTACGAATGTAATTGAGCGGAAGAAATTCTCATCGCTGATTTTCCATCCCAAACCAATTGTAGGGAAGAAACCCCACCTGTGTTCAGGCGCAAAGTTTGATGATGCATCACCACGGCCAATAAACTCAAAGAAATACCTGTTTTTGTATGAATAGTCAGCACGGCTGATGTAAGAGCGTTTTGCAAATTGTATACCTTGTGGGTTACGGATGGCATCTGTAATAGATGCAATACTTGTTACATCATTGCTCCATGCCCAAAACTCATCCACACCTGCTACTAATTGCTGAAATTTAGTAAGGAAGATATTTCTGCCATCTGCTTCACTCTGATCCATACCTACGAGCACAGAAAAATCATGGTTTTTAATTTTTTTAGCATAAGACAATGTACCTATTAACTGGTAACTGCTTGAGGTGGTTGTACCCTCACTCATTTGGTTACTGTTGGTAATAGTTGTAGTTGGAGTAGTGGTGCTTATTGAATCTTTATACAATAAATTGTTTAAGCCCCATCTTGCAAAGTTGGCTACTTTATAAGAAGGATAATATTGCTTATCTGCACTGTTCCTGTTTAGTTTACCAAACTGTACTTTAGCGGTTAAGCCTTTTAACCAATTAGGTTTATACTCCAATGAAGCATTCACACTTAAACCCTGAGATTTGTTACGGGTATAGTTGCCTGAATTTAATAAACCGCCCATGCTCCAGTTGCCGGGAGGGTTAGGACCGCTCCATTGTGTCGGCTGTCCATTAATATATGCAGGCACCCATTTTGGAGTAAGGTATAATGAACGGATAGTGTAATCATCCGTTTCTGCATTAGCACCTTTTAAAGTGGCTCTTTCTTCATGATTAAAGTCAGATGAAAAACTGAAGTTGGCAGTAAGGCCATCAATAATTTTAGCATCCATACCAGTACGTATGCTGTATTTATCGGTAACAATTTTACCTACGTTACCCTGTTCTTTATAATAACTGCCGCCGGCAAAAAATGTAACCCTGTCGCTTCCGCCGGAAACATTTACTGTATGCCTTTGCACTTTTCCGTTTTGCCAAAAATCATCATGCCAGTCCCTGTCAGGCAGTCCTTTCATGTAATCTAACTCAGCTTGTGAAAACCGGGCTGTAAGTGCTGTATTATTTAATTCATATCCATCATTCAGCATTTTGGCATGTTCATAAGCAGTCATTGTTGTTGTTTTAACTGCTTCTGTTGTTGTACCAAAATATCCGTTGTAAGAAAATTTCGGTTTGCCTATTTTACCTTTTTTAGTAGTAATTAATATTACACCTTTTGCACCTGCTGCACCATAAATAGCTGCAGAAGCATCTTTAAGGAAAGTAATATCTTCTATCTGGCTGGCATCTAAATTTTCAAAGAAATCAGGATTGGGTGATTGAGAAAAGTTAGATGTGGGGTTAACTACAATACCATCAATTACATATAATGGTTGTGTGGTACCGCCCAATGTAGTGCTAAAAGAAGTGGCGCCCCTTATATTAATATCTGTTGTAGAACCGGGTTTACCTGAAGCAAAGTTTACTGAAACACCAGGTACCCTGTTTACGATTGCAGAGCCTAAATTTGCCACAGGCAAATCTTCAATATCTGCTGCTTTTAAAGTGGAAACGGCACCCTGAACATTTACTCTTTTTTTAGTACCGTACCCTACCACCACCACATCATCCAGTTGCTTGTTATCTTTTAAAAGTGTAACGTTTAAAGATACCCTTGGGCCAATGGTTATTTCTGAATACAAATAACCGATGCCCGAAAATTTTAAAACAGACTGATTGGAAGGAACCGTGATGGTATACATACCATTTGCATCTGTAGGTACAGCTGTTGTAGTACCTTTTATGCTGACAGTAACGCCGGGGAGGCCTTTACCATCTGCATCTGTTACCTTACCGGTTATAGTTTTTTGCTGTGCAAACAGCAGGCAACTAAATAACACTGAAAGTTGAAGGAGCAGCGCCTTCTTTAAGATTTGCTTTGTCATATAGCTTTGGTTTAAAAAAAATTATTGTTCGTGTAAAATCAGTTTTGCGTTTGTTGTGCTTTTTTGGCGGCTTCTTCTCTTTTAGCCCACTCCTCTCCTTCTTTTTTTACATTATACCCCTGGGCCGATAAATAATTGTTGATTTTGCCTTTGTATTTGCCAAACATTTTGTGCTTGTCGTCTGATGAGCCTTCGTCCATGGCAAGTTCCCTTGCCTCTTTTAACCAATCGTAAATTTTCAGCTTTTGGCTGTCTGTAAGTGACAATATCATTTTTTGGTATGCTGCGTATGTAATAGGAAAAACATTGTACGTCATACCATCTTTTATTTTATCAATTTTATCTTCTGTTAATTGGGCTGATAATGATTTTATAAACTGCGTATGCAGACTTTGCAAGCCCGCTGATTTTTTTGCAGCTTCTTCAGCAATCAGTTTATCTGTCTCTTCTTTTACAAGGTTCCTGGCTTTTACATCAGCAACCGCAGCTTTATATTTATCATGTACCGTATTTAAATTGTAATACTGTGCTGCAACAATTTCCACCACATTATTATATACTGCGGAGTCTGTAATTGCCAGTTTGTTTATAATTTTTTTAGAACGGTCTGTAAGTTTAGCTTTAAAGTCACTGTCCTGCTGTGCCTGCAAATTCAGCGCTAAAAGAAATAAAACACTGCACACCGCAACTTTTTTTGTTACAAGTGCAACAGTTTTAAAAAAGGAAATATTAAATGTTTTGTTTGCAGATTTTTGCAGCATACAGTCAAGCTTTTCGTACAATTGAAAACGGGGTTCTCAATCTGCTATAAAGGTACAGGTGTGCAATACGGAAGGAAATGTAAGGTTTTGCTATAAAGATGTAACATTTTACTATTACTGAAAGAAATTACTAAAAAGCTGCAACACCCCTTTTTTACAAATTATTCCGTTGTTTTAAGGGTTATAACAGCCGGTTTTAAACCAGCCGCTGTGGCCATTACTGTAATATTTCCCTTTTTTTGAAGCGGCTTAATAATTGCCAATGCCAGCCCTTTCCAGGTGGTGCGTTTATTGCTTTGAAGGCATACTGTATCGGCCTCGTAACCATTGTCAGTTCCGGCAATGCTGGCGCCGGCTGATACAGTAAAAATTATTTGCCTGTCTGCATTTGTTACAAGCGTGCCTGCATTATCTGTAATGCGTGCAGTAATAAATGCCCGTTCGTTTTTTGAGGCGTTTATTATTTTATTACCGGTAATCAATTCAATTTTATAAGGTGCTCCTGCAGTTTTAATTTCCTTTATTAAAACAGTTCTCCCATTTTTTCTTGAAACTGCTTTTATACTTCCAGCTTCAAAAGGCACCCGCCACATTACATGCAGTGTTGTATCAGTTTTACTTTTTTTGCCTATCGATTTTCCGTTAAGATATAATTCCACTTCATCTGCATTGTTGTAATATGCCCATACATCCACCGTATCGCCTTTGTTCCAGTTCCAGTGAGGGAAAAGATGCAGCACATTTTTATTTGTCCATTCACTTTGGTACATGTAATACACATCTTTAGGAAAACCTGCTAAATCAACAATGCCATAGTAACTGCTGCGTGCAGGAAATTTTGGATAGGGCAACGGCTCTCCTAAATAATCAAAGCCGCTCCATACAAACAGGCCGGCAATATGTTTATTACGTTTTACAGCCAGCCAGCTTTTTTCATGTGTGGCGCCCCAGTAAGCATGTGTATTATCGTAGGCGCTTGCAGTAAAATCTTTATTGCCGTTATTAAATGTATCCTGCGCTTTATAATCTGGTGGCCAAATGCGGATACTGTCTGAAGGAAAATTATAAACGCCTCTTGTTTCCAATGCAGAGGCTGTTTCTGTTGCAATAAATTTTTGATTGGGGAAACGCTGCGGCAATGCTTCGTAATCGTACAGCTTATAATTAAATCCCAACACATCTAATGCATCTGCCTTTGTTATAAAATTTTTCTCCGGAAATGTTTCTGTTAAGGCAGTTGTTACGGGCCGGGTGGTATCTACTCCTTTAACAGCGTTTACTAATTTTTGCACTATGCTTGTTCCGGAGCTGTCAAACTGTTCCCTTTGTTCATTACCAATGCTCCACATAATTACGGATGGATGGTTCCTGTCTCTCTGTACCATTGCTTTTAAATCTTTTATGCCCCATTCGTCAAAGTATTGATGGTAATCGTATTTATTTTTTTTCTTTTTCCAAATGTCGTAGGCTTCATCAATTACCAGGAAACCCATTTCATCACACAAATCCAGCAGAGCACTTGCAGGCGGATTATGTGCAAAGCGGATAGCATTACAACCCATTTCTTTTAAAATTTGCAATTGCCTTTTTGCTGCTGATTTATTGAAGGCGGCGCCTAATGCACCTAAATCATGATGCATACAAACGCCATGAATTTTTAAAGGCTTATTGTTAAGGAAGAAACCATTTTGTGCATCGAAGTGGAAAGAGCGGCAACCAAAGTTTATATTCACCTCGTCAATTCTTTTTTCATGCCACGTTAATAACTCAATTTTTACGGCGCTTAAATGGGGTGCTTCAATACTCCACAATTTTAATTTGGGTATTTTTAATGCATATTGAATTCCCCCACGAGCATAGGAGCCAGCCCTTGCAAGGTTTGTAAAAATTTTACGGCCTTCGTCATAAACTGTTACCCGTATTTTTAGTTTTTCAAATACCTCAAAGTTTGTTACAAACAGAGCATTTATTTTGAGGCTTGTTGAATCTTTTGAAAGGGGTGCTGCACTTACAAACACAGAGGAATCTATAAAATGATTTTCTGGCCGAATTTGCAACTTCACATCCCTGTAAATACCACTGCCAGAATACCAACGGCTGTCGGGCTGCAAACTGTTATCAACTTTTACTGCAATTACATTTTGCTTGCCAAAAAATAAATAAGGTGTTAAGTCGTAAGAAAAATTGATGTAGCCATAAGGGCGCTTGCCCATGTAATGACCATTAATCCATACTTCGCTGTTTTTATAAACGCCGTCAAACTCAATGCTTATATTTTTTTGTTTTGCTGATGACGGTAAAGAAAATGTTTTACGGTACCATCCAATACCGCCGGGTAAAGAACCGCCCTGGTTTGTTGAGGGTGCGTCTTTTATAAAATTACTTTCAATGCTCCAGTCGTGCGGTAAATCAAGCTTGCGCCAGTTGGCATCGTTGTATGATGGATTGATGGCAGCACTGTCATTGCCCAAATAAAATTTCCAATCGCCGTTAAAGTTAATGGTGCTGCGGAGTGATTGTGCAAATAAATTTTGCAGCAACAATATTATGAACGCTAAAAGAAAATATTTTTTTGACATAATTTTTATGTGCATAACGCAATTAAAGCTGAATAAAGTTTAAAAAGTACAAGTGAGTGACACAACGATGCTGAATAATGCTGAAAAAGACGGCACTCAAAAACACTATTCAGCGGATGGCTTCGTCGTTCCTCCTCGCCAAGACGCAAAATATCATCTTCACCTCAATTTTCATCTTTCATTTTGCTTGCAAAAGAAAGAGATGTTTCAACTTATTTCATCTTAACTGCAAAACTATAATTTCCTGAACCAGTTTGAACAGGCTTGTTGTTACCCGGTAAATAAATAGTTGCAGTTGTATTTGCCGGAATAGTAACACTTAGTTCAAACTTTCCATTTACAATTTTCCAATCACTCACAATTTGCCCGTATGGTGAATTGAATGTTGCTTTTGCAGCCGTTACATCACCCACCGGCTGCGGCCTTATTTCAATATTTTTATACGCTACGGAATTATTTGTTTGGTTGATGCCTGAAAGCCCTGCATAAAACCATTCCTGCAAATGCCCCAGCATTAAATGATTGTTGCTTACACTTTCATAAGCCTGCCAGCTTTCTGTTAATGCAGTGGCACCATGTTTTAACTGGAAGCCATAACCGGGCACATCATCACGGCTGTTCATATCAAATATCACATCGCTGCGATTGGCATTTTGCAATGCCTGCAACACATAACGGTAACCAATATCCCCGGCGGTTAAAGCGTTGTTTCGTTTTTTAATATCGTTTACCAATGCATTTACAACAGCGTTTTTGTTTTGTGGTTGCACCAAGCCCATGTACAACGCCATTGCGTTAGCAGTTTGGCTGGCACTATCGTACTGTAATGTTTGTTTATTAAAGAACGCAGCGTTAAATGCAGTTTTTACATTTGCTGCAAGCTGTGTATATTTTTTTACATCAGCAGTTTTGTTCAGCAGCTTTGCTATTTCAGTAAGAATGGTTGCATCATAATACAATGTTGCGGTGGCTGTAACACCCATTTTTGTCATTTGTGCAAAGCCGGATTTTTTTGGGCCGATATCAAACCAATCTCCCAAACCATGTTTTAAAATAAACGCAGAATCTTTTGTAAGCAAATAATCAACATAGCGCTGCATCATTGGGTAAGCATCTGCCAGTGTTTGTTTATCGCCATACCATTTATAATTGTACCAGGGTAAAATAATAGCGGCGCTGCCCCACTCAGGGCTTTCATCAAACGGCGGTGTAAACACGGTAAACTCAGGCGTTATCTCCGGAATTTTTCCATTGGCGTATTGCGATTGCATCATGTCGTTAATCACTTTACGGTTGAGTGATGCAATATCATAATTGTACTGAATGGAAGTACCCATTAAATGTGTTTGTTCCAGCCATCCTAACTTTTCCCTGTGCGGACAATCGGTAAACAAACTAACCGAATTACTTTTTACTGCCCAGTCAATTAAAGTGTTTGTTTTATTAAATAATTCATTAGAACAGGTGAACGAACCAACCGGTGACATATTATTACTGATGTGCAGCCCTTCTATATTTTTTACAACAGGTGGCGGCTGCAAACTGTCTTTTGCAATGCACTGTACCTGCATGTAACGGAAACCGGTGTAAGTGAATTGAGGTTGCCAGCCCCTGTCTCCGCCAGTTGGCGGAGAACTTGATTTGGATTCTTCTCCATTCAGGATATAAGTAAAATAAGAAGGAGAGCCTGTTGCCTTTTGGTTGATGCTTCCATCAGCGTTTACTAACTCACCACAATAAATTTTTATTGTATCGTATTTATTGCCAGAAACTTTTATGGAAGGTATGCCTGAAAAGTTTTGTCCTAAATCGTACACCCACACATTTTTTCTTAACTCAGTTTTTGTTTTAACAGCAAAGCGTTGTTTAATTTTTATGGGTTGCTGCATTTGTGATTGCAACTGCGGCGGGCCGGTGGTGATGATTACATTTTTCCATTGCGTGGCATCAAAGCCGGGTTTGTTCCAGCCGGGCTGTTCTTTATTGGCATCATAATCTTCTCCGCCAAAAATGCTGCTGTAAATAATGGGTGATGGTGCTGTTTTCCAGGTTTCATCGCTGATGATATTTTCAACAGTACCATCTGTGTATTCAATTACTGTTTTCAAAATCATTTTGGGATGGCCATAAGCACCCGTCATTTTTCTATAGCGCTGGCCGGGAATATAATAAAAACCATTACCCAGCATTACTCCCAATGCATTGGCGCCCTGTTGTAAATTACTGGTGATATCAAAACTTACATACTGTGCCTGCTTATCATAATTTGTCCAGCCCGGGTCTAAAAAATGGTCGCCGATTTTATTACCGTTTATAAATAATTCAAACTGGCCAAGGCCGCAAATAAATGCAGTGGCCGATTTTATTTTTTTTGCAACAGCAAATTCTTTCCGCATCATGGGCAACACATTTAACCGTGGGCCCCAGCTTTTTTTACCGCCCTGGTGTATATGCGGAAAAATTTTCAGTGAGTCAACAGGCTCATCATAACCAACCCATTTTGCATTGCTCCAATCATCCTTTTTTAGCAAACCCATTTGCCAGTATGAAATATTGCTTTCGGCCATATTGCCTTTATTATCCCACACTTTTACCTGCCAGTAATATTTTTTTGCCGCAATTAATGGCGGGCCTTTATAAATAATTTGTAATGATGCGGATGATGCTATTTTTTTTGAATCCCAAATATTGCCGGTGTTTTTGTATAAAAAAAACTCCTGGTCGCTTACTAAAATTTGATAGGCTGTTTGTTGTACATTTTTTTGATTGCTTTGCAATTGCCAGCTTAGCGTGGGTATTGCATTATCAACTCCCAATGGATTTGCCGTGTTTTCAACTTGCAAATTGATAACGGATAACTGTGCAAAGCCAGTTATAGTTGTAAAAAATAGTATGGTAATAATCAGCAATCGCATTTTATACATCGTTATTGAACATCAATACTGCTTAGCGTCAAACCTTCTCCATTCTCCACAACAAGCCGCACTGTATAATTACCGGCGTTTATTTGGGAGTTTGTATTTATGGTAAACTGGTTCCATTTTCCTGCACGGGTAAATGTAAAGCTAACCGGCTCTTCCTGCATCATGGTGCCACCTGCATCCAGCAATTGCAGTTTGCCTTTTAGTTCCTGCTCCTTACCATAAAAATATTTTACGGTAAAAGAATATCGGTCGCCTACGCCGGTTTGAATAGCATAATCAACAGCCGTTTTATTATTTGTTTTTACCACAGCGCATAAACGTCCGTTTACAGAATCCTTTACCACATTTTCATTCAGCTTTACTGCGTTGGTTCTGTATTGGGTGGTTGGCTTAAGGTCGTAGGCTGGCTGCATGTTGTTTATCGGAACAATTAGCGCTATTATGTCAGACGAAATTTTTTCTACAGATTCCCCTGCTTTCAATCTCCTGCGAAATACTGTATATGATTTCTCCCCGTTTTCATCTGTTATAATTGGAAAGTTAAGTTTTTCAACACCGACAGCAGTTAATAAAGACTTACTGGTATCCGTCGTCCCAAAATAAAAATCCACTGGTTGCTTGGCCTGGTAAGAAGCAAAAACATTTTTCATTTTTGATGTAAACTGAATCCAGTCGGCGCCATATAAATTAGAAGGCAGTGAATTGAATTCTATATTTTCATTGGCGTATTGTTTATCTCCTATATCTAACCATGACTTTGTTTTATATTCATAAACAGGTCTTCCAATATTTATCTGTTTTCCTTCATTCGCATAATTATTGGCAGATGCTATTGCAATAGCGCTTATCAACGCCTCCCCTGCTTTACTCTCGGGAAAAGAAATAATAACCTTTCCATTTACTGATTTAGCTTTAAGTGTTTTTTTCAATGCAGTATTCGTTCCTGCTTCCGTCCAAATGTCTAAATCATTCAAAACAGTTTTGCCGTTAATGGCAACATCAAACAAACGCATACCGCTTGCTTTCATGCCGCCGCCAATGCCCAGCCAGGGTTCAATAAAATACAATTCCACTAAATATTCTCCATCGGGCACATCAAATTGATATTGCAGTTTATCTTTTCCATACCGAAATGTTTGAAATAATTTCCAATCGTTTGTACCCCGTATTGGAGAAAATGTTCTGCGCTGGCTGGCAAAATTTTCCGGCACTTCCGGAAAATCTTTTGTCCATGATGTGGCGAAGCCTTCATCTGCCTGCCAGCTATTTCCATTTTCATCAATGTGCTCTGGCCCGCCGCAATTAACCCGGTAAACATAGTTATAACCTTTTTGAGGATTTAATACCGTTGAATACCTGTCTCTAAAATCTTTAAAGTTGGGTGACTGTGGTAAATGATTCAGCACTATTACGTCTGTAGAAGCAACTTTGCCGTTTACATAACCAACAGCGCTTAAAACATTATAGCGTATGTTAACACCATCCCATTGAAAATGTGTTCCGATACCATTCTTCTTTTTTCTCCCCAATGACGAACCATTTAAATCATTAAACAATTCCACTTCATCACAATTGCTGTAAACAATAATGCTGTCTTTTATTCCGGGTATCATCCAGCGGTTGGGCCATGTGTGAGAAACGATATACACCATCGGCTCTTTGTACTTATCTGTATAATTGCTGCGGTACATGTAAAATGCATCGGTAGGTTCCTCCCATGGTGTTAATAATCCTTTATAATTTACCGGGCCAATTCTGTCCAGTTCTCTCAAGCCTTCGCCTCCCTGTACTCTTCCGGGATTATCATGCGATGTCAGCAACCACATAAAATGCCCGGCAACACTGTCTTTTACTTTTTCTGCCAAACGGACTTTTTGTTCCATCAACAAAGTCATGCGGTCTTCGCTTAACACACTGTTTTGTTTAAAGTCGCCTTCGCTGTGTAAATCTATGGTGCGCCATGCACCGTATTCTCCTACTAAAATTTGTTTTTTTAAATCATCGCCATAAGTGGCAGGGTTACCGCCGTAAGTGCCCGTCCAGTTTTGCGGCACATCCCAATCGGTGCCTTCGCCACCGTTGCAGGTGGTGACTAAACGTTGTGTGGATGCTGTTGGGTCTAATGAACGAATGAGTGCGGTGCATTCCTCCGCAAAATCTTTGGGCAGTTTGCTTTCGTTTTGCAGGCCCCATAAAATTACAGAAGGGTCATTTCTTCTTTCTATCACCCATTCTTTTAAAAGCGTTTTAAAATTATCACGGAACTCTTTGGTGTCGTACCAAACATGGGCACTTAACTGTGTCCACCATAAAATACCTTTTTCATTAAAGAGTTTTCCGTACAATAAGTTATGTGGCTGATGCCCGTCACGAAAAGCATTGAAACCTGCCGCCTGTATCCATTTTACTCTCGACTGAATTTGTTCGTTTCTGAAAGCATGGCTTTGGCCGAGCAAATGTTCATACTCTGCAATGCCGTTGAGGAAAACAGGTTTGCCATTCAACGTAAATTGATGCGAAGGGTTATTCCATTTAATAGTGCGGAAACCAAACTCCGTTTCCAGTTTATCAATAACAATATTATTTTCCTTGATAATTGTTACAATTTTGTAGAGGTATGGGTTTTCAACAGACCAGAGAGAAATTTTAGATTTTAGATTAACGATTGCAGCTTGTTGTACAGCAGTTTCTGCATTTTTAATTTGCAATGCTTGTGCCGGAGATTTATTTATTTCCTTTCCTGCTGCATCAATCAATAGATGCTGAACAGTGATGGATTTATTTTGAACTGAATAGTTTTTTATTGTGGTTGACAGGTTTAATGACACTTCCGTTTCATTAACATCTGCCCATGCATGCACACCAAACGGTTCTATACGTACATCGTTGGTAACAATTAAATGTACCGGGCGGAAAATTCCCATTGGTTGAGAACCTTCACTAAAACCTCTTTCATCGCTGCAGCCGCCGCAAACCCAGGGAAGGTTTTGTATGTTGGCAGGATGGGAGACGTTTACAAGCAATTCATTTTTGCTGCCGTCAGTTTTTAATATATCCGTAACGTCTATTGTAAAAGTTGTTCTTCCGCCGTTGTGCTCTCCTGCCTTTTTATTATTGAGAAATACTGTTGCATAAGAACCTACACCTTCAAAGCATAAGAAAAAACGTTTACCATTTTTCGATTGTTTGGTGCTTATTGTTTTCTTATAAACTGCATCGCCATGTAAATTACCATGTAACAATCTTCTGTAACCGTAGTAATCATCCCAGTTGTGGGGAATGGTTACCGTTTTCCATTGTTTATTGTCAAGAGAAGTGAGCCAGTTATTATTCAAGCTTATGTCTTGTCTTTGTGCGATGGAATTTTGCCACAAAGACAAGAAGAACACAAAGCAACACAAAGTCTTGGTGAAACTTAGTGCCTTAGTGGCTTTGTGGCTAAAAAAAAAGTTGAATAATGGTATGCCGTAAAAGTGAGTGACACAACGATGCCGCCATGAAAAACCGAAGCTGGTCAACAAAATATTTTTATAATTTTTCAAGCGCCGCATTAAATTTATACACCCCGTTTTTTGTTGTGTTTATTTTTTTAACAATGCCGTTGTAACGCAACTGCAATGGTTGCCCCGCTTTTGATGTTACAGAGAGTTGCTGCAGTTTACCATCTTTCCATTTCATATTCATTACAAAACCGCCTCTTGCACAAATGCCTTTTACTTCTCCATTGGCAAATGCATTGGGCAATGCCGGTAAAATATCAATGTATGGTGCGTGGCTTTGCAATAACATTTCGCCAATGCCGGCTGCGCCGCCAAAGTTGCCGTCAATCTGAAACGGCGGGTGTGCATCAAACAGGTTGGGATAACTACCGGCGCCGCCTTTTGCAGGGCTCAGCAGCATTTTTATCATGGTAAATGTGTGTTCACCATCTTTAAACCTTGCCCAGCAATTTATTTTCCATGCAAGGCTCCAGCCGGTGGCTTCATCACCACGAAACAGCAATGATTGTTTTGCTGCCTGCATCATATTGGGTGCTGCATCATAATTAATTTCATTGCCCGGATACATGCCCCACAAATGCGAAATGTGGCGGTGTTTATCATTGCGGTCATCAACATCATTCATCCATTCCTGCAACTGCCCGTATTTACCAATTTTATTTGGCGCTATTTGTTTTATTTTTTCTGCCAATGTATTTCTTAAAGTAACATCCGCATTCAACACTTCGCTTGCGCTAATAACATTGCTAAATAAATTACGGATGATTTGATGGTCCATTGTTGGGCCTGCAACCAAACCGCCATGTTCTGGTGAATTAGATGGTGTGCTGATTAAATAACCTGTAACAGGGTCTTTAATTAAAAAATTATTGAAGAACAAAGCTGCTTCTTTCATTATGGGATATGCTTTGTCTTTCAAAAAAGTTTTGTCCTGCGTAAACAAATAATGCTCCCACAAATGCTGGCACAACCATGCGCCGCCTGTAACCCATATACCATGATTGGCTGCATTAATAGGTGCAGTGCCACGCCATAAATCTGTATTGTGATGCAGCACCCAGCCCGGTGCATTATAATGGTCTTTGGCAGTTTGTTTACCGGTTACAGATAACTCTTCAATCATTTTAAACAAAGGCTCATGCATGGGCGACAAATTCAATAACTCTGCCGGCCAGTAATTCATTTCTGCATTTATATTGGTGGTGTATTTACTGCCCCAAGGCGGGTTGGTTAAATCATTCCAGATGCCCTGCAGGTTTGCAGGCCTTGTGCCCGGCCTTGATGAAGAGATAAGTAAATAACGGCCGTATTGTGTGTAGAGAGCAGCGAAGGAAGGGTCTGAATTTTTTGAAAAATTTTCTAACCGTTCATTTGTTGGCAAATCAGAAAAATTCTGCGGTGCCAATTTAGAATTTTCGTCGAAGGAATTATAGAGGTCAATTGAAAATGTATTGAAATACTTTTGGTATTCTTTTATGTGTGCTGATTTTATTTGAGCATAGGTTTTTCCGGCAACAGATTTTAATGCATGGGTGCAGGGCAACGATGCATCTGCACTAACATCGTTATAATTTTTATAAGTAGTGCCCGCAGTTAAATACAAGGTTGCTTCATCAGCATTTTTAATCATTAATTGCCCATCATCAATTGTAACTGCACCACCTTTTAATAAAACCTGTAAATAGCTTTTACCCTGTAAAACACCGTTCCGCACTTTTACAGAGAGTATAATAGTATTGTTATTGAATCTTGTTAAAGAATAATTTCTGTGCACACTGCTGAGTATGGCATTAAAACTAATACTTGCTTTTTTACTGGCTGTTAAGTTTATTACCAATGCCTGGTTAACTGCCGATACAAAATATTCTCTTTTATAGTCAATACCATTTAGTGAATATGATGTAGCTGCTACTGCATTTGCAATATTCAGCTCCCTGCGATAATTGGTAAAATTATTTACGTTGGCAAACTGTAAATTCAAATCACCAAAGGGCTGGTAATCGGCCTGGTAAGTACCCACCGGCGGCGGGTTATCATTTACCACTAAATATTTCCATTGCCCGTTTAAAGAAATTTTTGCGGCTTCCTTGTTCACCGGGTAAATTCCAATATGGTTAGCAGTGTCTTTATAACCATACATGCCGCCTTTGTTAGAGAAATTCAATACCAAAACAGCAATGGTATTTTTTCCTTTATGTAAAATATTTTTTGCAATAGTATATTTTCTTGCGTCTGCATTTTGCTGGCTGCCTATAAGTGTTCCATTTACAAAAGTGTAATCATTATCTCTTATGCGGTTTAAATCTGCCACCATATCCGTAGCTTCCCAATCATCGGGCAATACAAATGTGGTGCGTAACCACACAGCGCCGTCCAATGTTTCAAAGCCAATGGTTTCCCAGCCATCCCAATGCGGCACTGTCATTGTTTTCCATTGGCTGTCGTCAAAATTTTCAGCAGCAAATTTTTTATCGCCGGTTACGGTTTGTATCCAGTTGGTTTTATCCGCTTCAAAACTTTTCAACCCCATAAATTCTTTTTCTGCCAACGCTTCTGCTTCCTTTTGTTTTCCGGCAAATAATAAATTGCGTATGCTGTCTAAATATTTATAAGCACCGGGGCGGCTGTAGCTTCTTGGTTCGCCACTCCACAAAGTTTCTTCGTTAAACTGTATGCGGTCGTTCTGTACACCACCAAATAACATGGCACCAATGCGGCCATTGCCAATGGGCAGCGCCTCCGTCCATTTATCGGCAGGCTGTTTGTACCAAAGTTTGGTGTCTTGCGCAAAAAGCGTTGCTGAAAACAGCATTGCAATTAATAAAGAATATTTTTTTTTGTTTGTCATCATTTGTGCCTTGATGGAACTTCAGTGGCTACCGAAGGTTAGTTCGCAACTTTTTCTTTCAGTGAAAGAAAAAGTGAGAGCATCCGTTCAACAATAGTAATTCTATGAACCCTTTATTTATACAGGATATTAAACATCGTTCATTCACTCACAACTCACAATTCACTACTGGCTACTCACTTCTTTACTTCATCACCATAAACAACTGTGGCATCCCCTGCTTCATTGTTAGATAATTTTACATTTTTTGTTTCAGCACCATTAACAGTTGCAAATATTTTTGTGCCCGCAAACAACCAGCAGTTGCGCAGCAATACATCCTGCACATTAATTAGTTTAACCACCGGCACCGCATCAATGGGTTTTGCTGTTGTCAACCCGTCAATATCCAATCGTGTTGTTTTTTCTGCAGATAAAGCTGAACCGGTTTTTGTATTCACCCGTACATTATGCAATTCAATATCATTGGCGTTTTTAATTACTATACCTGTTTCGGCTTCAAACACCACATCATTTAAACTTATTTCACTCACAGGCATTTCTTCCAGCCCGTTTATGTACATCGCTTTTTTTGTGTAAGCTGTAATATTACTCATGCGTATGTTGCGGAACTGCGGAGTACGTTCACTCACTGCTTCAGGCTTGGCTTTGGAGTATTCCATATCCAGCACTATGGCCTGGTCTTTTATATTTTTCATTACAATATTATCAACCCGTATATCTTCCACCACACCACCACGGCCTCTTGCTGTTTTAATGCGTATGCCACGGTCGGTGCCATCAAACACACAATTACTGATAACAATTTTTTTAACATCACCGCTCATTTCACTGCCAATTACCACACCACCGTGACCACTTAACATGGTGCAATTGGTAATAGTGTAATTTTCCGCAGGTGTTGCCTTTGTCCTGCCCGGTAAATCTTTGCCCGATTTAATAGTGATGCAATCATCTCCCACACTTATATGGCAATCGGATATGTGCACATACCTGCACGAAGATGGATTGATACCGTCTGTATTGGGAGATTTCGGATTATCAATCGTTACTCCTTTAACAGTTACATTCTCACAAAACTCCGGTGTTACTGTCCAAAAGGGAGAGTTAGTAATTGTAATACCTTCAATCAAAATATTTTTACAGTACATCGGTTGTATAAACGGCGGACGTAAAAATCCACGTTTCATCTGCCCCGGGTCATCGGGCAATAAAATATTTTTATTCAGGCTGTCGAACAGCAACTGGTATTTATTTCTTTCTTTCTGATTTTTATAAAAGTTGAGTGCATAGTCCCACCACTTTTGCCCATGCCCGTTTATTTTACCACGGCCGGTAATGGTAATATTGGTTTCGTTATACGCATAAAACAAGGGAGAAAAGCTCATTACATCCACTCCTTCATAGCGGCTTTGCACCATCGGTAAATAATCATCAAAGTTGTCGGAGAAATGCAGCTCTGCACCGGCATCAATAAATACGGTGATGTTGCTTTTTAAATAAACGGGGCCGGTTAAATATTTGCCTGCAGGAAAATACACAGTGCCGCCGCCTGCTTTTGATGCTGCATCAATTGCTTTTTTAATAGATGCTGTTGCTATGGCGCTGCTGTCTTTTTTAGCGCCGTATTTTGTTACATCGTAAAACTGCTGTGCACTTACTGTTGCCGTGCAGCTTAAAAAAATCAATGCAATAATTATTTTTTTCATTTTCTATTTTTTGCTCACAGATGACACGGATTACCACAGATTACCTGTATAAATCTGAGTAGTCTGTGAGATAACTATTCAAATAACCAGTCAATATTTTTATTTCTTAAATCGCCTGTTAAACCTGCATCATACACAGGAATAATGGTATCTCCATCCACAAAACCTAAAATCAAACAAACACCTTTTTCCAGTTTTAATGTATTGCTACCTGCTTTAAAACTATAGGTATGAATATTTACCGGCGGCATGCCTTCAATAGCAATGGCATTACTGATTTTTATTTCAGCCTGCCCGTAATCATCCGCACTGGCATTGGTTTCCAGTTCAGGTTCCTTTAAGTAAATAGTATCCGTTGTAAAAGCTGCCCGTTGTTTTTTAAAATAACCAACCAATACTTTTACAGGTTTATCATTTGTGAAATTTACTACCGTACCCTTTTGCTGCATTTGTTTAAACGAAAGCTGTAGTGCTTTCAGGTTTTTTAACTCTGCTGCATATTTTTTTACAACGAGTGCGGTATCAGTAAATACAGCATTACCACCGTCAATAACAGTAAGAGGTGTTGTAACCTGCACTGCTGCATTGGTAAACGGTTTTACAACAGCAGCAATTTTGCCGCTGCTATTTTTTAAAGAATCAATTTTATGTTTAAAAGTATTTAGCTCCTTTTCATATACAGGCAGCATTTCTTTCCAGTGTTTGTAAGTGCCATCAACGCCACGCATGGGTATTTTGCGTTGAGAGGTTTGCATGCTGTTGGCATAGAGGTAAGTGGAGTCAGTAATTTTAGTTAACTCTTTAAAAGTAGCAACACTTAAATCCATCAGGTGTGCCGCATCTTCCAGGTCTTTTATATTATTGCTATACTTGTAATGAAGTACAGACAATGCTGCCTCTGTTTTATACGCATAATAAAATGCCAGTGCATCATAGCTTCTCACATCATTTTTAATGCGTGTAAATTCATCTTTATTCTTTTTTACAGAAATATTTTTAATAGCATCCATTGCTTTAACGGCATGCTGCTTTACATCATTATCAACTATTACGGGTGTTTCACCAACATGCTTAATCCCTTTCGCTTCTTTATCTGCGTAATCTAACAACATCTCTCCTTCCGGTGCTTCACTATCATACAACAACGTAAATAAACCATAGCGATACGGGTTGATGAGTTGTGTCATCAGCATTCCCAAAGTAAGTGTTTGGCGGTTGCCATCAGTTATTCCAAAGCGGCGTAATAATTTGGGCGCAATTTCCCCCGTCTCCTCGTATGCTGCTAAAATTTTTCTGCCATCATCCATGCTGCAACCAAATTTATTGGCCAGCAATTTGCTCCAATATTTTATCTCATCATCCCTGTTGCGTTTTGCTTTCCATGCATAGCGGCTCCATGCTTTGTACCAAATCCAGTCCCGTTCAATTTGCAATAAACGCTTACCACCTCTCACACTGTCGGCGCTGTAAGGCCAGTCCCAGTAAGATGCCTGCGGATATAAATGCAAACCATTGCCACCCATTACCTCATGCATGCCAATAACAGATTGCTGAATAAAATCAGGAGAGCCATAACGGAAAGGTTCCAAATTCGCAAGTATGTGCACATTCTCAATTTGCACACTGCCCAGTTTGCTGAGTGTTTGATGCAGCTCTGCCCAACTGCCTCTTGGCCTTGCATAAGTAAGTGCTTCGCCGTTAAACTTTGCTTCGGTATATAAATTTTTATACAGAGGCAATGCTGCTTTCATCACCGCAGGTGCATCACAATCATGTGCACGCAAAACAATCGGCGGTTCCTCTGTTTTACCTAATGCTCTTAAGCCATCCTGCACACCGGGAATAATTGTTTTGGTAAACCATTCTATGTCATCATTGCCCACACCTTCCATTGCTTCACCCAAACAAACCATTAAACCCACGTTGGGATATTTTTCTACAAATGCAGCAATACTTTTTTTAGTGTAGTCAGCAATTACCGGCACAATATGCCGTTCTCTTTCCTGTGTTTTTATGTGATGATATTCAGCAAATGGTTTTGATACGATGATATTGTAAAACATTTGTATCACCCAAATGCCTCTTTTATCTGCTTCGCTTGTAATAAAGCGGTAAATCTCTTCATTCTTTTTAAACGTAGCATCATCCACTTCCACAGCATAAGGATAATCTTTCAGTTTTACCAATGATGCAAAAGGATGGCCGTTCCAGAGATACAAAGAATTCATGCGGTTGTCCACCATCGAATCTAAAACCTGCAACCATAATTTTTTATCGTAAAACCAGGGAAAGGTTTCGGGTGTGTACGGGTATTCATACACATTACGCCCCGGCAGGTAAGTTGATTTTTGCAAGCCAATGCATTGCCCACGTAAAACCATTTCGGGAGCATCGCTGATGTTTAATGTTTTTGGATAGGCTTTTAATTTTTTCAGTTGTGCTGCATATTCCAAACATCCATACAGCAAACCGGTTTCATCGCTGCCTTCAATGGTGATTTTGTTATTTGCCGTGGTAATGGTGAAACCTTCTTTGGGGCCCTGCTTATAACCAAACAAAAAAGAATGATTGCCTCTTTTAAGTTTCAATGCTTTTTCTGCATCCCATATTTTTTGCATGGCAAAAATTTCACGGGGTGTTTTAATTCTGTCGCCCCAACCAACTTGTGCATTAGAAAACTGCACAAAAAAAAGAGATACTATGAAAATTACTTTGTTCATTTATAATCTAAAGTTGAAGTGAGTGACACAATCCCGAATGCTTTCGGGACTGCCATGAAAAACTGATGCTGATAACAAAATCATTTTACCAACTCATTCAAATATTTTTCCAGCATAGTAAATCCATCTGTACCTATTTTATTTCCATCGCCGGCATCATTTGCATTTAATCCATTTTTATTTTCCCATGCATCAGGCATACCGTCTCCGTCTGTATCAGCCGGTGATGCAACAGTGTTATATACAGCCCAGCCACCAACAGCAGCAGCGGCATCAATAATTCCTGCTTTGCCAAAAATCCCCATGCCGGTTGCTTTGCCTGTTCTTGTTTCTTCAACCACTCTTGCATCTGTTGCATCTCTTTTGGGAAATATTGCACCTGCAAATTTTAACACAGCCGCATACGCATCTTTTGCATTTTCATCCGGTAACGGTGTATCAATTTTAAATGCCGCATTCGCTTCTGCATCTTTCGGATAGTTTTGCTCTGCAGCATCCAGCCCTTTAAAATTCTTTTTTGTTAAGGCTTTATCACCTTCCATTATGTTGCCGCTTAAAAACCATTGGCCTGTTCCCTTTGCTTCTTTTGCATTATAGTTGGCATGTACAAATTTTAATTCGCCGGCAGTGGCAGGCCCGGGCTTGTAATAATTGTTCATCATATTCACCTGCGATACACCGCCTGCAATATTTACTTCGCCACCATAACATGCATTGGCATTGCCCCAGTTGTAAATAACATTATTACGGTAATCAATAATGGCCATTGTATCATGCGCCCTTGCACCATTGAATCTAACAGCACGGCTGTTTTGGTGTGCAATTAAATTATGATGATACGTGGCATACTGTCCGCCCCAAACACCACCATAACTGCGGTGGCCTTTTTGATGGCCTGCTTCATACAAGCCTTCGCTTACAATACACCATTGCACGGTAACATTTTTAGTATCGTACATAGCTGCACACTCTTCATTTGCCCAGCTAAAACTGCAATGGTCAATAATTACATCGTGGCAGTTTTCCATATCAAAACCATACAAACCGGTTTTTAATGTGCCGCCGGGGCGGCTGCGTATAAAACGAATAATGATATTACCATGATTACCTTTTGAAGAAGCGCCATTTAAAATAAGCGACTGATTTTTTAAACAGATGCCATCGCCGGGAGCAGTTTGCCCTGCAATAGTTAAGTTGCTGCGTTTAATTTGAATTTTAGTTTTCAGTTCAATCAATCCGCTTACTTTAAAAATAACAGTAAGCGGCTCCCCGGGATATTGCTCCAGCGCCCAGCGAAAACTTCCTTCGCCATCATCATTTAAATTGGTTACTGCAATTACTTTACCGCCGCGGCCACCCGTGGCGTATTTACCAAAACCTTCTGCACCGGCAAAAGCAATTTGCTGTGCATTGGCTGCATAACATGCAATAACAAAAAGTATAATTATTATTTTTTTCATTTTATTTTTCTTGTAAGCTGTAGCTTGAGTGAAGGCTTATTTTATCTCTTGCCTTTATCTGCTTTTTAATACCAGCTTCAATACCCTGATTGAACATCGTTGCGACGCTCCATTCAACAATTGAATTTCTATTGAGCAATCACCGGCACCACACCACCTGCTTCACTGCTTTTATATGCGGCTTCCACACAAGCCATGGTGTGTATGCAATCTGCTGCACTGTTATCGGGTTGTTCAATTTGCTTGCTGGCTGCCAATAACACCTGTTCCATGCTTCCAATAAATGCATGAGGAAACCAACTGCCTTCCACATTTAATGTTTTCCATTCCGGCTCTTTTCCTTCTTCCAGCAACACATATTCAAAACTGTCTGCTGCTCCACGTGGGTAATCAATCAGCGCACCAAAATTTATTTTAATAGCGCCTTTACTGCCTTCTATTTTTATATATGATTGTTGTTTAGGTGTGCCGTAATTATGGCAATGGTTGGTCAATATGTTTGCAGCCACCATGTCTCCATAATCCATAATAATATTACTTCTTACAGATGCCAGTTGCGGCATTGACGGATGCTTTGTTGTTTTTGCATACACCGATTTTGGATTACCCAGCAGGTTGCGTATTAAATCTATGTAATGAATGCTGTGATACAAAATTTCCACACGGGGCGATGGCGTTAAAAAATCCCAGATATGCCAGGGAGTAAATACATTTACGTTTACCTCAATGTCGTTTAGTTTACCCAGTTTATCATTATTTATAAAATCTTTTGCTGCTAAAATGTAAGGTGCATACCGCAGTTGAAAATTAATGGCGGCCTGTAATTTTTTTTGTTTGCATAATTGCAAAATAGTTTGCGCCTCTGCTAAATTTTCACCCATTGGTTTTTGCAGCAGCACATTGGCACCTTCCGGCAATTGCTGTATTATTGAAATAGTTTGTGAGCCGGGCACTGCCACATCAAACACAGCAGTACTACCTGCGGTGTTTATCATTTCACTTAACTGTGTAAATATTTTTGGTATGGAAAATTTTGCGGCAGTAGCGGCTGCTTTATCAGCATTAATATCAAAAATGCCCTGCACATTAAACCCTGCAATTTTATAAGCGGGCAGATGAGCATCGTTAACTATACCGCCGGCGCCAATAATATAAATGGGTAAACTATTCCATGTTGCCGCTGTCATTTTTCTGCAAGCTTGTTTTTATGTTCATCTAAATTTACGCCTGAATAATTGAAATTATACTGCTGCAACTGCTAACGTTTGGTTATTGGCTGTAACGCCTGCTGCAGTAAAAATTCTGCTTCAATTGCATCATTGTTTTCTCCCAGCAATGGTGCACCAACCGGAGATATTAATAACTTACCATCTACCCGAAGCGGACAACGGGTGGTTTTAACAGTAAGGCCATTGGCAGTTTTTACATTCATCTCCATTTCTAAAACCCGGTAGCCTTCTTCATTTACCAGCTTGTCATAATTCATCACATCGGCACACCACACACCGGCTTTTTCTAAAATGCCCAGCCAGTAATCCACATTATTGTTTAATAAATGTGTGGCCAGTATTTTTTTTATGTCATCTCGTTTTGTAAACCAGTCCTGCGGATTGGTAAACTGTTTTAATGCATCACAACCCAGCAATTCTCCCAGCAACACAATATCCGTCATGGCTAGCGCCATATAATCATCCTTTGTTTTGTAAATGCCATAGGGCGCTGCAATGTATGCATTGGCACCGTTAACATTGCTCCGTACCGGCAGTTCGTTACCATCATTGTAATAGCAGGTTAATAATTCAAACTGAAAATCAAGCACACTTTCAAACATGCTCACCTGTATTAACGACCCTTCACCCGTGTTTCCTTTTTTAAACAATGCAGCCAGTATGCCTTGTGCTAAATGTGTTCCGGCTAAAATATCCACTACCGCCACGCCAACAGGTGTGGGGCCTTCGCTGCTGCTGTTGCTTAACCATGTTAAACCGCTTGCAGCCTGCAATAATAAATCCTGGCCGGGCAAATCTTTCCACGGCCCTTCGGTGCCATAACCACTTATTTCACCATAAACAATACCGGGGTTTATTTGCTTTACTGTTTCATAATCCAGGCCAATACGTTCCATTACACCGGGGCGAAAGTTGTGCATCATTACATCTGCCTTTGCAATTAATGCTTTTATTTTTTCTAAATCATCTGCATCTTTTAAATCAGCAGCATAACTTTCTTTATTGCGGTTAATGGCATGAAAAATAGTAGACTCGCCCTCTATCATTACATCAGACACATACAACTGGCGGCAAATATCACCAGTGCCGGGCTTTTCAATTTTTATAACCCTTGCACCCATATCGGCCAGCCGCAATGAGGCAGAAGGGCCGGATAAAAACTGGCTGAAATCAAGTATCAATATATCCTGCAACAACTGCATGTTATTATTCAGCGTTTAGTTCTTTTAAAATTTTACGGTTATGCTCACCCAGCTGCGGCGCTGCTTTTGTGGAATAAACTCTTTTACCATTAATACGTGCCGGGTATCTTGTTGTAATGATTGTTTCGTTGTTATTAGTATACAACTCCTGCTCCATATGCAACTCTTTGTAAGCTTCATGCGCTGTCATATGTTCCCAGTCAAACACTTCCATTGCCCATAAATTATAATCATGCAGGCGCTCAATCCAGTAAGCAGATGTTTGTGTGATTAAATGGGTTTTCAGCAATTGCTTTATTGCATCCCTGCAGGAAAAAAATTCTTCTTTTGAATATTCTTTTATAGCATGGCATCCGGTTGCATCTGCCAAAGTATAAATATCCATCATGGCTAATGCTATGTAACCATCTTTTGTTTGAAACAAACCATAAGGTGCGCCCAATAAAGTATGGCCGTTATTTATTTTGCTGCGTTCAGGCTGTTTGCCCGATGCAAAATAAGTAGTGAATAATTCAAACTGAAAATCGAGTAACGATTCCATGAGGCTTATTTCAATTAAAGCGCCGCTGCCTGTTTTTTGCCTGCGGATTAATGCACCTAAAATCCCCTGCACCAATTGTGCGCCGCATAAAATATCTGCAATAGAAATACCAAAAGGCACGGGGCCATTGGTGCCATTACCGGTTGTAAATGCAAGGCCGGTTACTGATTGCAATAGTAAATCCTGGCCGGGTTTATTTTTCCACGGGCCTTTTTTACCGTAGCCGGAAATTTCGGCATACACCATTTTAGGATTTATACCTTTTATCACATCATACCCCAAACCATTTTTCTCCATTACGCCGGGGCGAAAGTTATGTATGAGTACATCTGCTTTTGCAATTAGTTTTTTTAATACAGCAATATCTTCTGCACTCTTTAAATCGGCTGTAAAACTTTCTTTATTGCGGTTAATGGTATGAAAGAGCAATGAGCTATCATCAACCCATAAATTTTTTATTGCCAGCTTTCTGCCTGCATCACCATTACCCGGTTTTTCAATTTTAATAACACGGGCACCTAAATCAGCCAGCCGTAACCCGGCCGATGGCCCGGAAAGATACTGGCTGAATTCCAGCACCACTAAACCGTTAAGTGGTAAATCCATCATGCTGTTACTAACTGGTTTTTAATAATACTTTCCCTGTACAATTTATTCATTTCATTTAATGCAGCAACGGCATCGCCATTTTCCATTAAACATTTTTGCAGCGGCGTGCCTGCATGGTCCTGGAAATGCAGGTAACCATTATACCTGGGGCGTATGTAACCGTTCTGCATAACAGGCAACACATTTTTAAAGAAATTGTTTGTGATGGCGTTGTTATCATCATCCATCCATGCACTTAAATGGCCGGGCTGCCCGCCGTTAAGGGTGTATAATGTTCGCTGTATATCTTCTGAAACAATCCACGCTGCAAAATCAACCGCCTCACTTGTATGCTGGCTGAAAGCTGAAACTGCAAGACCGGTGCCGCCAATGGTGGTGCTTATTTTTTTATTGCTGAAAGTTACCACATCAGTATAATGCAGTAAATTTTTTGCATAGCCTTTTCTTGAGTAATTGGTATAGCAATATGCAAACGGGCAATACCAGTAATCATCAGTACTGCTCATTAACTCTGCAACAGCTATTGGGTTGCAGCTAAACATTTTTTTATTTACCGCAGCATACAATTCCTTCATTGTTTCAATGGCCTGCACACCGGTTTCCTCATTAATAATTTCTTCTTCACTTTCAAAAGGTGTAACACCAAGCGCCAAACAAAAACTGTAAAAATTCATCAGCAAATCAATAGGAATAGCGGGCACTGCCACTTTACCTGCTTTTGCCAATTGCAACACATCATTCCATGTTTGGGGTAATGGTTCATTATTTTTTTCAAACAAATCTTTACGGTAACTGGCGGCTGGTGTGGCTGCATCAATTGCCAATGCCCATTGTTTGCTATTGTAATTATAACTTTCGTGTGAGCCGCCCACAGAGTTTTGCAACTGGTTGTTTAAATAGCTTTCAGAAATATATTCATTCAGCGGCAGCACACAATTGGTGGCAGCAGCACAGCCCACCCACGGGTGGTCAATAATCAGCAAATCAAATTGCGTGGTTAATTTTTCTATGGGAAAATCTGCAAACTCCTGCAGGGAACGTTTATGCCATTCAATTTCCACCTGCGGATGCAGTTCGTTATACCGCTGTGCAGCAGCCAGCAACGGCGTAATGCCCCTGCTGTGATTCCAGCTAATACCTTTTAAACGAACAGCTGCCATTATTGTTTGTTCTTTTTTTCTGCCAGGTAAATATGTTCACACACCATCACCAGTTCGTTATGTTGGTTATAGGTTTCCACCGCTTCAGTTATTAATCCATAACCCGGCTTTTTATGGTCTTTCTTTTCTTTTATGCTGGTAACAACATAAATAGTATCATCAATAAATACTGGTTTTATAAAACGGATGCGGTCATAACCATAAGTCATGGCTGCTTCATTTATAACATCAGCAGTTAAACCCACTGCAACCGTTACAATTAAAGTACCATGCGCCATACGCTTTTTAAAGGGCTGTGTTTTACACCACTCTTCATCCATATGGTGCGGAAAAAAATCGCCTGATTCCTTTGCATGTAAATCAATATCTGCTGCCGTTATGATGCGTTCCTTTGTTTTACGGCCCTCTCCAATTGTTATATCCTCAAAAAAACGTTTAACTGTCATACTAATTACGGATAAAATTTACATAGTAAATGTGCAGGGGAACCGTACAGAAAACACATCCGTGGAAGAGAATTACGCAAGCTTCGGTTAATTATGGCAACTTTCCTCTTGAAAGGTTTAACAATCGTTCCGGCTGGTGATTTACCGGTAAAAATCACTTTTTTTAAAACAGAAAATTACATTGCTGTAAAATTGTATCCAATGTCAGGTTTTACTGCAATGATGGATTATATTACTAAAGGAAATACCGCTTTAGTTAATTAAACAGCGAAATTTTGAATAGTGCAAACCTGCACTGTAAAATGTGGTACTGTAAAAAATTCCTGTACAGCAGCTAACAGGCTTTCTCTTACCACAATTATTAGCGTAGCTGTAAAATTTGCTGCGACAACCTGTTGCAACACTTTGTAAAAACCGAACTGTTGTTTTAATTCCAACGGGCCAATTTCATCAATAATAATATACTGCCATTGCGGTTGCTGCAAACACTGCAAAACCTGGTTACTTACATTTTCAAAATTTTGTTTTGAAAATGTAAAGCGGCCCACCAGCAATGTTTCTTCCGTATCATTGGCTTCCATTGCAAGCCATGCAGCGTTGTGTGGCGTAAAGAAATACCGTTTACCTTCTTTTACAGGCGTCAACACGCCTGCAATATTTTGTTTGCTATTAATCCAGTTAAACAACAAAGTGGTTTTACCTGTTTTTACAGCACCGGTAAGCAGTATTATTTTTTTATCAGCCATAAATAATCAGCATGGCGGTGTTGGAAAGAAAATGCTGCACTTTTTTAAAGCGGTTGGTTTCGTTTGCTTTTTGCCAACTAAACTGCACCATATTTTTTATACCCGGCAATAAGGCCAAAACCTGTTGCAATGCTGTTCCCTTTACAGCTTTGTATTTATCTACCCATTTGCCAATAAGTTTTATAAGCAGTGGCGACAGCAGGAAATTCCATACCAGCATTATCAATAAACCTCTCAACATAATTTCGCCCACTTTGGTTTTTAAAACGGTACCGTTAAATAATGGAGTGTAAGAAGCTACCAGCAGTAACAATAATATGCCTGCAACAATATATTTAAATGAAATGCCTTTATTTTTTGCAACAGTTGTTTCGGCAACCGGTATTGTATCTGCTTTGGCAAATTCATTTACAATAGGTGGTATGTTGCCAGATTGTATTTTTTTAATAAGCCTGCTGCAAAATATACCGCCAGCCACACCGGTAATAAAATAACAACCAATGTAAAATAACACCAGGTACAAAGAATACTGCTGCGATTGTTTGATGAATGTTTTGGTAATGCCGTTTAAGAAAATATCCAGCGCTGCCCAAAAACCTTTACCAAATACAATGGTTAATATTAATAAATGCTGAAAGGCGGAATACAACTGGCAAAACAGTGTTAACAAAAATGCCCCTGTTCGCAAAGATTTGCGGCGCATTAAAAATAATTCACCCGCAAGGCCCTCTATTAATACTGCCACATAAGCCATTGGCGGAGTATGAGGGCTTAATACAAATTTTACCGCCAGCACCACCAGCGTTGCTTTTAATATTACTCCTTTGGCATTATCGTTTGCCGCAATTAATGCCATGCAAATAGCGGCCATTAATGCCAATGCAAGCCCTGCAAAAGGAATTTTAAATCCATGCAAAATGCCGCCTAAAAAAGCTTCGGAAAAAGCCCATAACGCCGTAATCCTTGTTACTACGCCTGCTTTAAAAACCGTGTTGTTTAAATTACTCACAATAAACCCTGCTTTGTTTTTTTAATAGTTATAATATCACCTGTATTGATAGAGCCATTTGTGTTATACAACACATTTTGGCCAAAATAAATTTTGTTGTTTAGCTGCCTGTATGCCGCTAAGGTTTTTAAAGGTTCTTTCCCTTTTGCAGCAGTGGTTTGTTCTATAGTAGTAACCACACACCTTGCACACTGTTTTACTCCGTAAAAAATTACTCCGTTTATTTCAAATTCCGCCATTGTATCTTCTTCATAAGGTGTACCACCGGCAAACACAACATTAGGACGAAACCTGTCAACAGGAAGCTTTTCTTGCAGCCTGTTATTTAAATCATCCAGCGATGATTGCCCGATTAATAACAATGGGTAAGCATCAGAAAAAGAAGTGATTTCATTATTTGCTGCATACCGGGCATCTACTTTCCGCAATGTATCATCTGGCATAAAAACCAGTTTACAGTTTATGCCCAGTGCATTTGTAAACCAGTTATTCAATTCATCACTTACTATTTGTGCATCACACTCATCGTCCCACACCTGCACTTTTATGGTTTCATTGGTTTGTGCTGCAAAAGGAATAATGCAACTGTTCAAAACATTTCTTTTATCAGTAACAGTAATTCCATTTTCTGTAATAGCTGTTTGCAACAAAGCCATCACAGCAAACTCACGCTGACTGAGAAAGCGGTTATTTGCATCCACCAGCATCCAGCGGCGGTCGTAAATAAATCCACGGTCGGTAAGCTGTGCCGATTGCACTTGTATGCCGCCCAATGATTTTACGGGGTAAATAAAAAGCTGGCTTACTGTGAGCATAACTAAATAAAATTTACATTTGAACTGCAAATTAAACTGAATTATGAAGCCAACCGTAATTATTGAATACTGCCCAAAATGCCACTGGCTGTTACGTGCCGCTTACATGGCGCAGGAAATACTTACCACTTTTGCTGATGAGGTAAGTGCCGTTACTTTAAAGCCCAGCGAAGTAAGCGGCCGTTATACTATTTATGCAGATGATAAAAAAGTATTTGACCGGAAAGAGTTTGGCGGTTTTGCAGAAATAAAAGAAATAAAACAATTTTTAAGGGATGTGGTAGCTCCCGGAAAAAACCTGGGGCATACTGACACTCCTGCTCATCACAATTAAACTGTATGCTGGGCATTGTACTTTGTGGCGGACAAAGCACCCGCATGGGTACCGATAAAGGGCTTATTAAAAATGAAGCCCGTACATGGGCACAAACTGCCGTTGACAAACTAACTACGTTAAACCTGCCTGTAAAAATTTCTGTTAATGAAAAACAGTACAGTGATTACGCTAAAGTTTTTATGGCTGCTGATTTAATTACTGATGATACTTCTCTCAATATTAAAGGCCCGTTATTAGGTGTTTTATCTGCACACCTGCAAAACCCAAACGATGACTTATTACTGCTTGCCTGCGATATGCTGCTGATGGAACCATTATTGCTCAAAGAACTTAGTAGAATTTACGGGCAACATAAAAATTATGATGCGTATGTTTTTACCAACGATGCACAACCAGAGCCTTTGTGTGCATTATATACAGCCGGTGGTTTACAAAAAATAATTGCAACACTAAAAAATGGCCAATTGCAAAAACACAGTATGAAATTTGCACTGAGCCTTTTAAATGTACTCCCCATCATTTTAACTGAAGAACAAAAAAAATACTTCCGCAATTTTAATGCACATGCGGAGCTGAATGGTTTATAAAGCCAGCGTTGCTTTATTTACTTTTTTAAACCCTTCCTTTCCATTTTCACAAAGCGAGCATGTATAAGCTGTTGTTAATTTTTCAAAAGCTGTACCCGGCGCCACACCATTATCAACATCTCCAATTACAGGGTCATAAACAGACAGGCAGGAGCTGCACTGGTAAACAAATTCCTCTGTAATTTTTTCGCTCTGTAATTTTGTGACAGTTGTTTTACTGTTTTGTTTTTTATTTAATTCCGCACGGTAACGGTAATATTTTAAAACACTGCGGCGTAATTGTTCCGGTAATAAAAATTTAGGATTGCCGCTGCTGAACACTTCGCCGGTACGTTCGTTAGGATTAAAATCTTTAGCGCATAAAATATCATACACCCTGAATAATTTTATTCCGAGAAAATCTATTATATACCTGCGGCGCACTAAAATACTGCTGAACACTTCACTTTTCTTTCTTGTTTTAATACCAATGCAAATACCAAATGTCCGGGTATCATCAATACTTAAATGTTTTACTAAAAATGTTTTCAGCGCCAGGCCTTCAGCTGAATGGTCTTCCACCTGGAAGTTTAATTCATTAGCAGCATGGCGCATGTTAATCTGAAATTCTTCCAGCAATAAATTCCAGGCAGCTTTATCTTTTTCTTCAATGCCTTTTATCATTATGCTTTTCCACGAAGTGCAGCATATTTGGCCAATACGTGTATCTAAACAAAGCTTGCTCAGTTTTTTAAGAAAGGCTACACTAAACAATTCATCCCGGCGGTAAATGCCCAGCCAGTATTTATTATCGTACCGGTTTAAGCCCTCGTAATAGGGTAAATTAAATTGCGGCAACACTGCTTTTTGTTCCGCAGGTTTTATAATAATGTCGCCTGCCTGTAACAGGCTGAACAATAGTTCGCCATCTGCTTCTTTATTATCTATAAATTTTTCTGTGTTGTTTATTATTACCTGTTCCACTGCTTTGGTTACTTTACTAATGTCATTGGTGTAACAAAGCTGGCTCCACTCATAAATAACATTGGTTTTAGGAAAGCGGATGATTAAATGCCAGTAGTGTGATGAAGATGGCGATGCCACCCAGTTAATATTACCTGTAAGCAGTGGAGTAAAGCTTTGATTGCTGTCGCAGATGTTTACTTTAACTGTGGGATTGTAATCAATCGACTCTAAAATATCTTTATACACACCCTCGCTTAACCAGGTATTGCGGATAAAAACATCTTCTGCCGGGTAAGAGCTGATGATATTTGGATAATGGGCAGTATCCACTTCATACTGAATATTCAGTTTATCCATTTCGTTTGTGAACACAGGCACACTGTATGCTTCCATATCCACCAGTAATTGTTGGCGCAAACCAAAACGTACATTTAGTACTTTAATGGTTTGTGCGGCAGTCATAATATTGTGCAGGTTACCGGGAGAAATGATGCCGCCCTTGAAATTGATGAATACTGTATTCGCCATTTTTATTGCATTTATGAAACTGGATGAAATTACCAATTTTTAGTGTGTCAGGTTGAGCTTGTCGAAACCGGGCTATTACATGAACTACCCGCCTTCGACAAGCTCAGGCTGACATCTTTTTAAATTCCCGTAGAACTAAAATTTATAAGCTCATTCATAATAAAACTTGATTTTTAACTGAGCAGGCCAAACTCCTTAATAGCTTTTGGAAAATTTTTGTTTTCATGGCCGGGGCGGCACAATTTTAATAAAGCGAAGCGCTGCAGGTTGGTTAATTGCTGCCACTGAGCAATGCTGATGTTCCAGCCACATTCATTGGCTTTTTCCTGTAACATTTCCGGAACAGCATTTAATATACTCCATGCCGGTTGCGCTTCTAATGCTAATGCTGTTGCATCTGCGTTAGTATATTTTTTAATCAACCCTGATAAATAATGATTGTATTGTTCCGCATCTTCTTTTGTTGCTGCAGAATTTATGGCTAATGCAATCCGTTCATCTACCTTAAACTTGCTCCATTCTGCCAGTTTTAGTTTTATACCGGCTGCATCCATTTTAAAACGCACAATCATGGGTATGCAGCGCACATTCTCTTCTACAAAATCTTCTTCAAAATCAAAATATTCTATACCACTAAGGTTTTTAAATTCGGATGCTTTGCGTAAATCTTTTTTCATGCACACACTTTCTTCCAGCCCTGCATACTGCCCGTAGTTGGGTATAATTTTATAGCCTGCTTTTGTATATAAAGCACGGGCTGATTTAAAATGAATACTTGTTTCCAATACTGCATGACTGAAGCCTTCTTCTGTTGCCCATTTTTCCAACTCCGTTAATATTTGCTTGGAGCAGCCTTTACCACGGTATGCTTTTTCAACAAACATTCTTTTTATTTCAACAGTGCTTTCATCAAATACTTTAAAACAGCCAATGGCAATGGGCGTATTACCATCATATAAAATAACAGCTGTTTTAATGTCGGGTACTTTATTGTATTGGTCGTACTGTGCCTGGTCTTCTTTTAATTCATTCCACAACTCATTATCCAAATGAGTTACCAGCAGTTGAAAATCTGCATCAGCAGTGGTGCTTCGTTTTATAGCAAACGCTTTGTTCATTGTTCAATAGAGTTGTTTTGTTGAAGAGTGCGACGCAACAGTTGTTGATTTATGCACAACGCTGGTTACAAAATTAATTTATACCGCTTCAACAGTTACTTCTTTTTTTAGCACATTTACATGTGTATCCAGAATTGCTTTTACCTCTGGGCGGCAACTGCCGCAGCCCATACCAGCGCCGGTTAGCTGGCACAGTTGCAAATGGTCTTTACAACCATCTTTTATTTTATTAATCAAATTGCCTTCGCCTACATTGTTGCAACTGCACACCAGTTTGCCAATTACAGGCTCGGCAGTTTTGCCACTGCGCAACAATTGCAAACGTTTTTCACTCAGCTCCATTTTATTTTCAATCAGGTTGCGGAATTCTAAAAACTCACTTTTATCTCCAATTAAAATAGCGCCAACCAGTTTATCATTGTGCACAATACATTTTTTGTAATAGCGCTTGGCTCTGTCAATAAAAATTATTTCTTCATATGCAGGGTCGTTTGCGGGTGCTTCTGCCAAACCTAAAGAACACAAATCAGTGCCGTGCATTTTTAAAATATTCATGAGCAAACTGCCCTGGTAATATTTAGCAATATCGCCACATAAATAACGGGCTACAATTTCTGCCTGCTGCTCGGCGGCGGCAGTAATACCGTACAGAAAACCTTTAAATTCTGCAATTTCACCAATGGCAAAAATATTTTCTTGGCTGGTACGTAGGTATTCATCCACCACCACGCCACGTTTGCATTCAATACCTGCACTCTTCACCACTTCAATATTGGGCACCGTGCCAATGGCAATTACCAATGCCTGGCAGTTAATTAATAAACCACTTTTTAAACGTACGCCGTTAATATTTTTTTCACCCAGGAAACGGTCTATCTCGTCGTTATAAAAAATTTCAATGCCTTTGTTTGTTAATTCTTCATGCAACAGCTGGCTGCCCAGTGGGTCTAATTGCCTGTCCATTAAACGGGAGATACGCTGAATGATGGTTACCTCCACGCCCACTTCACGAAGCGATGCAGCCAATTCAATGCCTAACAAACCGCCGCCCACAATTATCACTCTCCCATTCTCCGGTTTAACATGTGCTTTAAAACTATCGGCATCCGTTCTGCTGCGCATGGTAAAAATTCCATTCAATGAAGGAATATCTTTCAGCATAAAAGCACGGCTGCCTGTTGCCATCAGCAATACATCGTAGCTATGAGTTTCACCATTGCTGTCGGTAACGGTTTTATTTTCCTTGTCCACTTTTTCAATACTTACGCCACGGTGCAGCTTAATGCGGTAATCATGTTCTTCATCATCCGTCATCTTCACTAAATTATGCCAGGGCAATACACCGCTGATATAATCGGGCAGCAACACCCGGTTGTAAAAAGGAAAATTTTCTTTGCTGAAAATTTCAATTTCATCTTCGGTATTTAATGCCCGGTAACTTTTTACAAAACCACAAGCACCGGCGCCTGCCCCCACCACAATAATTTTTTGTTTGGGTTTTTTATATAACTGCACTTCAACTGCGCTGAATTTAAAATCAGGTTCTTTACTCTTTGGGTCAACTAAATTATTGGTGAGATTATTTACCCGGTTTAAATCGCTGTTGAGTACTTTGCCCCAGTGCATGGGCATAAACACCACGCCGGGTTTTATATCATTGCTGAATTTTGCTTTTACTCTTACGTTACCTCTTTTATTAAACACTTCCACCACATCGTTTTCTTTAATATGGCGTTTTACTGCATCTGCAGGATGAATTTCTAAATACGATTCACTGATGTGCTGGTTGAGTTTATTTACTTTACCCGTTTTACTTCTTGTATGCCATTGGTCTCTTATACGGCCGGTTGTAAGAATTAACGGGTGCGTTTCATTCACTGCTTCGCTTTCATTTAAATCGCCAAAGGAATGGATGCTTGCTTTTTGCGAAGGGGTAAAAAACTTCTTGTCAGTAAATAATCTTGGAGTGCCATAATATTGCTTTCCGCTTTCCGCTTCATGCTTTAAGCTTTCTGCTTTATACGGCCATTGCACCGCTCTCTTCTCCTTCAGCACTTCATAACTCAACGCACTAATATCGATATTGGTTCCCTTAGTTAATGCCGCATGCTCTGCATAAATATCTGCAAAGCTGTTAAACTCAAAACCATGATAGCCCATCTTTGTTGCAAAGCGGCAAATAATTTCTGCATCGGGTAAAGCTTCGCCGGGTGCATCGGTAATTTTTTCTAAATGAGAAATATATCTTCCGGCATTGGTCATGGTGCCTTCTTTCTCGGTCCATGCTGCAGCAGGCAATACCACATCGGCATATTGTAGTGTTTCTAATTTATTCGTTACATCCTGCACCACCACAAATTTTGCTTTCTTTAATCCTTCTTCTGCTTTGCGCACATCCGGAATACTGATTAAAGGGTTGGTACATAAAATCCAGATGGCTTTTAATTTACCATCATTTAATGCATCAAACATTTCCGTTGCAGTAAGGCCGGGCTTTGCAGGAATTTTCCCCAACGGCACCTGCCAGAATGTTTCCACTTCGTTGCGGTGTGCTTCATTCAACAAATCTCTGTGTGCTGGCAGTAAATTACTCAAACCACCCACTTCTCTTCCACCCATTGCATTGGGCTGGCCGGTTAATGAAAAAGGGCCAGCACCAGGCTTACCAATTTGCCCGGTAATTAAATTCAAATTAATGAGTGATAAATTTTTATTCACCCCAATCACACTTTGATTTAGCCCCATCGTCCACATGGTGATAAAGCCTTTTGCATTACCAATATACAATGCCGCTAAGCGAATATCATTTTCACTTACTCCACAAACAGCAGCCGCTTCTTCAATGCTTCTTTCAAAAACTTTTTTGCGGTAGTCTTCAAAGCCATTGGTATTATCGTTAATAAAATCAAAATCAATTTGCCCTTCTTCAATCAAACATCTTCCTATGGCATGGTGCAGCGTAACATCCGTTCCGGGGTTTAACTGCAAATGCACATTGGCCATGCTGCAGGTTTGTGTTTTGCGTGGGTCGCTTACAATTATTTTTAAATCCGGATTTTTTTCTCTCGCCGCCTCCACCCTTCGCCATAAAATAGGATGACACCATGTAGGGTTGGCGCCTGCCACAAAAATTACATCACACAATTCCAAATCATCATAACTAACAGGCACACTGTCTTCACCCAAACTCATTTTATAACCCACCACCGCACTGCTCATGCACAGGCGGCTGTTGGTATCAATATTATTGCTTCCAATAAATCCCTTGATGAGTTTATTGACGACGTAATACTCTTCTGTTAAACATTGTCCGCTTGCATAAAATGCCACAGAGTCCGGCCCGTATTTATCAATAAAAGTTTTAAACACTGCAGCAGTACGTTCCAATGCCACATCCCAGCTTACTCTTTGCCTCGGCTGGTTACGGCCATAACGCATTTCAGGATACAGCAAGCGGTCGCTTTTATCGTTCACTGTGTAATGCAGGTTCATGCCTTTGCTGCACAGCATGCCTTTATTTACAGGGTGATTTTTATCGCCTTCAACAGTAATACGCCCCAATGCATCTTTCTGCACCACAATGCCGCAACCCACACCGCAATAGCAGCAGGTTGTTTTGTAACCGTTATTTAATTTCGCTTCGCTCAATTTTATTTTCCTTTTGTTACGGACAGTAGTTCTTTAATCATCTTCAGTGGCGTCGCACTCTTCAACAAAATTTCTTTGTTCAGCATTACTTCGCAAGAACCGGTGCTATCGCTAAATCTTTTGCAGTTGCATTCTTCTTAGCAGTAATAGTTCTGAAAATAAATACCGCCACACCAATTCCTAAAATAATATAGCCCAGCAATGTAAATGCCGCTGTGTAATCAATCAGGTCTTTTGTTTTTTCAACACCGTTTTCAATAACCACTTTAGTAGCATGTGTGGCTTTTGCTTTAAACATAAAAGCAATCAGCATGGCGCCAATATTACCACCGGCGCCAACAATACCTGCCACACTGCCCACAGCAATCGGGCTAATAAAAGGTACCAAGCTGTAAGTAGCACCATTCGCCATTTTCAAACTCAACCCAAAAAAGAACATCATAAAAATGGCCATACCAATATTGCCTGATTTTGCAAACCAGATTAGTCCAATTCCTTCAAGTAATAATAAAACTGCCAGTAAAAAACTCTTGCCATCAAAGCCCCACACTTTACCTACTCTGTCTGCAACTATGCCACCCATTGGGCGTGCAAAAATGTTTATCCAGCCAAAAATACCGGCGCACATACCAGCAATTGCCAATGAAGCACCAAACGAATCGGTAAAAAATATTGGCGCAAAATTGTCAACAGTAATTTCTACACCAAAACAGGCTGCGTATGCAATAGTTAAAATCCAGGTGCGGTAATCTTTAATAGCAATTAAAAAAGTGTTTTTCTTATTATCAACGGTGTAACCAATTTCTTTATAATCGCCGGCAGGAGTATCTTTTGTATAACGGTAGTACAACCATGCACACAACAGCAGCAACACACCGGGTACAATCATGGCAAAACGCCAGCTGTCTTCTTTACTGCAAAAACCTGCTGCGGTTAAGCCACCTGCTATCAATGGCATAAAAAAGTTTGCCGCACCACCACCGGCATTTCCAAATCCGCCGGCAGTGGCATTGGCTGTTCCTTTAATGTTGGGCGCAAACATTACAGAGGTATGAAACTGCGTAATTACAAACGATGCCCCAATAACTCCAATTGATAAACGGAACAATATAAATGATGCATATGAATGGCTGGTTCCAATTAACAACACCGGAATAGCACACAAAACCAATAACCAGGTGTACACAATCCGTGGCCCAAACCTGTCTACCAAACGGCCAATTAATAAACGGGCAACAATGGTGGCAGACACAGATGCAATTTGAATATTACCAATCTGGTCTTTGGTTAAATGCAATTGCTCTTTAGCAATTTTCATTAGCGGCGCCATACCAAACCATGCAAAAAAGCAACAGAAAAAAGTAAACCAGGTGATATGGAATGTACGCATCTGTATGCCTTTACCAGAAAATATATTAAGCTTTGAAAGTGGTTGATTATTTATAATGGTTGACATAATTAATATTTTTATTGGTGAATAGTTTTTATAAAGCAGGCTGGTTACTTAAAAAGAAACTCCGGCTTTATGTTAATCATTAAATAGCTCCAGGTACCTGTAAGGTTTGCTGTACCCGGGGTGATGCCTTTTGCATACTCCATACTTTTACTTGCTGCCATTACACTAAAGCCCCATTCAATGGTGGTAATTTTGTTTAACGAATAAGTTGTTACAAAATCAAACTCACTGCCTAAATATTTTTTAATGGCGTTGCCGCTAACATCTTTCATATCTTTTGCCAGGCTGAAATTGTGATAATCCAGTCCTGCGGTAAAGCGTTTGTTTTTGCTGCTGTATTTAATTTTAGCAAACGGATTGTTTAAACCACCTGTTGGTGAGCCGGTACCTACATAGAAATAATCCATGTATCCCCAATGGCGGTGTGGTGTACCATACAAGGGGTCAAAACGATGATTAGTGGTGGATGTTGAAAAGGCATCGTTACCGCTTACATAATCCCATCCTGCGGTGTAAGTAAATTTCTTTTTGGTGAATGCGAATGCCAGTGTAGATGTATAAGCACTTAATGATGCAGCATCTTTATCTTTTCCAAATTGATAATAAGCCCCTGCAGTAACCGACAATGATTTTGTTTTGTTCAGCGGGCTGGTAACATACAAACCTGTTGTAAAACGGCTGTTAACTCCTTTTTGATTGTAGCGTTTACCATATACATAACCCGGTGCTGCTACGTTGGATGTTTGTACAGAATCTAAAATTGATTTTGCAAAATGGTCTGCCACAAACAAACCTGTAACTTTTGTTTGCTTAAATGTTTTGGCAGCGTATAAAAATTGTAATGCTTTATAGTTTTGATTTAAACCATTTGTTGATGGTGCATTTACAAAAGAAAGATTACCTGTTTTTGCACTTACACCAGCAGCATTCATGATGGGAATTATACCTGAAGGTGTGGCAACTAAATATCCTTTGCTGTCTTTTACGCTTGCAGGAATATTAGCCGGCGTATAATAAGTGCCATTGTAATTAAACGCATCAGTATTTTGGTTGAAGGCAAAAGCAGCATCCACCTGCCATCCTTTATTAAGCAGTTTAAACAATACCGCATCATGGCGGCGGGCCTGTTGCAACCAGTCAAGATTGCCTAACAATCTTACATCATCATACACAAATTCTTGCCGGCCTACTTTTACGGCAAAATAATCAACAGCAGATTTTTTAAAAGAAGTGTCTTTTTTATTTGCCAATGCAATTTCCGCCCATGCTTCATGCAAACCTAAGCGGCTGCCATCTGCATTGCTGATGGTAGAGGCATCTTGTCCCCACACTCTCACATCCTGCAATGATGTTTGTAAAATAACACGCCCTGTTTTGTAATTAAACGTAACACGGCTTCGTTGTGAAGTGAAGAAAGCAGCATCGTTAGTTGATGGTTTTAATGTGCCTAATCCGTTGCGGTATTCAGTACGGGTTCTCACCTGCCCTGCTACCGATAACTGTGCACTTGCTTTGCCCAATGAAAACAGGGCAAACAAAACCAGCAAACACCTTCGCATTTGTTTTGTTTGTTTCTTCATACTTTTGTTTTGGTTTTAGATTGTTTGACAATTTGAAATCTAACTGCCCCGGTGCCGAGCTTCCATTTCGAGCCGGGGTTTTTTATTTGGTTTTTACTTGTTATCTATTCCTATATAAACTTTTCCACCTTCTACTTTAACGGGGTAGGTTTTTATAGCACACTCATCGCCGCTTAAGCACTCCCCTGTTTTTAATGAAAATGTTTTTTTGTGAAAGGGACAGGCCACTTTAGGCTCTTCACCGGCGCTGCCAATCATGCCACGGCTTAATGCCATTTGCCTGCGGTGCGGACATTCATTTTGCGTGGCATACCATTCATCTAATCTTGTAAAATGAAACAATGCAATTTGTTCATCTTTATATTTAACACATACGCCGCCGTTTTGCGGCACATCGGTTACATGGCATGCTAAAAACCATGTAATGGGTGTTGGCTCTGCTATCATTATTATAGTTTTTGGGATAAGTGTTTATTTCCAGTCTTTTGCTTTTACCATTTCCCTTAAACGCACCATTTGCGCATTGGGGTCTTTTTTTTCTGGTGCATTCACAAAATGGTTAAAGCGCTTACGTAATTCAGGCGTTTCAATGGCGGCTTTCCATTCGCATTCGTATGTGGCAACATGGCGTTCCATATCTGCTTCCCATTGTGCATTCATGCCCAGTGCATCATCAATTACAACAGATTTTAAATAAGCAATGCCGCCTTCCATTTTATTTAACCAGGTAGCAGTACGTGTTAATGGGTCGGCTGTTTTTACGTAAAACATTAAAAAACGGTCGAGGTATTTAATGCAGGTTTCTTTATCAATATCCGCAACCAGCAATAAAGCATGTTGTGGTTTGCTGCCGCCATTACCACATACATAAAGATTCCATCCTTTTTCCGTAGCAATAATTCCAAAATCTTTGCTTTGTGCTTCGGCACATTCACGAATGCAGCCGCTGACACCGCCTTTTAATTTATGCGGCGCTCTTAAACCCCTGTATCTTTCTTCCACTTCAATAGCGAAACTAACGGAGTCGTGCAGCCCAAAACGACACCAGGTGCTGCCCACGCAACTTTTTACTGTGCGTAAACTTTTACCGTAGGCATGGCCGCTTTCAAAACCAGCTTCAATCAACTCTTCCCAAATATTAGGTAAGTCACTAAGGTGTGCGCCAAACATATCAATACGCTGGCCACCCGTAATTTTTGTGTAGAGGTTGTATTTTTTTGCAACCTGTCCAATTACAATTAATTTATCCGGCGTAATTTCTCCTCCGGGAATACGTGGCACTACAGAATAAGTACCGCCTTTTTGTATGTTGGCAAGGAAACGGTCATTGCTGTCCTGCGCCGTATCATTTCCTTTTTTCAATATCACTTCATTCCATAAAGAAGCAAGGATGGATGATACTGCAGGTTTGCAAACTTCACAACCATGTCCTTTACCCAATGCTGATAAAACAGCATCGTAGGTTTTTAATTCTTTCAGTTTTACCAAATCAAATAATTCCTGGCGGCTGTGGTCAAAATGTTCGCATAAAACATTGCGTACTACTTTACCGCTGCTTTTCAGTGTGTGCACCATTAAATCTTTCAGCATGGGCACACAACCACCGCAACCCGTTCCTGCTTTGGTACATTTTTTTATTGCATCCACTGTTTCGCAACCATCTTCATTTACACTGCTGCAAATCATTCCTTTTGTAACAGCTTCGCAACTGCATATCAGGGCATCATCAGGTAATGATGTAACACCAGCGCCTGCATCGCCTTCAGCACCTCTTGCACCCAGTATTACATCTTCAGGATTTGGAGGTAATACCACTTTGTTTTTGCAGGTTTGCAATAACATATTGTATTGCTCTGCATCTCCCACCAATACACCACCTAATAATGTTTTGCCATCTTCGCTAATATTAATGCGTTTGTAAATGCCTTTATTATTGTCTGTAACCGAAACAGATTTTATTCCGTTACCACTCACAAACGGATCGCCAAAACTTGCCACATCCACACCTATCAGTTTTAGTTTGGTACTCATATCAAAACCGGTAAAGGCTTTATCACCGCCCAGTAAATTGTCCACCACCACTTGTGCCATTTCGTAACCGGGCGCAACAAGCCCGTAAATCATTCCATTATACAAAGCACATTCTCCAATGGCATAAATGCTTTCGTCGCTGGTTTGCAGTTTTTCATTTACTACAATACCACCTCTTTGCCCCACTTCCAGTCCGCTTAATTTAGCCAGTTCATCTCTTGGTTTAATGCCGGCAGAAATTACCAGCATGTCCACATCAATTTTTACATCATCTGTAAACTGCATACCGCTGATAGCATCAGCACCCAGTATTTCAGAAGTATTTTTATTGGTGAGAATTTTAAGCCCCAGGCTTTCCAATTTTCCTTTCAGCATATTACTGCCGGCATCGTCAATTTGCCTGGGCATTAAACGGGGAGCAAATTCAATAACCGAAGTATCGGTAACACCCAAATCAATCATGGCTTTAGCGGCTTCCAAACCAAGCAGTCCACCGCCGATAACAGCGCCTTTCTTTGCTTTTTTAGCCCATGCAGCCATCATCTCCAAATCTTCAATTGTGCGGTAAATAAATACACCGTTTTTTTCAACACCGGGAATTGGCGGAACAAAGGCACCGGAGCCGGTAGCCATAATTAATATATCGTATGGAACAGTAAGGCCGCTGTGAGAGTCCACCGTTTTAGCATCCCTGTTAATTTGTGCAATGGGGTCGCCTAAATGAAGGGTTATATTATTTTCGGTATACCAACCGGCAGGAGCCATGGTAAGGTCTTCTGCAGTTTTGCCTGCAAAAAACTCACTAAGATGCACCCGGTCGTAAGCCGGACGAACCTCTTCGCCAAAAACAGTGATGTTGAATTGAGAAGAATTGGCTTTAGCTACCAGTTTTTCACAAAACTTGTAGCCTACCATGCCATTACCGATGATGAGTATATTCATTGCTGTAATTTTAAAAACTACAGCAAGCAATCATATTAAAAAACAATATATCTAATGCAAATAGCAGGAAATAGATAGAAAAAAGAATTAAATTATTGTTTTCACAATAAAAATATACATAAAAAACATAAAAACAAATATTTTTTACAATTTAAATTATATATTTTAAAACATAATTTATTTGATTTAAAGAGATAATTTTCTTTTAAAGAATTGACAATAAACAAACTAACCCTATTTTTAGGCTTCTTAATTTGCTTTTTATATGATATTAAAAAAAATAAAATGTGATTTAAATAGTTGCTCCTTGTGCAAATCCTGCAAAAGAGAATGGCTGCCGGCAATTGATGCTAACCGCAAAGTTTATCAATTAAAAAAAGGAGATGTGCTTTTTAAAGAAGGTGAGGAAGTAAAAGGCATGTACTTTATTACCGATGGATTGGTAAAAGTGCACAAGAAATGGGATGATGAAAAAGAAATGATACTACGCTTTGCCAATAATGGCGCTATTGTGGGTCATCGTGGGCTTGGAGGCGATACCATATATCCTGTTTCTGCAACAGCGCTGGCACCCACAACGGTTTGTTTTTTAGACATGGTTTTTTTTACAGCTACATTAAAAGTAAATACTGATTACCTGTATGAGCTGATGATGTTTTTTGCAGCAGAACTAAAAGAGTCTGAAAAAAGAATGCGCAACCTGGCACATATGAATACTAAGGGAAGAATTGCATATGCGCTTTTATCGCTGCAGAAAAAATTTGGAACGACAGATGATGGTTTTCTAAACATTGTATTAACCCGGCAGGATATTGCCTCGTATACCGGCACCACATATGAAACCCTGTTTAAAATGATGAATGAGATGGCGGAAGAAGGCATATTAATGTTTTTTGAAAAGAAGATTGCAATAATTGACACTGATAAACTAAATGCATTGGTTCACGAGCCTGTATAAAATTGCTGCACTAAAACTAAACACAGCTAAAGAAAAGGTGCATGAAAATGCGCCTTTCTTTTTAAGCAGTCAGGCAATAACCAGGTTTAAAAGAAGTACTCCTGCCAGCCCCACAACAGATATAATGGTTTCCATAACCGTCCATGATAAAAAAGTTTGTTTAAGGCTGAGTTTAAAAAACTCTTTATACATCCAAAAGCCACTGTCGTTAATGTGTGAGCCAAATACACTGCCGCTGCCAACAGCCAGTACCATTAACTCTGGTGATACATTGTGCTGTGCCAGTAAAGGAGCTACCACTCCTGATGCAGTAATACCTGCAACCGTAGCAGAGCCAATCATCACTCTTAATAAAGCTGTAACCACCCATGCAAAAAGCAACGGCGGCATATTCCATTTATTGCTGAAGGATGCTATATAATCGCCGGTACCGCTGTCAGTTAATACTTGTTTAAAAACACCCCCTGCCGTAATAATCAGCAATATCATAGCAATACCACTAATGGCGGTGCTAAGCCATTGCATTTGCGTTTCCATTTTTACTTTTTGCAATATGCCAAAATAAAAAAATGCTGCCAATACTGAGAGCAGCAATGCAATAGTAGAATTTCCTAAAAAAAGAAAGATGGATTGCAGCAAACCTTTTTCTAAAAAATTTTCTGCCAGCACTGCAATGGTAATGAGTATAACCGGCAACAACGCAATTAAAAAACTGGGTAATGCACCAGGCAAAGTTTTACTGCTTATGGCAGTTGTGTTAAAAAGATTTACATCTGATGAACTGACTTTTTTTAATTGCCTGCCCAGCAGCGGCCCGGCAATTATTACTGCTGGTATGGCAATGCAAATGCCATACAATAATGTTTTGCCGGTATCTGCCTTAAAAGCATTTATTAAAACAACCGGCCCGGGGTGCGGTGGTAAAAAACAATGAGTGGTGCTGAGTGAAGCGGCCATGGGTATGGCAATATATAATAATGGCAAACCTGTTTTTTTTGCCAGCATAAAAACAAGCGGCACTAAAATTATAAAGCCGGCATTATAGTATAACGGTATACCAATTAAAAAACCTGTTAGCAGCACAGCCCACTGAATATTTTTTTCGCCAAAATTTTTAATAAGCGTTACAGCAATTTTTTCTGCAGCGCCGCTTTCTTCTAAAATTTTACCGAGTACGGCACCCAGGCAAATGATTAAAGCTAAACCGCCTAATGTGCTGCCAACACCTACTTCAATTGATTTTAATAATGCTTCAGGCTTCATACCTAAACATAAACCTGCCAGTATTGCTACAATAAGCAGCGATAAAAAAGGGCTTACTTTTTTTATGGATAAAAAAATCTGTAAGCCAATGGCAAGTATAATGATAAGTATAGTCAAAAGCCCCCACCCCCTAAAGGGGAGTTATTTGTAGTTTATAAAATTATTGAACAGTATTTATTAAAGTACCAATATTATCAATTGAAATACTGATTTCATCGCCGCTTTGCAAAGTAAAATCGCTGCCGGGCACAATGCCGGTACCCGTCATAATTAAACAACCATGCGGAAAACTGCTTTCCCTGTAAATAAAACCCACCAACTCTTGTGGTGTACGTTTCATTTGGCTTAATGCAATATCACCGTTAAACACAACTGCATTATTTCTTTTTATATCCAAATGAATATTGGTACCGGGAGATAAAGGTTCATTCGTTAAATACACACAAGGCCCCAATGCGGCACAAGCATCGTAAGTTTTTGCCTGTGGCAGGTACAAGGGATTTTCTCCTTCAATACTGCGGCTGCTCATATCGTTACCAACTGTGTAACCAATTATTTTACCTGATGATGTTACAACCAGCGTCAACTCCGGCTCAGGTACATCCCAGCTTGAATCTTTTCTTATTCTTACCAAACCATTGTTGCCAACAACACGGTGCGGTGTACTTTTAAAAAAACATTCCGGCCTTTCAGCTTCATATACTTTGCCATAAAAATCGGCGCCGCCTGCTGCTTTGCTTTCTTCCTGCCGGCCCACCATGCTGCGGTAATAAGTTACACCGCATGCCCATAACTCCTGGTTGTTGCCAATAGTGGGTAATAAATTTGCAATTGCTGATTTATCAACTGTGGTGGCAGTTGCAATTGCTGCATTTGCTTTTTGCAGCACAGCATCATCATTAATAAAATTATTCCAGTCTTCTTTTACTAAATAAAATTGCTCGTTTTGCTCAATTACAATTCCGTTTGTGGTGTTGTATAGTTTCATTAAATATATTTTGTTGATTTATGATTGTACTTGATTGCTATGATAATTTTTTGCCTTTACTGAAAAGAGCATTAACGGTCCTTTATCAGCTATAATTTCCTTTTCAAAATTAAGCCCCAGTTTTTCAAGCAGTTTTATTGATGTTGTATTGCTGCTCATAACTGTTGCTAAAAACTGTTTGTGCTTACCTGTGCCTGCATTGTGTTTTAATATACACAGGGCGCCTTCATAAGCATACCCTTTTCCATGCGCTGCAGGCAATAGTGCAAAACCAATATCCCAATGCTCCAGGTAATCTCTTTTAATAAAACTAATAACTCCAACCGGCTGATTCAATTCCTTTGTATGTGCTACCCAATAATTAATATTAGGGTTGGCTGCAATTTTTTCAATATAAGCTTCTGCATCGGCAACAGAATGTATATTTCTGTCACCAATAAATTTAAGCCAACCGGCCGTATTTACCAGTTCTTCAATAAAAGCAGCATCTTCTTTTTTTACTAAAGAAAGTGTGAGCCGCTCTGTATATAATTGTTCCGCAGCCATTATTTAAGTTTTATTCTAAGCACATACATATCATTGGTAACATACAATGTTTTTTCATCGGTGCTTAATGCACAGTTGCTGGCGGCTTCATCCAGTTTTATAAAGCCCAGCTTTTTACCAATGCTGTTAAATATATAAACACCGCCGGGCCCTGTGGCAAACACAATGCCTTGTTTGTTTACTTTAAAACCATCGGGCAAGCCGTGTTGCATGGTTTTTCTTTCTTCTGCTGCGCTGTAAAATAATTTGCCATTACTCAACATATCGCCGCTTACATCAAAAATGTACCAATTGGGTTTATCAGGGTCGCTGCAGGCAACAATTAATTGTTTTTCGCCGGGTAAAAATGCTAAACCATTGGGCCTTGTAATGGAATCAACCAATAAAATAACCGTTCCATCTTTTTTTACTTTATAAACACCGTTGTGGTTTATTTCTTTTAGTGAATCTGTATCATCCTGTGTTTGTAAACCATAAGGCGGGTCGGTAAAAAATAATTCGCCGCTGCTGTTGTACACACAATCATTCGGGCTGCTGAAGCGTTTGCCTTCAAATTTATTGGCAATGGTTATATACTTTGCTTGTGGTTTATCCAATGGCGCATCCATCTTTCCCATTTGACGGTCGCCATGCTGGCACAATACTAAATTGCCTTCGTTGTCTAATGTTAATCCATTGCTGCCGGGCTCTTTGCATTTACTGGGAGTAGTTCCGGTGTAGCCGCTGGGTTTTAAATAAACTTCCGCTCCTTTTGCTTCCGTCCATTTATACACCGTGTTCATAGGCACATCGCTAAACAACAGCATATTGTGTTTTTCAATCCACAAAGGGCCTTCGCTCCATTCGTAGCCTTCTGCAATAATTTCTGGCTTGGTGCTGGTGTCAATAATATTACTTAATGCTTCATCGTATTGAATAATGGTGCCGGTGGTTTTATACATACTTGTTTTAGTATTGCTGTTGTTATTGCAAGATAATAATGCGATGATTAAAAATGCAGCAAGCGTTTGTTTCATGTTTTATTTTTTGGCTCACAGATTTTATTGTTGAATAAAATTATTATGTACCACCGCTTGCAGCGGGGTGCCACAAAAATGTTCAATTTTATTGTGTGGCACAAGAGTGCGACGCCACTGAAGCCGATAGTAGCATTAAAGCTTGGTCCAAAATAAAATCTGTGTTCATCTGCTTAATCAGCGTCATCAGTGTTCTAATCTAATGCGAATCCCTTGTCACCTCACTGCCGCTGCTGCCCTGTAAAAAATCCAAATCAGCGCCTTTATCACTGCCCATTACATGCTTAATATACATACTCACATAACCTCTTGTGGCAGCAGGCGGCGGAGCAATCCATGCAGCTTTGCGTTTGGCCAGTTCATCATCACTTACATGCAAATGCAGCAAACGTTTTTCTACATCCAGTTCAATCATGTCTCCGTTTTGCACCAATGCTAAATTGCCGCCAATAGCACTTTCAGGAGAAACATGCAGCACCGCAGTACCATAAGCTGTACCGCTCATGCGGCCATCGCTGATGCGTACCATATCTTTAATTCCCTTCTCCAATATTTTTTTAGGCAGCGCCATATTGCCTACTTCCGGCATGCCGGGGTAACCAACCGGGCCCACATACTTTAATACCATCACACAATTTTCATCAATATCCAGCGCAGGGTCATCAATGCGTTTATGATAATCTTCTATACTTTCAAACACAACGGCACGCCCCTTATGTTTCATGAGTGCAGGAGTGGCGGCACTTGGTTTTATTACGGCACCATTGCTGGCAAGATTCCCTTTCACCACTACAATGCCTGCTTCCGGTTTAAAAGGTGTATTGTATTTCGCAATCACATCATCATTGTAACAATCGGTATTGCCACTAATATTATCATGATGATTTTTTCCGGTAACCGTAATTACATTTTTATGCAGCCTGTCTTTCAATTCATTTAAAATAACAGGCAGGCCACCGGCGTAATAAAAATCTTCCATTAAATATTTTCCGCTGGGCATTAAGTTTAACAGCAAAGGAATTTTACTGCCAATGTTATCAAAATCATCAATGGTTAAATTAACTCCAATGCGCCCTGCAATAGCCGTTAAGTGAATAACAAAGTTAGATGAGCCACCCACGGCAGAGTTAGTCATGATAGCATTTTCAAATGCTTCTCTTGTTAATACTTTATCAATGGTTAAATTTTCTTTTACCATTTCTACAATTCTTCTGCCGCTGAGCTGTGCCATTACTTTTTTCCTGCTGTCTGCCGCAGGTATGGCGGCTGCACCACTTAATGTTAATCCTAAACTTTCTACCATTACTGCCATTGTGCTTGCAGTGCCCATCGTCATGCAATGGCCAATGCTGCGGCTCATACAACTTTCTGCAAACTCACAATCTTCCTGCGTCATCTTGCCTGTCTTCATGTCTTCATCAAACTTCCACACATGTGTGCCGCTGCCAATTGTTTGCCCTTTATATCTTCCATTCAGCATTGGCCCGCCTGGAACAACAATGGTTGGCAAACCCACACTGGCTGCACCCATCACTGTGCTTGGTGTTGTTTTGTCGCAGCCTGTTAACAGCACCACTCCATCAATAGGATTGCCACGAATACTTTCTTCTGCATCCATACTCGCCAAATTTCTAAACAACATCGCTGTTGGTTTCAGTAATGTTTCACCCAAACTCATTATAGGAAACTCAACCGGAAAACCACCTGCTTCCAGCACACCTCTCTTCACAGCTTCTGCATGGTCTCTAAAATGTGCATTGCATGGCGTGAGCTCACTGAATGTATTGCAAATACCAATCACCGGCCTGCCATCAAACATATCGGTAGGCATGCCCTGGTTTTTCATCCAGCTGCGGTAAATAATGCCGTCTTTGTCTTTGCGGCCAAACCAATCGTGGCTTCTTAATTTTTGGCTCATGTAGTTTTTTATTTTTTGTAACGAACTATTCAGCAATCTTCAGCATCGTTGTGTCACTCACTTCTACATGCTGTTCTTTATTCAGCTTTTATCTTAGCGTAAGTTGTTGGTCATCCCGATAGCTATCGGGAAACAACGGCGAAGCAATTAATAATTTACAGCAACCCGTTTGCCTGTATTCATCGCTTCATAAATTGCTGCAATAATTTTCATATCTGTTAAACCCATTTGTCCCGGCACTTTACTTGCTTCATTCTTTTTTATCGACAATGCAATGCCATCCATTTGTTTTGCCTGCTGTGAAAATGGCGGCAATGAAAATTGTCTTCCATCGGATGCAGAAAATTGCAAACCATTATAATTAAAAGCAGGGTTTAACTGAAACCACCCGTTTGTGCAATTTACTTTTAAATAACCCATATCTTCTGAATAACTGGTGCGGCAATTGGCTGTAATACCACCGGGCATTTCCATTTGCCATTGCAATGTTTCTTCTATGTCCAAAAATTTTTTAGTATCACTCACCGGCAATGTTTGTGCAGTTACAGCCACCGGTGTTTTGCCGGTAATGTAACACACAGCCTGCAAACAATAAATGCCCACATCCATTAACGGGCCGCCGCCTGCAATTTTTTTGTTCAGTCGCCATTCGCCTTTTTGCGGCAAAATACCAAAAGCAGTTTCTATACTTACAATATCCCCATATACTTTTTCTTTTGCCAGCCGCACCATTTCTAAATTATACGGGTCGTAATGCAGGCGGTAACCAATTGATAAAAATTTATTTGCTTTTTCTGCGGCTGCAATCATCGCATTACTTTCTTCCACAGATAAAGCCATTGGCTTTTCGCAAATAACATGTTTACCGGCTTGCAGTGCACGTATGGTATATGCAGCATGTAAATGATTAGGCAATGCTATATATACAATATCAATGGAAGGATTATTTTTTACAGCGTCAAAGTTTTCATAACTGTAACAAGCAGCGTCTGCTAACTGGTGCTTTTCTTTATGCAACAAAATTTTACCAGCAGAACCGCTGACTATTGCTGCCAAATAACAATGCGCTGTTTGCTGCAATGCAGGTATTAACTGGCCTGCACCATAACCGCCCAGTCCAACAATTGCAATACCTGATTTTTTAGCCACGTTCATTACAAGTTATTTTCTCTCAACTTAATTACCATTAGCCTGCTGCCATGTTTTTATATACTCTGCCACATCAATCATTGGTGCCACCCAAATTTTATTTTCCTGCTGTTTTATATACTGCAATAGTTTGCGGTGTGCATCTAATGATACATTAATGCCGTGTTCGCCACCCACACCATGAAATAAAATAATTAACAGCGAACCTGTTTGCTCCGCTTTTTTCACCCACTCAATCATTTGTTCACCACTTTCGCCATTTACCACATAGCAATCGGTATTATACAAATCCACTTTGTCAATAGTGTGCATTTCGTTGCGTACGCCTCTTGCTGCCACAAAATCATTTTTCATACCGTTCATAAAAAGGCTGTCGCCAATTTTCATATCGTCGCAGGTGTAGGCAAATGTTCTTTTCTTTTTTCCATCCACGGCTTCTAAAAAAACATTCGTCATGCGTATTTCATTTTCCATACGCTGCAATGTGTATTTACTCATGTCCTGTTCGCCCTTTACCCAATCTCTGCCTGCTAAATTTCCTAAACATGGATGGTATAAAGTATGATTGCCCAACTCATGCCCTTTTGCAGCCGCAGCCCTCCATTCGCTGATGCGGTTTTTAGAAGCATCAGCAAAAGCAGTTAAATAAAAAGTAGTTTTTAAGCCAAGTGAGTCTAATAAAGGCAGCGCATTATCTAAATGCACATTCAGTGCATCATCATAAGTAATAACAACGGCGGCTTTTTTATTTTTCCAAATACCAAACTGATTAGGCGTTTCTGTGCTAAATGGTGATGCAGGTAATCCCTCACTATTATACAGGTTTACATTTTCCGGGTTATCGGCCCAGGCATATTTTACAGCAACAGGATTTTTTACATCGTCTGCAAATACTTCAACGGTGTTTTTATTTATGATAGTTGCTTTGGCAGCATGGTAAATCCCGTTCGCATCTGCAACAGCAAAATGTTTTATTCCAATCCATCCAGTTAAAAAATTTGCGTGCAGAGCGCTTGCAGTTAACCCTGTTCCCACATTTGAAAAATTAATCAACACTTTGTTGCCTTCTATTTTCATTGATTGATACAAAGGCCCGGATGCTGTAAGATTTTTTTCACCGTATGCAATCTTTCTTGCCTGCAATGCAATGCGGTAACCAATATCTTTTTTATTCTCAGGATGTATATCATTCCATTCGCCTAAATCAATAGCAGTAACCATTGCAGTGTTAGGAACAGATACCAATTCTAATTGTTGCTGCCTTAATATTGCCCAGCCGCTGTTTGGTTGCGGTGTGGGTTTTGCTTCCATATAATTGGGCAGTTGCACATAAATAAAAGGAAAATTATTTTGCCATTGGCTGCGCCAGTCTTCAATTAATGTTTGCATAATGGCTTTGTAATTTTCCGGGTAGCCGGTATTGCTTTCGCCCTGGTACCACACAGTGCCTTTAATATTATAATTGATGAGTGGTGCAATCATGGCGTTATACAAACCGCCGGGTTTCCATCTTATAAAAGTGGTGGCGGGTGCAGGCGTTAAAGCAACAGCCCCTGTTTTATATTTCCAACTGCCGGATAAATTAACAGTATCTGTACCACTTGTTAATTCATACCGCTTGCCCAACACAAAACCACCTTTACCACTATTGTTTGTAATGCGGATAGTGATAATATTTTTTCCTTCTTTTAAAACGGTGATGTTTAATTCATAACGTCTTGCCGGATATTGGTAAGTTGTGTTTCCCACAAACACACCATTTACAAAAACAGAATCTGCATCAATAATTCTTCCCAATTCCAGCTTTGCTGCTTTGCCCGCCATTGATTTTGGAACAGTAATTTCTTTACGATACCAAACAATGCCATTGTACAAACCAGCATCTGTATCTGCCCAATAACCCGGAACATTGATGGTGCGCCAGTCTTCATCATTCCGCAAAGGGTTTTTCCAGTTTTGCTGTTCGCCCAAATCTGCATCCTGTAATTGTTTGTACCATGCTGCGGTGGCAGCGTTATCTTTTTGTTCGGTTTGTTTAATGAATGCGCTGCTTTTAAATTTTTGCAGTTCGTTATAATACTCGGGAAATTTTTTTAATGCTGTTTCACTTATCCATGCTTCGGCAGGCGAACCGCCCAATGCCGCATTGATAATACCAACCGACACTTTGTATTTTGCATAAATTTCTTTTGCAAAAAAATAACCTACTGCTGTAAACTCTCCAATGTTTTGCGGATTGGCTGCTTTCCATGTGCCGCTTTCCACATCAGTTTGAGGTGCGTTAAAATCATATTTATCGGGTATTAAAAAATGACGGATGAAGGGATTGTTAACCGTTGCAATTTCATCTGCATATTTATATTTTAAACGGCCACTCATGGCCTGCTCCATATTGCTTTGGCCGCTGCACAACCACACATCGCCAATTAAAATATCAGTTAATGTAATTTCATTACTGGCTTTTAATTGCATGGTATAAGGGCCGCCGGCTTTTTGTTTGGGTAATACAATTGTCCAGTTGCCATTATCGGTTGCCTTAGTGTTGTATTTTTTATTTAGAAATGAAAGCGTAATTTCTTCACCTGCATGTGCCCAGCCCCAAATTTTCAATGATACATCCCGTTGCAGTACCATTCCATTGTTGATGAGTTTTGGCAGCCGTATTTGTGCCGGTGCTGTAAAAAATGTAAATACCGATACTAAAAATAGAAGTTGTTTTTTCATTTAAATTTTTCTCACAGATTATGCAGATTAACACAGATTTTTTTAAACGCTTCGGTAAAAGCTCAATAGAATTACAGAACGTACAAGTGTGCGACGCAACAAAAGATGATAGCAGCAATGCAGCTGACTACATAATTATAGCTATCATTTTGTATAAGGTTCAAATAAACAAGTTCACTTCAAATCTATGTTCCCCCTTCAGGGGGACAGGGGGTTTTACCTCTTCACCTCATACCCCTTCCGCTGCGGCCTGCTCAGCATTTTTGTTGCCTCCGCATCATTCTTAATTTTTTCAGTCTTAGGGTCCCAGTAAATTTTACGGTTAAGTTTCATAGCAATATGATGCAGCAGGCAGGCGCTGCAACTGCGGTGTGCTTCTTCCGCCGGTGCAATAGTGGCTTTGTTATCCCGTATCGCTTCCAGCCAGTTGCCATGATGTTCTTTACTCACCGTAAAATGAAATTCTTTTTCGCCAATTACAGAAGTGAGCAGTTTAGGGTCGCTGGCATCTAATTTTTTTGCCTGTGTACTTCCTTTATTTCCGTCGCTTGCAGTAACCTGGTAATCGCCACGGCTCACAAATATCCAGCCGTTGGTGCCTTCAAATTTTATTCCGTTATCAAACTCGTTGCTCACAATCATATGCACACCGTTTGCATACATAGCATGCGTTTTAAAAATGCCATGCACATCCCACAAACCACCGGTGGCAAACTCTGCTTTCTCACTCCATATTTCAACGGGGCCGCTGCGTTCCATACCCATGCCCCAATGTGCACTGTCAACGTGGTGACTGCCCCAGCCCGTAATCATACCGGCGCCAAACTGTTCGCAACGCAACCAGCCGGGCCTTCCATAACCAATTTGCGGGTGCACCCTGTCTTCTGTATAATACACTTCCGGCGTTGATGCCAGCCACATATCATAATTCAAATTTTTCGGAACAGGCATTTCTGTTTTGTTACCACCGGGAGGGTCGCCGGGCAAACCCACATACACGGTTTTTAAATCGCCGATTCTTCCGTTACGCACCAGCTCGGCAGCATAACGAAATTGTTCAGTACTTCGCTGCTGACTGCCTATTTGAAATTTTACACCGCTTTTATTTACCACATCGCTTATGATTCTTCCTTCGGCAATTGTTAGTGATGCAGGCTTTTGCATGTAAATATGTTTCTTAGCTTTTGCAGCCGCCACACCAATCATGGCGTGGCTGTGGTCGGGTGTGCTTATGATAACCGCATCAATATCTTTATTCAGCAATAACTCTCTGTAATCGCTGTACACTTTTACACCATCGTAAGGCTTGCCGTTTTTATTGCTGTAATATTCATTCACTAATTTTTTACCATCTTCTGCCCTTAATGCATCTACATCACACACGGCCATTATTTGTGCAAAATCATATTGCCATACGCCGGGTATATCATGCCCACGGCTAATTCTTCCGGTACCAATAGCGGCCACATTAATTCTGTTGCTGGGTGCAAACCTGCCCAACACACTTGCCGGAACAATAGAAGGAAAACTAAATGCAATGCCGGTGCCAATGGCGGCTTTGGCAGAGTTGGTTAAAAATTTACGGCGGCCAATGTTTTGCTTTTTCATACAGCTTGTTTTTTGAAGTAATTATTTTGTTATCAACTTCAGTTTTTTATGGCATCATCGTTGTGTCACTCACTTTTACTTTCTGTTCTTTATTCAACTTTTATTTTAGCGTATGTTGTTGGTCAGGCGACCAACAACGGCGAACAGCAAATAATTCATCAGTGAAACTCAGTACAATCTGTGTCATCTGTGTTCTATCACTTCTTCAAACTCATCACCTTCGCATTCTTCTGCGCTTTCAATGCAAGTTCAGTTGCTAAAAAACAATGCGCCTGGCTCATGGCGGTTTCTGTTCTGTTCAATACATCATCAACCAACCTTGGCCCAAAGGGCAATGTTTCATTATTACAATCTATATGAAGCATTTCATTTTGGTTTACAATATATAAATGATTACCTCCTTTATTTCCTGATAAAATATCTGTGTTTTTTCTCACTTCAATATAACCATCTGTACCCAATATTGTTAACCTTCCATCGCCCCATGTATCAAGAGCATTGGGTGTAAACCAGTCCACTCTTATATAGCCAGAGCCGCCATTACCACTCAGCATCACATCACCAAAATCTTCAAAGTTGGGCGCTTGCGGAAAATGCACATTACCAACCTGGCTCATTAATACTTTTGCTTCTGTAGAGTTGGTGAAATGTAAATACTGGTCAAACTGGTGGCTGCCAATATCAGTAATAATGCCGCCGTATCTTTTTTTATCCCAAAACCAATCCGGCCTTACTGCTAAACCGGAAGTGCCAAATTTATTACTGATGCGATGCGGCGCTAAATTTACGGTTTGAATTACCTGGCCAATGGCTCCGGATTTTACCAACTGGCTGGCTTTTTCTGTTCCTTTATTTTCAAAACGCTCACTGTACATGATGGAGTAAATGCGTTTGGTTGCCGCCTGTACCTTTTTTACTTCTGCCAGTTGTTTTAGTGTAATAATACCGGGCTTATCAGTTAAGTAATCTTTGCCATGCTGCATTACACGAATGCCCAGTGGCGCCCTTTCATCAGGAATGCCGGAGCTTAACACCAATTGTACAGCGGTATCATCTAAAACTTCCTGTTCGCTTGCTGCCTGCTTCACATCAGGGTATGTTTTTACAAAAGCCGCTAACAAATCAGCTTCTTTAGCATACACAGAAACCAATTCGCCACCTCCTCTTTTTATAGCATCCACCATTCCATAAATATGCGGATGGTTAATGTTGATGACTGAAAATTTTATTTTACCCGGAGGTATAACAACCGGTTGTTGTTTTTTTGTAGACTCAATATGCTTAAAATTAGCAGCGCCGGCTAATGGAGCCAGCATCATTAAGCCGGAGGCTTTTGTTACATCCTGCAAAAATTTTCTTCTGCCTGCTTTATTTGAGTTCATAGCAATCGTTATTTTTTTATTGAATAATAATTTGTTTGCTTACTACATTACTGGTTGTTTTATTTTTTATTCCGGGCTGCCCGCCGCCAACACTAATGGTTAATTTTTCTTTTGGTTGGTAGGCATTGCCTGCTTCATCAATTAACTGAAGTTGTTCCGGTGTTAAAGCAAAACTTATTTTTTTGCTTTCACCTGCTTTTAATGCAATGCGTTTAAAACCTTTTAATGTTTTTAATGGGTGCAGGCCGGTTAAACTATTATAATTGGTGTACAACTGCACCACTTCTTCTCCATCTCTTTTACCACTGTTTTTTACTGTAACAGTTACCGTAACATTTTTGCCCTTAGCAATAGTTCCTGGGGCCGTTATAGCGCTGTACGTAAAGTTAGTGTAGCTTAAGCCATAACCAAAGGGATATAATGCATCGCCTTTAAAATAACGATAAGTGCGGTTGCTCATGCTGTAATCGCTAAAGCCGGCAAGGTCTGCATCGCTTTTATAAAAGGTAACAGGCAACCTTCCGGCCGGGTTGTAATCACCAAACAATACATCAGCCAATGCAGTGCCGGCGCTTTGGCCGCCATACCAGCAGTTTACTATTGCAAGAATATTTTCATCTTCCCACGGAATGGCAATGGCGCTGCCCGTAAGCATTACAAACACTACAGGCTTACCGGTTGCTTTTAAAGCTTTCAATAATTCTGTTTGCACAGTGGGCAGCATAATGGTTGTTCTGTCGCCGCCATTAAAGCCCGGCACTTTCACCGGCATTTCTTCACCTTCCAGTTGTGGTGAAATGCCGCCTGCAAAAATGATGGCATCCGCATCTTTTAATCTTTCTGCCAATGCAGCAAAATCTGTTTTACGGTAATTGCCTGCAAATAATTTTACCATTGCTTCGCCACCGCCCTGGCGAAAGGCCATTTCTACTTTATATGTCGAACCGGCTTTTACTTTGTAGCTAAACTGCTTGCTGCCCCAGCGGTTGCGTTCCCATACATTTACAATGGTGCTGTCATTAATTTTTACATAATAGCCATCGTTGGCTTCGCTTTCAAAATTCATTACTTCATCTTTTTCAGCCGTAATGTAAGTAGTGTATTTAGCAGCATAATTCACCGATTTTAAACCAGGGTAAGGGCTTACACCTTCCTGCCAAAAATGATTGATTTCGCTTTCAATTTTTGTAAGCACCGGCTGGCCTTCCATTTTTTCATTATCAAAATATTCTGCTTTTACACCGGGCTTTCCATCGTAACTGTATAATGTGCTGATGTTTTTATGCGCCAGCAATGTATCATTGGTAAAGTTGATGGCTTTTTCATAAACAATCTCCACATCATTACCGAGTTTGTTTTTTAATCCTTCCAGTATAGAAACTGTTTTAGAAGGTGTGCCATTATAATTACCCAATACAGCAATGGTGTTATCTGCATTAGGCCCAACCACGGCAATCTTTTTTATTTTTTTACTTAATGGCAGTGTATTGTTTTCATTTTTTAATAACACAATACTTTGCTGCGCCATTTTTAATGCATGTGCTTTGTGTGCATCGCTTTCCAACACACTAAAAGGTGTTTGTGCATACTTTACCATGCTTGCAGGGTCAAACATTCCTAAACGGTAACGGATGGTAAATAATCTTTTCAAAGAAATATCCAATTGTGATTCTTTTATCAAACCTCTTTTAACCGCATCAATCAATGCTAAATAAACAGTGCGGCCACATTCCACATCGGTGCCATGTATTACAGCATCAATAGCAGAACTGGTAGAATCTTTATGTGTTTTATGATAGCGGAAAAAATCATCAATAGCCCAGCAGTCGCTGGTAACATAACCGGTAAACTTCCATTGCTTGCGCAAAATATCTGTCATCAATAAATCATTAGCACAACAGGGTTGTGTGTTGATGGCATTGTAAGCACACATAACACCGGCCACATCTGCTTTTGTAATTAATTCTTTAAAAGCAGGTAAATAAGTATCCCATAAATCATACGGTGTGGGATTAAAATTATCAGAATGCCTTGAAGGCTCCGGGCCGCTGTGCACTGCAAAATGTTTGGCACATGCCGCCGCCTGCAAATATTTTTTATCAACGCCCTGCAAACCTCTTACAAATGCAGCGCCCAGCTTACCTGTTAAAAAAGGGTCTTCGCCATAAGTTTCCTGGCCACGGCCCCAGCGGGGGTCTCTAAAAATATTTATGTTCGGCGTCCAGTATGTTAAACCCACATAACGGTCGCCGGTTTTGTTTAGCTCAATTGATTTATTATGTATGGCCCTTCCTTCTTCTGCCGAATATTGTGCCATTAATTTTAATGAATTGGTATCCCATGTTGCCGCCATTGCAATAGCTTGCGGATACGATGTTACTTTATACGGCGTTCTTGCCACACCATGCAATACTTCATTCCACCAGTCGTATGCAGGTATGCCCAAACGTGGAATTGCCGGGGTGGCATTCAGCATCTGGTTTACTTTTTCTTCCAGCGTTAAGCGGCTTACCACATCATTCACCCGCTGCTCAATGGGTAAATTGTAATTCCACATGGGGAATGATTTGTAATCTTGTGCTGTTGCCTGCAATGCAACAATCATACATGCGAATGAAAATAATTTTCTCATTGTGTTATTTTAATTTTTGTAACCAGCTTTAGCAATTCTATTAAGCATCGTTGTGTCACTCACTTGTACGTTCAGCTCTTTATTCACCTTCTCTCACTGATTGTACAGATGTTCACAGATTTTTTTCATCTGTGTTAATCACTGTAATCTGTGAGCAATTACTCCCTCGCTTTCGTCAACACATACTTCCTTATATCCAGCACATCTTTTTCACTTAACCTGTTTCCAAATTTAGGCATACCCAGTTTTTCATAACCACCCTTATGCACCACACTTAAAAAGCTTTCGCTATTTGCAGCAATGAGTGAATATGCTAAGTCAGGCGCCAGTCCACCACCGCCAGCTTTTACCACATGGCAGGTGCCGCAATATTGCCAAAACAATGTTTCGCCATGTGCCAGTTCATCTTTAGTAGCTGTAAATGTTGTTTCGGGAATTTTTAATTCAGTGCCTTTGTTAAATGCAGGCATTGCAGCGTTGCCATTTAAAACAAAGGTGAAAATTTTACCGCTTTGCAATGGCGCCAGCTTATTCTTCATACCAAAACCACCACCCCAGCCAACAGCAACTGTTATGTATTGTGTACCATCAATGCTGTATGTAACCGGCGGCGCTAAAATGCCACCGCCTAAATTTTGCTGCCATAAAATTTTTCCATTGCTTGCATCGTAGCAAATAAAATCTCCCTGCGCTGTACCCTGAAATAATAAATCAGTTGCAGTTGCCAATACGCCGCCATTCCAGTCGGCAGATTGCGGCACACGCCAAACTTCTTTACGCAATGTAGGGTTCCATGCAATCAACATACCTCTCGGAAATTTTTTTGTAGCTGTATCATAACGCATGGGCTTTGTTGGGTCGGTGCCTGTTGCAAGATTCCACCCATTGCCCGTACCAAAACCAACTTTATTATATTTCCATGAAGTATCATGCCCATAGTTGCTGGCATTTTCCCTTGCAGGTATATACACCAAATTCAACTTTGGATTAAATGCCATGGGGTGCCAGTTATGCCCGCCGTTGTAATTAGGCGATACATCTGTGTTGACTGTTTCGTAATGCACTCCTTCATTTTCTATAGGGCGGCCGGTGCTGTCAATACCTTTTGCCCAGTTGGTATAAACAAACGGGTCACCGCTTATAAATTTTCCATTCGTCCTGTCAATCACATAAAAGAAACCATTCTTCGGCGCCTGCATCAATACTTTTCTTTTTTGTCCTTTAATATCTAAGTCTGCAAGAATGATATGTTGCGTGGCGGTAAAATCCCAACTGTCTCCCGGTGTTGTTTGATAATACCAAACCATTTCACCCGTTGCAGGATTAAGCGCAACAATTGATGACAGGTATAAATTATCACCCACACCGTTGCTGCGGTATTTTCTATCCCACGGGCTGCCATTGCCTGTGCCCACATACAATAATTTTAATGCAGGGTCGTACGCCATTGCATCCCATGCTGTGCCGCCACCGCCATATTTATACCATTCACCACTCCATGTTTTGGCGGCTGCTTCCATGGCTTTGTTTTCAAAAGGTTTTGACGGGTCGCCGGGCACTGTATAAAAACGCCATACTTCTTTTCCATCTTGTGGATTGTAAGCTGTAACATAACCCCTCACACCAAACTCTGCACCGCCATTACCAATAATTATTTTTCCATCCACCACTCTTGGTGCGCCGGTTATCGAATAAGGTTTTGTAACATCCGTTGTTTGCACACTCCATACTAATTTTCCATCAGCAGCATTTAATGCAATCAGCCTGCCATCTAATGTACCTGCAAAAATTTTCCCTTTGTATAAAGCCACGCCACGGTTTACCACATCGCAGCATAATTGTTCTGCTTTGCCGCCGGGCACTTGTGGGTCGTACTTCCATAATTGTTTTCCTGTTTTTGCATCCACAGCAAATATGGTGCTCCATGCGCCGGATAAATACATCACACCATCGGCAACTAATGGGGTTGCTTCAATGCCCCGCTTGCTGCCTAAATCTGTTACCCATGCAAGGCCCAGGGTTTTTACATTGTCTTTATTTATTTGTGTAAGTAAACTGTAACGGTCTTCGTTATAATTTAAACCATGCGTTAACCATTGCTCCGGGTGTTCCGCTGCTTTTGCAATAATGGCATCATCTGCATTTACAAATTTGTTTTGGTTGCAGGAGATGGTTGCTAAAACAATAATTGATAAAAATATTTTTTTCATTTTTTACAAGCTTTAGTAATGCTGTTCAACATCGTTGTGTCACTCACTTGTACGGTTTATTCTTTATTCAGCTTTTATCTCAGCGTATGTTGTTGGTCAGGCGACCAACAACGGCGGCAGCTTTAGCAATTCTATTAAGCATCGTTGTGAACTTGTTCTGTTATTTTTTTATTTCAGTGAAATAAAAAAATAATCTCACTTCGGCTTTTTGTTCTTTATTCATCTTTTCTCTCACATATATCACGGATTTTCACAGATTATTTTTACATCTGTGTTTATCAGGGTAATCTGTGAGCTATCTCTTATAAACATCATCATCATTTTTACATTCAAACCAGTTATACACCGCTTTGTTTGTTGAAGACAAGCCGTTTGATGTTGCATACATGGTGTACATGCAACCAACAAAACCACCGGCCTTGCGGGTGCTTACGTACACAGCATCCACATTGTCCTTAAACAGCGTCCATTTATTTTTTTCAAGCGCATAATAAAAACTATACCTGTTTCCTTTAGCTTCTATTTTCAACAATAATGGTTTTTTATTTTGTGTTATAAGCGGAACTGAAAATAAAAGTGTTGCATCTTTATATAATTCCAGCACAGGTTTACCATCTTTTACCGACTTACAAAAAAAGTAATACGCATTTTCATTTTGATACACCAATAATCCTGCTTTTTCATTTTCTGCATTTGCAGTAAAATTTAAAGCCGTGGCAGCATAGCCTTTCATGTGCGGCTGGTGAAACCCAATAAAAGCAGCATTGTCTTTTTCCCTGCAGGTTTGCGGCAGCAATTGCATGGTAAGGCTGCCTTTATTTTCTGAAAGGCTGTACCAGTTTTGTTTTACGGTGCATAAAAACTGGTAACGCACATTTAGTTTGGCAGCATCAAATTCATCTTTAAAAAAATAATTGCCGTTTAGCTTATCGCCTTTACCAGTTGCTTTTGCATTAATGGGGTAACTGTATTTTACTTCTTCGCCACCCAGCATAAAATGCGGCCAGCCGTCTTTCCATTCCACCGGCGTCATAAATGTTTCCCTGCCGGTGTTGTAATAATCACCTTCGTAAGGGCGGCAACCTAAAAATACGCCCCACCAGTTACCATCATTGTCCTGCACAATATCTGCATGGCCGGTACTGGTAACAGGGTTTTTTCTTGGTGTGTTTAATAAATGCCGTTGCGTTAACACAGGATTTTTTTGGTACGGTATAAAACTGTCTGTTATGTTTTTTGCACGGAACACCACTTCGCTGTGTCCTTCTTCTGTACCACCTTCGCCGCACATTAAATAATACCAGCCATCTTTTTTATACATGTGCGGCCCTTCAATCCATTTTGGTTTTTTAGTAATGTCCACACCGCCGTTTACAATAATTCTTTCAGTGCCGGTTGTTTTTAAATTTTTATAATCAAAAGCCACCAGCCTTATAGTGCAGTGGCCATCGTAAGTTGGTTTATTATCCGGCGCAGGCGCATTGTGCACCAGCCAGCAACTGTCGTTATCATCAAAAAATAAACTGGGGTCAATACCATTTACTTCGGGTAAATAAGCTGGTTCACTCCAGGGGCCTTTTGGGTCTTTGGCAGTAATTACAAAATTTCCCTTTGGCCCAACCTGTGTGCAAACAATGTAAAACACTCCTTTATGATAACGGATGGTTGGTGCATACAAACCACCATAAGCAACAGGCGCACCGGTTAAATCCAATTGCGATGGACGGTCCATGGCATAGCCAACCTGTTTCCAGTCAATTAAATTAGTGCTGTGAAAAAGCGGTAAGCCGGGATAATAAGCAAAGGATGAATTTACAATGTAATAATCATTGCCTGCTTTGCAAATGGAAGGGTCGGGATAATACCCTGCAATAATTGGATTGGTAAATGATTGTGCATTTGCAGCATGAACAATTGCAAAAACACTAATTAAGAGAATTGCTTTTTTCATTTTGTAAAACTTTGCTCACAGAAGGCACAGATTTTCACAGATTGTATTCATCTGTGTTAATCCGTATAATCTGTGAGAGCTATTTATATGGTGCTATCGTTTTTATCTTCCCATTTTCATCATGCACCATCTCTGTAACTTTTACACAGCGCAAATGCGTTACGCCTTTGCTTAAACTGCTGTCATGATAAAATAAATACCATTTGCCTTCAAATTCACAAATAGAATGATGGCTTGTCCACCCCACAACCGGTTCTAAAATTCTTCCACCATAAGTAAACGGCCCGTAAGGATTATCGCCTATGGCATAACATAAAAAATGTGTATCGCCGGTTGAATAAGAGAAATAATATTTGCCATTGTATTTGTGCATCCAGCTTGCTTCAAAAAAACGCCTGTCGTTATCACCTTGCAATAATGGTTTTCCATTTTCGTCTACGATTACAACATCTCTTGGGTCTTCTGCAAATTCTAATAAATCATCTGTAAGCTTTGCAACCTTTGCACAAAGCGCCGGTTCGTTTGCTTCTGGTAAATGTGCAAAAGGGCTTTCTGGTTGCGAAGCTTCAAACACACCTTTTCTCCAGCGCTGCAATTGGCCGCCCCAAATACCACCGAAGTACATGTAATAAGCTCCGTCGGCATCTTTATAAACAGCCGGGTCTATCGAAAAACTATTTTTAATTGCTTCGGGTTGCGGAATGAATGGCCCCACAGGCGAATCGCTTATTGCCACACCAATTCTAAAAATATCATCATGCCCTTTTGCAGGAAAAAATAAATAGTACTTGCCATCTTTTTCATTGGCATCCGGTGCCCACATTTGTTTGGCAGCCCAGGGCACATCATTTACATGCAATGCACAACCATTGTCTGTTGCTTCGCCTGTTGGCGAATCCATTGAAAGCACATGATAATCATCCATAGCGAAGTGACTGCCCAAATCATCAAAGGCATCGCCTGCATCCACATCATGCGATGGATAGATATAAATTTTTCCATTAAATACATGTGCCGATGGGTCGGCAGTGTAAATATGTTTTACCAATGGCTGAGAAATAGCTCTCTTATTTAATTCGTCAAAGTTTATATGTTCTATAGAATCTTCTGGCATTGTTTTTAGTTATGAATGATAAGTGATGAGTTATGAATTACGGCGCTGTTTTAAATCTTTTTCTATTTGCACTTCTTTTGCTTTGTTTATTTCATAAAAGAATAATAATGCCACAGCAATAAGAAATGGTATTGCCGGAAAAATACTTACCAGCATTTTTGTACCATTAATGGCAGTATCTGTTTGCCCTGCAGTACTATTGGCTACATAATTGTATTTTCCTAAAATCCATGATACTAAAGAGCTGCCGATACTTAAACCTCCTTTTAAACCCACCATCATGGCAGAGAAAATAATGGCTGTGGCTCTGCGGTTTGTTTTCCACTCACTGTAATCTGCAACGTCTGCAATCATCGTCCATAAAACAGGTGTGCTTATACCATAAAAGAAACCATGTAATATTTGTGCACCAAAAATTACTCCTATTGATTTTGGCGGAAAGAAATAAAAGAAGATGATGAACAATGTAGAAATAAATAAAGAAGCCATAAACACATTGCGCTTACCATACCTGTTGGTAAACCAAGGCGAAATCATGATGCCGATTAAACCCACTAAAATACCACCGCCGTTAAATACACCCAGCCCTAATGAAGTATCATTTTCAAAAGTGGGCAGAAATTTTTTAAACGGTTCTAAAAAAGCCGTGAGTGCTGGTTTGTCAACATAGTTTTCAAAATAGTAAACATAAGAACCGCCTTTCATTGCCAGCGTAATAAAAACCAACGTGGTTACTGTAAGCATAATCACCCATGGCCTGTTCTTAAACAAATCTGTTAAATCTTCTTTTAAACTTGATTTTTGTTCGGGCTTTGGTACTATACGTTCTTTAGTGGTTAAAAAACAAATGATGAGCATTACTGTGCCAATAATTGCCAATACAGTCATTACTTTAGATATACCAATTTTCATTGACTCAGCATCTGTTCCTCCACCTGCTTTAATAATAAAATTGTACATAAATACCTGTACAAAAAACTGTGCAAACATTACTGCAACAAACCTGTAAGAGCTCAGGCTGTTGCGTTCTTTCATGTCGCCTGTTATTACACCACTTAATGCGCTGTAGGGTAAATTATTTGCTGCATACAACAGCAGCAGCAATGCATAAGTAACCACTGCATAAATAATTTTTCCCTGGTATGCAAACCCCGGAGTTTTAAATGCCAGTAAAGAAACCACACCAAGCGGTACCGACGTCCACAAAATCCAGGGACGAAACTTTCCCCACTTGCTTTTTGTTCTGTCTGCTATGGCTCCCATAATTGGGTTAAAAGCAAACGCAGCAACAAGGCCAACCACAAGCGTTACCATGGAAGCATGCTCGGGTTTTAAACCGTAGATATTTAAATAGTAATAAGATATCCAGGATACCAATGTTTGAAAAACCAAATTGGCTGCAAGGTCGCCAAGGCTGTACCCAACTTTTTCTAAAACGGATAATTTTTGTTCGCTAGCAATCATGTTTATTTTTTTGTGCTTGTTTATTTTTTTGCTGCATTTATTACAGCAGTAAAAGCCGGTTTAGGTTTAAAATTTCTGTCAAACAGTAATGGATAATTTGTTCTTCCATGAATGGGCCAGTCGTTCAGCCAGCTTTGCCCGTCGTTAACACCCCAGAATGTAACACGGCCTATTTTATCTTTGTATTTTACAAACAGTTTAAACAATACAGCATAACTTTCTGCTTGTTTTGCTGCAACTGTATCAGGCAAACCGTTTGCGTAAGGGTTCATCTTTGCATTGTATTCCGCTTTAAGATTCACATCTGCTGCATCACCATCCCAGGGGTTGGGCAATACGCCTAAGTCCAGTTCAGTAAACATTACTTTAATGCCCAGCGCTGCAAATTCATTAATGGCATCTTCAATATCTTTCATTGGCACTTTATAACTTCTCCAGTGGCCTTGTATGCCCACACCATCAATACGCACACCGGCAGCCTGTATTTTTTTGATGAGTGCAATTGCACCGGCTCTTTTCTTTGGCAGTTCAATATTGTAATCGTTATAATACAGTTCTGTATTGGGTGCTGCTTTTTGTGCAGTGCGAAAAGCTTCCACTATATAATCTTCGCCCAGCTTGTTTAAGAAAATCGATTTGCGCAGGCTGCCATCTTCTTCCAGCGCTTCATTCACCACATCCCATCCTTTTATTTTACCATCATATCTTTTTGCAATGGTGGTAATATGGTTGGTAAAAAATGTTTGCAGCGAATCTTTACTCTGAATATTTTTTACAAATGGAGACAGCTGGCTATGCCATATTAATGTGTGGCCAATAACAGGTATGTTATTTTTTTTGCCGTAAGTAATTATCTTATCGGCCAAAGTAAAATCATACCGGTTCCATTCAGGATGAATGATTTCACACTTCATTATATTCTCCGGGGTAATAACATTAAACTGCTGCTTTACCAAAGCATTTGCGGCAGCATCTTTTTCTTCAATTTGTGCTGCGTTTAAAGCAGTGCCAATTAAAAAATCTTTTTTGTAAGCACTTTTTAAACTGTTGTTTTGTGCATTTAGTTTTTGTGAAGAGGTGCAGGCGGATGCAATTAGCAAACTGCTGAATGCAATTAAAATAAAACTGTTTCTATTTTTCACAAGCATTTCGTTTTTGTTGTTGAAAGAATTACTGTTGTTGAAAGGAGTCCTTCGTTCCTCTGGATAAACTCTGCCACTTAAGCTGAAAAATGTTACTGATGTTTATTACATAAAATATTTTTTTCACCCCTTTAGGGGATGGGGGTTAAAAACCTATGCTGTTACCACCATCAATGGGCAGCACAACACCCGTAACATATTTAGCCGCATCACTTGCTAAATACAAAGCGGCGTTGCCAATATCTTCCGGCTGGCCCATGTGGCCCATAGGTGTGCGGCCAAATACTTTTGCTTTGCGTTCGGGGTCGCTGTTCAACGCCTTTTCAGTCATGGCGCTGTAAATAAAACCCGGTGCAATAGCATTTACACGAATGCCTTTTGGCGACAACTCCACTGCCATTGCCCTCGTCATACCATCAATTGCTGTTTTGCTGGCGCTGTATGCAATAACTTTTGGCAAACCATATTGTGCTGCCATACTGCTTATGTTTATAATACAGCCGCTGTTGCGTTTCAGCATATCTTTTACCACTTCACGGCTTAATGTGAATACGGCAGTAACATTGGTGTTTAATATATTTTGAAAATCTTCGTCGGTTACTTCTGTAAATTCTTTTTTTAGATTAATGCCGGCGTTGTTTACCAGTATATCAATTTGCCCAAACTGCTGTACTATATTTTGCACAAATGCAGGCACCGTTTTTAAATCACTTACATCGCAGGTCATTGCATGGCATAGTTCACCCAGCTCCGTTTTTGCTTTATTTAATTTCTCCACATCACGGCCGGCAATAATTGTAGTAATACCGTTTTCAGTAAATTTTTGTGCAATGGCAAAACCAAGCCCGCTGCCGCCACCTGTTACAACCGCTACTTTACCCCCATCCCCTAAAGGGGTTATAATCGATTTTGTCATTTTAATTTTCTTTTATTTTAACCTTATTATTTTTTTGTTATCAGCTTCAGTTTTTCATGGCATCATCGTTGCGTCGCACTCTTCAACTGCATCTTTTTACTCAACTTTTATCTTAGCGTATTTAATATCATTACCTTTTAATTGTGATGCAACTATTATAGTTCCCCTTTAGGGGACAGGGGTTAATTCCCCGGCGCAAACGGAAACTTCAAACTTTCATAATACTCCAGTGTTTTATCCGGCTGCTCATAGTTTGCCGGTATTGGCTGCTTGCTAAAAGTTTGAAAAAATAATAAGCAGGCATTGCGCCACCACACGGCTTCATCATATTGTATTTGCAACAATTGCTTTACATGGTTAAACTGTTCTGCATCTGTCAGTGGCTGCAGGCTGTTCCATGTTTGCTGCATTTTTTTTACATCGGCAGCGCCTTTGTAATAACGGTAACACAATTCATTCCATAAACTGCGGCCGCTTTTGGTGGTATAATTCCACGGTACATGATGAAACCACAATAAAAATTTTTCATCGCAGGTTTTTACATCTGCCCATTGCTTTTGTGCTTCCGGAAAATATTGTGCAATGGCATTGCTGCCTGTTGCTGTTCTGTCGAAACCAATTCCAATACTGTCTGCTTTATGATAATACACCGGGTTCCATTCCGGCCTTTTTAAATCATTCACCCACGGAGCAGGACCATAATGATGCCCCGTGCCCATTATATGATGCAAGCCCAACGGGTTCATATAATTCACCATTGTTTCCCTGGAAGAAAGCATCATATCATTTGCTGCGGTAACAAATTTCTTTTCATTGCTGAAAGTCATACGCAGCCATTCTTCTGCAATTTGTTCACTGCTTAAATCATAATTCCAGCACAACCTGCCGTACGCATACCAGTTAGCCTGTGCAAAAGGATGGCCGCACCAATTAATATCATTACCAATATTGCTTACGCCTGCCATACCGTTTAATGTATGATTATCTAAACTGCCATCAATAACTTTAGCAACTGTACTGCCTTTTCCTCTGCTGTAAGTATCACTGTTTAATACTTCTTTAAACAAAGGCGCTAAATAAACAAGGCTGGTGCCTTGCCCGGTATATTCCTGCGTAATCTGAAATTCCATCATCAGCGGTGTTTTGGGCATTGCACCAAACAAAGGATGGAAAGGTTCCCGTGGCATAAAATCAATAGCGCCATTTTTTACCTGCAGCATTACATTACTGCGAAATTTTCCATCCAGCGGCGTAAAATCATCATAAGCCTGTTTGTGCCTGTCCACAGGATTTTCAGCGGCATACACAAAAGCCCGCCATATTACAATGCCACCATAAGGAGCCACAGCATCCGCAAGCATATTAGCACCTTCGGCATGCGTACGTTTATAATCCTGTGGCCCCGGCTGCCCCTCACTGTTAGCCTTCACTAAAAAACCACCAAAGTCGGGAATGACTGAATAAATTTCTTTTGCTTTATCCTTCCACCATTGCTGCACACCTGCATCCAAAGGGTCTGCTGTTTTTAAACCACCAATTTCTATTGGTGCACTAAACCTTGCGGTTAAATAAACTTTTATTCCATACGGACGAAATACATCTGCCAGCGCTTTTACTTTTTGTAAATAAGGTGCCGTAAGAATTACAGCATTGGCATTTACATTATTTAAAACAGTACCGTTAATGCCAATAGAAGCGTTGGCTCTTGCATAATCAATATATCTTTTGTCTATGTAGCCGGGCAGTTTATGCCAGTCCCAAATACTAAAGCCTGCATAACCTCTTTCTACAGTGCGGTTTAAATTATCCCAATGGTTAAGTAAACGCAGTTTTAATTTAGGTGAAGAAACAATGTTGAGATTGGTAATGTTTTGTTCGGTTTGCATCATACGCAGCAAATGGAATACACCATATAATACGCCAACATCTGAATTGGCAGTAACATAAGTTTGCTGTTTTCCATTTATATTATTTCTATAAATAGCAAAACCTTCAGCGCCAATAGTTCTGAAAGTAATTGTTGATGAACCGGGTGTTCCAAACTGTAATACATTGCCAATAACAAGCTCTCCATTATTTTTATCGCTAAAAGAAGGAATTTGATTAAGCATTCCCTGTGATGCTTTAGTCAGCTCATTTTTTATTATTTGTATTGTGGCTGAATTACCTTTTACGGTTATGCTTTTTAATAGGGAACTATAAGATGTGAATAACATTTTATTTTGAACTGGCTTATACCGCATCCACAAATCATACCCATCTTCTGCCTGTAAACAAAAAGTAAAGAAACAAAGTATAAGCAGCGCAATTGTTTTTTTCATATCTACATACGTTCACTTCATTTTTTCCGTAATGATGATTCCCTTATTATCAGCTCGGATTTTACAATGATGCGGTTGGTGGTGGCAATATTGCCCACACCCTTTAAATGATTAATTAAGTTATGGGCACTTATTTCTCCCATATCCTTACCAGGATAATTAATAGTGGTTAACTGCGGATCAATAATTTTACTGATAGCATCATTATTAAAACCAACAATCGCAATATCATCCGGCACTTTTATACCATGGCGTTTCAGTTCCTGCATACACACAGCCGCTTTAAAATCGTTGGTAACAAACAAGCCGTCAGGCAGCGGTTTCATTTTTAAAATTTCATGCGCCGCTTCCAAAGCACTTTGTTCACTTAAGTCTTTTACCAGCACTAAGTTTTTATTGTACTCCATTCCGGCATCATACAATGCATCGGTATAACCCCGGTGGCGCTGTGCATATACGTTTCTTTTTAAATTGGCGGTAAGCATGGCAATACGCTTGCAGCCCTGTTCAATTAAATGCTGTGTGGCCATATAGCCACATTTATAATTATCAATAATTACATGAGTCCTTTCACTGTTTTCATCTACCCGGTCGAAAAATATAACCGGTATGCTTTTTTCAAAAAAAGGCCTGAAGTGATCTAAGTTTTTAGTGGTGAAAGAAAGAGATGCTATAACACCATCCACTCTTTTATGAAACAGGTTCATGGCATTAGCCACTTCCTTTTCATAGCTTTCCCCGGAGTGGGCAATAATAATATCGTAACCGGACTCAGTGGTAACTTTTTCAATACCTGCAAGTACAGAGGTAATAAAGTTACTGTTCAATTCATGCAGCAGCACACCAATGGTATGACTCTTTTGTTTGCGCAGGTTACTGGCAAAGTTGTTGTGCCGGTAACCCAGCTCTTCTGCTTTGTCTAAAATGCGCTTAACAGTGGTTTTGCTTATAACCTTACTGCTTTTCAACCCCCGGCTTACTGTAGCGGGCGAGAGCTTCAGCTCTTTAGCAATGTCGTAAATCGTTATTTCTTTTGCCATATTGCAGCGAAAAGTAAAACTTGTTTGCCTGCTAAAATAATATTTTTTAGAAAAAAATCATGCAATCGGTTGCATTTTCTGAAAAATTTTTTACTTTGCGTTTACTAAGGCAGGGCTTTAAAACAAAAAAGGATTGCTGAAAATGCATTTTTATCAATGAAAAAATGCAGCTGACGATTGGATATTGCGGTTTCAATGTTTATAAATATGGAATTTTAAAAGCAGCAATGCTTTTATATAAATATGCTGTTACAGCTATTTTTTTAAACATATTATGCAACCGATTACATTGCTTTACAACCAAAACAGGTAATTATATTATAACTGCTGTATGATAAAAACATTTCTCTGGCCTGGTTTGCTCACCTTTTCTGCAAAGCTTGCAATTAACCGGCTTTATTATGAATGCCTTGTTGCAAAAATCAGCCCCGTTTTTTTTCATGCAATTATAATATACCCCCCTACTATTTTTCCACGAAGTAAAATAGAACACAAAACAACTTTCTTTTCATCTGCATAACATATACCACTGCAGGCTAAAATAAATATCCTTCTGCGTATACGCAGGTAAGATAAACACCAAACAACAATATGCATCACACAAAAAAGTATTTAATTATGTTTAAAAGAGTAAGTGCAAAAACCGTTGGCCTTACGATTGCTATGCTGGTTTTTGCAACCATGGCCTTTGCACAAAACATCACCGTTAAAGGCCGGGTAACTGAAGAAAACGGCACCGCCATCAGCAGTGCTTCCGTAATTGTAAAAGGATCTTCCAGCGGCACATCAACTGATGCTGCAGGTAATTTTTCTATTAGTGTTGCCAAAGGCGCCACACTGATAGTTTCTGCAGTTAACCACACTACAAAACAGGTTAAGATTAACGATGCTGCAGACATTACTATAATACTTGCAAGCACCAACACCACTTTAACTGATGTTGTAGTAGTAGGCTATGGTACACAACGCAAAAAAGATGTAACAGGCTCTATCGTTTCGGTAGGTGAAAAAGCTTTACGTGAAGTACCTGTCGCCAACCTTCAATCAGCATTGCAGGGACGTGCCGCAGGGTTGGAAATACAGAAAGTTGGTACAAGGCCCGGAGCAGGTGCGGTAATACGTATACGTGGCGAAAGAACAATTAACGGTTCAAACGATCCGCTGATTATTTTAGACGGTATCCCTTTTGAAGGTGGTAACTTAAATGATATTAACCCTGATGAAGTAGCATCGGTTGACATTTTGAAAGATGCTTCTGCAACCGCTATTTATGGTTCACGTGGTTCTAATGGTGTAATTCTTATTACAACAAAAAAAGGCAAACCGGGTGAGGCCAAATTATCTTACAACGGGTATGCAGGTATTGTTTCGGTACGTACAAAATACAATGTGTTTAATGCACAGGAATATATTGCACAAAGAGATTTAGCAAATGCTTACAATGCGAATCCTTACATGGCCGAAGAATTGACAAACAGGGCTAAAGGTTTATCTACCGACTGGCAGGACCTGATGTATAAAAACGGTTATGTAACCGATCAAAACCTGTCTGTTTCCGGTGGTTCAGCCGGTGGAAGCACCTACTCTCTTGGTGGCGGTTATTATAAAGAAACCACCGTTTTACCGGGGCAGGATTTTGGCCGTTACTCTTTACGTGCCACTATAGATACACGAGTGGGTAAAAAATTCAAGTTTGGATTAAATACTATGAATACGCTTAGTATTACCAATGGATCTCAGTTTAACAACGCCATGTTTCCCATTATTACTTTAAGCCCGCTAATGCAGCCTTATGATTCATTGGGCAATATTGTTTTATCTCCAACAGGTAACACTACCGATCGTGTTAATCAATACAATCCTCTTTATTTAAAAGATAACAATGGCAGCTGGGTTGATAAAGTACGCCGCCTGCGTACTTTTAACAGCCTTTATGCCGAGTATCAAATTATTACCGGTTTAAAATACCGTTTTAATGCAGGTTTAGATTATCGCCAGCAGGAAAACGATCAGTTTCAAAAATCGGACAAGGCATTATCACCAAGTTACTTCAGGCCAAAGCAAGGTAATACTGCCAGTGTAAATAATGCCGAAGGGTATGGTTATACACTGGAAAATATTCTTACCTATGATAAAACCATTGGCAAACATAAATTTACTGTAACCGGCCTTTACAGCTTCCAGGAAGATCACAGTCATAATACTTTTGTAAGTAAAGATTCTATTGACGAAGATTTTATACAGTTTTATAACCTGGGCCAGGCAAATGCTTCTAACAATGTAAAACCGGTAGTAAGCGGCTCAGAAGTTTCTTATGCACTGGAATCATACATGGGCAGGTTAAACTACGTTTATAATGATAAATACATGGCAACACTTACTTACCGTGTGGATGGTTCATCACGTCTTGCACCCGGTAACAAATACCATGAATACCCTGCCGCTTCATTTGGCTGGAACATCAGCAATGAAAAGTTTATGGAGCGCTTTACGTTTTTGAATAATTTAAAATTAAGATTTGGTGTTGGTCAAACTTCTAACCAATCTGTAAATCCTTACACTTCGTTAGGTTTGGTTTCTCCTTATAACTACAATGGTTATTCATCTCCATCAGTTCCGGGTGGTACTATCCGTTATAACTATGGCCCGTCAACTATTGTAACAGGTTATAACCTTGTAACATTACCTAATCCAAACTTAGACTGGGAATATACAAAAACCATCAACGCAGGCCTTGATTTCAGTTTTCTTCATAACCGCATTTCTGGTACGCTGGAATGGTATAAATCCACCACCGATAAAATCTTATACGGTATTTCATTACCTGTTACTTCAGGTGTAAGCGGATCGTTTACCACCAACATTGGTGAAATGGAAAACAAAGGCCTTGAGTTTACATTGAGTACTGTTAATGTGAAACTTCGTAATGGTTTTACATGGAGTACCGATTTAAATCTTTTTGGAAACAGGAATAAATTATTGAAATTAAATGATGGCTTTACTAAAAATATAGCCAGCCAGTTATTTATTGGCCAGCCATTAAGTGCTATTTATGACTATAATAAATTAGGCATTTGGCAATTAAGCGAAGCGGCTGAAGCAGCTAAATACGGTAACCAGCCCGGAGATATTAAACTGGAAGATGTGAATGGCGATGGAAAAATTGATGCCAATAACGACCGTAAAATTATTGGCAGCGGACAGGCAAAAATTCAGGGTGGCTTAACCAACCGTTTTACTTACAAAAATTTCGATTTCTCATTTGTAATGTATGCACGTTTTGGCGGTTTAGTGGTTAGCCAGATTCACCAGCCTTATGCAGCGTATGTAAACAACCCGGATGGTTTAAGAAATACTATTAAAACCAATTACTGGACACCAACCAATCCTTCTAATGATTTTCCTATAGCCGGTTATTTACAACGTGCAAGACCCATAACCACCGACTGGACAACATTGGGTTATTATGATGCAAGTTTCATTAAAATGCGCAGCATAAATTTGGGTTACACGCTTTCATCAAACCTTATAAGCAGAATGAAAATACAATCATTCAGAGCTTATATAGCTGTACAAAACCCATTTGTTTTGTATTCGCCTTACATGCGTGACGCTGGCGGTGTTGATCCCGAAGCAACCGGTACCGGTAACCAGGGTATTCAAAACCCCGGTAATTTATCTGGCAGGGCATTAACTATAGGGCTTAATACACCACCAACCCGTTCTGTAAACATTGGTTTTAATGTAACGTTCTAACTCAAAAAAATTATCGATATGAAAAAAATATTTTCTCAAACAACTGCGGCTATTACAATTTGCAGCTTGCTGCTTTTTGCCGGCGGTTGTAAAAAAAGATTAATTGAAAAACCCTACACGGTGTTTACTATTGAATACCTTAAAACACCTGCCGGTTTGCAAAGCGGATCTGTAGCATTGTATTCCGGTATGCGCTATTTATATGGCCCCAATGGTGCGCTTAACACCACCAACTCAGGTACAGATGAATGGTCTTTAGGAGACCAGGGCGCCAGCAGCGGTTTAGATTGCGGCGCTTATAATTTAAACTCCAGCAATGGCGATATTTTAACGCCATGGAACAGGAGTTTTAATAACATCAATCTTGCCAATGGTATATTACAATTTGCTCCGTCTGTATCAATGGACGCCACTTCAAAAGCAACCATTCTTGCAGAGGCACATTTTTTCAGAGGGTTGTATTACTTTTTATTGGTGCAGCAGTTTGGTGCAGTGCCATTAAATTTAGGAAGTGGGGATCTTGCATTTAACCAGGAACCTTTTCAGGGTTTTAACAGGCTGGTTCCTGACCTACTGAAAAAGAATTACCAAACAATCATTGACGATTTTACGTACGCTACACAAAACCTGCCAACAAAAAGGCCTGCTAACGGTGGATTTTATATTTACAAATCTGTTGCTTACCACATGCTGGCTAAAGCATACCTTTTCAGAGGATACAGCAGTGTTAAACAATCAACCGATTATAAAAGCGCATGGGATGCTGCTAAATATGTAATAGACAACCAGGCGGCATTAGGTACAGCATTGCTGGCAGATTATGGCGACATACATAAAGAAGGCAATGATTACAATGCTGAAATTTTATACGCAGTTGAAAGAATTCAGGCTGATCCATTTGATAATGAAGTAAACTCTGTAGGTACAGAATTTTCAGGCAAAGCAAACATGGCGTGTAACTGGTATAATGCCAATTATCAAAACAATGTTACTATTAATGGAGCTTTCCCCTGCGACAGGGTTTTGCAATACATGAGGCCATTACGTCAGCTTTGCCCTAACCCATGGCTGTATGATTCTGCATTTGCCGATAAATTTAATGACAGCAGGTACGACAACACTTTCAGAACTGTATGGCTGGCCACTAATAACAATGCAGCTTCTTCAGGAGTTAGCACAGGTGATACTGCTTACTTTTTAGCACCTAATAAAATTTATGCAGATTCAATGAGAGCATTGGGAACTAAAAAATACAGAATTCTTGACCCCACACAATTCTATTTAGTATCACGTCCGGCATTTCAATTATATCCTTCTATAAAAAAGTTTGATGATAATAAAAGAGGCGCTATTAATGATGCTTCCGGAAGGCCTTATGTAGTAGCTAAATTATCTGAAGTTTACCTTGAGGCTGCAGAAGCCGCAATACTTGATGGCAGGCCGGGTGATGCGTTGCCTTTGATTTTAACTTTAAGGCAAAGAGCAGCATACCGTCCGGGATTAAGCGCCGCACTTTTAGCTGCAAGGCAAAGTATTATGGCCAATAAAAATACCGGTACTGTACAGGCTCCTGTTTGGGTACCTTTAACAGCAGCGGATATGACGGTGGATTTTATAATGACAGAAAGATCACGTGAGTTATGCGGCGAGAGTCTTCGCTGGCCCGACTTAGCCTGCAGAAATTTACTGGTGGAATATGTAAAAAACAGGAACCGTAACCTGGTGGCTGCTGCTAATATAAAACCTTACCATGTGTTAAGGCCAATACCGCAAAGCCAGCTGGATGCAAGCATCATCACTAACCCGTCTCAATATCAAAACCCCGGCTATTAAAATAAATTCCTAAGTTGTAAACTTTAAAATAATTACAATGAAAAAAATAACAATAAAATCAATTTTGCCTGCAGCTTTAATAGTACTGGCTTACAGCTCATGTACTAAAATGAAAGATGTGGGTGTTTTAGACACCGGCGGTTTTACAGATACCACCTCTGCATTAAAAGATGCCGGAGCCGGCGGTTACATTGGCGTAGCTATTGATTATCCTGCAATGGTTACCAACTCATCTTATTCAGGAATTGTAAAAAGAGATTTTAACCAGGTAACTTTTGGTAACCTGATGAAACACTCTTCCATTGTTAAAGACAATGGTACAATGGATTTTACCAATACAGATGCATTGCTGGCATCAGTTGGTACAATGGATGTGTTTGGCCATACTTTAGGCTGGCACTCTCAACAAAACGCTACTTATCTTAAAAGTTATTCCGGCTTGGTAGTGCCTGCTGCGGCAGAGTTAACCAGCAATTCTGGTTTTGAATCGGGCATGACTGGCTGGAATATATTTAATACCAATGGTGCTACTATTGCAGTAAGTACTGCTGCAGGTGATGCAAGAACCGGTACCGGCTGCATGAAAGTAGTTAACCCAACTGCCCAAACAGGTAACCAATGGAAAGTACAGGTTTCAAGCAGTAACTTAACAGTAACTCCGGGTAAGCAATATGTAATTTCTTATTGGGTAAAAGCTGCATCAGCAGGTGGTTCTATCCGTTTATCTACCGGCCCAAGTGCAGCACAATACCAGGGTGATCAAACAATTGGCACTACCTATCAGCAAATAACATGGACCATTACTGCAACTGTAAACCCATTTACTTTTTTGTTTGATATGGGACAGGTTGCCAATACCTATTATATTGATGATGTAAGTGTAAAAGAAGTGATACCTGTACCCGGTGGTGCTGCTATTGCTGCTAAGTTAGATACCGCATTAGGCACTTACATTACCACCATGGTTAACCGTTACAAAACAAAAGTAAAAGCATGGGATGTAATTAATGAATTGTTTGATGACAATGGTAATCTGCGTGACAATAACAACAGTCCGGCTCCAACAGGAGCAACTGATTGGTTAGTATGGTCTAACTATTTAGGAAGGGATTATGCGTACAAAGCATTTAAATATGCTGAAGCCGCTGACCCGACAGCACTGTTGTTTATTAATGATTATAATATTGAAGCTAAACCTGCTAAATTAGATTCGTTAATTAAAATGGTGGCTGAATTAAAAGGGCGTGGTGCTAAAGTGGATGGTATTGGCACACAGTTGCATGTTACAAGAACCACCAGTTTAGATGGTATAGATAAAATGTTTCAAAAACTGGCGGCTACTGGTTTAAAAATCCATATTTCAGAGCTGGATGTAAGAATAAACCCGAATGCTGTGCAAGGTTATATTCTTACGCCGCTGGAAGAAAACTACCAGGCAAAAATGTACAACTATATTATTGCATCATACCTTAAATACATACCCAAAGCACAACAGTACGGTATTACGGTATGGGGTGTAACTGATAATACCAGCTGGTTATACAACGGCGGTAAAGATTTTCCGTTAATGTACAATGCAGCTTATGGTAAAAAACAGGCGTACTCCGGTGTATTAAATGCGCTGAAAGGAAAGTAATAAACCCTGCTGCTATCAGCAGTAAAAAAATCTATAAACTTAACCCTGCCCGGTATGGTTGTTAATAAAACCATACCGGGTTATTTTATCAACGTTCCATTATAATTAAAGCAATTGTTCTGTAAGCGGTTTTTATATATTATTGTTACAGCAGGAATAATTTTACCGGCATGCATAAATGCACAAAGCAGCAGGCAAAAAATTTCTATTAACAACGGATGGCGTTTTACAAAAGGCAACCCGGCAGATGGCTTGGGTTTACAATATGATGTACGCCCTGCCATAACTGATAAAAACGATAATAAAGTTGCAGACAGTAAACCAACCGAAGCCATTGCAACCGCAACTACAGATACGGTTTTAAAAAAATGGATTTTACTTGCAGCAAACGATTTTATTAAAGACGTTTCCAAACATTATACAAGGCCGGCCGGCAATCCGGGAAGCAACGTATCGTTTATTCAAAATAATTTTAATGATGATGGCTGGGAACTGGTAAACCTGCCACACGACTGGGCAATTAGTGGCCCTTTTTATAAAGAAGAAAACGCAGTTGTTGGCGGCGGCATGGGCCGTTTGCCTGTTAATGATATAGGGTGGTATCGAAAAAAAATAAACATTTCTGCAAGCGATAAAAACAAAATTATTTTTTTAGATATTGACGGTGCCATGAGTTACAGTATGGTTTGGTGTAATGGAATATTAGCAGGCGGCTGGCCTTACGGATACAACTCCTACCGGATTAATTTAACACCGTACTTAAAATTTGGTGGCAATAACCAATTAGTAATAAAGCTGGATAATCCTAATTATTCTGCACGCTGGTACCCGGGCGGGGGGCTTTACAGAAATGTATGGCTTACAAAAGTAAAACCGGTACATATTGCACAATGGGGAACATTTATTACAACAAAAAACATTTCTGCTGCTTCGGCAACTGTTAACCTTAAAGTTCAAATAGAAAATCAATCAGCCGGTAACAAAAAAGTAAAAGCTATTACTGCTATTTATGTTTTAGATGACAATGGTAAAAGAAAAAATAAAGTAACCGGTTTTCCTGAAACAGTTATTACTGCAAAAGCAGGCAGTAAAGAAAACTTTACTACAAGTATTATTTTAAAAAATCCATTGTTATGGCAACCATTACCGTTACTAAAGCAGAATATGTATGCAGCAGTTACCTCACTTTATGTTGATGGTAAATTAACGGATGAGTATGAAACACCTTTTGGCATGCGCTCTTTAGTGTTTGATGCAGAAAAAGGTTTGCTGGTTAACAACCGGCCTGTACGAATACAGGGAGTAAATCAACACCACGATTTAGGAGCATTAGGCGCTGCATTTAATTACAGGGCTGCACAACGCCAGTTGGAAATTTTAAAAGAAGCAGGTTGCAATGCCATTCGTTTAGCACACAACCCGCCTGCACCGGAGTTACTTGAGCTTACGGACAAAATGGGCTTTTTAGTTATTGATGAAATATTTGACAGTTGGGAGCGAAAAAAAACACCGCACGACTTTCACCTTATTTTTAAAGACTGGAGTGAGCCGGATATCCGATCATTTATACGCAGGGACAGAAACCACCCCTCTGTAATTGCATGGAGTTATGGCAATGAAGTTGGAGAGCAATACACTGCAGATACAGGCGCCATTATTTCAAAACGTTTGTATGATATTGTAAAGGAAGAAGATGATACAAGGCCGGCCACAGCATCTATGAATTATGCAAAACCAAACATGCCCTTTCCGGCAATAATGGATATCATCAGCCTTAATTACCAGGGTGAGGGCATACGTGATGCACCGGCTTACGCTCATTTAAAAGGCATACATACCACACCGTTATATCCTGCTTTTCATGAAAAATTTCCGGCTAAACTGATTGTTAGCAGCGAAACAGCATCAGCATTAAGCACAAGAGGTTCTTATATTTTTCCTGTTACCAATAACAGCAGCGCACCAGTTAGCGACAGCACCGGTGGCGACCCTTTTAATAAACAAGTAAGCGCTTACGAATTATACACAGCAGCTTTTGGCTCTTCAGCAGATAAAGTTTTTGCATCACAGGATAAACATCCTTTTGTTGCAGGAGAATTTGTCTGGAGCGGTTTTGATTATTTAGGTGAGCCCACTCCTTACTACACTGCCCGCAGTTCTTATTCCGGTTTTATTGATTTGGCTGGTTTTAAAAAAGACAGGTTTTATCTTTACCAAAGCCGCTGGAGGCCTGACTTACGGATGCTGCATATTTTACCGCATTGGAACTGGCCCGGCAGAATTGGTAAAATAACTCCTGTTCATATTTTTACATCAGGCGATGAAGCAGAGCTTTTTTTAAATGGCAAATCGTTGGGCAAAAAGAAAAAAGCGGTTTATGAATACAGGCTGCGTTGGGATAGTGTGGTATATGAACCCGGAGTACTGAAAGCAGTTGCATATAAAAACGGTACGCAATGGGCAGAAGAAATAATTAAAACAACCGGCGCAGCAAACAGTTTGCAACTAAGTACTGATAGAAAAATTATAAATGCTGATGGGGAAGATCTCTCATTTATTACAGTTTCTGTAACAGATAAAGATGGTTTAACCGTTCCTGATGCAAACAACAATATTTCATTCAGTATTGAAGGGCCCGGAGAAATTATTGCCACAGACAATGGAGATCCGGCAAATCTTGTTTCCTTTGCATCCAAAGAAAGACAAGCTTACTTTGGCCTTGCATTGGTGATAGTGCGCTGCAAAAAAGGAGAAAAAGGTGTTATTACCATTACAGCTAAAGCGGATGGATTAACAAGTAAAACAATTCAAATTAAAAGCGAATAATTTTTGAATAACTATAGAATCATTAATCACTAATTTTTAAAACTTAAACATATGACAGTTATAACGGGTGAAAAAGAATATTTTAAAAGTGTAGGACAAATAAAGTATGAAGGGCTGCAATCAGACAATCCGCTGGCATACCGCTGGTACGATGAAAACAAAGTGGTGGCAGGTAAACCATTAAAAGAATGGTTGCGTTTTGCATGTGCATACTGGCACAGCTTCTGCGGCAGCGGTGCCGATCCGTTTGGTGAAGCCACACATTTATTTCCATGGAATGAAAAGGCAGATGCAGTGGAAAGAGCAAAAGACAAAGCAGATGCTGCATTTGAATTTATAACAAAACTGGGGCTGCCTTATTATTGTTTTCATGATGTGGATGTGGTGGATTATACCAACGATGTAAATGAAAATGATAAACGTTTACAGGCACTTACTGCTTATTTAGGAGAAAAGCAAAAAGCAAGCGGCGTAAAATTATTATGGGGCACTGCTAATTTATTTTCTAACAGAAGGTATATGAATGGTGCCAGCACCAATCCGGATTTTCATGTGTTGGCGCATGGCGGTGCACAGGTAAAGGCTGCTATTGATGCAACCATTGCATTGGGTGGCGAAAATTATGTATTCTGGGGTGGCCGGGAAGGTTACATGAGTTTGCTGAACACCAACATGAAAAGGGAAAAAGAACATTTAGCACGTTTTCTTCATACAGCAAAAGACTATGCAAGAAAAAATGGTTTTAAAGGAAAGTTTTTTATTGAACCAAAGCCTTGCGAACCCAGCAAACATCAATATGATTATGATAGTGAAACCGTTATTGGTTTTTTACGCCAGCATGATTTATTAAACGACTTCAGTTTAAATATAGAAGTAAATCATGCCACTTTAGCGGGACACACATTTACGCATGAGCTGCAGGTAGCCGCTGATACCGGCTTATTGGGCAGCATGGATGCCAACCGCGGCGATTATCAAAACGGATGGGATACAGATCAATTTCCCAATGACATCAACGAGTTGACCGAAGCCATGTTGATTATTTTAGAAGCCGGTGGTTTTAAAGGCGGAGGCATCAATTTCGATGCAAAAATCAGGCGCAACAGTACCGATGCAGAAGATTTATTCTATGCACATATTGGCGGTATGGATGCTTTTGCAAGAGCATTAATTACTGCGGATAATATTCTGCAAAAATCTGATTACAAAAAAATACGTGCAGAGCGCTATGCTTCTTTCGATAATGGTAAAGGCAAAGCATTTGAAGAAGGCAAATTATCACTGGAAGATTTAAGAGCTTACGCTGTTGAAAACGGGGAGCCTGCAGTAAAAAGCGGCAGGCAGGAATATTTGGAAAATCTTATTAACCGCTACATTTAAACAAGCAGTTAGTTTTAATTTTCACATAATGGTTCTGAAAATGACAGCTCCGGTTAATACCGGGGCTGTTTTGTTATACATTTGTAAACAGAAAAATTTTATTACTATGATGATGCATCAAACAATGCGATGGTACGGGCCACAGGATGTGGTTAAGCTAAGTGATATACGTCAGTCGGGCTGCGCTGGTGTGGTAACCGCACTGCACCAAATACCGGTAGGTGATGTATGGACGGTGGAAGAAATTAACAAACGTAAAAAATTAATTGAAGATGCCGGCATGACATGGACAGTGATTGAAAGCCTGCCTGTAAGCGATGATATAAAAAGACAGTCGGGTAACTGGCTGCAGCATATTGAAAACTATAAAATCAGTATTCGCAATGTAGCGGCATGTGGTTTAAAAGTTATTACCTACAATTTTATGCCTGTGCTGGACTGGTTGCGTACAGATGTATACTATCCATTACCGGATGGCGCCACCGCTTTATATTTTAACCGCAGTGCTTTTGTAGCGTTTGATTTATTTATGCTAAAAAGGCCCGGCGCAGAAAACGATTACACTGCTGCTGAAATAGAAAAAGCAAAACAAAAAATGGCGGATATGTCCGATGCTGAAAAAGCAAAAGTGTTCCGCAGCTGTTTATTGGGTTTGCCAGGCAGTGATGATGCATTTACACCCGAACAGGTTTTAACAGAACTAAAAAAATACGAAGGCATTAATGCAGCCAAATTAAAAGAACACCTTTTTTATTTTTTAAAACAGGTTATTCCTGTAGCAGAAGAAGCAGGCATGGTAATGGCTATTCACCCTGATGATCCACCATATCCTGTACTTGGTTTGCCACGCATTATGAGCACAGAAAATGATGCTGCCGATTTAATTGCGGCTGTAACCAGCAAAGCAAATGGTTTATGTTTTTGCACCGGAAGTTTTGGCGCAAGGCCTGATAATAATATTCCCGCCATGCTGAAACGCTTTGGCGACAATATTCACTTTTTGCATTTGCGCAATACAAAACGGGATGCAGAAGGAAATTTTTATGAAGCAGCACATTTGGGCGGTGATACCGAAATGTATGATGTAATGAAAGAAGTGGTAGCCTTGCAAAAACGCCGCAATATATCATTGCCCATGCGCCCGGACCACGGCCACCAAATGCTGGATGATTTGCAAAAAACAACTTACCCGGGTTACTCTGCTATTGGCCGGTTAAAAGGATTGGCAGAATTAAGAGGGCTGGAATATGCAATTGTAAAAAGCAGTAACTAACCCTGATATAAAAGAAAAAACCGCTATTAAAGCGGTTTTTTCTTTTTTTGCGGACTGGACGGGACTCGAACCCGCGACCTCCGCCGTGACAGGGCGGCATTCTAACCAACTGAACTACCAATCCTCCTACCCTGGCCCTGACTTTAAAGCCAGTAACCAGCTTTTCCCGTTTTTGGGACGGCAAAGATAGGTTTTTGATTTTCTCATTCCAAAACTTTTATGAAAATATTGTTATCGCTACCTTTACATCCCCCAATCTTTAACCCTTTTGGAATAAACCGATTGTGAACCAAACCAATAACATGACATGCCTGAATTAAAAAACCGCCAGTTTCTTGATTTTGAAAAGCCAATTAAGGACCTGTATGATGAAATAGAACAACAAAAGGCAAGTGCTGAAAAGAATAAGAAACTTGACCTGAGTGATACTATACAAAAACTGGAAAATCTTGTTGTTGACACAAAAAAAGAGCTTACCAATAAGCTAACCCCGTGGCAACGTGTACAATTAAGCCGCCACCCGGACAGACCATACACATTAAAATACATTGAAAAAATGTGCACCAATTTTATTGAGTTGTATGGCGACAGAAATGTTAGAGATGACAAAGCTATGGTGGGTGGTTTTGCACAACTGGAAGGAGAAACTGTAATGATAATTGGGCAGCAAAAAGGTACTAACACCAAAATGCGCCAGTTGCGCAACTTTGGTATGGCTAATCCTGAGGGCTACCGAAAAGCATTACGGCTGATGAAGCTGGCAGAAAAATTTAATAAGCCCATCATTACTTTAATTGATACACCCGGCGCTTACCCGGGGCTTGAAGCTGAAGAAAGAGGACAGGGTGAAGCCATTGCCCGTAACATATTTGAAATGATACGCCTTAAAGTTCCGGTTATTTGTGTAATAATTGGCGAGGGTGCCAGTGGCGGTGCATTAGGCATTGGTGTGGGAGATAAAGTGTTTATGCTGGAGAATACCTGGTACACTGTTATTTCACCTGAAAGCTGCAGCAGTATTTTATGGCGCAGCTGGGATAAAAAAGAAGTGGCGGCAGAACAGTTACGCCTTACCGGGGAAGATATGCTGCAGTTTGGTTTAGTGGATGGTGTAATACCAGAGCCGCTGGGTGGTGCTCATTGGAATTATGATGAAGCAGGCACTATTTTAAAGAATTATCTGGTGCCGGTTATTGCAGAGCTAAAGAAAATACCTGCTGAAGAGCGCATTAACCAGCGTATTGAAAAATTTGGTAAAATGGGCTTTTGGGAAGAATAAAAATGTTTGTGAAAGGGCTTTGAGTCTTCGTAATGAAGACTTTTTTTTTTACATAAAAGGATAAATATTTTGATGCAGTTGAAGTGAGTGACACAACAATGCTGAATAATGAACAACTGTTGGTAACAAAAAGTAAATACACAATTTCAAAAAATTACCTTTGAATAAAACAACGCTATGCTAAAAGTTGGAGTTATAGGTGCAGGCCATTTGGGAAAATTTCATTTAAACAACTGGAAGGAAATTGATGGCGTGCAATTAGTTGGTTTTTGCGATACCGACGACGCCAACGCAAAAGCAGTAAGCGAAAAATATAATATTGAAAGATATGCAGCCATTGAACAATTAATTGATAATTGTGATGCTGTTGACATTGTTACCCCTACCATACATCATTACGAAATATGTGAGGCTGCCATAAAAAAAGGCAAGCATGTTTTTGTTGAAAAGCCGCTTGCACATACAATGGAGCAGGCACGCAACCTGGTAAAACTGGCAAAAGAAGCCAATATAAAATTCCAGGTGGGACATGTGGAGCGTTTTAATCCTGCATTTTTATCGTTACAGGAACATAAACTGCAGCCCATGTTTATTGAAGTGCACAGGCTGGCACAATTTAATCCCCGTGGTACTGATGTAAGTGTGATACTGGATTTAATGATTCATGATATTGACATTATTTTAAGCCTTGTAAAAAGTAATGTGAATTACATAAGCGCCAATGGTGTGGCAGTAATGAGCGATACACCGGATATTGCCAACGTACGTATAGAATTTGATAACGGCTGTGTGGCCAACCTTACCAGCAGCCGTATCTCCATGAAAAAAATGCGTAAAATGCGTTTGTTTCAAAAAGATGCTTACATAGGCATTGACTTTTTAGAAAAGAAAACTGAAATAATAAAACTGAATGCACCGGGAGATAAAAATGTTTTTACGTTTGATATAGAAACCAACAGTGGCAAAAAAACAATTGCCATTGCTAACCCCAATGTGCCGGAAGTAAATGCAATTAAGCTGGAACTGGAAACATTCAGGGATGCGATTGTAAATAATACGGATACGCCTGTTACTATTGTAGATGGTTTTCGTGCCATGGATGTGGCGCACCAGATACTGGAAAAAATAAGCAAGGCCAATCATTAATGATAACCCTTTTTTGTGTTTTTTGAAACAACCAAGATTACATATAGCATGGTATGCTGCTGGTGATTTTATTGCTGCATTACTGTCATGGATGCTGTTTTACTTTATCCGGAAAAAAATTATTGGCGAAGCGCCACTTACCGGAAATTATTTTTACTGGGGCTTGTTGGTTTACCCGGTATGCTGGCTGGTGCTGTATCATTTAGCCGGTACATATAAAAACTTATACCAAAAATCGAGATTGCTGGAGCTGGTAAAAACTTTTAATCACACTTTTATAGGCAGTGTATTCATTCTTTTTTTTCTGCTTATTTATGACGACAGGGGCAGTTATAACACACACTATAAAGAATTTTTTTCTGTATTACTTGTACAGCTGATTGCAACTTTTTTATTCAGGCTGTTTTTTTTAACACTTATTAAAAAGCAATTAACTAAAGAGACTGTTTTTTTTAATACGCTGCTTATAGGCTCAGGCAACACAGCGGTAAACCTGTATCAATCTATACTTAATAACAGCGAAAAAACAGGATACCGTATTACCGGCTTTGCAGTAACAAAAGGCAACAACAGCAATATAAATAACCTGCAAAACTTAGGCAACGTATCTTGTATAGCTGCAATTATTGATAATAACAATATTGAAGAAATAATTATTGCGCTTGAAAAGAATGAACGGCCGCAAATAGAACAAATACTGCGGCAGTTAAGTGATAAAGACGTTAATATAAAAATTACACCCGACACTATTGATATTTTAAGCGGCGCACTGCAAACAAGCAATGTACTGGGCACACCTTTAATTGATGTGCAGCTTGGTTTACTGGCAGCGTGGCAACAAAACATTAAAAGGTTAATAGACGTTCTAATTGCAATATCAGCATCCATCATTCTATCTCCGCTTATTGTATTTACAGCATTACGTGTGTTGTTTGCATCTAAAGGGCCGCTTATTTTCCGGCAGGAAAGAATTGGCTACAAAGGCAAACCATTTATTATGTACAAGTTTAGAAGCATGATTACAGATGCTGAAAAAGATGGCCCGCAATTAAGCTATTATAACGACCCACGCATTACCAACTGGGGCAAAATAATGCGCAAATGGCGGCTGGATGAATTGCCGCAACTATGGAATATTATTAAAGGCGAAATGAGCCTTGTAGGCCCCCGGCCCGAGCGTAAATTTTATATTGACCAAATTGTTTTGCAGCACCCAGAGTACAATTATCTTTTTAAAGTAAAACCCGGCTTAAGCAGCTGGGGCATGGTTAAATTTGGTTATGCTTCTTCGGTGGAAGAAATGATTGAGCGGATGCCTTATGATTTAATGTACATAGAAAATATTTCGCTTACGCTGGATTTTAAAATTATGATGCACACCATTAAAATCATCTTTAGCGGAAAGGGCAGGTAACACGGTATTTTTCAGCAGCTATTTGTTATTTTTGAATAAATCACCTTGTTTTGAGAAAAGTTGCATTTTTCATAACCATTTATTGTTTTTATTTAAAACCTGCTTACAGCCAAAATACTTACTGGCAGCAACAGGTAAATTATTCTATTGATGTATCGTTAAATGACGTGGACCACTCCCTGGATGGCTTTATAAAAATGGAGTACATCAATAATTCACCCGATACACTGCATTATATCTGGATGCATGTGTGGCCAAATGCCTGTAAAAACGACCGCACCGCATTCAGCGATCAACTGCTTGAAAATGGCCGCACCGATTTTTATTTTTCAAACAATGATGCAAGAGGTTATATAAACCGGCTCAATTTCAGGGTTAACAGTTTAGCAGCAGTTACTCAAGACCATCCGCAGCACCAGGATATTATTAAACTCATTTTACCCGTTCCCCTGGCTCCTAAAGCAGCTTGTAAAATTGAAACTCCTTTTCATGTAAAGCTTCCATATAATTTTTCAAGAGGCGGGCATATGGGGCAGTCATATCAAATTACACAATGGTATCCTAAGCCGGCGGTGTATGATCATAAAGGGTGGCATCCAATTCCGTATTTAGATGAAGGAGAATTTTACAGTGAGTTTGGTAATTATGAAGTACAAATAACCGTACCGGAAAACTATGCAGTGGCTGCAACCGGCAACCTGCAGGAAACTGCTGAAAAAGAATGGCTGGCAAAAAGAAAACGTTTTACAAGAGAAGAAAGAGATGCCAAAAAAACTGTTGACAAAAAAAATACAACTCCGGCTGTTACATCATCTTCAAAAACAAAAACACTGCATTACAAACAAAATAATGTACATGATTTTGCATGGTTTGCTGATAAAGAGTTTACCGTAAAAACAGATAAGCTGCAATTACCATCAGGCAAAATGATCGATGTATATGCATATTATTATTCTAACAATGAAGCAGTTTGGAGTAACAGCATTCAGTTAATTAAACAGGCGATACTTACTAAAAGCAAATGGCTGGGAGAATACCCGTATGATGTTGTAAGCGTGGTGGAAGATGAACGGGGCGACGGGGGAATGGAATATCCCACCATTACTTTTTTATCAAGCGGCGGTACAGAAAAAATGCTTGACTTTGTTATTAATCATGAAGTAGGCCATAATTGGTTTTACGGCATATTAGCCAGTAACGAACGCCAGCACCCCTGGATGGATGAAGGAATGAATACCTTTTACGACAACCGTTATATGATGCAGCAATACGGCAACACCAGTATTGATTTTGTAGGCAACAAATCATCTTTTATAAAAAAAAGGATGCCTGCTGATATACAGCAAACCATATTACAATCTGTAATTGCAGTAAAAAAAGATCAGCCAATTGAAACTGCTTCTGAATTATTTAACAGCACCAATTACAATGCCGTGGCATATACAAAAACGGGTAACTGGATGGCATTGATGGAACAGCAACTGGGTAAAGAACTGTTTGACAGCTGCATGAAAAATTATTATTCCGGCTGGCATTTTAAACATCCTTACCCGGATGATTTTAAAAAATCTGTTGAGCAAACAAGTGGAAGAAATTTAGACAGCCTGTTTAACCTTTTACATAAAAAAGGATCGATAGAAAAAAATACTGCTAAAAAAGATATACGCCTGGTTTCTTTCTTTAGTTTAAAGGAAACCGATAAACATCATTATGTTTTTGCCTTGCCTGCTTTTGGGTATAATGTTTACGACAAGTTAATGGTTGGCGCATTGCTGCATAATTATACTCTGCCAGCAACAAAACTGCAGTTTGCTTTAGCTCCGTTATATGCTTCAAAAAGTAAAAGCTTTAACGGCGCCGGTAAAATCAGTTACAATTTATACCCGGGTAATAATGGCGCAAGGCTTGAGTTTTCTGTAGGCGGCATGAGTTTTAATAAAGATACCTATACCGATTCTACCAGTAAATTAAATTACCTGCGGTTTTCAAAAATCACCCCATCTGTAAAATATACTTTTGCTAATAAAAACAGCCGCAGCCAGCTTACAAAATTTATTCAGTTAAAAACATATTTTATAAGAGAACAGCAGTTGAAGTTTGAACGGGATACTGCTTTACAAATTGATATTGTAAGTTATCCTTCAATAAGAAGATATATAAACGAATTGCAGGTTGGTATTGAAAATGAAAGAGTGCTGTATCCATACAAAGGAATATTAATGGCAGAGCAGGCTGATGGTTTTGTACGGGCTACATTTACCGGTAATTACTTTTTTAATTATCCTAAAAAAGGCGGTTTAAACATGCGCTTTTTTGCAGGCAAGTTTTTTTATACCGGCGATAAAACATTGCTGAAACAATTTGAAAACGAACGGTACCATCTCAACTTGACCGGCCCACGTGGATATGAAGATTACACCTACAGCAATTATTTTATGGGGCGCAATGAATTTGATAAAATAGCATCGCAGCAATTAATGATACGTGATGGCGGCTTTAAAATTGGCACCGACTTATTGTTTGATAAGGTAGGCAAAACTGATAATTGGTTAGCAGCAGTCAATCTCACAACTGATATTCCTGAAAAAATAAACCCTTTAAGTGTATTGCCTGTAAAAATTCCGGTGAAAGTTTTTTTTGATATAGGTACATCAGCTGCAACATGGAGCAGTACAGCGGGTACAGGAAGATTTGTATATGATGCCGGGTTACAGGTGCCGCTTTTTAAAGGTGTAATGAATATTTATATACCCCTGTTATACAGTAAAGTTTACAGAGACTATTACCGGTCCTATGTAAATGAAAAGAAGTTTATTAAAAAACTGGGTTTTAGTATAGATTTTTCAAGCAAGATTTTAAAAAAGCTATTACCCTTATCAGGACTTTAAAATGATTAGCTATTTAAAGCATGGCGATATTGATAAAGCAAAGTGGGATAACTGCATTGCCAAAGCCGCTAACAGCCTTATCTATGGTTATTCGTTTTATTTAGATGCAATTGCAGATAATTGGGATGGGATTGTTGTAAACGATTATGAAGCGGTAATGCCACTGGTATGGCGTAAAAAATTTTTTATTACTTATCTCTTTCAGCCACCATTTACACAACAACTGGGCGTTTTTTACAAGCAGCAGTTAACGAATGAGCAATACAAAGAAATTGAAAATACATTGTTTGTGCATTATAAATTTGCCGAAGTATTTTTAAACTATGGCAACAATATTTTTTTTGACACACAGCATTGCACTGCGCAAACAAATTTAATACTGGATATTAATAAACCTTACGAAGATGTGTATGCTGCTTATTTACCCGGCTTTACAAAAAGCCTGCGCCGCATTACTAAATTTAACCTGGTTTATAAAGAAGCTGATGATATAAATGAAGCCATACAACTCTATAAAAAATTGTATGGCAGCAGGGTGAATCATCTTAAAGAAAAAGATTTTGCTGCTTTTGAAAATCTATGTGTTGCCCTGCAGCAAAAGCAGTTGCTTATAATAAGAAAAGTATTTAATGAAAAAAATGAACTAGTTGCTCTTGCCTTATTGTTTAACGATAACAACAGGCTTTATAATATTATTTCGTGCATTACAGATGAAGGCAAGCGGCTGGAAGCAAATTATTTTTTATACGACAGCCTTATTAAAGAATACTGCAACAAAGGAATTATTTTAGATTTGGAAGGCTCTGAAATAAAAGGCGTGGCAGATTTCTATATTAAAATGAACCCGATAAACCAGCCCTATAATTTTTACCGTTTTAATCACCTGCATCCAATGCTTCGCCTGGTAAAAAAATAATTATTGCAGCATGGATGCTGCCAGCAGCAGATCCTGCGGTTTTGTTATTTTAAAATTTTGCTCCTCTCCTTCCACTAAATGTACTTTTATACCAAAGGCTTCCACCACAGTGGCTTCATCTGTAAATTTGTCCTTATAGTCAATTGCAAAGGCAGGCAGTAAAATTTTACTATGAAAAGTTTGTGGTGTTTGCACCAGTTTTACCTGCGCCCGTTCTAGCGCTTCATTTTCTTCACCCCGTATATAGCGCACACTGTCTTTACAATCAATAACCGGAATTACAGCGCTATATTCAATAGCTGCATTATAACACCGCTCAATTAAATTTTTACTTACTAAACAGCGTACTGCATCGTGTACAAATACAATACTTTCTTCTGTTACTAATTGCAGGCCATTTTGTACGGAGTGAAATCTTGTGCGGCCGCCAATGGTTATTTGTATACGGCTGTAATCAAAGTATGCATCAATAATTTCCTGGCCGGCACCCACGTATTCTTCAGGCAATACGAGTATTACCTGTAAATCATTATAAGCCTGCAAAAAAGTTTGCAGGGTATAATATAAAACGGGCTTATCATTCAACAGAAGAAATTGTTTGGGTATTGCGCCACCCATTCTTGTACCTGCACCACCGGCAACTATTACTGCATATTTTTTCATTGCAGCAAATGTAAAGCAAGGTTTGGAAATTTATGTATTAACAACTGCGCTTTGATAAAAGTTGAAGAATGATATACTGTTGAATGGAGCGTCGCCACCAAAGCTCAATCAAGGTATTAATGCCTGTAACAAAAATTATTTATATATCGCAACCACATGTTCATCGCTGCTGGTATGCATACCACGATACATGCCGGCACTGTTAAGCACCATTGCAACATTACCTTTTGCATCCACGCCAATCATTCCACCTTCACCATCCATTGTTACCAGTTTGTTGTTTACCACTTCATTCATGGCTTCCTGCAGGCTTAAGCCTTTGTACTCCATAAGGCAGCTTACGTCATAGGCGGCAACGGCACAAATAAATGGCTCGCCATGGCCGGTGCAACTAATAGCACAGGTTTTATTATTTGCATAAGTACCGCAGCCAATTAAAGGGCTGTCGCCAATGCGGCCATATTTTTTATTTGTCATTCCCCCGGTGCTGGTAGCTGCGGCAATGTTACCATCCTTATCACATGCTACTGCGCCAACAGTTCCAAATTTTTTATCACGGAATAATTCTTCCAGGCTTTGGTGTGTATGGTCGAGTGAATAATTATCACTGTCACGTATTGCCTTCCATTGATCGTACCGGAATTGAGAAAAGAAATATTCATCAGGCTCTAACTTAACACCCTGTTTTATTGCAAAATCATTAGCGCCTTTGCCACTTAAAAAAACATGGTTGCTGTTGTGCATTACTTCTGCCGCCAGCTCAATAGGGTTACGAACGTTTCGCACTGCTGCTACTGCACCCGCAGATAAATCTTTGCCGCTCATTATAGCGGCATCCATTTCCTGTACTCCTTTTTTTGTAAATACAGAACCACGTCCTGCATTAAACATTAAATTATCTTCCAGCATTACCACTGCTGCTTTAACCGCATTAATGGCTGTGCCGCCTTCTTCCAGCACGGCATAACCTGCGGTAAGTGCATCGTTTAATCCTTTGTAATAAGCAGCTTCCAAATCGGAAGTCATATCTTCTTTAAGTATGGTGCCGGCGCCGCCGTGTACAGCAATCGATAGTTTTTGCATACGTTGGGTGGGTATTTATGGTAAACCAAAAGTATTTAATTTACTGCCACAAAGCTTCTAAGATTTTTAAGCAATGTTTAAACACAGGCTAACAATTAATGACTTCCTTTTAACAGATGTAAATTATGGGCAGAAGAGATGGAGGGGATACAAAAAATTATTGCAAAAGAGTTTTACACTCAGTAAGCAGTTTTTCCTTATCAATTGCAACAGTACCCACTTCTTCGCAAACCAGCCCGCCTGCAATGTTGGCCATTTCTGCCATTAAGGAAATATTTTTTGTGGCAGCATATACAAGTGATGCCACTGCAATTACAGTATCGCCGGCACCGCTAACATCTGCCACATTACGGATATGTGTGGGAATAACCACTGCATTATCATCCTGCTGGTAAAATACGCCCTTTTCTGAAAGCGTAATGAATGATACCTGGTGCTGCAATTTTTCTTTTAACTGCAGATGAATATTTTTTAAGAGTACAGCATCGGCTCCGTCTGTAATAATATTCAACGCTTCTTTTACTTCTTTTAAATTTGGCTTAAATACATTAACGCCTTTATAAGCAAAGAAGTTTTTGCGCTTGGGATCTACAGTTGTAATAATTTGATGGTGTGTGCAAAGCGAAATTATTTTAGCAATAACATTTTCTGTAAGCACCCCTTTGTTATAATCTTCCAGCACCACCACATGAGGGCTTTCTGCAGCAATGTAATTTTCAAATGCATACAAAAGTCTTTCCTCATCAGTGGTATTAATATCAGCTGTTGTTTCTGCATCCAGCCGCATCATATGCTGGTTGCGGCTTATAATGCGGATTTTGTTGGTAGTACTCCTGTTTTCACTATGCACTAAATATTTTGTTCCGATATTATTTTCTTCAAACAGTTTTGCAAGCTGTGTTCCCTCCTCATCTTTACCCAGTACAGTTATTACATTTACCTGCGCCCCCAGCGACTGCAGGTTTAAAGCCACATTACCGGCACCACCTATACGCTGTTCTTTTTTACTTACAGCCACCACCGGCACCGGTGCTTCGGGAGAAATGCGATCGACTTTTCCCCACCAATACGTATCCAGCATGGCATCGCCAATTACAGCAACTTTTATATTTGAAAAACCGGAAAAGAGTTTATTAAAATCCATTTGCACTATACATTTTTCTTATTGCCAATGGCAATATAATAAACAGGAATACCAGCCAATACAATACCCAAACCAATGCCTGCATATATTGGGCTCATTTTAATCAGAAATACACAAAATATTATTGCAAGAATAATGTAAATGATGGGCAATACAGGGTAACCAAATGCTTTGTAGGGGCGCTCTGCATCAGGCCTGTCTTTACGCAGTTTAAAAATACCAAGTATTGTTAGTGCGTAAAATAATACCACTACAAAAGAAATCATATCCAGCAATTTACCATAAGTACCACTAAGGCATAATAAACATGCCATTATACATTGTGCCCACAAAGCAAATTCCGGCACTGAATTTTTATTTAACTCAGCTGCTTTTTTAAAAAACAAACCGTCTTTTGCCATGGTGTTGTACACCCTGGCACCGGCCAGTATTAATCCGTTGTTACAGCCAAAGGTTGAAACCATAATTAATATTGCAATTACGTATGTACCTGCATTACCAAAAATTGCTTTTGCAGCTGTTACAGCCACACGGTCATTTTCTGCAGATGCAATCCCTTTTAGTTGAAGTACATTCAAATACATAAGGTTTGCACAAACATAGATTACTGTAACAATCAGCGTTCCTAAAAACAGGCTGAGGCCAATATTCTTTTTAGGGTTTTTTATTTCGCCGGCTATAAAGGTTACATTATTCCATGCATCGCTGCTGAAAATAGAACCTGACATAGAAGCTGCAATGGCTCCAACTAACGCTGCTCCTGCAATTGAAAGCCAGCTTCCACCGGCAATAAAAGCACCACTTGCATCTTTTTCTAATTGTGTGGCATTCATTCCTGTTTGCCAGTTCTCACTCCAAAAACTTTGTTTAGCCAGTATAAAACCAAAAATTATAAGCCCAAACAACGCAAGCAATTTTGCAGAAGTAAATACCCGCTGAATTAGTTTACCGCCCTGTATGCCTTTTGTATTTATGTAAGTAAGTAATACGATTAAAACAATTGATACGAGTTGTGCTGCGGATATAGTTACAAAACCTAAATCCAATAAAATATTTTTTTCGCTCAAGGGCGGAAAAATGTATGCTGCAAACTTGCTAAAGGCAACACCCACAGCTGCAATGGTAGCAGTTTGTATTACTGCAAAAAAACTCCAGCCGTATAAAAATCCTGCTAATGGATTGAATGCTTCTTTTAAGTAAACATACTGCCCGCCTGCTTTGGGAAACATGGCGCTTAGCTCTCCATAACTTAATGCGGCAGTCAACGTCATAAACCCTGTAATAAGCCAAACGGCAATCAGCCAGCCTGCACTGCCTACATTACGGGTTATATCTGCACTTACAATAAAAATACCGGAGCCAATCATGCTTCCGGCAACAATCATTGTAGCATCAAATAACCCAAGGCTTGGTTTAAAAGCCGGTTCCGTTAAATTTCCTGGTATTAAATCTGTGGTTTGTTCTGGCATAAAAAATTCCGGTTTTAATACCGGAACAAGATAATTAATTTTAGCGGATTGCCAGCAGTACTGCTATTTTGCTTTCAGCTTTTCATTCATGCCTGCAATTACATCCTGCGTTATATCCAGTGCGGTATCTTTATAAATAAGATAATCAAGCCCTGTACCTGTCATTAAAATATACTGGTATTTTTTATCCTTGTTATAATCCGCAATAAAATTCCTCAATTTGCTTTTTATATCTTCCAGCAACGTAAAGCTCCTTTGATTAAGCTGCTGCAGTTTTTCCTGTTTGGTTGATTCTATGTTCTGCTGATCTTCCATTAACTCCGTCCTGATTTTTTGTATCTGTTCAGGAGTTGCGTTTGGATTTTTCTGCATGAAGTCCTTTTGTTTATCATCCATTTTTTTGTAAGCATTCACTGCATCGGTTTCTATATTTTTTTGCTCCTGCTCTATGTCTTTCCGGTGCTGCTTAAGGTAAATAATTTTGGTATTAAGGGAGTCAAAGTCAACATAAGCAATATTGAAAATATGTTTTGTTGTATCGGTTGTTTTAACTGCACCAGTATCGTTAGCAACGGCACTTTTATTTGCTTTACCAGAAAAATTATGATAATACAGGAAGCCTACAGCCGCCAGCAAAACAATGTTTAACCCAATGGACAAATTCTTCATTACACACAAATATTAACTGTGGCAAGATACCTGAAAAACTCTATTAAAAGGCATTTATGCGGTAAGTTTTAAGAAAGGGTTAACGGCAGAGCCCGCTATTCTTCTAATATAAAATCAGGCTGATGGCTTTGCCAGTATCCATCCATTCGTTCTAAATTCTTTAATTAAAGGATCAAATTCCGGCCCCCTGTGTTTTGGCAAACAACCGGCGTCTTTTGCAAATTTATCTTCTAAATAAATATATCCGCCAAAGCCAACGGCTCCGCTAAGCAGGAATAAAAAAATACTTACTGCCGCCGGTATTTCAAGAAACGAATAAACAGCGTATGCTAAAATTATTATGGCTGCTGCGGTGGAAATAATAAATGCTTTCTTTTGAGCACTAACATGTGTGTGTTTACAACTGGAGCATCTTGGTATGCCCAGGCCAAGTTTAGAATAAGTAACAGAACTGTAAATAATAATGCCTGAGCGATCTTTCACTTTATAAACCGGCACATAGTAACAATCATCCACATCACTTACAATACCGTTGCTGCAAAAACTGCATTTCTTTGCAGCAGGTTCAATTCTCCGCAGCTGTTCATTAAGCACATGACTCTTCTTCTCCATTACTTATAAGTTTTTGCTAAAAAAAAGTAACCGCATTATATATCTTAAGCGCTCGGTTGTTTCAAACTCCAGCCCTGCATTAAAAAATCTTTTACCAGCGGGTCATTTTCTGCACCATCCTTTAGCGAACTGATACCCGCCTTACGTGCAAATACATTTTGCAAATAAGCATACCCGCCAATACCTGCAAAAATGCTCAGAAACATTAATGCCACACTTACTACAGCATGAAAGTTTAAAAAATTATAAATCATGAATGCTAAAATTGCCAGCGCACACGCTAACGAAATAAGCAGTGCTTTTGTTTTTGCAGATTGATGAATGGCTTTGCAGTCTGTGCAGCGGGGTATGCCGATATCAATTTTTTGATACTTTACTGAACGGTATACGATTATATTAGTCCGGTCATTTTCTTTAAAAACCGGTACAAAATAACTGTCGTTTATATGCTGCGATGTGCCCGTATAACAAAAACTGCATTTTTTTGAAACAGGCTCTATACGTTTTAAGCGTTCATTTACTATATGTGTTTGTTGCTCCATTTACACTAAAATATTACAGGTTAAAAATTACTTTTTGTAAAACTATTAACGGTAAAACTTTAAAAAAGGTATTTGACTTAACATCATAAAAAAACCACCCGCTTTGCAGCAGGTGGTTTATAAAAAAGATTATTTATTACTTACTCTTCGTCATCAAAGCTCATCGCTTCTTTAGTTGTCATCAGCAGTTCGTACTCTTCTTTGCTTCCTACAATCATATTTTCAAACTCACGCAAACCTGTACCGGCTGGTATATGATGACCTGTAATAACGTTTTCTTTCAGACCAAGCATTTCATCCGTTTTACCCTGTATGGCTGCAGATGATAATACTTTAGTTGTTTCCTGGAACGATGCCGCAGAAATCCAGCTATGCGTACCCAGCGATGCTTTTGTAATACCCAGCAGCAACGGAGATGATGTTGCAGGTTTAGCATCACGGTATTCTACCAGTTTTTTATCAGCACGCCTTAAGATGGAGTTTTCTTCACGAACATCACGTAAGGTAACAATCTGACCCACTCTTAATTTACCGCTATCCCCTGCTTCAGTAATTACTTTTTTATCAAAAATGTAATCATTCTCGGTATTAAAGTCGTAACGATCTTCTGTATCGCCTTCAAGGAATTTAGTGTCTCCTGCATCTTCTACAGTTACTTTACGCATCATTTGCCTAACAATAACTTCAATGTGCTTATCATTAATTTTTACACCCTGTAAGCGGTAAACTTCCTGAATTTCATTTACCACATATTCCTGTACTGCAAACGGCCCTTTAATTGCCAGAATGTCTGCCGGAGAAATTTGTCCGTCACTTAACGCTGCACCTGCTTTTACAAAGTCACCATCCTGCACCAGTATCTGGCGGCTTAATGGCACTAAGTATTTTTTAACCACACCGTCTTTAGCTTCAACAATAATTTCCCTGTTACCACGCTTAATGGCACCAAACGCAACCACACCATCAATTTCACAAACCACTGCAGGGTTACTTGGATTTCTTGCTTCGAACAATTCAGTTACACGTGGCAGACCACCCGTAATATCTTTCAGTTTGCTTAATACACGTGGAATTTTTACCAGTACCTGTCCGCTTCTTACATCATCACCTTCTTCCACCACTATATGCGAACCTACCGGTAAGTTGTATGTTTTCTTTTCTTTACCTTCTACAAAAATTGTTGGCAGCTTGGTTTTATCTTTTGTTTCAATAACCACTTTTTCACGGTGCCCTGTTTGTTCATCACTTTCATCACGGTAAGTAATACCATCCAGCAGCGCTTCAAACTTAACCACACCGCTTACTTCTGCAACAATTACGTTGTTAAATGGATCCCATGTACAAATAGTATCGCCTTTGGCAACTTTTTGCCCGTCTTTTACACTAAGCGTTGCACCATAAGGAATATTATTTGTAATTAACAGGCGGTCGTTTTTCACATCCATAATCCTTACCTCACCAGTACGGCCTATTACCACATGCGATTTTTTACCTTCATTATCTTCTGTAGTTACAGTACGCAAACCATCAAACTGAATAGTACCGTCAAACTTAGCACCCAGTGAAGACTCTACAGATGCAGAGCCAGCCACACCACCCACGTGGAAAGTACGTAATGTTAACTGTGTACCAGGCTCACCAATTGACTGTGCAGCAATGATACCCACAGCATCACCTCTTTGCGCCAGCATACCGCTTGCAAGGTTTTTACCATAACATTTCACACACACACCACGTTTGCTTTCGCAGGTAAGCACCGAACGTATTTCAACAGTTTCAATTCCGCTGTCTTCAATTTTCTTCGCCATTTCTGTGCTTATCTCTTCACCTGCAGAAATTAATAATTCTTCTGTAAGCGGATGATATACATCATGCAAACTCATACGGCCTTCAATACGGTCGCTTAAGCCTTCAATAATATCTTCATTATCTTTTAATGCAGAAGTTGCAATACTTATCTTTTAATGCAGAAGTTGCAATACCACGTAATGTGCCGCAATCTTCTTCATTAATAACAACATCCTGAGAAACGTCCACCAAACGACGGGTTAAGTAACCGGCATCCGCAGTTTTTAACGCTGTATCCGCCAAACCTTTACGGGCACCGTGGGTAGAGATAAAGTATTCCAATACACTCAAACCATCTTTAAAGTTTGCAAGAATTGGGTTTTCAATAATCTCACTTCCAGATGAACCGGATTTACGTGGTTTAGCCATCAAGCCTCTTAAACCGGCAAGCTGCTTAATCTGCTGCTTGCTACCACGGGCTCCACTATCCAGCATCATGTAAACAGAGTTAAAACCTTGCTTATCTGCTGCCAGTTCACGAATTAATGTTTCAGTTACTTTGGTATCCACACGGCTCCAAATGTCAATAATCTGGTTGTAACGTTCGTTGTTGGTAATTAAACCCATGTTATAGTTTTCCCACACTTCATCAACTTCACCCTGGGCATTTTCAATCATATCCTGTTTAACTTCAGGAATAATCAAATCGTTAATGTTAAACGACAAACCACCACGGAATGCCATACGGTATCCTAATGTTTTAATATCATCCAGGAATTTAGCCGTGGTTGGAACGTCTGTCCATTTAATAATATCACCAATAATTTCTCTCAGTGATTTTTTAGTAAGCAATGCATTTACATAACCGGCTCCTTTTGGAACATGCTGGTTAAATAAAACACGGCCTACCGTAGTATCAATTAACTTGTAAGTAAACGTGCCATCTGCATTACGTACGTTGGCTTTTACTTTAATGTTTGCGTGTAAATCAACTTGCTTTTCATTTAAAGCGATGATAACTTCATCTGCATTGTAAAACGCTTTTCCTTCGCCTTTTACTTTTTCTGTAGCAGTTGATTTTTTACCCTTAGTGATGTAATACAAGCCCAGTACCATGTCCTGTGAAGGAAGGGTGATGGGTGTACCATTTTGTGGGTTCAAAATATTGTGAGAAGAAAGCATCAGCAATTGTGCTTCTAAAATAGATGCACTGCTTAATGGTACGTGTACCGCCATCTGGTCACCGTCAAAGTCGGCGTTAAACGCAGTAGTTACCAATGGGTGCAATTGTATTGCTTTACCTTCAATTAATTTTGGCTGGAAGGCCTGGATTGATAAACGGTGAAGGGTTGGAGCCCTGTTCAGCATTACCGGGTGGCCTTTCAATATATTTTCAAGAATGTCCCAAACAATGGCTTCTTTTTTATCAACCAGTTTACGGGCACTCTTAACTGTTTTTACAATACCTCTTTCAATCAGTTTACGAATGATAAATGGCTTAAACAATTCTGCAGCCATATCTTTTGGTAAACCGCACTCATGCATTTTCAGTTCAGGACCTACAACGATAACCGAACGACCAGAATAGTCAACACGTTTACCCAATAAGTTCTGACGGAAACGTCCCTGCTTACCTTTCAATACATCACTCAATGATTTTAATGCTCGGCCACCTTCTGCTTTTACAGCATTTGATTTACGGCTGTTATCAAACAATGAGTCAATCGCTTCCTGCAGCATACGTTTTTCGTTACGTAAGATTACTTCAGGCGCTTTAATTTCTAACAAACGCTTTAAACGGTTGTTACGAATAATAACACGACGGTATAAATCATTTAAGTCAGATGATGCAAAACGGCCGCCATCCAATGGAACTAACGGACGCAGTTCTGGTGGAATAACAGGAATGTATTGCATTACCATCCACTCAGGACGGTTTAAAATTCTTGTATTAGCATCACGGAAACCTTCCACAACGCTCAAACGTTTTAAAGCATCTGCTTTACGTTGTTGCGATGTTTCGTTTGCAGCAGCATTACGTAAATCGTAGCTCAACTGGTCAAGGTCAATACGCTGCAGCATGTCATGCACTGCCTGTGCACCCATTTTAGCAACAAATTTGTTGGGGTCTTCATCAGGCAAAAACTGGTTATCTTTTGGTAAAGTATCCAGTATATCTAAATATTCTTCTTCCGTTAATAAATCACCGTAGTTCTGGCCTTTATCAGCACGAATACCTGGTTGTATTACCACAAAACGTTCGTAGTAAACAATGCTCTCTAATTTTTTAGAGCTCATACCCAACAGGTAACCAATTTTATTTGGTAAACTTTTAAAGTACCAGATGTGAACTACAGGCACCACCAGTTTAATGTGGCCCATACGTTCACGGCGTACTTTCTTTTCTGTTACTTCCACACCGCAGCGGTCGCACACAATGCCTTTATAGCGTATGCGCTTGTACTTGCCGCAGGCACATTCATAATCCTTTACCGGCCCAAAAATTCTTTCGCAGAACAAACCATCTCTTTCTGGTTTGTATGTACGGTAGTTGATTGTTTCAGGCTTTAAAATTTCACCATAGCTTTTTTCCAAAATACTGTCTGGGCTTGCCAAACCAATAGTAATTTGAGAAAAGGTTGCTTTTGGACGGTTTTCTTTTTTGAATGCCATGTTATAATTAAAAATTAAAAAATTAAAAATTAAAAATCTGATTGACTTGCAGGCTCAGTTTTTGACTTTTGCCTTTTGACTTATCAATCAAATTTCAGGTCTAAGCCAAGGCCACGTAATTCATGTACCAATACATTGAATGATTCAGGAATACCTGCACGTGGTACGTTATCGCCTTTTACAATTGCTTCGTATGTTTTAGCCCTTCCAATGATGTCATCAGATTTAAGCGTTAACAATTCCTGCAAAATGTTACTTGCGCCGTATGCTTCCAGTGCCCACACTTCCATTTCACCAAAACGCTGACCACCAAATTGTGCTTTACCACCCAGCGGCTGTTGCGTAATGAGAGAGTATGGCCCAATAGAACGGGCGTGCATTTTATCATCCACCATGTGGTGCAGTTTAATTACATAAATGATACCTACAGTTGCACGCTGGTCAAAGCGTTCGCCTGTTTCTCCATCATATAAGTAAGTATGACCAAATTTAGGAAGCTCTGCTTTTTCAATGTATGAAGCAATTTCATCTACACTGGCACCATCAAAAATTGGTGTTGCAAAACGGCATCCTAATTTTTCACCGGCCCATCCTAATACGGTTTCGTAAATCTGTCCCAGGTTCATCCTTGACGGTACACCCAATGGATTCAATACGATATCAACCGGTGTTCCATCTTCAAGGAAAGGCATATCTTCTGCACGTACAATTTTAGCAACAATACCTTTGTTACCGTGACGGCCCGCCATTTTATCGCCCACTTTCAGTTTACGCTTAACCGCTAAATAAACCTTAGCCAGTTTCAACACACCTGCAGGCAATTCATCACCAATACTGATGTTGAACTTCTCTCTCTTATAACGGCCTAATTCTTCGTTGTACTTAATGTTATAGTTGTGCAGTAAAACATTTATTAAATCATCCACTTTAGCATCACCGCTCCATCCTAACGGGTTAACGTTTTGGTAGTCGATGTTTGCTAAATTCTTCGCATTGAATTTTGCACCTTTACCAATCAGCACTTCACCAAAGTTGTTGCTAACACCTGCACTTGCTTTATCTTTTAATAAAGTTTGCAGTTTGTTAATCAACAGTTCCAGTAAATCAGTTTCGTTCTTTTCGTGTGTTTTTTCAATTTTTTCCAGTTGTGCTTTCTCACGCACTTTTGCATTCTTATCTTTCTTAGCACGCTGGAATAATTTTTTATCAATTACCACACCTTCTGTTCCGCTTGGCGCTTTTAATGAAGCATCTTTAGCATCACCGGCTTTATCACCAAAAATGGCACGTAACAACTTCTCTTCAGGAGTTGGGTCGCTCTCGCCTTTTGGAGTGATTTTACCAATAATGATATCGCCTTCTTTAATATGTGCACCAATGCGGATGATACCATTCTGATCAAGATCCTTAGTGGCTTCTTCACTTACGTTTGGAATATCCGGAGTCAGTTCCTCTTCACCCAGTTTAGTATCACGTACTTCAATTTCAAATTCGCTGATGTGTATTGAAGTAAATAAATCTTCCTTCACCACTTTCTCACTAATTACAATCGCATCTTCAAAGTTGTAACCTTTCCATGGCATGAATGCCACTTTCATGTTACGGCCTAAAGCTATTTCACCACCTTTGGTTGCATAACCTTCAGTTAAGAAATCGCCTTTAGAAACTTTTTGTCCTTTTGCAACAGCAGGACGCAGGTTAATACATGTTTCCTGGTTGGTACGAACGAATTTGGTGAGTTTATAAATAACTAAATCTTCTTCAAAAGAAACCAATTGCGCCACTTCATCACGTTTGTAACGAACATGAATTTCATTAGCATCCACAAATTCTACAACACCTTCTCCATCTGCATGAATCTGAATTCTTGCATCACGGGCAGCTTTAGCTTCCAAACCTGTACCAACAATAGGCACTTCGGGTTTAATTAACGGTACTGCCTGGCGTTGCATGTTTGAACCCATCAGCGCACGGTTGGCATCATCATGCTCTAAGAACGGAATTAATGAAGCACTTAAACCTACAATTTGGTTTGGTGCCACGTCCATATATTCCACTTCGCCTTTATCCAAAATCGGGAAGTCACCAGTTTGACGGCTCTTGATTTTATCATCAACAAAGTTTCCTTTATCGTCAATATCAATATTTGCCTGGGCAATTTTTGCGGTATCTTCTTCTTCTGCACTCAGGAAAGTGATTTTCTTCATATCCACTTTACCTTCTGTTACTTTACGGTAAGGTGTTTCAATAAAGCCCATATCATTTATTTTGGCATGTACGCAAAGCGTAGATATCAAACCAATGTTTGGACCTTCCGGAGTTTCAATAGTACACAAACGGCCATAGTGAGAGTAGTGTACGTCACGTACCTCAAAGCCTGCACGCTCACGGCTTAAACCGCCGGGGCCTAAAGCCGAAATACGGCGCTTGTGTGTAATTTCTGATAATGGGTTTGTTTGGTCTAAGAACTGAGACAACTGAGAGGTACCAAAGAATGAATTGATAACAGAAGATAAAGTTCTTGCGTTAATCAAATCAACCGGGGTGAACACCTCGTTATCACGTACGTTCATACGCTCACGAATGGTACGTGCCATACGTGCCAAACCAACACCAAACTGGGCATATAACTGCTCGCCCACTGTACGCACACGACGGTTGCTTAAATGGTCAATATCATCCACCTCACTTTTACCGTTGGTTAATTGCACCAATGTTTTGATGATGGCAATGATATCGTCTTTGGTTAATACTTTCTTCTCAATAGGGAAGTTTAAGCCAAGACGGCGGTTAATTTTGTAACGGCCTACTTCGCCTAAATCGTAACGCTTATCGCTGAAGAATAATTTGTCAATAATACCACGTGCAGTTTCATCATCAGGAGCATCAGCACCACGCAATTGCTTGTAGATGTGCTGTACCGCTTCCAGTTCACTGTTAGAAGTATCTTTATTTAATGTATTGTAAATAATAGCGTAGTCACCACTTACTTCTTCTTTCTGAATGAAAACACTCTTAACGTCCATTTCAAGGATCATTTCGCTGTTTTCTTCATCAAGTATAGTATCTCTTTCCAATACCACTTCATTACGCTCAATACTTACCACCTCGCCGGTATCTTCATCCACAAAATCTTCCACCCATGTACGCAGTACACGTGCAGCAAGGCGTTTGCCAATATATTTTTGTAAAGATTTTTTGTCAACTTTTACTTCATCAGCCATACCAAATAACTCCAGTATGTCTTTATCCGTTTCAAAACCTATTGAACGCAGTAAAGTTGTTACAGGGAATTTTTTCTTACGGTCGATGTAAGCATACATTACATTGTTAATGTCTGTAGCAAACTCCATCCATGCACCTTTAAACGGAATTACCCTTGCAGAGTAAATCTTGGTTCCGTTGGGGTGAATAGACTGGCCGAAGAATACACCAGGTGAACGGTGTAACTGGCTTACCACAACACGTTCAGCACCGTTAATAACGAATGTACCACGTGGGGTCATGTAAGGAATGTTACCTAAGAACACATCCTGAACAATGGTTTGGAAATCCACGTGCTCTTCATCATTACAGCTTAAACGCAGCTTTGCTTTTAAAGGCACCGCATAAGTTAAACCTCTTTCAATACACTCATCAATAGTGTAGCGTGGGGGGTCAACAAAATAATCCAAAAATTCCAGTACAAAAATGTTACGTGTGTCAGTAATAGGAAAATTTTCCTTAAACACACGGAACAAACCTTCCACATTCCTTTTATCAGGAGTGGTTTCTAACTGGAAAAAGTCTTTAAATGACTGAATCTGGATTCCGAGTAAATCGGGAGTTTCTGCTAAATGTTCAACTTTTCCGAAATTGATACGTTTAGCAGCGGTTGTTTTTGTTGCAGACATATTGTAATTAAAACGTTTTGAATGTGCAGAAGACCCTTCGCTTATAGGGTTTAAACAGGCCCAATGCCACTAACCCCAAATTAAAGGAGGGCAAAGTTAGGGAAATAAATTCAGACTAAGGGGTTGTTTTTTGTGATTTTAGGCATTTTGGAAGGGTTTTTGCTGAAAAGGGGATTTTTTTAACTTTTTTGAGGGAGTTATCCACGTTTAAAACAGCTTAGTTTACTGTTTTGCATTACTAATTGCTAATTTATAGCTTTTTTATAACTGGTCAATTTCAAATTTTGCAGGGACTTTTTTAAGTTTTCAGAGAACAATAATTTTCAACAAACTTTCTCTGTATAGCTATTGTAACGGTTTTCATTATTTATATAGTCTTTGTGGCAATTCTACTCAATCGATTGCGTAAATTAATTGAAGCCTAATAACAGCTTTTCATAAATTAGCATCACGTTATGTAATCGATTGCACACTTGCTATTTCTCAATTGACTGCAGCCCGGCTACTTAGCAAAGCCTATTATTCATCTACCGGAAACCCAGTGTTGCCGGTTTCAACCAATTAATATGTTAAAAGCAATGAAAAAACAGGTGCCATTTTTTGAAGCACATTTAATGCACTGTTTTGTTAGGAAAGAATTTTCCGAACCCGGTAACCGGCAGCCATTTTCGCATTTTTTTAAACGGTGTATGAGCCTTTGCGTTGCTTTTGTTTTAATAATTGGTTCGCAGGCTTTTGCACAGCAAACCAAAACGGTAAGCGGTTCTGTCCGGGACGATAACGGACAACCAAAAGTGGGTGTTACTATTAATGTAAAAGGCACAGGAAAATCAGTAGTAACCGATGCTAACGGATATTATACCGTGTTAGCCGGTGCCGATGTCACGCTTGTATTTTCATTTGTAGGTTATACCACTGTGGAAGAAAAAGTGGGCAGCCGCACCACCATTGATGTGTTACTAAAAGAAGCCAATAAAAGCCTGGGCGAAGTGGTGGTAATAGGTTATGGAACAGTAAAAAGACGTGATTTGACAGGTGCTGTTTCGTCGGTAACCGGAAAGGATATTGCCACCGTACCTGTACCCAATATTGCACAGGCCATGCAGGGTAAATTGCCCGGTGTAAACATTACCACACAGGACGGCCGGCCCGGCGGTGGCATTAATATACGGGTACGTGGCGGTAGTTCCATTTCTCAAAGCAGCCAGGCATTGGTATTAATTGACGGTATCCCCGGTAATTTAAATGATATTCCTGCCGACCAGGTGGAAAGCGTGGATGTGCTAAAAGATGCATCGTCTGCCGCCATATATGGTTCAAGAGGTGCTAATGGTGTAATACTTGTCACCACCAAAGCAGCAAAAGGTGGTAAAACGGTTGTTAGTTACAATGGCTACACTAAAATAAATACCCCAATCAAATATTTAGAAGCATTAAGCCCATATGATTACTTGCAATATGTATGGGGGAATGCCGCAGCTAACGGGGCTTCTTACCAAACCCCATTTGAGCAATTGTATGGACTGGGGGCTAATGCCGGCACCAACACCGGTGGTATTGAAAGCTACAGGAGTTTAGCAACAGATAACATTCAAAAACAAGCTTATAAGCAGTCAGTATCGTGGAACCATGCTGCAACACTTACTGGTGGAAATGATAAAACCAAAATATTATTCTCTGCCACTTACTCTGATGACCAAGGCATGAAATTGCAATCTTATCAAAAACGTGCCACGGCACAGTTTAAAATAACCCAAAAAATAACCGACAAGGTTACTTTTGATTTAAACATACGCTATGCCAATACGCCAACATTGGGAGATGAAGGAACAAGCAGCGGCGGTGGCTCCATACTTTCCAGTGCCTATCAGTTCAGGCCCATTGCTACTTCTCATATTTTGGGCAATCTTGCTGCACTAACCGCCAGCAATAATATATCCCAATATGGCAAAAACGTTTTATGGGATAATTATAGTCCCGTGGCCCGTATCAGCGACTATGACCCATTGACTTTAAGTCAAAATTTTGTGGGCATAGCTTCCCTTAACTGGCAAATAATAAAAGGGCTTACCTACCATACAGACATGAGCGGAAACGGTGCATGGGGCCAGCGTAAATATTGGTCGGGCGCCACTTACAATGGCTTTATAGATGATGCAACAGGTAATAAACTGTATGCTGGTAATGCAGACTATCGTAAAAGCGACAGTTGGGGAATGCGCTGGGCAAACACGTTGGGCTACGAATTTAAGCTACGCCAAAAGCATTCATTTAATTTACTGGCTGGTACTGAAGTATTTAACTCTGGCGGCACTGGTATTTCCATACAGGCAAATTACTTTCCGGCTAATTTTACTGAACAAACCGCTTTTGCCCAAATTAATCAATACGACAGGGCAAGAAACGTATTTGCATTTTCTTCAAGTGTAAACACCCCCGACCGCCTTAATTCATATTTTGGGCGTTTACAATATAATTACAAAGGCAGGTATTTTCTTACTGGTACGTTCCGTGCTGATGGCTCTTCTAAGTTTTCTGCAAATAACCGCTGGGGTTATTTTCCCGGGGCAGCATTTGCCTGGAGGGCAAGCGACGAAAGTTTTCTGGAAAATGTTAAATGGTTAAACAACCTGAAACTGAGGGTTGCTTATGGTGCTGTGGGCAACAATAATATACCTTCCGGGGTAAATGTGCAGTCATGGGGTTCTGTTACCGACCCCCGGAACCAATATGATGTAAACCACTCCACATTGGCGGCTTACCAGTTAAGCACACCCACCATTTTATCAAACCCCAATTTAAAATGGGAAACCACCATTACCCGTGATATTGGTACAGATTTTTCACTGTTCCACAATAAACTTTCCGGTACGGTAGATGTGTACTGGAACAGCACCAAAGACCTGCTGCTGCAAACCACCGTTCCGGGTGTTACGGGCTTTACCTACACTTATGCAAATATTGGACAGGTTAGCAACAAAGGCGTAGAAGTTTCACTTTTGGGAACTGTGTTTGAAAAGAAAGACTGGAAGGTTACCTTGGGTGGAAATATTAATTTTAATAAAAACAATGTAGATAAATTAGCTGATAATGTAACAGGGCTGTATGGTTCTGCCTGGAATGGCAGCTCCACCTACCCTTCATCCGATTATCAATTAATTGTTGGCCAGCCTGTAGGTTTGGTACGTGGATTGGTTTATAATGGTTTTTATACACCTGACGATTTTACCTACAACAATGGCATGTATACTTTAAAAACCGGTGTGGCAGATCTTACCAGCGTATCCGGAGGAGTAACACATGGCATTACCACAGGTACTGACCGGCCTACAGGCCAAATTGCGTACCCCGGCTTGCCCAAGTACAAAGACCTTAATGGCGATGGTAAAATTGATGATAAGGACCTTGGAATTATTGCAAACACCAGTCCTAAATTCACCGGTGGTTTTAATATGAATGTTTCTTATAAAAGCTTCGACCTGGGCGTAAACTTTAATTACAGCGTAGGTAATGATGTGTACAATGCCAATAAACTGTTATCGTTATTTGGACCAAAAGAAGCAGGTGTTTATCAAAACAAACTGGCTATTATGGCAAATGCTTATAAAATTTATAATGTGGTAAACGGGCAGCTTGTACGCCTGAAAACACCTGATGATTTTAATGCTGCCAATACCAATGCCAATTTGCCTTTATCATACAGCGAAACTGGTGTAACATCCACACTTGGTATAGAAAAGGGTACTTTTCTTCGTTTGAATACATTAGTTTTAGGTTATACAGTACCTAAAAGCTTACTGGCCAAAGTACACCTGAGCAACCTGCGTTTTTATGGCAGCGTTTATAATTTATTAACTATTACAAAATATAAAGGTA
>JBGAIJ010000003.1:0-690937 GCA_044225605.1 Ferruginibacter sp.
CAACAATATTCACAATATTGAAAAAGCATGGGCAAGAATTAAAGAAGCGCTGGCTAAATTAAAATAGGCTTTTTACTTTTTTATATAAAGCAAAACCCATCTTGCAAGATGGGTTTTGCTTTATAGTAATTGAATTACAGCAAATAATTTTCAATATACTGGCATATTACCCATAACATATCTTCATTCTGCGCAGATTTATTGAGTGGCAGCGAAATTTGATATAAGCCCGGAGGATCTGACTGTGTTTTTTTATCTCTGGGAGGAACAATGTAATCATTAGACGGATCTACAATTCTGTCTGATAAAAGCTGAACAGCAAAAGGTGCATTATAGCCAATTAGTTTTGTGGGTTCTGTACTTGCGTTGCCCGATTCTTTTACACTTACTGCAAATGCTGTTTGATTAGATGCTGTGGTTACAGGAGTTACAGTAACTCTTGTAAAGTCTCCCTGCGATTGAGAATTTTTTGGTGGTACAATCAAACCGATTTTTTTGTTATCCTGCATAATAATTTTATCATCCACAATTGTTACCGGTTTACTGCGGTCTCTTAAAACCTGTTCGTTAAAAAATTTTCTTTCATTCAGAAAATTTTCATAATCCCTGATTTTTAATTTTAATGCAGCATTGCCGTCGTACGAATGTTTAAAATTGTACCAGTTTTTTTTGCTGATGCTGTTATTCTGAATAAGATTATACTTCTGAATCAGCTCTGCCAGCTCCTGCGTAAATGCCTGCCCTTTATGATACACAGCAAATGTATCTTTAGTGGCATGCATTATTATGTTGTAGTAGTAAAACGGCTTTAACTGTTTTACAGGGGCTTCAAATTTTACAACTTTAGCAGCCAGCAGCATTTTTTTATCAAGGCTTATAATGTACACATCATAATGCAAATCCGTTTCATTTAAAGCTTTCACATAATAGGCTACCGGTGTGTTATCAACGTAAATAACAGAATCGTTAAGAGAAACATTTTGTGCATTACTGGTGGCGGAAAATCCAAGAATAGCAAAGTATGCAGGTAATAGTTTTTTCATAACTAATTTTTTGGGTACACTAACTTAACAAAAAATGCTCATATTTAATGAACATTTTTGTTAATACTGGTTCATTATATTTTTAAAACGTAAATCTTGCAGAAAATCCTATGCCCGATGCTTCAAACCCAACTTTGGAAACAATATTTAACTCCGGCTTCCAATCCAGTGTAAGGTTAAGCAGTATGTTATTGAATTTATAATCCAGCCCGATGATACCGGCTGCACCCACATTATTGGTGCTGTTATTAATACCCACATAACCGCCAAAGCCAATTAACCATTGCAGGCTTTCAACAGAGGTAATGGGTTTATGTATTTCATATAAGCCGCAAAGCGACACACCATCACCAAAACTTAAAATACCTTCTGCTGCTGCTTTATTAAAAAAATGTTTGTAAGTAATACCACTTTTTATTGCCGGCACGCTTGAGCCGAGGCGTACACCTATGGCATTTTTGTAACCGTTACCGGATTGTGCTTTTGTGGAAAGGGCAGTGGCTGCAATAGCAACCAGTAAGAGTAGTTTTTTCATGTGCTGTTTTTTACAAGAGTAGTTAACTAAAATAATGCCAGTTGAATTGCATTTTTTCCTTGTAACGCAGCAATGAGCAAATATGCTGTTAAGGTTATGTAAAAGATTAAGTACGGAATATTATTCAAACAATTCCAGTTTGTTTTTGGGCCTTCTTGCATCCAGCCACCTGAAACCTTTTAATTGTTTTTTTTCACCGGGTATTTGCTTCAGCGGGTACATTACACCATCTACATTATTTACAAACTTTACTTTATTCAGTTCTTTATTTATAAAGTAAATATCAATTACATCGCCGCTGCTCCTGTTCATGCCAACAAAGGCGCTGTCATCATCCTGCGGATAATAAATACTTTCTGCAGGGCTGCCTTTTACCCTTACATAATCAATATTGCCATCTTTAAAATAACCGTTTATAGTACGCCCTGCAATTTGATTGTACAAACCTTTTGCCGGCTCATTTACTATCATACCGTTATAAAAAACATACAGCCTTTTTGCTTTTTGGTTTTCCGTATACATATACATGGTGTCGCCTGTAACCTGGCTTTGCCCGTTCCATACAATGGGTTGCCCAAACAACTGAAACGTGGAATCTTCAGTACCATAATAAAGACTGTCGCTTACAGCCTGTAACGAATCGTTGAAGATGCGTACATGATGAAACGCCAAAAAATAACGGATGGCAGTATCTTGTTTGTTATTAAGATTTATAACCACTGCTTTGTTTAATGTATCTGTTTTAACAGTAACAGCTTTTTGTACAGTGTCTTTACTGTTTGAATTAACAGTGGTGGTTGTTATGCTGTCTTTTTTTATAACAGTTTTACCGGCGAGTGTATCAACTTTTGTGCGTTGTTTTTTTGTTGCAGCGTCATATTTTCTTAAACCGGAAAATAAAGTATCTGCAGCAATATAAGTACTGTCGCCATCTTTATGCAAAATCATAACCGGCTTGTTATATGCCAGGAAGGAGTTTTCTTTTGTATTAACTTCTATATGATTTGCAATGGCTGTAACCTGGTTGGTGCTGTCCACCATCTTGGCATTACCTTCTGCAATCATTATTCCTTTCTTATCATCAAAAAAAACTTTATTGCCGGTAACAGAGCGGGTGCTGTCTCTTATTACAGGACGGTCAAAAAAGATAGCCTCGCCGGTTCTTAAATTATAGGTGCCGCTTTTGGTATCAATAATACCTTCTTTGCTTACAATATGAGTGGGTGCAATAAAGGTTGCAATATCTGTGTTAAGGTTGTACAGTAAACTGTCTGTCCAGATGTTATACTTGGGGTCAACAAGGTGTACATTCTTTTTAAAATAAACATCTTTTGTATCGGAATAATACACGCCTTCTTTACTGGTTAAAGTGGTTTTGCCATTTACCACTTTGCCACCATTTGTATAGCTGGCAATACCGGTACGCAGGTTGTATTCAATATCATCGGCAGTCAGTACACCTTTTTTATCAGTAAGCTTTACTGATTTTTTTAAATAGGCAATCCGTTCACCACCTATGTAACGCAGGTATTGCGAATATGTGTGAATGCTGTCGTTATCGTTAATGTGAATGTTGCCAAATGCTTCTACAATGTTGGCGGGGCGTTTTATCACTACACTGTCGCAGTAAGTAATGGTTAAACCTTCCTGTATCACCACATCTCCGGCGGCAGTTTCAATAATATTAACAGAGTCAATATTTTTTTGGCGCAGGTTTTTTGCTTTAATAATCTGAATTACCCTTACTGTATCTGCAGCAGGAGCGGTTACAGGCTGCTGTGCACAAACTTTTACGGCTGATAAACCGCAGAAAGTTAACAATAATAACAGCTTTGTAAAATGTATTTGCAATGCAAAAAAATTGTTAGCCTGCAAGATGCTGAAATTATTTTATAACAGAATGATAAATTATTACTGCTTTATGTAAGGTGCATTAACCGTATCGGGCAATGGTACAGTAAGAGGAGTGCTTTTATCTTTTTTGCCAAATACCGAGAATGAAATATAACGTTTGGGGTTTGTTTTTAAATCATCCAGCAACAGGTTCAGTTTATTGGATGTTGCAGTAAGATTGTTATACAGCTTTGGGTCATTTAACAACATGCCTGCCGTACCATTATTGGAATTTAATTTACCAATGGTAGATTTTAACTCTCCGATTGTGCCGTTTAAAGTATTGAGCGTTTTTTCTAAATCTAAATTAGAAAGATTAGTGGTTGTTTTATCAAGATTACTCATTACTGATGTAAGCTTTTGGTTGTTATCTGCAAGGTTGCCGGTAAAAGCACTTACGTTATTTAATGATTTTGCCAGGGCACCTGTCTGTGTATTCAGCAATTCATTCAACGATGCAGAGGAAACAATTAAGCCTGCGGTGGTTTTGTTTAAATTTTCAAGAATGGTTCTGATATTATTTTTTGCATTAGGGTCAACCACACCTGCAAGCGTGCCCAATGCAGAGTCCAGCGAGTGGATGGCATTTTTTACCTGCCCAAGTACAGGCCTTACTTCCTGCATAGCAGCTTCCATAATGCCGGCGCTTTGGCGGGTAGGAATGGTATCGTTGCTTTGCTGTAAATAGTTACTTGCATCTCCCAGTAAGATTTCAATGTTGGTAGTGCCTAATGGATTTGATTTTATAATGGCTACTGAGTTTTTGGGAATATTTACATCTTTATTGATGGTCATGTTCACCAAAATTTCCTTCATGTTTTTATCGGTGGTAATGCTGTAAACAGTGCCTACCTGCAAACCATTAATATAAACCGGGTTACTGTTGGCAAGGCCCTGTACGTTTGTGTATTTTGCAAACAGGTTATGGCTTTTGCCAAAAAAAGTTTTTCCTTTTAAAAAATTAAAGCCAAGCACCAGCAGCGTAATGGCAACTGCTGTTAATACACCCACTTTAGTTTCATTCGAAATTTTCATTGCAGTAGTTATTGTTCAAAAAAATCAATGCAGTTATTTGGTTTTACTGCGGTTAAGGTTTGCCGGGTTTTACAATTTCAAAACGAACTGATGCATTATTTTTTAAATCTGCCGCCAGCCTTACTTCGTACCGGTTGGTGCCGTCCGTAATTATCATTAATGCGGTGTTAGGAGGAAGCGAACCTAAGTTGTCGGCATATAATACCAGTTCATTTGTTTTGCCTTCAACAAGATCTAAGTTAAACACATATCCGTTTGCAGTAAGGGATTTATTATCCACCACCAGTTTCTTATTGAAATATACCGATACAATATCGTTATCTATTTCGCCGTCATCAAATAATTCAACCCGAAGCTTATTGCTTTTTACCTGCAGCACTTTTTGTTCTTTGGTAGTGCGGCTGTCTAATTTTTCAGTATTGTTTTTTTCTTCTGCGGCTGGTTTTGTTTCAGCAACAGGTGCGGCAGGTTTGTTTGCACTTTCAATATGTTTTTTATAACGCACCACCGCTGCAGTAATGGATGCTGCAATTTCCTGCTGTCCTTTTTCGCTGTTAATATAACGTTCATCTTCGGGGTTATTAATAAAACCGGTTTCCACTAATATGGCAGGCATGTTGGTAGCCTGCAATACCCAAATACCTTTTTGCCGCTGGCTTACACCTAATGCCGGCCTTCCTGTTTTTTCAATTTCTTCATTTACGTAAGTGGCCAGCCTGTCGCTGCGCAACTGAAAGCGGTTGGCATATATTTGGGCCAGTTGCCTTCCTTCCGGAGTATTAAAATCAAACCCGTTGTCAGTACTGTCAACATTATCGTTTTCTATTTCAAACTCTTCGCCGCCATCCATTATTGCTTTAAGTTTATCACTTGTTTTGTGCGGCGCAAATATCCAAACGCTGGTGCCGCTTCTTGTAAGCGGCATTTTAAAATATTCGTAAACCGGTACGGTTACGGTGTATGGAGTGGATATTTTTACTTTTTTCTTCTTTACTTTTTTATAAGATACATGATACCTTGTTTCTTCCCTGGTGCCAATTTGCCTTCTGCCTTGTTTTAACGGTCCACTGTCGGCATGTATGCATAAAAATAATTGTCCGCCCAGTTCATTTGCAATTCTGGCTTTTTCCCTTGGGTCCTGGTAAATATCTGTGGTTCTTGTTGGCTTAACATTTACATCTGGTAACTGCTTTTTTAATTCAGCTACCAGCTTCATGGCTATGGCAAGGGTTACATCTTTTTCTTTTGACCGCAGTGAACCTTCGTATTGCCCCGAAGCTCCCGGATCCCTGGTGCCTCCATGCCCGGCATCAACAATAATGGTGGTTAATTTTTTTTGTGAAAAAGCATGCGGTAATATTAACAAACTAAAAGCAGCAATTAATGCTAAAACAGGCACTTGGTTTTTCAGCATAATTATTAAAAAGGTTTATACAGGGGGTTAGTAATTATATTATTATTCACAAAATCATTGTGTTATTATGGCTATTTTTGCCACGCTAACTATGAACCAGTTGTACAAAGGTAAGGCAAAATACATATTGACATGGGCTTTGGCACTGCTGGTTGCGGGTGTAACGCTCTACGGCAGCAATAATAGTTTCAGGCAACTTTACTTTCACAGTTATTTAACTAACGATACACCTGTAAAGAAGAAAAAACAGCCAACAAGTTTATCTTCTTCTATTACTCAAAATGCCTTACCGGACACTCCGCCGGTTAAAAAACTAACTGATACCTCTCAGCTAAAAAATAACAACGCCACTGCGGGTAAAAAAATTATTGACAGCACCGTAAATTTTACTGATACGTTTACGTTCAAAAGATCAAAAGACACGCTGGATGCGCCGGTAACCTATCATGCCGATGATTCGATGGTAATGGATGTGCCGGCAAAAAAAATATTGCTGTATGGTAAAAAAACAACCGTTCAGTATATTGATAACAACCTGGAAGCGCCGCTTATTGAATATAACCAGCAAACTAATTTAGTAAGTGCCTATATTGTAAAAGACAGTACAGGCAAGGTAATTGCGTTTCCAACATTTAAACAGGCCGACTTTTTATCTGTAAGTGATTCCATACGCTTTGATATGAAAACACAGAAGGGGCTTACAAAAAGCACTTACACCAAGCAGGATGAAATGTTTGTGCACGGGGAAATAATAAAAAAAGTAAGCCCGGATGTTTTTTATGCTTATCGTGGAAGGTTTACCACCTGTAATTTAGATACACCGCATTTTTCTTTTGTAAGCAAAAAAATAAAATTCATTAATAAGAAAATGGCTTTTACCGGGCCGGTGCATCCGGAGATTGAAGACATCCCATTACCAATAACTTTACCGTTTGGTATTTACCCGTTATCTAAAGGAAGGCATTCCGGTTTAATTGCACCAACGTTTACTGCTAATGAACAATTGGGTTTGGCATTAGAAGGTTTAGGCTACTATAAAATTATTAACCAGCATTGGGATGCTGTTGCCCGTGGTACTTTGTATTCGTATGGCGGGTGGACGGCGAGTTTAAGCCCACGTTATTACAAACGATATCATTACCAGGGAAACTTTAATATTAACGTGCAACACTTTCGTGATTTGGATGCGGCCGGTTCAAGAAGTTTTAATGTTACCTGGAATCATTCTATGGATTCAAAAGCAAGGCCGGGTGTAACATTCAGTGCAAATGTAAACGCTGGCAGCAGCGGCTATAATTCTGCAGTGCCAAACAATCCGCAGCGTAATTTTCAAAACCAAATGCAGTCGTCCATTACTTATTCTAAAATATGGAAGGACAAAACCGGCAACCAGCCAGCAAGCATTACCATTAGTGCCAATCATAACCAAAACACTTCTCAAAAACTAATAAATCTTAACCTGCCCGATATTGGTTTTAACCTTAACACACTTTATCCATTTAGAAAAAAAGAACCAACGGGAGAATATAAATGGTACGAAAATTTGGGTGTGGCTTTAAACTCAAATGTTAAAAGCCTTACTTACTTTTATGATACTGCCAGTAATATAAGCAAGCAGTTAATTGATAAACTGCAATGGGGTGCCAGCCATAATGTGCCCATTACTTTAGCACTTCCTTCATTGGGGCCTGTACAAATTTCACCAAACGTAAGTTACCAGGAGTACTGGTATCAAAACAAAGTGGTTAAAAAGTGGAACAGCGCTTCTAAAAAAATTGATACTGCAATTAATAAAGGTTTTTACAGCGCAAGGGAAATGTCGTGGGGTGTAAGTGGCTCTACCAGGATTTTTGGAATGATTGGTTTTGGAAAGAACAGCAAAGTACAGGCAATCCGTCATGAAATACGTCCCAATTTCGGGTTTAGTTATCATCCTGATATGAATGGCAAAGACCATTACTGGTTGCAAACAGATACAACAGGTAAAAATTTTTCAAGAGCATCTTTATATGATGGAAATATTTTTTCTGCTTTTGGAGAAGGTAAAAGCGGAGCCATAACTTTTGGTGTTGATAACAACATACAAATGAAAATTAAAAGCAAAAAAGATACCGGTGAAGCGGCGATAAAAAAAATTACAATTCTTGATGGCTTAAGTATTAACGGCAGTTACAACTTACTGGCCGATTCGTTTAAGCTGAGTGCGCTTTCAATATCGGCACGTACTAATTTATTCGATAAAATAAGTATTACTGCCGGTGGTTCTGCAATGCCTTATCAAACTAACAGCCGCGGCGATTTTATTGATAAAGTTATTTGGCGTAAAAAACCATTTTCGCTGGGTACTTTAACCAGCGCCAATATTTCCATGCAAACCAGCTTTAAGGGTGGTGATAAAAAAGAAAAATTGCCTTCAAATAATTTAACCAATCCGCAACAAACAAACCCGGTTAGTGGTTTGCCTTATGATGAATACCAGCAGGAAGCTGCCTATATAAGCAAAAACCCCGGTGAGTTTGCCAACTTCAATATTCCCTGGAGCGTAAGTTTATCTTATTCCTTTACATACACCCGCACACGAAAAGAAGATTATTCCGGTTATAAAGCAGATTACAATCAAAATGTAAACTGGAATGGTACATTGAATTTAACCAGCAAATGGCAATTGGGTATTAACGGGTATTACAACATTACTTCAAAAGAGCTTGGATCGCTAAGTATGTATCTTACAAGAGAAATGCACTGCTGGCAAATGGCTATTAATATTTCTCCAGTGGGGCGTTACCGTTTTTTCAATCTTACCATTAATCCAAAATCGAGTATACTGCGTGATTTAAAAATTAACCGCACCCGCTATTTTTACGATTTGTAATTGTTACTTCGCATTAGCAACGTAGTAATCTTTCATAATGTTAAACACTTTTTCTTTTAACTCTTTTGCGTTTTTACCTGCTGCTGAAACGGGTGGTAAAAAATGCATTTGCAATTTTACAGGCAGCAGGTAAAAAAATTGATTAACGGGCATTGCTTTTTTTGTGCCGATGATAATGCAGGGAATAATATCATGTTGCGTTTCAGTTGCAAGTTTAAAGGCGCCATCATAAAATGCTTTTAAAGGCTCGCCGGTGCGGTTGCGTGTGCCTTCAGGATATATACTCATATGCATGCCCGACGCAAGCACTTCTTTCATTTCCTCATAACTTTTTATACGGCTTTGTTCGCTTTTGCGGTCAACCAGTATAGAGCCTTTTTTATAAAACCATCCAAACAGCGGTACTTTAGCAAACGAAGCTTTTGCAATAGTTTTATTTGCACCCGCAACATATGGTGCGGATAAGGGTACATCCAGCAAAGTATTATGGTTAAATACCACTACGTAACTTTTACCTTTTTCAAAATTTTGTTTGCCCGTAACTTTTACCGGGCAGCCAATAAGCGGCAGCCAAATGTTCATCCAAAAGCGGGCAACAGTTATAAAATATTGTTGCCCTTTAATTCCTTTTATTAAATAAGAAATCATAGAAGGAATGAAAATAATCAGGAAGGTAATAATGAAACTTAGCAGCCCCCACAGTGCCCAAATACGGGCAAAAATATTTTTCAGCAGTGTCATACAATTTTATAAAGTAAAGATAAGTTAAGGCGTTAGTAATTTCCAGTCAATGGGCTGCAGCCCCTGTTTTACCAGTATTTCATTTGTTTTAGAAAAATGTTTACAGCCAAAAAAACCTTTGTCTGCAGAAAAAGGAGAGGGGTGTGCTGCTTTTAAAACAACATGTTTTGTTTCGTCAATAAGTAATTGTTTTTCCTGCGCAAATTTTCCCCACAATAAAAAAACCACCCCTTTTTTTTCGTCAGATATTTTTTGAATAACGGCATTTGTAAAATCGGCCCAGCCAAAATTGGCATGGCTAAACGGCTCATTGGCACGAACTGTTAAAGCTGCATTTAACAACAGTACACCCTGTTCGGCCCACATGGTTAAATTACCGTATTGCTGGGGCATAGCTACACCAATATCACTTTGTATTTCTTTAAAAATATTTACAAGTGAAGGCGGTGGTTTTATCCCGTTGGGTACAGAAAAACTTAAACCATGTGCCTGCCCCTGGCCATGATACGGATCCTGCCCGATAATAACCACTTTTGTTTTGCTGAAAGGTGTTTGATTAAATGCATTAAAAATTAACGGTCCCGGGGGGTAAATAGTTTTGCCTGCCGCTTTTTCAGTTTTTAAAAATGTGGCTATTTGCTGAAAATATGGTTTGGTAAATTCATTCTTCAGCACTTCTTTCCAGGAAGCTTCAATTTTTACATCCATTGCGGCAATTTGTATAAAAATAAAAAACTCCCGGCATTAACAGGAGTTTTTAAAGTGATCTGGATTGGATTCGAACCAATGACCCTCAGCTTAGAAGGCTGATGCTCTATCCAGCTGAGCTACCAGACCATTATTGGGCTGCAAATATAGGGCAAATAATTTTTTATTTGGCTGTTGCAAGTCCAAATCTTAGTTTTACAACCTTCAATTACTGCATATGATTCTGTAATAACTCTTAAGGATTTTTGTAAACTGCTTTAAGCGGCTGCTATTATTTTATTGCCACTATCCAATCCTTAAGTGCATCCCGGCAGATTTTCCTAAAACAATTTCAATATTTAATTAAGGTTATGACTGATCAACATATATCAAATTCAAAAACATCTTTTTGGCTGTTGTTGAAACAAGCCGTACGGGGCGATGTAAAAGATTTTACAACCGGTGGTATTGATAAAGCTATTTTTTTATTGGCTGTGCCAATGGTGCTGGAAATGTTACTGGAAGCGTTTTTCGCTATTATAGATATTTTCTTTGTAAATAAAATTGGTTCCGAAGCTGCATCTACAGTAGGTTTAACAGAAGCAGCATTAAGTATTTTATATTCGGTGGCATGGGGGCTGGCAATGGGTATAATGGCATTGGTAGCAAGGCGTATAGGGGAGAAAAATACTCAGGCGGCTGCAGAAGTGGCTGCACAGGGTATTTTAATTGCGGTGTTCTTTTCTGTATTAATAAGCATTGCAGGTATTTTCTTTTCAAAAGAAATATTGTTTTTTATGGGCGGCAGTGAAAAACTGGTGCATGAAAATTACCGTTTTACACAAATCATGCTCACGGGTAATATTGTAATCATGCTGCTTTTTGTAAACAATTCTATATTCAGAGGGGCAGGAGATGCGGCTATTGCAATGAAGGCTCTGCTTATTGCCAATGCTATAAATATTGTGCTGGACCCGCTGCTTATTTTTGGAGTAGGGCCTTTTCCCAAAATGGGGGTTTTAGGCGCTGCTGTTGCCACAACCACCGGGCGGGCAACGGGGGTGCTCTATCAGCTGTATCATTTATCAAAAAAAGGAAACATTATACAGCTTACCATTAAGCAGTTTGCAATAAAAGCAGGCATCATAAAGAATATACTTGCAACATCTTTTGGAGGTATGTTACAGTTCATAATAGGCAGTTGCAGCTGGATTTTTCTGGCAAGAATAATTGCAGAATCAGGTGAATCAGTTACTGCCGGCTATGTTACAGCAATAAGAATTTGTGTATTTACAATTTTACCTGCCTGGGGCCTCGCCAATGCCGCAGCAACATTAGTTGGGCAAAACCTGGGTGCAGGGCACCCGGAAAGAGCCGAAAAATCAGTATGGCGCACCGCTTTTATAACGCTGCTGTTTTTCGCAATAGTGGCAATCATTTTCTTCTTTTTTGGCGAAATGCTGATGCGCTTTTTTACTGACGATGCTGTAGCCGTTAAAGCAGGAACGCTTTGTTTAAAAAGCCTTGCGGTGAGTTATGTTTTTTTTGCTTATGGTATGATAATTTCGCAGGCTTTTAACGGGGCAGGAGATACTGTTACCCCTACCATAATTAACCTGTTTGTGTTTTGGATGCTGCAGATACCAATGGCTTATTTAATGGCAAAATACCTTAAAATGGGGCCCTTAGGAGTTTATATTGCTATTGGCGTGGCAGAAACGGTTTTAGCAGCAGTTGCCATAGTTATTTTTAAAAAAGGCAGATGGAAGCTAAAAAAAGTATAGCGATTTGATTTTGATGCAGATATAATTTTGGTGGCTATTTTTGCCTTTACTAAATTTAACATTATATTTGCTTACCTAAGCACTTACAGTTACCAAAAACTAAATTATGAAACTAAAACTAACAATCGTTGTTGCATTAACCGTACTAATGAGTACTGCGTATTCTCAAAAGAAGGGACAACTATTTGGCCTTCATTTTAATCTTTCTGACTTTAACAGCCCGGCAAGTATTGAAACCCCGAGCACAGGAAAAGGATATAGTGCAGTAAGAAACATGAATAAAGGTTTATCAGTATCTTATTGGAGAGGTATTACATCAAAAATTGATCTAAGTGTAAAAGCTAATGCGGTATTTAGAGACTATAGTGCCATTTATCAGGGAGTAACTGGAAAATCAGGTATTGGTGTTGAGCTTGAGCCAAGTTTAAACATCCGTCCATTCAGCGAAGGCGCTAAACTGACTCCCTTTTTAACAGCGGGTGCCGGCATTGGTGTTTATAATGATAAAGTAGGCGGTTTTATTCCTGCCGGTGGCGGATTGCAGGTAAACTTTGATAATATTACATACCTTATGATACAGGCACAATACAAATTTACTTTAACACCAAAAGTATTGGGAGATAATCTATTTTACTCATTTGGCATAGCCCAAAAATTTTAAACTAAAACAATATGAAACACAAACTAAGTTTGCTGCTTGCAAGTACAGTATTATGCAGCTGTGTATTTGCTCAAAAAAGCTGGATGCCCCCAAAAAAGGGTACCCTTTTAGGTGTGCATTTCAACTTGGCTGATTTTAAAGCACCAACCGGTATTAAAGATCCTATCACGGGTAAGGTTTACAGTACTGTTAGGCAAATGACAAAAGGTATGTCACTATCATACTGGAAAGGCCTGACTAATAAAATAGACTTTTCGGTTAAAGCGAATGCAATGTTCAGGGATTACGCAGCCATATATCGTGGTATAACTGGTAAAAGTGGTATAGGGCTTGAACTGGAACCATCTTTAAACGTAAGGCCTTTTACAGATGCAGCTAAAATTGCTCCTTTTTTAACTGCCGGCGTTGGCGGTGGTTATTATGATGGTAAAATGGCCGGGTATATTCCCGCTGGTTTGGGATTGCAATGGAATATGAACAGTGTTAGCTATGGTTTTCTGCAGGCTCAGTACAAGTTTACACTTACAGAAAAATATTTAGGAGATAACTTGTTCTATTCTTTAGGTTTTGCCCAAAATATTGGCAAACAAAAAATGATGCCACCTCCTCCGCCTCCTCCGCCACCAGTGGTTGAAGCTCCAAAAGACAGGGATGGAGATGGTGTTGTTGATGCTGATGATAAATGCCCCGATGTAAAAGGTTTAGCTTCTTTACAAGGTTGCCCCGACAGAGATGGTGATGGTATTACTGATGCTGATGACAAATGCCCTGATGTAAAAGGTTTGGCAAAATACAATGGTTGCCCAATTCCAGATACAGATAAAGACGGAGTTAACGATGAACAGGATAAATGCCCAACAGTTGCTGGTGTTGCCCGTTACCAGGGTTGCCCAATTCCTGATACTGATGGAGATGGTGTGAATGATGAAGAAGATAAATGCCCTTCAACTCCTGGCCCGGCATCTAATCAAGGTTGCCCTGAAATTAAGCAAGCTGTAATTGACAAAATTAATTATGCTGCTAAAAACATTTTCTTTGCAACCGGAAGCTCAAAATTGCTGCCTAAATCATTTAAGTCATTAAACGATGTAGCTAAAATTATGAGTGATGATGCAAGCTTAATGCTGGATATTGACGGCCATACAGATAACACTGGTACTGCCGAAAAAAATCAGGTATTAAGTGAAGCAAGAGCAAATGCTGTAAAAGCTTATTTAGCAACCAAAGGTGTTGCCGATAGCAGAATGACGGCTACCGGCCACGGACAAGATGAACCTGTTGCGGATAACAAAACTGCTGCAGGCCGTGCAAAAAACAGAAGAGTGGAAATGAAAGCAAGGAATTATTAAGATTGAATAAATACATAAAAATAAAGGCTCCAAATCTGGAGCCTTTATTTTTATAAACTCTTTAAGCTTCTATTCTTTTATAAATTCCACCCGCCGGTTATTGGCTTTTCCTACGCTGGTAGTATTCACGTCTACCGGCTGGCTTTCTCCTTTTCCATCCGTTGTCATTCTTGCTCCATCAATATTAAACTCCTTAGCCAACGCATTCTTTACTGCCTCCGCTCTTTTTTTAGACAATGCAAGGTTAGATGCGTCATCACCGTCAGCATCAGTATGCCCAATAATTTTTACTTTAACGGATGCGTTTTCATTTAATACAGCGGCAATATCTTTAAGCGTTCCATAGCTTTCCGGTTTTATTTTATCGCTGTTTACATCAAATAAAATACCATGTGTTACAAATTTACCTTCGGTAATTAATTTGTTTCTTGTATCAGGTGCGCCAACTGCAAGCCGTACATTAGCTATGTAATACGCATCGTTTTCGTTTGCACTGCCATCATTTCTAAAGTAAAGTGAATTAAGCTGCAACCCTTCTGCAACAGCTTTGGGTAAGTCCCATACTTTTTTATCATCCATATAAACCCTTACCCTTGTTTTTTGCCGCCATATAGAAATATGCACAGAAGGCTTTTCCGGCACGCTGAACTTATCCTGGTCTGCATCATTCTTCAATATCTCTTTTTCGTTTAATGATGAATAAAAGCTGGTTAAGCCCTGGTTGCCGCCTGCATTTTCCGGGTGAAAAGCAACTTCAAAACCACCACCACCAGCAATTCTTCCATCTCCAAAGCGTGCAAATGCCCTGAAATTATCGCCTACTTTGGTTGCCGTTGTAAAGCCTGCAATTAAATACCCGCTGTAAAAACTAAATTTATCCGTACACATCAGGTCAAATTCCAGCGTAAAATTATCAGGCAGGTCTTTTATCCATTCAGGATAAAAAACAACATCTTTTAATGTCATCAGGAATTTACCAGAACTTTTATTGGTAGTTACTATTTCGCCACTGCCATTGGTATTCCATTTTGCCGGAAAATCTCCTATGGCATCCTGGCTAAAATCTTCCGAAGCAATAATTTTATCTCCCGGTATAAAGTCAAATTTGCTGTAGCTTTTTAAGGAAACCGGTTCTGCTTTTACGCTTGGGGCATTGCCATTTTCATTGGAAGAGGCGTTACTGTTGTTATCCTTACTGCTGCCTGTATTTCCGCTTTTTGTTTTTTTACCGCTAACTGCATTATCCACACTATCTACTGCGCCACCAATGGCTTTATCCATTTTCTGATCAATCTTTTGATTAACCTTATCTTTTGTTTTTTGTTTGGCTTTATCCAGCAAATTGCCAAACTGTGCATTGGTTATTTGTGTAATAACCAATAGCACAAGTGCCAAAAAGAATATTTTTTTCATATGTTAAGTAGTTTTATAACTAAAGTTAATGCTTAAAGATGCCAGATAAAATACCACTAACCGGTAAGAAGAGGATTGTATAAATAGGTTTACATTTCTTTGACGGATTAATATTTTTACTTTACCTTTGCCGCCCGAAAAAGAAAGTTCTCTTTTTTAAACATTTTCCCACAAGGCTCAACAAGTTCCCGTCCGTTCGGGGCGCCAGCAGGGAGTAACTGAAAATAAGTTATATAATGCCAAAGGTTAAAACCAACAGCAGCGCAAAAAAGCGCTTTAAAGTTACCGCTACCGGTAAAATTACCTATCAAAAAGCTTTCAAACGTCACATTCTTACTAAAAAAACAACTAAACGCAAGCGCAGCTTACGTAAAGATGGTGTGGTTAGCGATGCAAACCTGCACTTTGTAAAAAGGTTATTGGGTATGAAATAACCCTACCTATTCATCAATTTTAACTTTAAACTAATTAAGATATGCCACGTTCAGTAAATGCAGTTGCCAGCAGGGCACGCCGCAAAAGAATATTAAAAGCTGCTAAAGGTTTTTACGGTAAGCGTAAAAACGTATATACGGTAGCTAAAAACGTTTTAGAAAAAGGCCAGACTTATGCGTATGTAGGCCGTAAAAACAAGAAAAGAGAATACCGCCAGTTATGGATTGCACGTATTAATGCAGCAGTAAGGGAAGAAGGAATTACTTACAGCGAATTTATACATAAACTGGCTGCTAAAAATGTTGACCTTAACCGTAAGGTTTTGGCTGATTTAGCAATGAACGAACCAGAAACATTTAAAAAGCTGGTTGCTTCAGTTAAATAACTCAAATAGATTTTTATAGAAAGGGTGTGAATTTTTCACACCTTTTTTTATGTCAACAATATTTACATTCAGTTACATTTGTAAAAATTTTTACTAACCGGTACAAGCCAAAGTAAATGGATAATACTTACAACACCCTCATTAATCAAACCTTTAACTTTCCGCAAGAAGATTTTAAAGTTAAAAATGATTACCTGCAGTACAATGATTTGGATATAAAAGCGCTGATTGATAAATATGGTACCCCGCTAAAACTTACCTACCTGCCTAAAATTGGCAAGCAGATAAATAAAGCAAAACAAATGTTTGCCGCTGCGTTTAAACGACATAAATATGAAGGGCAGTATAATTATTGTTATTGTACAAAAAGCTCTCACTTTTCTTTTATTGTAGAAGAGGCGTTAAAGCATGATATACATTTAGAGACTTCTTTTGCATATGATATTGAAATAATAAAAAAGCTGTACGAAAAGAAAAAAATAAATAAGGAAACTTATATTATCTGTAATGGGTTTAAACAGCGTTCTTACACAAGCCGCATTGCCGGGCTTTTAAACAGCGGTTTTAAAAATGTAATTCCTATACTTGATAATAAAGATGAGTTAAGAGCCTATATCAAATCTGTAAAAGTGCCTTTTAATTTAGGGATAAGAGTGGCTGCAGAGGAGGAACCCAATTTTCCTTTTTATACTTCCCGTTTAGGAATACGTGCAAAAGACATACTGGAATTCTATGTAGATAAAATTGAAGGTAACGAACACCGCTTTCAGCTTAAGATGCTGCATATTTTTTTAAATAAGGGGATCAAAGATGATATTTATTACTGGAGCGAATTAAATAAAGTAATTAACCTTTACTGCCAGCTTAAAAAAATATGCCCTGAGCTTGACTCAATCAACATTGGCGGCGGCTTTCCTATAAAACATTCATTGGGCTTTGAGTACGATTACCAGTTTATGATAAACGAAATTGTACGGAATATTAAAGTGGCCTGCAAAAAAAACAAAGTGCCCATGCCTAACCTGTTTACTGAATTTGGCAGTTATACAGTTGGGGAAAGTATGGCGCATATTTACAGTGTTATTGGCCAAAAAAATCAAAACGACAGGGAAACCTGGTACATGATTGATTCCTCTTTTATAACTACATTACCTGATACCTGGGGTATTGGAGAAAAGTTTTTGATGCTGCCTATTAATAAATGGGATAACGATTATCACCGTGTGGTATTAGGTGGTATAACCTGCGACAGCCACGATTATTATGATAGTGAAGAACATATTAATGAAGTGTTTTTGCCTAAAGTAGGAGAAGGGGAGCCATTATATGTTGGGTTCTTTCATACAGGAGCTTACCAGGATCAGATAAGCGGGTACGGAGGTATTAAACATTGCCTTATTCCATCGCCAAAGCATATAATTGTGGGCCATGATAAAAACGGAAAACTAACAGACTGGGTATATGCCAAGGAGCAAACAGCGCAAAGTATGCTTAAAATACTGGGGTATTATTAAAATAAATAAGCCCACGTGACTGGTTCCTGCAGGTGGGCTATTTAATTAATAGTGGTTTTTTTAGTCCACTTATTAATTAACGGTTTTGTTATAAAATTATTATGCTAATTATTAGTGATGTACTGATTTTCTGAGGCGGCTCTTTTCGCTTTTTTTATCTTCTTTTTGTTAGTTCCGCTGTCATGCGTACGGTCCAGGTAATATTTTCCATCATTATACCTCCAGTACCTGTATCCGTTAGTATCGTCATAATATACTTCTCCGTCTTTAGTGGTTTTAGCCTTTTCATCGGGAATTGTAATAACCTGCGGAGGTAGCGCAGCAGCATTAACTGCAGCGGCTGTATTGTAGCTATCGTCTGTGCTATTGCTATTGGACGGAAATGATTTTTTATTGCAGCCGTAAACGGCCATTGACAGCAGCAGCAGTAAGGCAAGCCGCTTGTGTAATTTAATTTTTTTCATGATTCAGGGGTAATACTTTTATTACTCAATAATTTTGCCAAACATTTGTAAAACTGTTTTTATGAAAGCTTTTTTAGTTTTTTTAACGGGTATTTTTTTTACCATGGTTGTAAATGCACAAACAGCAGAAGATTCAGTTAAAGCTGCGGTTAATAAATTGTTTATTGCCATGAAGAGCAGTGATGGAATATTATTAAAGGCTGCGTTTGCAGACAGTGCTGTATTACAAACCATCACCCGTAATAAAGAAGGACAAACTGTAGTGGTAAATGAAGCAGTAAATGATTTTGCCGCTTCCATTGCTAAATTGCCTAAAGGTGCAGCAGATGAACAGATTGTTTTTGATGTGATACGGATTGACGGGCCGCTGGCTATTGTATGGACACCATATAAGTTTTATTACAATGGCAGTTTTAGCCATTGTGGTGTAAATTCATTCCAGTTAGTAAAATTAAATGGCGAATGGAAGATTCAGTATATTATTGATACACGGCGCAAAAAGGGCTGCGAACAATAATTATTGATACATTATTTTATAAACCGGGTGCTGCCTGCATATGTTTGAGGGAATATATGGCTTGTCGCAATAGGTTAATTCTGCTTTTTCAATTGTTTGTTTACGGGCATCGTTAATAACATCCTCCCATGTAACATTGGTTTTAAAACTGCTGAAGTTATTTTCCATGGCTACTTTAAAATAGTAAGAAAAGAAACCTCCGAAAGTAATGTTGCCTGATGCTTTTTCTCCAACATCTGCAGATGTCATCAAAATAGACATTGGTTTGGCATTCATAAATAACCTGCGGCAATTCTCCATACTCCAGCCAAGGCCCGAGCTACGGGTTTGAGCAATATCACTGCCTACTGAATTGCTTGAGTTAGGATCATTATTACAGCAATCGCTTATTACAAGATTAAAGCGGGCGCCCTTTTTCTTTATTGCATTATAGATGTCTTCAATGTTAACATAATAATCAAGATAACTTTGTGACGGGAGTGCCCGGAGATCGAGATTAGGGAATTTTCTGTTTTCCTTTGGTATGGTAAATCCATGGCCGGAGTAAGTAAATATTACAATGTCGTTTGCAGTTGGGTTAAGTTCGTTTACTGCTTTTACAATATTATCTTTTCCAAAATTTTTACCGTCAATGGTTTTGGTAATAATCTGCAGCCCCATGTAACCGGCAAGAGTTGTAAATGTTTTTACATTCCTGCTTTGATCTTTTGTGCAGGAAGCTCCAATATCATCATCTTCAGTATTTGCTACTGCAATGTGAAATATTTTAGTGCCGGCTTTCTGTGTGGGTGTAAGCCCCCTGGTTTTTGCTTCATCAAAAAGATTTTGATAGAAACCTTCCTCTTCTGAAAAAAATATAGATACAAATTCTTTAGTCAAATCCTGTTGGTCTATTAATTCAGGCGGATCAATAAATTGGCCCTGTGCCACACCTTTCTCATCAGGCGATGTTACTGCCCATGGTTCGTATATACCCGTTTTTGCATCTTGTTTAAACCAAAAAAGCTCCGGGTAGTATTTTATAGATTTATCCCCGGCAATAATGTGAGGATTAGAACCTTTAAAATATAATTTGGTGTAATTAGTGGTACCGTCTTTTTCAACAAAATATTTTTCTTCCATATCCAGGTCCACCAGTACATCACCCTTGCTTATATCATCATAAAAACGCACCCTGTAAAAACCTGTGCCATCATCATAACGCACTAAAAAAATATGATAAAGTGTGGTGTCTTCTATATTAGTAAAACGATAGTTCATATAAAAAACAGACTGACTTTTTACAGAAGTATTCAGTAAAAAAGTGCAAACCAATGTAACTAAAAGTGATGCTTTCATAACTGTTGCCTGTGCTGGTTCGGTAATAAATCTACTTTTATTTATTGACAATGCCAATAGGTTACCTAAAATTGCTTGTTATAAATTTTTTACCTCCATAAGCGTATTAAAATTTAACTTACAGCAAAACATTACAGCATGGCTGTTTTGGCCCCCTTTAAACCTTTGCAATGAAACTTTTTATAACAATTCTTTTTTTTGCAATTTTTCCTTTTTCAGTATACAGTCAAAAGGCTTTAACCGATAGCTTAATCCGTATGGCAGCAATAGAGAAAAAGGATACTGCCAAAGCAACGCTTTTATGGAAAGCCGCAAATGCAAGCAGCAGCTATAATCCGGATACTGCATTGGTTTTAGCAAAAGAGGCGTTGTTTTTAGCAGAAAAAAATAAGTTTATTGATGGTATCTCCATGGCAAATGGTTCATTGGCCAATACTTTTTTAAAAATTGGTAACTATCCTAAAGCACTTGAACATTATTTTTCTAAGCTAAAGATGGAAGAAAAGCGGGATAACCCGGTAAGCTTAGCCAGTGTTACCATGAATATTGGAATAGTGTATGCTTACCAGGAAGAATATGCCAACGCACTTACTTATTATTTTAAGGCAGACTCAATTATTAACACCAGGAATGTGGAAGAATGGAAATACCATATTGCACTGAACCTGGGAGATGTTTACAACAGGCTTAATAAAAATGATTCGGCTTTTTTCTATTTCAGTAAATCACTTAATGAGGCAAATAAATTAAATGATGGAGATTTAAAGGGAACAGCGATGGTGGGGCTGGGGCATTCCTATTTTAAGATGGGGAATTTTGAGTATGCAAAACAAAATTATACAGGGGCACTTGCTTATTTATTTGAAGCAAATGATGAAGAGCTGGTTTGTGAAGCAGCCAGCGGTCTTTCTAAAGTGTATGATAAAACAGGCAAAGCCGACTCGGCAAAATACTATGCCCGTTTGCAGCTTTCGTTGGCAAAAAAAGATGGCTTTCTTTCGTGGGAGCTTGATGCCACACAGTTTTTAACCGGATACTTCCGCAAACTGCATAATGCAGATAGTGCGTTGGCTTATATTACAACCGTGGAAAAATTAAAAGATTCTATAAACAGTAAAGAACGCATCCGCCAGTCGCAAATACTTTCCAGTAACGAACATATTCGTCAAATTGAAATTGCTGAAGCAAAAGTTAAAGCCCAGCAGGAACGTAAACAGCAATTGCAGCTTTTGTTTATTGGTATTTTTATACCGGCCTTTTTCCTGCTAACCTTACTTTTAAGCCGTATAAAAATTTCAGTAGGCTTTATAAAATTCATGGGTATTATATCCCTGCTTATTTTCTTTGAGTACCTTACTTTACTGCTGCATCCTGTAGTTGCAGAATTAACACATCATACCCCGTTTTATGAAATGCTGATTTTTGTAACCATTGCCGCTTTTTTAATTCCGGCGCATCACAGGGTGGAGCATTGGTTTATAAACAAACTTACCCAGCGCCGCAGCCTGTATGAGCAAGGACGCTTAAAACTCAAAAGCGTTAAGCTGAAAACAAAAAAGCCTTCCAATTAAGAAAGGCCTTTGTTTTAATAAGTTTTGCAAAACTATGCACCGGGTTTAGTGGGCCTTTGTGATGCGGTAGTGTCCATCACCTTTTTTACACTGGTGTCCGGGGGGGTAGTTGTTGCAGGGGCTGTTTCTGTTTTTTTCTCTTCCGCAGGGGCTGCCTTTTCACCTTCATTATTACAACTTGTAATTGTTGTTGCAAAACAAATGGCTAAAGTCATTACTGCTGTTCCGAAAATCAATTTTTTGTAAGGCATATCTGAAAGTTTAGGTTATAATAATACAAAATTTATCTGTAAAACAAAAGATTACAGCAGGTATTTAAAAATGAACAATAAATAAAATATGTACAATTTTAAGCCATAAAAAAGCTTACAATTATTGCAATATAAAATAACAAAATCCGTTATTACCCAAACCCTACATTATATGAAAACAACTGTACCCTTGTTTACAGCACTGCTGTGTATTTTTTCTTCATTAAGTTTTACTGCTAATGCCAACCCTGCGGCCATTGATGTGCCAACAGGTGAATATAACGGCTGCTTTGTGCAATACACTGATGGAACAATTAAACAGTTTAATACACTTAAACTGGTTACAAAACTCTTTAAAGCACCTCATTTAGTGGCTGATGACAGTGTAATTATTTATGCCAGCCAGCTTAAAGCTTATCAAAATCAAGATGGATATGCGGTTTCGCAAAAAGAATTTGGAAGCGATAAAAAAACTTATGTAGCAAAGGAAACCTTGCCGGGTTTTGCAGTGAGAGTTGTAAAAGGCTATTTAAATGTTTTTTCAATTAAATATTACAACGGGCAAAATATTACCGAAAAATTATTTGTACAACAAGGGGAGGGCACAGCTCTTTCTTTATGCACACCAGAATTACTGGAAGAACTGATAAAGGATAACAATGATGCTGTTTCAGTATTGTCATCCAAAAACAAAGCTCTTACATTAACGAAGAAATTGCTGGCGGCAGCAGAGGTTTATAACAGCTCAAAGCTGCTTTCAAAAAATTAATTTCTGGAAACTAACAGCATAAAAAAGCCGGCAAACGCCGGTTTTTTTTATGCAATAATAAATGAAGTAATTTGTGGCATGAAACAATTTATTTTCTGTTTGGCAATAACCGGCTTGTTTTTTTCATGCAGTAATAACAATAAGCATCCACAAATTATAATAGAAACCAGCCTGGGAAATATTGAAGCTGAGTTATACCCAGACAAAGCTCCCAAAACTGCAAACGCATTTCTTTCTTATGTAGACTCCGGTTTATTTAAAAACAGTTCTTTTTACAGGGTAGTTTATAACGATGCTTTTACCAACGACGATGATGCCGGTGTTATACATGGCGGTATTTGGCAAACAAATAATGCAACCGCAGAAAAGCTGCCGGGTATACCACATGAATCTCCTAAACAAACAGGGCTTTCGCATATATCGGGTACATTGTCGTTGGCGAGAACAACGGCCGGATCTGCCAATAGTGAATTTTTTATTTGTATTGGGGATCAATCTGAATATGATGAAAGTAAAAGTTTAAATCCGGATGGTTTGGGCTTTGCTGCTTTTGGTAAAATAACCAGCGGAATGGATATTGTACGTAAAATTCACCGCCAGCCTGCAACAGGGGATGCTTTTGTTAAACCGGTAGTAATTCTAAATATAAAAAGGCTGTAAATAAAAAAGGGTCTCTTTTTAGAAACCCTTGTGAGTTCATTTTGTAAGCTTAATTTTTTACAATGCAATTAAAGCAACGGCAGCTAAAAAACTGTAAAACGCAACAATAATTCCAATGGCAGTTAAAGCATCCGTTAAAGCCGGAGTGTAAATCCTTTTCATTTTTTACGGTTTAAAATGTTTGAAAAATAAATTTAAAAACCTGTCTTTCAGGTGATACCGGATGAAACAAAAAATTAATAAGAATTTACCTTAGGGGAGATGGTTTGAGGAAGGAAACTGGATATGCAGCAAAGATAATACGCAACCCTGACTGCTGCAAGCTTTTAATTAATTTTTTACAGAAGTAACAGGCTAACCAAATTTTCTTTTTAAATCCCTGTCGTTTTCCCTTTCTTTTATGGTTTGTCTTTTATCATACAATTTTTTGCCTTTACCAAGGCCAATTTCCAGTTTGGCCCAGCCCTTGTCCGATAAAAAAACTTTAAGCGGAATAATAGAATAGCCCTTTTCTTTTATTTTGGTTTCCAGCTTTTTTAATTCTCTTTTTGTAAGCAGCAGTTTACGCTCCTGCATGGGCTCATGATTGGTGTAAGTGCCAAAGGAATATTCAGAAATATGCAGGCTTTTTACAAATAATTCCCCATCATTAAAAACACAGTAACTGTCGTTAAAGCTGGCCTTGCCAGCACGCAGGCTTTTTATCTCGGTACCGGAAAGCACCATGCCGGCAATATATTTTGCCTCAAAAAAAAATTCATGATATGCTTTACGGTTACTTAGTTCCACTTGTAAATTTTAGCAAAGGTAATTATAACTGTTGCTTTTTCCTTTTGATAAAATTAAAGCCTGCTGATTATTCAGCAGGCTTTAAAATAATTATACGGTATTGTATTAATAACGATAATGTTCACTTTTAAACGGACCAGCTTGTGGTATACCCAGGTAAGCAGCCTGCTCAGCAGTTAACTCATCTAACTCAACACCAATTTTTGCTAAGTGTAAACGGGCAACTTTTTCATCTAAATGTTTAGGCAGTACATATACTTTGTTTTCGTATTTGTCGCTGTTTGTCCACAATTCAATTTGCGCTAAAGTTTGGTTGCTGAATGAATTGCTCATTACAAAAGAAGGGTGGCCTGTAGCACAACCTAAATTAACCAAACGGCCTTCAGCCAGTACAATTACATCTTTCCCGTCAATAGTATACAAATCAACCTGTGGCTTAATGGTATTTTTTGTATTACCATAATTGCTGTTTAACCAAGCCATATCAATTTCAATATCAAAGTGGCCGATGTTACAAACAATCGCTTTGTCTTTCATCAGGCGGAAATGCTTTTCAGTAATCAAATCACGGCAACCAGAAGCAGTAACAATAATATCAGCTTCAGGTACAGCTTTAATCATTGGCTTTACTTCAAAGCCATCCATTGCAGCCTGTAATGCACAGATTGGATCAATTTCAGTAACAATAACACGGCAACCGGCGCCTTTTAATGAAGCGGCAGAACCTTTACCCACATCACCATAAGAGCCTACTACAGCAACTTTACCAGCCATCATTACATCAGTAGCACGGCGGATAGAATCCACTAAAGATTCTTTACAACCGTATTTGTTATCAAACTTAGATTTAGTAACAGAATCGTTTACATTGATTGCAGGAATTGGTAAAGTACCATTTGCCATTCTTTCATATAAACGGTGTACACCAGTTGTAGTTTCTTCACTTAAACCTTTAATGTTTTTAATTAACTCAGGGTATTTATCAAAAACAATGTTGGTTAAATCACCACCATCATCCAAAATCATGTTCAAAGGTTTATCTGCACTGCCAAAGAACAAGGTTTGTTCAATACACCAGTCAGCTTCTTCCTGTGTTTGTCCTTTCCATGCGTAAACACCAATACCGGCAGCAGCAATAGCAGCAGCAGCCTGGTCTTGTGTACTGAATATATTGCAAGAGCTCCATTTAACTTCGGCACCTAAAGCAATCAATGTTTCAATTAACACAGCTGTTTGAATAGTCATGTGCAGGCAACCTGCAATTCTTGCACCTTTCAGTGGCTGGCTTGGGCCAAACTCTGCACGTATGCTCATTAAGCCCGGCATTTCAGCTTCGGCTAATTTAATTTCTTTACGGCCCCATTCAGCGAGGCTCATATCTGCAACCTTATTTTTAAGGCTGAAATCGATAGAAGAACTTGTGATAGTTGACATTTTTTTTGATTTAGGATACAAAAGTACTATTTGCAGAATAATATTCTAAGTATTTATATAAATTTGGAAAAAAATAACGTTAAGTTGTTATTAACAGAATAAAATACTTTTTAACTATGGCAAAAGCAGTTAAAACAGAACAATCGGCTAATGATAATATTTTACTGGATGCAAAGGATATTGCCATACTTGCATTGCTGCAGCAAAATGCACGAATGACTGTGAAGGAAATTGCAGACAAAATTCACCTGAGTACCACACCGGTACATGAGCGTATTAAGCGCATGGAAACAAATGGTGTGATAAAACAATATGCTACATTGGTAGATCCTGCAAAAGTTAAAAAAGGGTTGATCGCTATTTGTTATGTATCGTTAAAAGAACACAGCAAAACAGCAGGCACAAAATTTATTAAAGCCATTAATGCCATGCAGGAAGTGCTGGAATGCTATACCATTAGTGGTGAGTTTGATTTTATGCTTAAAGTGGTAACAGCAGATATGAATGCCTACCACGATTTTCATGTAAATAAACTAAGCAATATTGAGAATATGGGCCATGTGCAAAGTGTGTTTGTAATGGGAGTGATAAAACAAACACACCAGTTGGTTTGGTAAAGCAGCTTATAAGGCCAGCTGCATAATATAATCCTTCATAAAATAACCGTTGCCAATATCAAAGTCCGCAGTTTCTATAATTTCAAAACCTAACTTTTTATAAAAATGCTGTGCAGGGTTATCTCTCTTAACCTGTAATTGAAGTGCTTTAGCATGTTGGTTTTTTATTTCGGTAACAATGTAGTCAATAATAAACCGGCCTGTTCCTTTTCCCTGCTGCGATTGCAGGATGTAAATTTTATGCAGCTTCCATATGTGCGGTTTCGTTTCATTGTAAGCAGCAAATGCAACAGGTGTTTGCTCATCGTAAATAATAATAAAGGTAATGCCGTCTTCAGCTATTTGTTTTTTTAATGCAGGCTCGCTGTACATTAATTCCAGCATATAATCAATTTGCTGCTGCGATAAAAGTTGTGCATAGGTTTGTGGCCAAACTGCAAATGTAAGCTCACGTATTAATGCAATATCTTCAACTGCTGCTTTACGAACGAAGGGCATTACTTAACTGAAATTTTTAAAGAAGGGGCAAACATTAAACGGTTTTGTGCGTCTTTAACCACAATGTCAAAAAAGGTAATTTCTTCACCGGCCTTTAGCTGTTCGGAAATGGTTTTCCGCCATATTTCTGAAAGGGGCGTAGTTTTAAATTGCTGCACTACAATACTGGTAATGGGTGATACTTTGCCAGATTCTTCATCTTCCGTAACAGCTTTGCGTTTATACAGGCATTGGTAAGATGAAATAGTGTACACAGCTTTTTTATCATCAGTAACAGAAAGCGGCTGATTAATTAAAGCGGTGGTTTCATCAACACCGGCTGTAATTAGTGTATCTTTTTTTGTACCTAAACTGGTGTACAATTTTGGCAGCTTAAATTTTTGAACGGCCGGTGCTGTTGCTGGCTTTACAGGTTTTGTTTGCGCATTAGAAGCAATTGAAACAGCAAGGCAACAAAGAAGAAAGAAAGGTTTCAGGTTCATTGTCTGTTCTTTTTTGTAAAACGAATTTACAGCCTTAAAAGTATATGCCCCGTTGTTTTAACGTATTGTTTTAAACAACTGGTTAACAGCTTACAAAGAAGCCAAACTTTCTTCAATAGCTTTAATTCTGCTTAATGCGTCTGCTTTTTTCTTTTGTTCCAGTGCCAATACCTCAGGTTTTGCGTTGGCAACAAATTTTTCGTTGCTTAGTTTTTTCTCTACAGATAAAAGAAAACCTCTTTGATGTTCAAGGTCTTTCAGCAGGCTTTCTTTTTGATTGCCGGTGTTAAGCGGTTGTTCTGTTTCAATGTAAAATTTATCCTTTTCTATTGCAGTTGCTATGGAATTACTAACTGCATCATTAGTGTAAGCTATACTTTTTGCATTTACCTGTTTGCTAAGAATATTTTCTATATGCTGATAATTTGCTCTTTCAGTTGTTTGTATATGTAACTGAATTTGCTCTTTGGGCTTAATCTGGTTTTTGTTTCTTACATCACGTAAGCCTGTAATAACGGCTTTTAGTAAATCACCTTGATGCAAAATGGCTTTGTCAGCTTTGCTTACGGCAGCAGATTGTTTTGCACACAAATCATCTTTTCTTTCTTCCAAAAGATGATAAATTTCTTCTGTAACAAAAGGCATGTAAGGGTGCAGCAACTGCATCAGCTCTGTAAAGAATTCAATTGTCTTTTTATAAACTGCTGCTTCAATTGGTTGTTCAAATCCTGGCTTCACCCACTCTAAATACCAACTGCAGAAATCGTCCCATATTAAACTGTAAATAACTTTCAGCGCTTCGCTTAAACGGAATTGCTGCATCAGTCCGTCAACTTCCGCTTTAGCTTCGTTCAGGCGGTTTTCAAACCAGCTTAAAGCAAAGTGGTGAGTGGTGAGTGGTGAGTGGTGAGTGGAAGAGTCCGCTGATTCACTACTCACTACTGACGACTGACGTTCCTGCCACATCTTCACCAGCTTCAGCGCATTCCACAATTTGTTATTAAAATTTCTTCCTTGTTCTAATGATGATTCATCAAATAATAAATCATTACCGGCAGGCGAAGCAATCATAATTCCAAAACGCACCGCATCAGCACCATACTGGTCAATCAGCGCTAATAAATCAGGTGAGTTGCCGAGTTGCTTACTCATTTTTCTTCCCTGCTTATCACGTACCATGCCGGTAAAATATACATCCTTAAATGGCTTTACATGTTTGTATTCATAGCCTGCCATTATCATACGTGCCACCCAGAAAAAGATAATATCCTGTCCCGTAACCAATGTTGTTGTCGGGTAGTAATACTCTACATCTTTATTACCAGGATTGCTGATGCCTTTAAAAACTTCCATTGGCCACAACCAACTGCTGAACCATGTATCAAGCACATCTTCATCCTGGGTAAGCTTAAAGCTTAAAGCCGAAAGCTCAATGCTATTAGCTTTCTCCTTTTCGCTTTCTGCTTTTTGCTTTATTGCTTCTTCTTCAGTTGCTGCTACAAAAACATTCCCCTCCTCATCATACCAAGCCGGTATTCTTTGTCCCCACCACAACTGGCGGCTAATGCACCAGTCTTTAATATTTTCCAGCCAGTATTTATAAGTGTTCTTCAGTTTAGCCGGGTGAAAGGTTATTTCATCATTCATCACAGCTTCCAGCGTTTGCGGATTTTTCTCCATAAATTTTTTCATGTCGATAAACCATTGCAAACTCAATTTGCTTTCAATAACAGCGCCTGTTCTTTCACTCGTACCAACCTGTCCTTTGTAATCTTCAATTTTTTCAATTTGTCCCAATGCGGTTATATCTTCCACAATCTTTTTGCGTAAAGCAAAACGGTCAACACCATTATAACTTAATACCAGTTCCGATGGATTGTCTTCCATTAATTCCTCACTGGTAAATTTGCCGGTTACATCCAGCGTATCAATTGCTTTAAGGTTATGTTTCAACCCAAGCATGTTATCGTTTTTATCATGCGCCGGTGTAATCTTCAATGCACCGGTACCAAAATCAGACGTTACATATTCATCAGCAATAATTGGTATGCGGCGGTTGATAATTGGAACAATCACTTCCTTACCAACAAAATTTTTATAACGTTCATCAGTGGGGTTTACACAAATGGCCACGTCACCCAAAATCGTTTCAGGGCGTGTGGTTGCCACTGTTATCTTACCTGTGCCATCAGCAAACAAATAACTTACGTGGTATAATTTCGAATCAACATCTTTAAAAATTACTTCCTCATCACTTAAAGCTGTTTGCCCAACAGGGTCCCAGTTTACCATGCGTTTGCCACGATAAATAAGCCCTTTATTATACAGGTCAATAAAAACTTTTATTACGCTTTTATAATAATCTTCATCCATAGTAAATGAAGTGCGATTCCAGTCTAAACTACAGCCCAGCTTTTTCAACTGTTGTAAAATAATGCCGCCGTATTTCTCTTTCCATTCCCAGGCATAGCTCAAAAATTCATCCCTGCTTAAGCTAGATTTTGCAATACCTCTCTCACGCAGCATCGCCACCACTTTTGCTTCGGTAGCAATACTTGCATGGTCGGTACCCGGCACCCAGCAGGCATTTTTACCCTGCATTCTTGCACGGCGCACTAAAATATCCTGTATGGTATTGTTAAGGCAATGGCCCATGTGCAGCACACCTGTAACATTTGGCGGAGGAATAACCACCGTATATGCTTCACGGCCATCAGGCGTGCTGTTAAAATATCCTTTATCCAAACTATGCTGGTACCATTTTGCATCAACCTGTGCCGGTTCAAAATTTTTACTCAATTCCATTTTTCTGCTTTATTACGGGCTGCAAAGTTACAAAAAACAGGGCAGGCAGCGAAAGGATTTATGGCTTAAAAAATGATTTTGATACGGGCATTTGTATCTTGTAGCAACATCGTTGTGTCACTCACTTCAACCGCATACCAATAATCATCTTTTATCTAAGCGTAGTTATCTGCTAATAAAATAAACTAACCGGTAAACAGTATCAAACACTTTTTAAGGCTGCATTGATATTTCCCAAATCTGCAAAAATGAAAATGCAAGAGCTTACCTTTGCACTCAAATTGATTGTTTTATGAAAGAAGTATATATCATATCCGCAGTACGTACCCCAATGGGCAGCTTTGGCGGAACATTAAAAGATTTTACAGCAACACAATTAGGTGCAGTAGCCATTAAGGGCGCTGTTGAAAAAGCAGGCATTAAACCACAACAGGTAAATGATGTGCTGATGGGTTGTGTAATACAGGCCAACCTTGGGCAGGCGCCTGCCCGCCAGGCCGCAAAATTTGCCGGCTTACCCAATGAAGTTAATTGCACCACCGTAAATAAAGTATGCGCCAGCGGTATGAAAGCCATTGCGCAAGCCGCACAAAGTATTATGCTGGGTGATGCCGATATTGTGGTGGCCGGTGGCATGGAAAGTATGAGCAATGTGCCTTTTTACAGTGATAAATTACGCTGGGGTAATAAATACGGAAACGTAAATTTTATTGATGGCTTGGCAAAAGATGGTTTGACAGATGTGTATGATGGCAAGGCAATGGGTAACGCTGCTGAAATGTGTGCGGTTGAATGTAAAGTAACAAGAGAAGAGCAGGATGCTTTTGCAATTGAAAGTTATAAGCGTTCTCAAGCTGCTGTTAATGGCGGAAAATTTGAGAATGAAATTGTGCCTGTTGCCATTCCTCAAAAAAAGGGCGAGCCTGTTTTATTTGCAAAAGATGAAGAACCTTTTAATGTAAAATTTGATAAAATTCCGGAACTAAAAGGTGCATTTGTAAAAGACGGAACAGTAACTGCGGCAAATGCAAGTACTATGAATGACGGCGCTGCTGCATTGGTTTTAATGAGCAAGGAAAAAGCGGATGAACTGGGCTTAAAACCCATTGCAAAAATAATTGGGTATGCAGATGCTGAACAGGCGCCGGAATGGTTTACCACCACACCTGCATTGGCTGTGCCTAAAGCAGTAGCTAAAGCCGGTTTAAAAATGGAAGACATCAGTTTTTGGGAACTGAACGAAGCTTTTTCAGTAGTAGGTATTGAAAACAGCCGCCGTATGAAATTAGACCCAGCTAAAGTAAATGTAAATGGTGGTGCGGTTAGTTTAGGGCATCCGTTGGGTTGCAGCGGTGCAAGAATTATTGTTACACTCATTAATGTATTAAAACAAAACAATGCTAAATACGGCGCTGCCGGTATTTGCAATGGCGGTGGCGGTGCCAGCGCTATGGTAATTGAAAACTGTTGAAACATTCTTAAACTCATTTAATAATTATGAAAAAAACGATTTTATCCGTAACCGCCGGTTTTCTATTATCGGCAGCAGTAGCACAAAAAACGGATTCTGCTTATACTGTAAATGGTACGTTTACAAAACTTAAAACAGGCACTGCTTACCTTACGGTTTATCATGAAAATGGCCCTAAAAAAGATTCTGCTGTTATTAACAACGGTATGTTTTCTTTTAAAGGTTTTGCAAAAAATCCATCTTATGCAATCCTTTCTTTAAAAGATAAAAAGCAGGAATATTTCCAGTTTTTTGCTGAGCCTGCCAATATAAAAATTTCCGGCACGGGTGATAAGTTAAAGGAACTGGTTGTAAGCGGCTCTGCTTTTAATGATGATGATAAAAAGCTTAAAGAAATAATTAAACCTGCCAGTGAAGAAGAGGAAAATTTTTACAAATTATATAATGAGGCATCAAAAAATAAAAACCAGGCTTTACTGGACAGCCTGGATGAAGCTGAAAATTCTTTAACAGAAAATAAGCGTAAATATCTGGCGAAATTTATTCAATCGCATCCGTCATCTTTACGCAGTGCAATGGCCATACAGGAAAATTATGGTTATTATGCTGAAGCCAGTGATGTTGAACCGCTTTATAATATTCTTAGCAAGCCTGTTCAGCAATCATCAATTGGTATGGATGTTAAAAAAATGATAGATGCTTATAAACTGGTGGCTGTTGGTAAAATAGTTCCGGAAATAACACAAAAAGATACGTTGGATAATAATCTTAGCCTTTCATCATTAAGAGGAAAATATGTGCTGGTTGATTTTTGGGCAAGCTGGTGCGGCCCATGCCGTAAAGAAAATCCGAATATTGTAAAAGCTTACACAGCATATAAAGATAAAGGCTTTGCTGTGTTTGGCGTTTCGTACGATAAAACAAAAGCCAAATGGGCAAAAGCTATAGTTGATGACAAATTATACTGGAGCCAGGTGAGTGATTTAAAAGGCTGGGAAAATGCCACTTCAAGCCAGTTTTATATTAAAGCCATTCCAAGTAATATGCTGGTTGATAAAGAAGGCCGCATTATAGCTAAAAACCTTTTTGGTAAAAAACTTACGGCTAAGCTGGCAGAGCTGATGCCCTGAACTGTCCTGATTTGTTAATAAACACAGCAATTCAATTTGCTCATCTGCCCCTGATGAAATAAATTTGCACACCTTTATAACGAGGAACAAATTACTCATAAACTTAAATCAACAATAACAACATGCGTCAAATTGCATTACGTGAGGCTTTAAGGGAAGCTATGCAGGAAGAAATGAGGAGAGATGAAAGGGTTTTATTAATGGGCGAAGAGGTTGCGGAATACAACGGCGCCTACAAAGTAAGCCAGGGTATGCTGGATGAATTTGGCGAAAAGCGCATTATTGATACTCCAATTGCGGAGTTAGGTTTTGCAGCAATTGCTGTGGGTGCGGCGCAAAACGGCCTTCGCCCCATTGTTGAGTTTATGACATGGAACTTTGCAGTTTTACCTTTAGATCAAATATTAAATACCGCTTCTAAAATGCTGGCAATGAGTGGCGGACAGGTTGGTTGCCCCATCGTTTTTCGTGGGCCAAACGGTAGTGCCGGCCAGTTAGGTGCACAACACAGTACAGCTTTTGAATCGATGTATGCAAACATTCCGGGTTTAAAAGTTATAAGCGTGGCTACGCCTTACGAAGCTAAAGGTTTATTGAAAAGCGCCATTCGTGATGATGATCCGGTTATGTTTATGGAAAGTGAAGTGGCTTATGGAGATAAAGGCGAAGTGCCAGAAGAAGAATACCTGTTGCCGATTGGTAAATGCTTTGTAAAGCGTGAGGGTAAAGATGTAACACTGGTTTCTTTCAACAAAATGATGAAAGTTACTTTAGCTGCCGCTGAAGAACTGGCTAAAGAAGGGATAGAAGCAGAGGTTATTGATGTAGCCACTATTCGTCCATTAGACTGGTTTACCATTTTAGAAAGCGTAAAGAAAACAAACCGCCTGGTAATTGTTGAGGAGCAGTGGCCATTTGCTTCTGTATCATCAGAAATTGCTTACCGCATACAAAAAGAAGGGTTTGATTATTTGGATGCGCCTGTACGCAGGGTAACAAGTGCTGATGCGCCCATGCACTATGCCCCCAATTTAGTGGCTGCATATTTACCAAGCGTGGCTAAAGTAGTTAACACGGTAAAAGAAGTTATGTACCTTAAAAAATAAAAAACATATTTGGTATAATATTAGCAGGGGTAAACAACAGTTTATCCCTTTTTTTTATGAAGCAGTTTAGTATATTTTTTTTATTGATTACAACAGTTGTTTTCACAAATGCACAAAAAATGTATGTAACAGCATTTGGCGGTTTTAGTAACTACCAGGGAGATTTGCAGGATAAGCGGTTTACATTAAATCAGTCTCACCCCGCAGTTGGTGCAGGTTTTGCATATGAAATAACAGATAAATTGCTGGCACGTGCCAATGCTACGTTTGGTAAATTAAGTGGCGATGATAAGCAGAATACAAAAAACGCAGCCCGTAATCTTAACTTCACGTCGGGTATTACAGATATACATATTGGATTGCAGTATCATTTGCTTAATCCATACGAATACAGGCTAACGCCTTATCTTTTTGCAGGACTAAGTTATTTTCATTTCAATCCTTATACACATGATACTGCAAACCGTAAAGTTTTTTTGCAGCCACTTAGCACAGAAGGACAAGGTTTTTTACAAGGGCGCAGCAATTATAAGTTAAACCAGTTTTCTATTCCTTTTGGCGGCGGTGTAAAATTTAGTTTAAGTGAAAATGTAGGAGTAGGTGCGGAAGTAGGGCTTCGTAAAACTAATACCGATTACCTGGATGATGTAAGTACGGAATATGTTGACCAGTTTTTATTGCTTGCAAACCGTGGCGCAAAAGCGGTGGAGCTTGCTTTTAGAGGGGATGAAGTTAAAACAGGAGACCCTTACCCGGCAGCCGGATCGCAACGGGGCAGTGCCAAAAATAAAGACTGGTACTATTTTGCGGGCCTTATATTGGCTGTACGGCTTAACAGTAATGGCGGCGGTTCAAAAAGCGGTTCAAAAAGTAAAACAGGCTGCCCCACTAATATTTATTAATCTTCATTTTTGTTCTGTAATAACTCCGCCTTTAGTGTTTTACATTTGTGCAATAATGTAAACGAATGGCTTATTCATCTTTAGAGGAATGTTTGGTTGATTTAGAAAAGGACAGGCAACTAATCCGTATTAAAGAATTGGTTGATCCTTATCTTGAAATGGCGGCCATTCATTTACGTGTGCATGAAGCCGGCGGGCCTGCATTGTTATTTGAAAATGTAAAGGGCAGCAGGTTCAGGGCGGCGTCAAATATTTTTGGAACCCTGGAACGCAGCAAATTCATATTTCGGGATACGCTGCAGCAGGTTCAGCAATTAATTGAATTAAAGAACGATCCTGTTAAAGCCATTAAACATCCTGTAAAAAATTTTAGTACAGGGCTTGCAGCTATTAAAGCATTGCCTTTAAAAAATCCGTTGAGCAAACCTGCTCTATTTCAGCAAATAAAAATTGAAGACATTCCCCAAATTCATCACTGGCCGATGGATGGCGGCGCTTTTGTTACATTGCCGCAGGTATATACAGAAGATGCCGACAAGCCCGGTATTATGAATGCAAACCTTGGTATGTACCGCATACAATTATCGGGCAATAATTATGTAATGAATGAAGAAGTGGGTTTGCATTATCAATTACACCGGGGTATTGGTGTGCATCAAACCAAAGCCAATAAAAAAGGATTGCCTTTAAAAGTGAGTGTGTTTGCCGGCGGGCCGCCTGCGCATAGTGTGGCCGCTGTTATGCCTTTGCCCGAAGGGATAAGTGAAATGACTTTTGCCGGCGTGTTAGGTGGCAGAAGATTTCATTACACATACAATAATGGCTTTTGTATTAGTACCGATGCAGATTTTGTTATAACAGGAGAGGTGTATCCTTCTCAAAATAAACCGGAGGGGCCCTTTGGTGATCATTTGGGATATTACAGTTTACAACATGATTTTCCTGTAATGAAAGTGCATAAAGTTTTTGCACGTAAAAATGCTATTTGGCCATTTACGGTTGTGGGGAGGCCACCCCAGGAAGATACCAGCTTTGGTCAGCTGATACATGAAATAACAGGCAGTGCATTACAGCAGGAAATTCCCGGGCTTAAAGAAGTGCATGCGGTGGATGCTGCAGGAGTGCATCCTTTATTGTTAGCCGTGGGCAGTGAACGTTACACACCTTATGCACCTGCAAAACAGCCGGCGGAAATTTTAACCATTGCCAATCATATTTTAGGCACGGGGCAACTAAGCCTGGCTAAATTTTTATTTATTACTGCAGATGATGAAAACAGGGTAAGCACACATGATATAGAAAGTTATTTACGCTTTGTGCTGGAACGGATAGATTTGAAAAGAGATATTCACTTCTATACAAACACCACCATTGACACATTGGACTATTCCGGCAGCGGTTTAAACAGCGGCAGTAAAGTAGTGCTGGCGGCTTATGGCGAAAAGAAAAGGGAATTAGCCACTGATGTTGCAGCCTGTTTTAAAGCGCTGCAAAACTTTGAAAATGCGCAATTAGTTATGCCCGGTATAATAGCTGTACAAACAAAGCAGTTTACAAATTATGAAGCAGCTGAAAAGGAAATGCAATTGCTGAATGAGCAGTTAACAAATTATACAGCAGAGCTGCAAGGTGTTGTAATACTTATTGTTTGTGATGACAGCAGCTTTGTGAGCGAAAAATTAAATAATTTTTTATGGGCTGCATTTACCAGGAGTAACCCTTCGCATGATATATATGGTATAAACAGCTTTACTTTAAACAAACATTGGGGTTGTACCGGCCCGTTGGTATTTGATGCCCGTATAAAGCCACACCATGCACCGCCTTTAATTAAAGATGAAGTAGTTGAGAAAAAAATAAACCGCTTATTTGACAAAGGCGGCAGTTTACACGGCGTTATAAAATAGTCTTAATCATTTTTCTTTTTTAAAACTATTTGCTCGTTAAGTTTAGCAAACATTTTTTTGTAAAAAGCAGCAAAATCCGGGTAGTATACTGCGGAATAATAAGGCTTTCTGAAATCAATGGTTGTTCTGATGGTTAATATATTTTCATCGGTCAATACCAGCCTTGTAAAAACAATACTGGTATCCGGCATTATGAGCGAAATGTTTTGCGGCAGGTTTTCAAAAGTATAATTATCTGGTATGCTGTAATTAGAATAGAAAGAGTACTCCTGCTTATACCCAAATTCAATATCTGAATTTCTGTCTGTAGCAGTAAAAGGATTTATTTCAAAGCCGGTAAAAAAATCAGGGTTAAAGTACAGGTAACCTCCGGCACTGTCTGAAACACCTGAAAAAAATGCACGCTGTTCAAAAGGCAGCGAATCATTATCCGCATTTGCAATACTTATGTTCTCAACTTTATAAGGAGACTCTGCAGTGCCGTAATAGGTGCTTTTAAAAAGGCCTGTGCCTTCTTTCCATAATCTATACCGTTCATTACGGGCATAGTCAAAACTGCTGGTAAATAACTCCCCGTTTATTTTGCCGTTTTTTTCTACAAAAAACTTTGCAGCGGTTATATTTTTGTAAGTATAATTTCCTGAAAAAAAAGTCTTCCATTCCCCACGCTCACCGGTTACAATAAACCCTCTTAAATTGGTAATAGTTACAGGCGGCAAGCGATAATTGGTGTATTTATCAGTGGCATCAAGTACAAAAAAACGGGTAGCTGTATTTACATAAACCATTACAGTGTTAAATTGATCCAGGTGCGGAAAATTTGTATTTACATAACCATTGCTCCTTGTGCTGAACAATACAGGTGCAGCAGTAATACCTGCATCGGTAAATAATTTTATCAGCAGTAAATTAATATCTGCATTATTGCCAGTTTTTGTATTCCAAGTTTTGCCAAGGCCGTTTTTTGCATAAATGCTTTGTGTTTTGTCCCATACAATATTTCTTCTTACAAAGTCATACAGAAACTGCATTCTTTTTTCTGTATCAGCAATCTGCCTTGCTTTTTCAACTAAAGCAGTTGTGCCGGTAACCTCTTCTGTAAGTGCTGCGCCAAAATCTTCATCTTCCATTAAATCCTTAACAACATCGCTCCAGTGCTTTCGTAAATTATAAGTATCTCCATGGCCATTATAAATTTGCGAAAGCTGAAATTCTATCCGTTGCATGTAGTCTTTTGGCGTACTCATAAAGGGCTCATATTTTATACCCGGCAGGTTACGCATTGTATAAACCGATTGCAGCGATTGTGTACTAATCACTTTTTTATCTGCAATAATAATTTCAGCAATTACTTTTTGTGCCTGTTTAAGATCATCAGTAACTTTTGGATTTGCAATAAACCGGAATGCCTGCGGAATATTGAGCTGGTAGCTGCTGTAGCGTACCGGAATGGTTCCCTGGAAAAACCAGTCTTTAATTTTACCAATATCTTCAATTTCCATTTTGTATTTATATTCAATAACACAACCCGGCGTTACATCAGGAAAGGCCAGTATTATTTCTGAATAATAATTATCAATTCTTTTTTCATACACTGTTTTTTTATCAGCCATAATAGTGTTGATGGTGCCATTGGCAGATAAACTGTAAACGCAGGCCTTGATATTATTTATCTTTTCGGTATTATTATGACTGTAAAAAGGGATATGCAAATTGGCAAAACTTAAGCCTTTGGCATTTAAAATTTTAATCCGTGTACGGCGTTCAAATATTGTTTTTAATGGTAAGTCAGGCGAACTGTTTTGAGTGTAGTAAGTTTTTCCCTCATCAATTAAAATCATGGCTTCGGCGCCTTTATCAAAATCACAGTCTTTTATAGTAAGGTCTTCTTTATCTATTTTTCCAAACGGAAGAATATTTTTTTGCGCCGCTGCCCAAAAGAACAGGTTGCATAATATGGCAGATAACAACAGTTTCATCCTGGTATAACACCGAATTTAATATAAATTTCTTCAAACAAAGTTTTATTGCTGTACTTTTAAACAATAAATGTAAACAATGAAAACAGCTAAGCTCTTAGCATTATTATTACTTTTTTCTGCCTGCAAAGCACAGCCTGTATTAAAGACAAATGCAGATAATAATACGCTGCTGTGGGAAATAAGCGGCAATGGTTTAAAAAGCCCCAGTTATTTGTTTGGTACTTTTCATTTAATATGCAAAAATGATATACCCATTAGTGCACAGTTGCAGGAAGCTGTTAAAGCAACCTCTCTGATGTATATGGAACTTGACATGGATGACCCTGCCACAATGTTAGGCGGTTTAATGCTGATGGGCATGCGGGGTGATACTACATTGAAAGATTTATATACAGCAGAAGAATATAAAAAAGTAGCGGATTTTTTTAAAGATACCCTGCACATGCCCATTGCAATGCTGGGCAGTACCAAGCCATTTTTTTTAAGTGCCATGATGTATCCTAAAATGCTTGCCTGCAAAACTGCCACGGGGGTGGAAGAAGAATTAATGAAACTGGCAAAGAATAACAAGAAGGAAATTAAGGGACTGGAAACAATGGCTTTCCAGGCTGCAGTATTCGACAGTATACCTTATACGGTTCAGGCAAAAGAGCTATTAAAATCTATTGACAGTTTGAATAAATACAAACTGTATTTCGATACCATGGTGCAGGTTTATAAAAGCCAGCAGCTAACAAAAATTGAAGAGCAGTTTACAAAAAGTGAATTTGGTATGGAAGAAAACCAGGATATTTTATTAGATAACCGTAATAAAAACTGGGTAATGCAATTAAAAAAAATAATGCCTGCACAAACAGTTTTTATAGCCGTTGGTGCAGGCCATTTAGTGGGCGAGAAAGGATTAATAACATTACTTCGTAAAGAAGGTTATACGTTGCGCCCTATTCTTAATAAATAATTAAATGCCCAAACTCCACCCGTTTCTGTAACTGCGTTTTACAAACTGGTTGGCCTCTTCAAAATTGGTAATTTTCATATTAGCGCCATCCCACAACAATTTTATTCCCCTGCCGGGATAGGTATAACTGCCCGGTTTACCTGCAACTTCATTACGCACATCATAACTGCGTATGGCTAAATTTCCCATCAGCACAGTTTCTGTAAGCGGCCCAGCAATACTGAACGGAGAACTTAATGCCGCCGCCTGTTTACTGTTGTATCCGCCAATACATGCTTCCACCCATTGTTTATAATGGCCACCTGCACCACCATTTACTCTTGCAATAGTTTGCGGCACGTTTACTTCTTTATTTCTTGACAATGGCAGTAACCTTGGATTAAAACCATAGGTATCACACATCATTTTTCCTTTTGTGCCAACAAAAATTACACCGTTACCACCGTCGCCCATTAATTCATTAGCTGCTAATTCTTCAGGCCGCTCAGGTTGTATGCCACCATCCATCCAATGCATGGTAAGCGATTTTTTTGTATTGTTAGCAGGAAATTTTAATGTAACGGTTGAAGATGCCGGTGCACATTCCGGAAAGTACCCTCTTCTGAATGGCCCTGTATAAACGGAGCCAACACTGCAGGTTGCTTCTGTAGGATAACCAAGTCCTAACACCCTGAATGGCGCTTCAATTAAATGGCAGCCCATATCGCCTAATGCACCGGTACCATAGTCCCACCATCCACGCCAGTTAAATGGCACTACATTATCTGCATAATCTTTTTGCGGGGCAGTGCCAAGCCATAAATTCCAGTCAAGCTCTTTTGGCACTTCACTTTTTTGCGATGGCCATGCAATGCCTTGTGGCCAAACAGGCCTGTCCGTCCATATGTATACATCATACACTTCGCCAATAATACCTGCATTAAACCATTCCATTAATTGCCGTACACCATCACCCGAAGATCCCTGGTTGCCCATTTGTGTAACCACTTTATATTTCTCTGCAGCCTGTGTCAGTATTCTTGCTTCATAAATATCATGCGCTAAAGGTTTTTGTACATACACATGCTTACCAAGCTGCATAGCCGCAATTGCCTGTACGGCATGGTTATGGTCGGGTGTGGAAACAGAAACAGCATCAAAATTTTTATGTTCTTTCTCCAGCATCTCCCTGTAATCCTTATAAAATTTAGCTTTAGGAAAACGTTCCCGGGTTTTTGCAGCTTGCCGCTCATCCACGTCGCATAAAAAAGCAATATCCGCTTTGCCGCTTTTAAAAAATTCGTTAATGTCACTTTCTCCTTTACCTCCTGCACCAATGCCTGCCACTGTTAGTCTGTCGCTGGGTGCAATAAAACCTGTGCCGCCTAAAACATGGCGGGGAAGAATATAAAAAGCCGCAGTAGCTGTAATGGTGTTTTTTAAAAAGCTTCTCCTGGAAGCATTAGCAATTTTTTCTTTTTTGGAAGATTTCATATAACAAAGCTTTTAAAAAGGATGATTTTAAAATTTAAATTACTGCATTATATAATCATTGACAATTTTTAAAATAAACATATAATTGTAAAATGACGATTTAGTTACTTACTTTTACAAAAAATATCTTTATGAAACTTTTCGTAGCTGGCTTGCCGTATGATTTAGATGATGCAGAACTGGAAGAAATTTTTGAAAAATTTGGAACTGTAGCTTCAGCCAAGGTAACAATGGACAAAGAAACGGGTAAAAGCCGGGGTTTTGGTTTTGTTGATATGCCTAATGCAGAAGAAGCAAAAGATGCCATGGAAAGCCTTAATGAAATATCGTTAGGTAAAAAGCCATTGGTGATTAAAGAAGCTGAACAAAGGAGTGGCCCACCATCATCAGGAGGTGGCAGGCCCGGCGGCGGTTTTAACAATAACCGCGGCGGTGGTGGTTTTAATAATAACAGGGGCGGCGGCTTTAATAATGACAGGCGCCGTTTTTAATAAATGTTTTTATACTTATTTATCCGGCGCAAGCCGGATTTTTTTTAATAACTTTTTTAAACAGATTTTATATGAGTGAAGTACAGCTTACAAAAGCGGCCATACATACGGCAAAAGGAATTATTACACTGGAGTTATATGATGATGATGCACCTATTGCGGTTGCAAATTTTAAAAAACTAATTACCGAAGGTTTTTATAACGGGCTTACTTTTCACCGGGTGATACCCGATTTTGTTATACAAGGTGGTTGCCCTGTTGGCAACGGCTCTGGCGGGCCGGGTTACACCATTGTATGTGAACTGAAAGGGAAAAAACAATACCACGACAGGGGGGTGCTTTCAATGGCACACCGTGGACGAAATACCGGCGGCTCACAGTTTTTTATTTGCCATAGCCGCAACAACACAAAACATTTGGATGGTAATCACACTTGTTTTGGAAAAGTAATTGATGGCCTGGAAATAATTGATAAAATTGAAGCTGGAGATGTAATGGAAAAAGTGGAATTGCTTAACTAAATAGTACAACTGTAAAAGCAAAATAAAAAAATCCGGCAGCTGCCGGATTTTTTTATTTCAAGGGATTATAATGTTATTACACTGTTGGTACCGCCAAATTCATTCAACACTTCCGTATCGGCTTCCGGCTCATTAAACCAGTCGTTTTCATTTACACGGTATTTAAACTGGTGTTCAGAATTTTTTGGTAAAGAAACCTCCCCGGAAAAAGTACCGTCTTTTTTCTTCTTTAGTATAATGGCATTTTTCCAGTCACTGTTTAAACCCAGCAATTCAACTGTTTCTGCATTTTCTGTAGCAAATACAAATTTAACTTTACAGTAATCTTTTGTTTTAAAATACGTTTTTTGAATCATTGTTTTGGTTTTAATAATAAAATCAAAATACACTTACATTATTCCTTAACGTAAGCAGGTGTTTTATTTCATTAAGCAGGCAAAAAACGCTCCACAAAGCGTTAAGCGAAGGATAAATTGTGGCAGTAAAACTGTTTACAGAGCCTTCTGCAAGTATATACGGTTAGCTAAAAAAGGTAACCCGTATTTAAACCAATGGCTGTATAACAAAAATGCACAATTGTTAATAACTGTTATATAAAAAACAACTCACAGGCAGTTACCTGTGAGTTATAATGCTTTGCCTTAAAAAAGGGATGGGTTTAAAATCGAATCTATTATAATTTCACCACTTCTGTTTCATTAACATTGGTAGTTTCCACTACATTGGTACTTGTTGCAAAGTTTTTAATGTATGCTTTTTTACCTGAAACAAGCGTAAAGCTTAATTCCTGTGCATCTTTCTTTTCAATTTTAAAGGTAAGCGGCTTGTTGCTGTTTTTCCAGCTTTGGCTAAACAGTTCACCTTCGCTTTTATCATTTATTTTAAAAAGTGAAAAATTATTTGCTGCTTTAACTTCCACCTGGAACATCAGGTAGTTTTCTTCCGTTCCAATATATTTAACGGTTAAAGGCTCCTGGGCAATAGTTTGTGCTGATGCTGCAGTTGTAAAAAAAGCACTTACGAATAATGCAGCGATGATGTTTTTAACGTTTTTCATTTTGTTTTAATTTTAAGGTTACTTAATTAATAGTTGTTTTCCGGTTACTGCAATTGCGGCTGGTATAACTGTACCACTCAATTGTTTCACAATTTCACACAGCAGACATTTGTTATGGATTATTCACTTTTACAGGCAACGTACGGAGTGCTTTTTGGCGCCTTTCGGTTTAAACAGTAGCTGAAGGAGTTGTTTCAGGATTTACTGCTTTGTTGTATGAGCACTTTCAAATTCTGATGTAAAACTACACCGGCGCAAAGCTTTGCAGAAACCGAATTTAGACAGCCGTAATTACACCAAAAAAGCCAAAAAAAATGTAAAACCCTTTACTGTACTGCATTTCAGCAAAATTGTTTTATTACACCCAAGTGCATTTCAGGCCCTTAAAATTGTTGTAAATAGCCGGTTTTTACTCAAAAACCGTACAATGTGATTTACAGGAGTATATAAAAAGAAAGTAAAATCAGTGTGTGGTTTAATCACATTTTTTTCACAATGTGTATTTGCATTTAAACCTAACAATTTATAGTAGTAATTTTACGTAAAATTTTACCCAAATGTTCCCTGTTAATTTTAAAAAGGGTGTATGCCTTTTTGTGCTTGCTGCTGCACCGCTGGCTGCCTTGTTTAGCCAAAGCAGTTTTAAATTAAAATATGAAAACTCTGCTGTGTATGCAGGTATAGAAGTTGGTGCCAAAGGTGTAAAAATGAGTGTGCTTGAAATTGGCCGTAATGCACAAAAAAGTGGCGCCTTCAATATTTTAAAAGATACTTCTGTTAACTCTGATTTTATAACTTTTTCCCCGTCTACATCATCTGCAACACTGGCTGCATTAACAGGTTTGTATAATACCGCCTCAAAAGAGTATCATATACCTGCAGAAAACATATTTACTGTTGTAAGCAGTGGTGTAAAAATTCAGGCAGAAAAAGATAATAAAACTGCTAACATTGAAGAACTGGCAAATGCTTTTAGAACAAACATTGGCGAAGCAAAAAGAGAAGTGGCTGTAATAGATGTATTGCAGGAAGCAAAACTGTCGCATTTGGGTATAGTGCCCGATTCAAGAAGGTATACTACTTTTTTAATTGATATAGGAAGCGGTAACACCAAAGGTGGCTTTTTTCCTAATGGGGATACAAAAACATTAAAGCTGTTTCAGTTAAGCTGGGGTACAAAAAGTACTGCTAATGCTACTGAAAAAAGATGCGAAGATGATAAAAGCATTGATAATTTTAATAAGCAGCTTACCCGTGTTTTAACCAATGCAGAAAATTCTGAAATTACCTACATGGTGAATGAAAGCGGTGCTTACCCAATGAGCGACTATATTGCCTTTAGTGGTGGTATTGCATGGTCTGTAGCAACATTGCTTTATCCTGAGCTGGTAGGCAATTCTGTAGTACCTACAACGTATGATGAAGTATTAAAATTCAGCGAACGGGTTTATAAAAATTATCCTTCTGTTTCAGAAGATGCTATTACAAAAACTATTACTGATAAAACGCTGGATAAACTGGCAATTGGCAAAGAAGTAAAAAGAGTGAACCAGGTATTTGACCAAAAATCACTTATGGCCGGAACAGGCTTACTGCTTAAAATTATGCGTCAATTTGAAGGTGTTTACGAGAAGAAACAATTCTTTCTTGTTAAAAACGGGCAGGTTGGATGGATTTCGGCATATGTTGATCAGCATATAACAAAGTAAGCATTTGCTTTCGCCCTATACCCACAGTACTATACCCGGAAATTCATGAAAGATACCAAGTCATTAACCCTTTTATTATTATCATCGGTTCTGTTTCTGTTGTCAATTATCTTACTGTGTACCTGGGGATATCAATATTATCACCAAATACAGGATGACAAATCAAAAACACAACAGGCACTAAAACCGGCGGCTCCGGGTGTTACGGATGATACAAGGGACTCTTTACTTAAAATTTATAAACTAACACTTAACAGCATTGGCAACAGTGCAGACAGCACATATTATATAGCCGACTCTTTAAACGGCAAGCTAAATGTTAACCTGCAGGAATTTTATAGATTAAGAGATGAAATTGCAGGCCTGTTACAATCGCAAACACCCAAAGCAGAAGATCTGATAACAGCCCGGAAAAAAATCACAGAGCTGCAACTGCGGGTGGATGATCTCAAATATCATAATACCGATGTTGAAAAAGAAAACAAGCGGCTTAAAGCGGTAATTGAACAACTGTCTAAAAACAATGATAACACCACTAACATTCCTGCAAGCACACCGGAACAGGTGGGCAGCATAGTTAACCCTGCAAAAACAACTGCGGCAGCAGGTTCTATAGTTGCAGCAAATATTAATTTAAGTGCATTAACGGATGCAGATAATGAAACTGTAACGAATGATGCAAATGCAGCTGGCAAATTAGTAGGTTCATTTACGGTTAAAAATAATTCAGCCAGCAACAGCTGGTGCGATTTGGTAGTTGTAGTTACAAACCCCGGTGGACAGGTTATTCAAAAATCTGCATGGGAGTCCGGCACTTTTGAAACAGCCACCGGCAAACGCATTTATACAGTGAAAATCCGTTGCGAAACAGAAAAAGGCGCTTCCAAGCAGGTGAACTTTTCTTTAAATCCTGATAGCTATACAAAAGGTAATTACACCATGCTTATTTACCATAACGGAAAAGTAATAGGCCGCACTACAAGAGCGCTTTCCTGAGTTGCACAGCAACTTTTCAAATAAAATACTTTCAGCAATAAATTAAGTTTTAAATTGCCAACAGTACAACATGTACTGCTTAATGTGTTTTATAATGAACAATAAACATAATGCTGCTATTGGATTTATTTTTGTAACCGTTCTGATAGATGTAATTGGCTTTGGTATTATTATTCCGGTAATGCCGGATTTAATTTCGCAGCTTAAACATGTAGAAAGCAATAGCGCTGCTACATACGGAAGTTGGTTGATGAGTGCATATGCGCTTACACAATTTATTTTTGCGCCAATAATTGGCGGACTGAGTGACCGCTATGGACGCAGAAGAGTTTTACTCATTTCATTATTTGGTTTTGCGGTTGATTATATTTTTATGGCATTGGCGCCAACTTATGAGTGGTTATTTGTTGGCCGTATTATTGCCGGTATAACAGGCGCAAGTTTTACAACAGCATCCGCATATATTGCAGATGTTAGCACCGCAGAAACAAGAGCTAAAAATTTTGGTGTGCTTGGAATGGCTTTTGGTTTAGGTTTTATCATTGGCCCTGTTATTGGAGGCGTATTGGCAAAATACGGTTTGCGTGTACCATTTTATGGCGCCGCAGTTTTATGTTTATTAAACTGGTTGTATGGATATTTTGTTTTACCCGAATCTTTAAAAGCCGAAAACCGGAGGCCATTTGATTTAAAAAGATCCAATCCGCTTGGCTCATTTAAACAAATGAAAAAATACCCGGCCATAAGTGGTTTATTGCTGGCAGTATTTCTTTTATACATGGCTTCTCATGCGGTGCAAAGTCATTGGGGTTATTTTGGTAAATACCGTTTTAGTTGGAATGAAGCAACTATTGGATATTCATTGGGTGTGGTAGGTTTGCTGGTGGCATTAGTACAGGGCTTTTTAACACGTGTTATAAATCCTAAATTAGGCAACGAAAAAAGTATTTATACCGGAATTGTTTTTTACACAATCGGGCTTGTGCTTTTTGCATTTGCTTCACAAACATGGATGATGTTTGTGTTTTTAATTCCTTATTGTTTAGGTGGTATTTCAGGCCCGGCGTTGCAGGCTGTAATGGCTGGTAAAGTACCGCCAAATGCGCAAGGCGAATTACAGGGCATAATAACCAGTTTAATGAGCCTTACGGCTATTTTTGGCCCGCCTTTAATGAATAATTTATTTTTCTTTTTTACAAAAAGTGATGCGCCAATTTATTTTCCCGGCGCCGCTTTTTTAACAGGCGCTGTATTTATGATAAGCAGTGCAGCAGTAGCCTATTATACAATTCACCGAAGAATTTTAGTGAAAAATGAGCAATAATATAAACGACTTTAAAAACCCTTTTTTTATTGGTGTAGCCGGTGTGGGTATGAGTGCCATTGCACAATACTTACAGGGCATTGGAAAAACAGTTAGTGGCAGCGACCGGTATTTTAAAGAAGGAGAATACAACGAAACAAAAGAAAAACTGGAAGCTGAAGGAATAAAATGTTTTTTGCAAAACGGCGATGGTATTACTGCTGAAACAGATTTAGTGGTGGTATCAACAGCTATTGAAGATACTGTTCCGGAAGTGCAAAAAGCAAAACAACTGAATATACCAATTTTAAAACGCAGCGAAGTACTGGCATTAATTGCAGCAAGCAAAAAAACAATTGCTGTTGGCGGCACCAGTGGTAAAAGCACAACCAGTGCCATGTTGTTTGATATTTTGGAACAGGCAGAAATGAAACCAAGTATTATAAGTGGCGCCGGCTTAACAAGAATAATTAAAGAAGGAAAAATTGGTAATGCAAAAGTAGGGGCAGGAGAGTGGCTTGTAATTGAAGCAGATGAAAGTGATGGCAGCATTGTACAATACCATCCTGAAATTGGGTTGCTGCTGAATATTGATAAAGACCACCAGGAGATTGATGAACTGATGCAGATTTTTGCTACGTTTAAAAATAACAGTAATCGTTTTATTGTAAATCAGCATAACGCTTTATCAAAAACATTATCACAAAATATTGAGCAGGATTTTTCAATTAGTGAAAATGATAATTGTGGATATACAGCTAAGAATTTTAAGCAGGAAGGTTTTAATATTCAGTTTTCAATTTTAAATGCGCAGTTTTCAATAAACGCAATGGGCCGCCATAATATGGAAAATGCAACTGCTGCAGTGGCTGTTGCCAATCAAATTGGTGTGCCGGTTGAAACTTGCGCAAAAGCATTAAAAACATACGAAGGCATTTACCGCCGCAACCAGGTTTTAGGCAATAAAAATGGTGTTTGGGTTATTGATGACTACGCACACAACCCTGTTAAGTGCGCTGCCGCAATTGCATCATGCCAGCCATTGGCAAAAAAAGTGGTGGCGTGGTTTCAGCCGCATGGTTATGGCCCCACCCGGTTTTTGAGAGATGATTTTGTAAAAGAAATTGCTGCAGTGTTAAGAGAAGAAGATGAAATATGGATGAGTGAAATTTTTTACGCCGGCGGCACTGCTGTTAAAGATATTAGCGCTAATGATTTAATTAATGATATTAAAGCCACTGGTAAAAACGCTTTTTTTGCAGAGAACAGAAATGATTTTGCTGCAACAGTAAAACCGCATTTGCCTGAAGGGAGCGTATTGTTACTGATGGGTGCAAGAGACCCATCGCTGGAAAAATTTGCAAAACAGGTTTGGGAAAGTTTATAAAGCATGACAACACTCATCACCAACATACAGCAATTAGTAAATGTAAGAGAAGACGGCAGATTACTACGTGGTAAAGATTTGGCAGTACTTCCTGTTATTGAAAATGCATTTGTGTTAATTGAAGATGGAGCAATTGCAGAATACGGGGCTATGTATGAACTTGAACTAAAAGTGCCGCATCTTCCAAAAAATATTATTGATGCAGCAGGGCAGTTTGTTTTGCCCGCCTGGTGCGACAGCCATACGCATATTGTTTTTGCAAAAAGCCGTGAAGAGGAATTTGTTGATAAACTAAAAGGAGCTACTTATGCAGAAATTGCTGCAAAGGGTGGAGGTATTTTAAACTCTGCCAATAAATTAAATGCTGCAACGGAAGATGAATTGTTTAACAGTGCATGGCAGCGCCTGCAGGAAATAAGCAAACTCGGCACCGGCGCTGTTGAAATTAAAAGCGGTTACGGTTTAACAGTGGAAGGAGAATTAAAAATGCTTCGTGTTATTAAAAGGCTTAAAGAAAAATCATCTCTTTCTATTAAAGCCACTTTTTTAGGTGCACATACATATCCTGCTGCATATAAAGAAAATCACCAGGCATATATTGATAGTATTATTAACGAAATGTTGCCGGTTATTGCCGCTGAAAAATTAGCTGATTATATTGATGTGTTCTGCGAAACAGGTTTCTTTTCACCTTCAGAAATGGAAACAATTTGTAAAGCAGGAATGCAATATGGATTAAAATCGAAACTACATATTAACCAGCTAAACAGTATTGGCGGAATGGAAACAGCTTTACAGTTAAATGCAGTTTCAGTTGATCACCTGGAAACAATGACGGACAACGATATTAAATTGTTGAGCGCTTCTGATACTATTGGAACTTTATTGCCTACAGCAGCTTTCTTTTTGCGAATGCAATACCAGTCGGCAAGGCAGTTAATTGATAATAATTGCGCCATTGCGCTTGCTACAGATTACAATCCCGGTTCATCACCCGGCGGTAATATGAATTTTGTTGTTGCACTTAGCTGCATTCAAATGAAAATGCTGCCAGAAGAAGCAATAAATGCTGCTACAATCAACGGTGCTTATGCAATGGAATTGCAAAACGATTTAGGCTGCATCTCTGTTGGTAAAAAAGCGAATCTTATTTTTACAAAACCAATTCCTTCACTTGCATACCTGCCTTATTCTTTCAGCCATAATAATATTGATAAAGTAATGATAAACGGGCAGTTTATCTAAACTGTTTAAACCGTTCATGGCTTAAGCGCTCCAGCATTTCCCTGTCATCTGGGTGAGCAATATCAATTAATGCTTTGGCACGCTGCCGCAGGTTTTTGCCAAATAAAAATGCAGTTCCGTATTCTGTAATAGCATAATGCACATGGCCTCTTGTTGTAACCACGCCTGCACCGGGCTTTAAGTTTGGTACAATACGGGGTACTCCTTTAGCCGTGCGGCTGTTTAATGCAATAATGGGTTTGCCGCCTGCACTTAATGCAGCACCTCTCATAAAATCCATTTGCCCGCCAATACCACTGTATTGATATTCGCCAATACTGTCTGCACAAACCTGCCCGGTTAAATCCACTTCAATAGCGCTGTTAATAGCAATTACTTTTGGGTTGCGGCGTATAACATGTGGGTCGTTTACATAATCAATATCTAAAAAGGCCATCGCCGGGTTATCATGCACATAATCATACAGCCTGCGGCTGCCCAATGCAAAAGATGTAACGCTTTTGTTTGGATGTATCGCTTTCTTTTTATTGTTGATAACATCTTTTTCCACTAAATCAATAATCCCATTGCTGAACATTTCAGTATGCACTCCCAAATCTTTATGGTTATGCAGGCATTTTAATACAGCATCGGGAATAGTACCAATGCCCATTTGCAACGTACTACCATCATCAATCAGTTGCGCCACATTTTTACCAATAATCATTTCTGTTTCCCCCACTTTAGCGCCGTAGTCTTCTTCCACCAGTTCGGCAGCATGAAAAACCATTTTGGTAAACCTGTCGGTATGTATCATTCCATCGCCATGCGTACGGGGCATACGTGGGTTTACCAGTGCTATTATTTTTTTAGCGTTATCCACTGCAGACCGGGCAATATCTATACTCAAACCAAGACTGCAATAACCATGCACATCAGGCGGCGATACCTGTACAATCGCCACATCCAGTTCCAGCAATTTGCGACGGAATAAATCCGGAATATCACTTAAAAAAACAGGAATGAAATCGGCCCTTCCTTCTGCAACAGCCTGCCGCACCGGTGTGGAAACAAATAATGAGTTGATGTGAAAGGCTTCCTGGTATTGCGGCTGCACTATTTCAACATCGCCTTTTACAGTGATAGAAACAATTTCAACATTTTTTAGCCGGTTGCTTTCCTTAGCAAGCTCTTTAAGTAAATAAGTTGGTGTACACACGCCGCCGTGTATAAAAACCCGGTGGCCGCTTTCAATAACAGACAGGGCGTCTGCAGCATTTACATAGTTGTATGGATGAATCATTGTTATAATTTAAAGTGGTGCAAAAATGAAGTAAAGTATAAAGGCTGAAGCAAACCAAAATCATACAACAATATGATTTTAATTAACTGCCCGTGTTAGTTCAATTTATTTTCTTACCCAAAGCTAATTTTCAGATATTTGCTTTGCTAAACAAAACTAATAACTTTAACCACTTGCCATGCAGTTAATTGAATGTGTTCCCAACTTCTCTGAAGGAAATGACCTTAACATTATTAAGCAAATTACCGACGAAATAGAAAAAACAGAAGGCGTGCGCCTTTTGAATGTTGACCCCGGTAAAGCCACCAACAGAACAGTAGTAACATTTGTTGGCGAGCCTGCCAATGTTATTGAAGCCGCTTACAGTGCAATAAAAAGAGCCGGTGAGTTAATTGACATGAGTAAACACAAAGGTGAACATCCACGCATGGGTGCCACTGATGTTTGCCCGTTAATTCCTATTGCCAATATAAGCATGGAAGAAACAGCGCAATATGCGCAACAACTGGCAAAAAAGGTTGGTGAAGAATTAAACATACCGGTTTATTTATACGAAGCTGCACAGCCCAATAAAGAACGCAGCAATTTATCTGTAATACGTGCCGGAGAATACGAAGGTTTTTTTAAAAAGATAAAGGAACCAAAATGGAAACCTGATTTTGGCCCGGCGGAATTTGATGCAAAACGTGGCGGTACTGTTATTGGTGCCAGGGATTTTTTAGTGGCTTATAATATAAACCTCAACACCACCTCAACACGCCGTGCTAATGCCATTGCTTTTGATGTACGTGAAGCAGGCAGAAATATTGAAGTGGATGGAAAAAAAATTAATCAGCCCGGTACATTAAAAAGTGTAAAAGCCATTGGCTGGTTTATTGAAGAATATGGTGTGGCGCAAATAAGCATGAACCTTACCAATATCAATATCACTTCTGTGCACAAGGCATTTGATGAAGTGTGCAATAAAGCTACAGCAAGGGGCATACGTGTTACAGGAAGTGAACTGGTTGGTTTAATTCCTTTAAAAGCCATGCTGGATGCTGCTGATTATTTTTTAGAAAAGCAAAAACGCAGCACGGGTATTAGCGAAAAAGAAAAAATAAAAATTGCTATAAAATCTTTAGGGCTGGATGAATTAACACCCTTTAAGCCGGAAGAACGCATTATTGAATATTTGCTGGCAAACGAAGCAGACAGCAAACTGGTGAATATGAAACTAAATGCTTTTGCTGATGAAACTGCCAGTGAAAGTCCTGCGCCTGGTGGCGGTTCTATTGCGGCGTATGTTGGTGCATTAGGCGCTTCGCTGGCAACAATGGTGGCTAATTTATCAAGCCATAAAAAAGGGTGGGATGAACGTTGGAAAGAATTTAGCGATTATGCAGCGCAAGGGCAACATATAAAAGATACATTGGTAAAATTGGTGGATGCCGACACTGCAGCCTTTAACAAAATAATGGATGCTTTTGCATTACCAAAAGCAACCGCCGAAGAAAAAGCAAAACGCACCGAAGCAATACAGGCTGCCACTAAATACGCTATTGAAATTCCTTTTAAGGTTATGGAAACAGCCGCAGCAGCAATGCCTTTGGCAAAAGCAATGGCAGCTATTGGCAACCCCAACAGCGTAAGCGATGCAGGTGTGGGCGCATTATGCATTCGCAGTGCAGTAATGGGCGCATTTATGAATGTGCGTATTAACGCCGCAGGCTATAATGATAAAACTTTTGTAACGGATATTATTACAAAGGGCAAAGCAATTGAAGATGCTGTTATTAATGAAGAAGCTGCTGTTTTAAAAATTGTGAATGAAAAAATTGGGTTGTAAAAATTTTAAGCGCCGTTTTTAAATTATATAACACCCAGCTTTTGCCCAACATATTTATACGTTTCAATAAGATAATCTAAATGCTTTTGTTCGTGGCTTGCCATTACACTGTTTCTAATAAGGCATTTGCCGGCAGTTGTAGCAGGCGGCACAAAAACATTTACAAAAATATTCCTGTCAAATAATTCCTGCCATAATTTAAGCCCGGTTTCTTCGCTTACCGTAACCGGTATTATGGCGGTCTCTCCATCAGGAACATCAAAACCAAGCTCTTTAAGATGAGTACGGACAAAGCGTGCATTTTGCTGCAACCTGCTTACAAGTTCCGGTTGTTTTATCAACACATCTAAAGCTGCTAAAGCACTGGCGGTGCTTGCCGGTGATGGGGATGCACTAAAAACCAGCGCCGGTGAATTATGTTTCAAGTAATCTATTTCAGCTTTATTGCCCACCACAAAGCCACCAATACTTGCCAGTGTTTTTGAAAAAGTGCAGAATGTAAGCGGTATTTCGTTTTGCAAATTAAAATGGCTGGCAGTACCACGGCCACCTTCGCCAATTACACCAAAGCCGTGTGCATCATCTATTATAATGGGAATATTGTAGTAGTCTGAAAGTTCATTAAAATCTTCCAGGTTAACAATACTGCCGTCAGTACTAAATACACCATCCACCACAATCATTTTTCCGGCCGATTCCGGTATGCGTAGTATTTGTTTTTCTAAATCTTCCGGGTTGTTATGTTTAAAACGGATTACGTTTGTATTTAATCCCTTTGCCATCAGGTTGGCACTTACAATACTTGCATGATTATCTTTATCACTTAAAATATAATCGCCCCGGCTTACCAATGGTTGTATTACACCCTGGCTTGTTTGATAGCCTGTGCTAAAAAGCAGGCAGGCTTCCTTATCCATAAAAGCGGCCAATTTTTCTTCCAGCTCAATATGCAAATCAATTGTACCCGTTAACAGGCGTGAGCCTGAACAACTTGTACCATATTTTTTTATGGCTTTAATAGCTGCATTTTTTACATAGGAATGAGCGGTAAGACCAAGGTAATTGTTGCTGCCAAACATAATGACAGTACGGCCTTCCATGTTAACTTCAGGGCCTTCACTGGCATAAATAGTTTTAAAGTAAGGCCAAATACCCTTTGCTTTAAACTCATCGCTTTTTCCGGGAACCCGGCATTTTTGAAAAATGTCGTAGGTGCGGCCAATGGCCGGAGTGGTCAGTGTAAGCTTGTGCATTTCTTTAGGGGAGGTTAGTGCTGTTGCAAATTACAGCTAATTATTAACTTGTACTACCTTTTGGGGGTATAATTTTAAGTGCAGGCATTATTTGTAGATATTCGCAGCTGCTTCCTGTTAAATAATATTGTAAAACAAAGCTTATAAATGCCTGATGATAAGTGCAATTTGTTTTAAGATATTATGGACTAAGAGTTTTAACTGTACCAGGTTATGCAGTCCTGTAACTTCCTATTTGTTTTCAAACACACATACTTCCACACGCCTGTTTTTCCATTGCAGTAATGGGTCATTAAGATCGGCAGCAGGCATTGTATTACCGTATGATGCTGTAAGAATACGTTTTTTGTCGATATAGAAACTTTGAATATAGGAAGAGCAAACAGTTACCCTTTCCATAGAGCGTTTAAAGTTTGCTTCTTGTGTACCTGCATAATCTGTATGTCCTTTAAACAGCACCATTAATTTTGGATTGGCTTTCATCATTCTTACAACTTCACTTAATGCATTAAACCCTTCGGAACGAAGAACGGATTTAGCTGGCTCAAAATAAATTACAAAACGAACAGTATCTGTAGTAGAAGGCTTAACAGTATCAGGAATGGGCGGGCATCCATTATTAGCTGCAATACCGCTTTCCTGCGGGCATTTATCATTATCATCATCAATGCCGTCACCGTCACTATCCGGTACAGGACAGCCCTGGTATTTTGCAGTGCCTTTATGGCCGGGGCATTTATCATTTATATCCAGAATTCCATCTCCATCAGAATCTTTAACACTATCTGCCGCAACGGGAATGTAAGGAACCTGTTTAACAGGTTTCTCCCTTTTTACATTAGTAAATAAAGTGTAACCAGCATTAACCCCAAAACTTTTTAACTTATGCTGAATAGATTTTTTTGCATCCTGGTAGTAATAATCAACGGGTATGGTTGCGTCTATCCAGAGTTTTAAATTATTAAATTCAAAACCGGCAGCAAAGCCCCAGCTTATATACATACGCTTAAAAGCGCCGGCATTATTGCCAACAGTTAATTTTCCATTAGAGGTACTGGAAGAACTGCCCGAAGTACCGAAATAACTTTTTTGAATTATTTCCTTACCTGAAAGTAATACAGAAACAGCGGGGCCCGAAGCAACAAAAAAACTATTGTGTAATTCTTCATCGTCGGTGTTGCCAAACATAAATTTTTTTGCAAGCTGAAAGTTGATGTCAGCATAATTCAGCTTTTGATTGTACAGTGAGTCTTTTATGGTATTAGCAGCACCGGTTTCATTTTGCATGGCGTACTTAAACCCTTTCCTTGTATAAGCAGCATTTAAAAAAACATAGCTGGTTTTGGAAAGCTTTATATCTGCATAACCACCTCCCCAAAATGAAGTGGTGGAAGAATAACGGTCAAAATCGTCGGGTGAGTAAGGGAATTTATGTAAAGACACTTTGCCGGCGCCTGTAAAAACGCCAAACTTACTTTGCGCATTGGTGATTTGAAAAATTACAGCAGCAGCAAACGTTAACAGCAATTTAATAGATAACTGTTTAAGCATATACAGTTATAAAGTTTGTTTTCTTTGGTTAGTGGTTGCTGCAAATTAATAAATTGTTTTTAATTAGTATTTTTTTAGTTATTAAGACCTCATATTTAAAAGTGCATAAAATATATTTTAGTGAAGCAGTTTTGCAGGCACAATACCATCTTTCAAACATTACCCAACCCTAAGCCGGTAATAATACATCAGGTAAGTAAGCAAAGGGGCATTAAAATTTCGTTGCCGGGGCATCCAAAGCAGGTATTATTGCGTTAATGAAATAAGGGTGTCAAATTTTCTCAATCCAAACAAAATAATGTACATTTAGTTACATAAGCCTGAGGTGAAAAAAAACGCTTTTTTCTATATAAAGCTTTATCCTTTTAGTGTAAAACTGTTTTGTTTTACTGTAGTATTTACTTTGCTATTTGCAAAAATTTCTGCTCAAAATTGTCCTCCTAATATTGATTTTGAAAAAGGTGATTTCAGCGGCTGGACCTGTTACACAGGAAATGTTATTAATGCAGGTGGTGTTAACCAGATTAACCTTACACCATCGGGCCCTGTTGCAGATCGTCATGAAATGATGTCATCATTTCCCGGAAACGGGCTGGACCCTTTTGGCGGATTTCCTGTTAATTGCCCGAACGGCAGCGGCCATTCAATTAAGTTAGGTAATACCTCCGGCGGAGCAGAGGCAGAGGGAGTGTCTTACACTTTTACTATACCTGCAAACAGGAATGAGTACAATCTCATTTATCATTATGCGGTGGTTTTTCAGGATCCTAACCACCAGCAATATGAACAGCCCCGTATGGAAATTGAAATTACAAACACCACTGATAATAAAATTATTGACTGTTCTTCATTTGCTTTTTTTCCTTACGGTACGCCATTGCCCGGCTTTAAACAGTCTCCCAACCCGGGCAGTTCTACACCTGTTTGGTATAAAGAATGGTCTGCAGTTTCAATAAACCTTGATGGTAATGCCGGTAAAACAATACGGCTTTTTTTTAAAACTTCAGATTGTACATTCCGCCGCCATTTTGGTTATGCTTATATAGATGTTAATTCTGAATGCAGCAGTAAAATGGAAGGTGCCAGCTTTTGTCCTGATGATTCTGTGGTAAATGTAATAGCTCCATACGGTTACCAGGGTTATACCTGGTACAATGTTGGGTTTACACAGGTTTTAGGCACGCAGCAGGTATTAGGTTTTGCACCACCACCGGCAACTAATATGACGGTAGCGGTTATTGTGGTTCCTTATAATGGGTATGGATGTATTGATACTTTGTATGCTGACATTAAAAATGATTTAGTTGTAACGGCAGATGCAGGCCGTGATACGGTCTCGTGCAATCATAGCCCCGTTCAAATAGGTTCGCCGCCACAATTGGGGGTACGCTATGAATGGTCGCCGCCTACCGGTTTATCCAGTGGCGCCATCTCCAACCCGGTGGCGTTGCCGGATGTGACCACTCAATATGTTTTAACTGCAAGAAGCAAAGGAGGAGGTTGCTTAACAACAGACACCGTAATTGTAAAAGCTTCGCTTGTGGATAATACAATTAAGCTGGAAGGTAAATCTGATTTTTGTATTGGGAGTGGAGACAGTGCTGTGCTGGTAATAGAACCGGCAGACAGCATTCAATGGTATAAAGATAATGCACCCATAACAGGCGCCCATGGCGTTCGTTACAGAGTAACACAATCAGGATTATACTATGCTACTTTATTTGGAGGAAACGGTTGTTCTTTAACTACATTACCACAGCAAATAAATATTGCAAGTGTACCGGCGGCGTCATTTACACTTACCAATAATCCGCAACAATGCCTTTTTGGTAACCAGTTTATATTACAAAACAGCAGCACTAATAATGTTGGTAATATGAATTACCGCTGGATAATGGGAGACGGTACCGAAATTAATACGAGGGATGTTACTTACAGTTATAAGAAGGCAGGCATCTATACTATTAAACTTGTTGTTAGCAGTTTAAGTATTTGTGCTGATAGTGCAACAACTGTAGTTACTGTTTATCAAAATGCTGTTGCTGCATTTGCAGTAGAACCTTCCTGTATTAACCTGCCTGTATCGCCGTTAAATAATACAGTTGATACATTAGGCTCGCCATTGCATTACTTGTGGACATTTGGTAATGGAAAAACTTCTGACTTAAAAAATCCTCCTGCACAGTTTTATACCCAGGCGGGTAATTATGAAATAACACTTTCTGTAAGTTCTGACAGATGCCCCAGCCCGGTACACATGTCCAAACAAACACTGGTTATTGACAGGCCCAAACCGGCTATTGCATACCCCATTGTATATGCAGTAATTAATTTGCCGCTTGATTTACGTGCCCGTAGTTTTGGTGCAAGTGTACTTTGGAATCCTGCTGTAAACCTAGATAAGGCAACCAGTTATACTCCGGTGTTTAAAGGATCGGCAGAGCAATTATATACTATAGATATAACAACAAAAACAGGTTGTGTTACTACCGATACACAATTAGTTAAACTGGTTAAGAGTATTGAAATTTATGTGCCCAGTGCTTTTACACCAAATGGAGACAGTAAGAATGATGTGCTTCGCCCTGTAATGTACGGCATTAAAAAACTAAACTACTTTAGAATTTATAACCGTTGGGGCCAGTTGTTTTATCAAACTTCTGATGCCAGCCTTGGATGGGATGGATTTTTCCGGGGTATTAAACAGGAAATGCAAACACTTGTTTGGTATGTGGAAGGAGTGGGGGTAGATGGTAACATACATTCTAAAAAAGGTACTTCCATATTAATACGATAGTTTTATTTATCGCTTTTTTTAAGTCCTCCAATTTATAATACTGTGACTCCATAAAATAAAAAATGCCTGATGAGCAGGCATTTTTTTATTTCGGTATAATGATTACTTAATTTTTGTAAAGTCCGAGCCACTGAATATTCTTGCAAGATTAATATCTTTAGAAACCTGCCACTCTGCAATTTTTGTTTCGGAAATGATGCGCCAGAAATTTTTCTTTTTCATATCAGTATAATCATACCCTTGTATAAATATACCGGTAATGTTATTGCGCTGTTTAAAAGAAATAGTTACAGGTTTGCCTGCCACTTCTTTTGATTCTACATATTTTTCAATTACTTCAGAAGTCATAATTATAGTTTTTAATGAAAAAATAAGCCCCGGCAGATACCGGGGCAAAATTTTGGTTTAATTACCAGCTTTTTGAGTAAGAAGAACGCTGCCTTGCAGGTCTTTCTTCTTTTGGTCTTGCTTCGGTAACTTTTATGGTGCGGCCATCGGCTACAGAACCATCCAGTTCGGCAACTGCTTTTGCAGCGGCTTCATTATCCGGCATTTCTACAAAACCAAAGCCTTTGCTGCGTTGTGTAAATTTGTCGGTAATTACTTTGGCAGAAGTTACTTCGCCATACTCTGTAAAAAACTCTCTTAAGTCTTCATCCTGAACGTTGAAGCTTAAATTTGAAACATAAATGTTCATAATAAATATTGATAAATAAAAAATCTTGAGATAAAAAGCAAGCGTAAAAGAAGAGACTAAAATGATAGCGGAAAAAGCTTAGCAGAAAAAATCTTTCGCTTACAAGATGCGATAAACTCAAATTAACAGTGCAAATATAGGCTTTTAATGCCTAATGGGCATATTTATTTTAATGCAGACGTATTATTACAATAGTTATAACAAATGGCCGGTTAGCAGTTGCAGTTATATAACCGGTAATTTATAACCATTATGGTAGGCAGCTGTAAAATATTTTTTATTAATAGCTTTGTTAGTAAACTTCGCTTTTTCTTTATCCCAATATAATTTTTCGCCGCTTCTAAAAGCAATATTGCCCATCTGGCTTAGTGTTGCAATATCTGCCGCAGCCTGCACGGGGCATTTTAAATCGCTCAATTTTTTACTGCGGATTACGCCAAAAAAGTTTTCCATGTGTTTGTCTAAACCTTTATCAACTGATGGCTTCCTGGCAACAGTTACTTTTTTATCGCTGCGGCTTTCTTCCATTACTTCCCACCCGCTGCGGTCTAATTCAAGTGTGCCGTTGTTTCCAATAAATGCAATGCCATGCTCTTTGCGGAATAAACCATTTTCAATTCCAATGGCATGATCCCACAATAAATTAAATTTATCAAACTCATACATTACACCCATTGTATCCGGTGCTTCCTGCGGAGATGAAGGATCTGCAAAATTTCCACCAATAGCGCTGATGGTTTTTGGAACAGCAGCATTCATGCCCAATAAAGCATAATCGAGTAAATGAACGCCCCAGTCTGTCATTAACCCCCCGGCATAATCCCAAAACCAGCGCCATGTAAAATGAAAACGGTTCGCATTAAAAGGGCGCATTTGCGCCGGGCCAATCCAGCGTTCATAATCCACGCCTTCGGGTATTGCACTGTCTGCAACAAAAGGCAATGGCTTTTTCCAGCCTAAATAACACCACACTTTTACTGTACGGATGTTACCTAATTGGCCTGTTGCAATAAAATCCACTGCATCTTTAAAATGCTGCTGGCTGCGCTGCCATTGGCCTGCCTGTACAACACGGTTATATTTTTGCTGCGCCGCCATCATAATGCGGCATTCCTCAATAGAGTTGCCAATTGGTTTTTCAACATATACATCCTTACCTGCCTGGCAGGCATGCACCATTTGCAGGCAATGCCAATGGTCGGGTGTGGCAATAATTACGGCGTCAATATCTTTTACATCCAGCATGGCACGGTAATCAGTAAATATTTTTATGCCGGATGTATTCACATTCATTTTTACCAGTTCGGCAAGGCGTTTATCAATTACGTTTTTATCAACATCACAAAGTGCAATAAGATTTACCCCGGGCACTTTTAATGCTGCCTGCAGGTTACTCCAGCCCATACCGTTTATACCAATTACGCCAATATTAATTTGGTCGGATGGTGCAATGCGGTTTTTAAAAATGGCAAATATATTATTACTGAATGCAGAGGCCGCTAAGGAACCTGCTGTAAGCAAAGAGGCTTGCTGTAAAAACTGTTTACGTGATGACATAGAAGCAATGTTATTGCTTAAAAATAACACTTTGTATTTAAAAAAAACATAGGCAGTTTAAATTTTAGCAGCATAAACATCTTTATTATGTATTTCCATCCACCGTTCAGGTGCAGCAATTTCTTTCCACCCAAATTGTTTATACAGGCTATGTGCATCTGCAGTTAACAAAATCCAGCGGCGCAGGCCCTGCAGTTCCGGGTAATTCATAATTGTTTGCACCAACCATTTTGATAAACCTTTGCCCCTGTAAGCAGGCAGTATAAACACATCTCCCAAATAAGCCACCGATGTACAATCTGAAATAACACGTGCATAACCAATTTGTACCTGGTTACTGTAAACACCAAAAGTGATGGAGTTGGCTGCCGCCTTTTTCACTTTTTCAAACGATATATTTTTACTCCAGTACGATTCTTCTGATAAAAAAAGATGCACCATTTCTAAATCAAGCTTTGATTTATCTGTTGAAATACAAAAATTGTCTTTATAAATTTCGAATGGAGTCATAAATGATTTTTTTTGTTTTTAATTGTCTAACAGCCTGCGGTGATAATTTATTTGCCCCAGGTGATAGGATAAATGCGTGGTTAAATGCACAAGTGTATATTCAACCGTTTCCGGTTTATCCCATATCAATACAGGAAACTCGTTTTTTAATTGAGCATCTGTAACCGTTGTTAAAGTATTGTCCACAATTTGGATAACCGCATCAATTTTTTGAAGCAATGCTGCCCGTGGAATATTTTTTAAAGAAAACTCTAAATCTCTTTGCCGTATGTAACCACTTTTGCCCAATGCAGCGCCAATATAAGTATTCAGGTTGCCAATTAAATGCAAACACAAATTACCTGCGGAGTTGGAAATGTTTTTATCTGTCAGCCATAAGCAGGTTTCATCTTTATACAATTCAATTTCTGCCTTTAACCTGTTAAGATCACGGATGAAGAGTGTTTTTAAAATGTCAATCATGTTTTATTAGTAGTTTATCAAATTGCCTTCCATTATTACTATTGCTTCGCCGGAAATAAATGCTTTATCATTTTTCAACGCTACTTTCATGCTGCCTGTGCGTTGCGATGATTGAAAAGCGGTCATTTCATTTTTGTTCAATATTTATTCTTTTATAAATCTCGGTATTTTAAAATAAATGGTATAAAAGCATTTTTTTCCGGTTATAAATACATACAACTGCAACTAATAAAAGATATTTTTTATAACACGTAGATTTACGATAATTTCTTTGAGAATATTACGAAGCGCCTGTGTATTTTCTGAGATTGAAAGAAAGGGCAGTTTTGCGCTTGTGCAGCATAGAAGGTGGTAATATCTTTGTGTCAGAAGTTGATTGATAAGTGTTACACAATCAATCAAAAAAAATAATCCAAGAATCCTGTTAAACCAAAGTAATTTTCCAAATCCAATACCAACGAAGAACGGTAACAAAATCCAATATCAGTCAACTTCTTTTTACCTCTTTAAACTGAAAAATTATTTGGCACTTTAAACAGTGCCTTTTTTTATTTTTAATATTTACTGATTAAAATAAATAACCGGCCTTCTGCGTTTATAACAAACACCATAATCCTTAAAACAACCCTATGAAACGCATACTCTTTGCAGTGGCTGTTTTTTGCAGCCCGCTGTTTGCCAGCAGCCAAAACATTACAGGACTTTGGAAAGGCACGCTCTATAACGACTCCACCAAACAGTCTCTTCCTTACGAAGTATTTATTACTAAAGAAAGCGGTAAGCTTACCGGCTATTCACACACCTGGTTTGTGGTGAATGGTACAAAATGTTATGGCATTAAAAAGGTAAAAGTTCGTGTAGCAAAGGATGGTAAAATTGTAATACAGGATGATGCGCTGCTGGTAAATACTTACCCGCTGATTGATAAAGATGTGCATCAGCTGAATGTGCTTAATTTAACCACCACCAATGATGAAGCGGTTTTAGACGGGCCATTTGCCACTAACCGGACAAAGCAATATGGCGAACTTACAGGGCATATTAATTTAAAGAAAGCAGATACGAATGGTGAAAGTGCATTAATGGAATATTTACAACGTAATGAAAGTGGTGTTATAGCCGCAAAATAGTTTAGGACAAATACAGGATAAAAAATGGGTATCTGAAAAGATGCCTTTTTTTATGCTTGCTGCTGTATAAAGCTACCTGGTTTCGTTTGCTTTTAATACCCGTAAAAAATTTCCTCCCAGTATTTTAATAATATCTTTTTTACTATAACCTCTTTTTACCAATGCTTTTGTTATTAAGGGATAGCTGGTAACATCATTTAATTGTTGCGGTGTAATATTAATGCCATCAAAGTCAGATCCTAAGCCAACATAATCAACACCTGCCAGTTTTGTAATGTAATCAATATGATCAATCAGCAGGGATAATGGCGGCCGTATGGCGTTTGCTTCATCCCTGTATTTTTGATAGAGGTAATCCATACTATTAAAATCTCCCATACCGGCTTTCATTAGTGAATCCATTTCTGCAGCATGCTTTTGTAAAAAGAGTTTTTCTTTAGCGCCAAAACTGCTGTCAATAAAACCGGGATTAAAGTTTATCTGAATAACGCCGCCATTTTTAGCAATGGCTTTTATTTGTTCATCTTTTAAATTACGGCGGTGCGGCGTAAGATTGTACACACAACTGTGCGATGCAATAATGGGTTTAGTGCTCATCTTAATCACATCCCAAAATGTTTGTTCTCCTGCATGGCTTACATCAACAAGCATTCCAAGCTCATTCATTTTTTGCACTACCTGTTTTCCAAAATCTGTTAATCCTTTGTGTGCAAGGTTGGGTTTGGTGGTTTCATCTGCCGCACTTGTTGCCCACGATGGTGCAATGTTATGTGTAAGCGTTAAATACCTTGCACCCCGTTTATACAATTGTTCCAGTTTGTTTAAATCGTCTTCTATCATATGTCCGCCTTCCACACCAAACATAGCAGCCAGTTTATGTTGCTTAACTGCTGTAAGTAATTCAGCATAACTATACACTTTCATTATTTTATCCGGGTTGCGTGCAGCCAAAGCATCCAGGCTGTCCATTTCCCTGTTTGCATAAGCAAAGGGATTTTTAGCATCCCCATCACAGTAAACAGAAAACACTTGTACATCCAGCCCGCCTTTTTTCCATCTTGCCAAATCGCTGCTGGTTTTACCACTCAGGTCTTTATCAAACACAATTCCCCTGTCCACAGCTTTCATTAAAATATCATTGTGTGTATCTACAACAATTGCTTTGCGGTGTATTTTTTTATATGATTGGGCAGATGCGCTGCCAATAAAAGCAATAGAAAATAATAAAAACTTTAAGTGCATGTTGCAGGTTTAAATTTGTTTTTATGTTTAGTTCAGCAGAGCTGCGGAAGGCAATAATAAAATTCTTACTGGCCTTTATATACTTTTCCGTCTTTCATTACAAACACCACTTTGCCCATAACAGCAATGTCTTTTAAAGGGTCGCCATCTACGGCAACAATATCCGCCAGTTTATCTTTTTCAACGGTGCCCAGCATATTCTCCACACCCAGTAAAGTAGCAGCGCTAATGGTGGCGCTTTTAATAGCTTCCATTGCAGGCATGCCTGCTTCTGTCATGTACTGAAACTCCAAATAATTTTTACCATGCATAAACACACCGGCATCTGTGCCAAACGCAATTTTTACACCGGCCTTATATGCTTTTGCAAATGCCGCCTGAATTCTTGGGCCTGTAGCCAACGCCTTAGGTGTAACAATAGCAGAATAGTAACCGGGAATTTTTGCAGAGTCTGCAGTTGATTTACCAGCAATGATGGTAGGTACAAGGTAAACACCATATTTTTTAAACAGTTCAATGCATTCATCATCTAAAAAAGTGCCATGCTCAATGGAGTTTACACCGCCACGTATGGCCCTTTTTATTCCTTCTGCTCCATGCGCATGTGCCGCCACTTTAAAACCATAATCTTTGGCTGTTTCCACAATAGCTTTAATTTCTTCTTCTGTAAACTGTGCATTGCTGCCGTCTTTTGCCTGGCTGAGCACACCACCAGTGGCAGTAATTTTTATAAGGTCGGCACCTTCTTTATACCGTTGCCTTACTGCTTTGCGGCAATCATCTGCACCGTTTACAACACCTTCAATGGGGCCGGGGTCACCACCAAATTCTTTTTTTAAACCGTTAGTTGGGTCTGCATGGCCGCCTGTGGTGGCAATTGATTTACCTGCTGTATAAATGCGTGGGCCAATGGTGGTGCCGTTGTTAATGGCATTGCGTAGCGAAATATTTACACGGCTGCCGCCTAAATCTCTTACTGTGGTAAAGCCAGCCATTAAAGTGGTGTTGGCATAATTTACCGACTGAAAAGCAACATCCTGCGGTTCGCTGGTAAGCCGCTCTGCCTGTGCATTGCGTTTGGTCTGACTTTCCATATGCACATGCATATCCATAAGGCCGGGCATTACGGTATAGTTTTTTAAGTCAATTAGTTTATCCGCAGCGCCGGGTGTTATATAACCATCTTTTACCTCAATAATTTTATTACCTTCTACAATAATGGTTTTTTGAGAAAGCATGGTATTGCTTACTGCATCAATTAACTTACCGCAATGGATATATGTTTTTTGTGCATTTGCATACGTGCAAATAAAAATGGCAAGTGCTGAAAATAATTTTTTCATAACAGGAGTTAAAGTGGTGCGTTAGTTTAAAGCTACACAAAAACTCAAAAACAAATGGAGAAATATATTGCTGCATAAAGAGAGTGCCTGCATTAGCTCTTACCGCAATTTGTGAAAACCTTTACTATCATATATTAAATAAGGCTGCTCTTGCTTAAATAAGCTGCTGTCTTGTAAGCCTCCACAACCACAAAACTCCTTAAAACAGTCTTTCTTATTTAATAATTCAAGCGTTAAACAATCATAGTCATTTTGTCCTGCAAATGGGTCTATAACAGACAAAATTTTTCTTGAGTTTACTGTTGTAATAAAGAAATACAAATTTGTTTCTAATGAAGTAAATGAAACCTTTTTTGTTGCATTTGTTTTAATATTGGTAATTATAATTGTTTTGTCTTCTTCAAAGTCCTGAAAACCCATTAATCCCTTATCAATCCGCAATTTAATTTTTAAACCATTGTCAATTGTATAAGTGTAATGGTCAACCCAAAATACTTCCCGGGCACCTTTGTAAGCAGGATAAGCCAGCAAAAGAATTATCAGCAATATTTTATACTTCTTTTTCAATTACTTTATTGAGCAGCATTTAATAATTAAGTTGAAATTACTGCTTATTTTAGTAGCAGGAGTTATTTGTATTTCTGCAATTACTTCATTTTAAAATTAAATTCATGCAATCAAACATTGGCCTTATACTGGAAGAAAAAGCAGCTGACATTGGCAACTTTATTGTGGGCAGGTTATTACCATTCAGGCAAAAGCGTGCGGTGGGGCCGTTTGTGTTTATCGACCATATGAAACCTACCTGTTTAAAAGATTACCAGAATATGGATGTGCCGCCGCATCCGCATATCGGGCTTTCTACATTAACTTATTTACTGGAGGGCTCCATTTTTCACCGTGACAGTATTGGCAGTGCCGTAGAAATAAAACCCGGCGAAGTAAACTGGATGACAGCAGGAAAAGGTATGGTACATTCTGAACGGACACCTGAATATTTAAGAAGGGCCGATAAGTTTTTACATGGCTTTCAAATATGGATTGGCTTACCTAAAGAACTGGAGCAATGTGAACCCACTTTTCATCATATAGACAAAAACGATATTCCCGTTTGGGAAGAAGATGGTGTTGCGTATAAACTTATTGCAGGAGAAATAGTGGGTAAAAAATCGCCGGTGCCGGTGCACAGCCCATTGTATTTTATTGAAATAAAAACCCAAACCGCACAAAAAATAAATATTAGCAGCAAACTGTTTGGAGAAACAGGCATGTATGTTTTGGATGGCACTGTAAAAATTGAAGGCAACGATTATGGCACGGCACAATTGCTTATTGCCAAAAACGCCACGCTGTGCGAATTTGAAACCAATGGCGAAACCACCCTTTATTTATTTGGTGGCGAACCTTTCACGGAAGAACGTTTCATCTTCTGGAATTTTGTAAACTCTGATAAAAACATAATTGAGCAGGCAAAAGAAAACTGGAAAAACCAGCAGGTGGATGCTTTTGCAAAAATACCCGGAGACGATAAAGAGTTTGTGCCGCTGCCAGAATTTCCTTCACATAAAAAGTAATGGGGTTTACAGAAATGTAATGGCGCATGACGCTACACCTGGTTGATAATTTTCAGGACTTATCTTTTTCTAATTCCTCAATTGTTTTTTTAGCTTGTGCCAGCCGTATTTGCTTGTTTTTTTCCACCAATTTTGTTGTAGCCCAATGCTCCAATTTATGGTGCAGGGGAACTAACAGGGCCGCAATACAAACCAATGCCAGTAACATCAGTACCGGCGAATGATGGGTGATGCGTTCTAAAAAAGGATGCAGTAATAAATTTAAAAATTCAAATACCAGTAACAGAGCAATTACCCCTAAAAACTTAATCAGTTTTGCATTGGTAATATATTTTCTGCTAAGCAGTAAAAAAGAAATGACGAAGGTGATAATACCGAGGGCCAGTAAAGCATATTGAATGTTTTGTTTCCGTTGCTGTTCTTCTTTCATTTTCTCCGCTGCTGCTTCCTGTTGCCGCAAATCTTCTTCAAAAGTCATTAACAATATTTGCTGATTGGTTTTGCTGCTGGTTAATGAATCGTTGGCTGTTTTTATAAGCTTTGCATATTTTAATGTGCTATCGCAATTTGTTTTTTCATAGATATCAGAAAGTAGTTTCGCCGGTTTACTGCTCAGGTAAAAGAAGGCAGTATTGTTTACCGTTTCAATTGCTTTTCTTGCATAGAAGGCACAGGAGTCGGTTTGATTATTTCGCTGGAAATGTTCTGCCAAAGCTGTGCATGTTAAATTGCGGTACCTGATATTAGAGGTGCCTGCACTTCGGTTAAGAGCCATATTAAAATAGCCCATAGCCACCGGGGTATTGCCCATTTTACTATGTACACCACCCAGGTTTATAAATATATAAGGATTATTGGAAACCATTTTTAGACGGGTAAAAATTTCATAGGCTCGTTGTGAATACATCAGCGATGAATCCAGGTTATTGGTAGCAAGATATACGGCACCCAGGTTTGAAGGACCCCAGGCTTTTAGTTTTTCATTGTGCCCTTTATCAGCATGTGCAGTGGATGACAGGTAAATTTTAGCAGCCTTATCGTATTCCTCCCTGTCTCTGTAAATATGGCCTGTTTGATTTTCAGCGCAAGCCAATAAAGATTGATTATTGGTTTTTTCTGCGATAGCAATTGCTTTATGATGATAATCAAGAGCTTTAATAGGGTTTCCCAGCAACCGGTAACCCTGCCCCAAAAAGGAATAGGCCATTGCCTGTCCAATGTTATCATTGTCTCTTTGTGCCTGGTTTAATATCTTTAATCCGGTCTCAATGCACCATTTCGGGTCATTGTTAATTTCTGTTCCCACCATGCTTATGAATAAGTCAAATCTTTTGTTTTCGTCCTTTTCTACAGCTACTTTTTGAAGTATGGAATCTACATTAGCTTTTTGTGCAGAGACAGTTTGCATACTTGCAATAAAGCAAAAGAGGGTTATTAGTTTTTTCATATTCATTAATTAGTTTGCTGATTCTCTAATTCAGTAATTGTTTTTTTAGCCTGTGCTAACCGTATTTGCTTATTCTTCTCCACCAGTTTGGTGGTAGCCCAATGCTCTACTTTATGATGCAGCGGCACCAACAATGCAGCAATACAAACCAATGCCAGCAACATCAGTACCGGAGAGTGGTGTGTTATCTTTTCTAAAAAAGGATGCAGCAACAAGTTTAAAAATTCAAACACAATTAATAAAGCCACCACGCCAAAAAACTCTATCAGTTTGGTGTTGGTAATAAAGCTGCGGCTTAGCAGTAAATAAAGTGTGAGTAAAACAATGATGCCCAAAGCAATTAATGAATACTGGATGTTTTCCTTGCGGCGCTGGTCTTCTTCGGCTTTTTTTGCTTCTTCTTCTATAACCCGTATCTGGTCGTTAAAAGCCAGCGTTTGCATTTTGTTAATGTTATTCTGGCTGAAGATTTGTGCATTGATACTGGCTTCCATTCTTGAATAATAATAAGCGCTGTCGGTATTGTGTAACGAATCAAATACCTGCTGCATATAACCTGCACCTGCCAGTTTAAGGTTGTTGTTGTTAAACTCTTTTCCCAATTCCAGTAATTCTGCTGCCTGTACTTTGGCTTCCTGCAGCCGTTTATCTTTTAGTAAATACGGAATATAATCAAAACTAAACCGCAGTATTTCCGAATTGCTCCTTATTATTTTTTTCATCGCCAATGCTTTATTGAAAAAAACTTCTGCCAGTTGCTTTTCACCTGCAATAGCGTAAGCTGCACCACTAACACGGTGTGCAGAAAACTCCATTACCAGGCTGTTGGATTTGGGCGCCACTTCTTCCGCCTGCCGGGCAAAATGCAATGCAGAGTCTGGCTGATTGGTACGGGTAAAATAAAACGTTATGCCCCGTAAATACTGCGCCAGCATATAATAATATAGTGGGTGAGATTTCTCCGGTAAATTTTCTTCTCCTTTGCGGAGGTACTTTGCCAGTTCATCATTATTCTGCATGTTGGCATACACCAATGATAAATCAAAATACAAAGAACTGATACGCCGCTTATCCTTTGCTTTTTCTGCATACGGAATACCTTTAAAAAAATATTCCAATGCAGTGGTATTATCTCCTTTGTTCAACGAAAAATAAGTGCCAATCCAGTTGTACGCTGTACTCAATAATGAATCGCTCCGCAATTGTTCGGCAATTTGTAACTGCTGAATGCACAAAGCAGAATCAATTTTACCTGAAAAACCATTTTCATTTTGCAGCAATTTATTAATGATGCTGAAGCGTTGCAGGAGATCGCTGGTAACAGCTAATTCTTTTTTCAGGCTATCTGAAATTTTAGCTGCCTGCTGAGAAGAAAGCTGCTGTGCCTGTAAAAACGTTACAGCCACCAATAAACAAATTATAACTACCAGTTTTTTCATCGTTCAATTAATTAGTTTGGTTGTTTTCTAATGGCATAACCTTTTTTCAGCTTCGCTTAATTAATGTTGAATGCAGGTGCTTTACCTTCCACCGTTTTTCTTCTTTAACTAAAATTACTGTTTCCAGCCATAGCACTGTGGATTGCTTGCCATCTTTAAATACTACCGACTGAAGACGATAAGTAACCCAGGCTGTAGTTTTATCTACTGTGGTATTGATGAACTCAAAACTATTGGTGCGCTTAAAATCTTTTGACTGGTTTAGTGTGATGGCTTTGAGTATAAGTGTATCTAAATTCCATACCTGGCCATATTCGTATAAGGTGATATCTGCACTGCTATAAGTTTTAAGCATGGCTGAGTCACGGGCAGACAATGCATCAAACAGTTTAATAATAGTTTGCTGTACTGCCTGCTGGTTGTTTGCTGCAGATTGTTGTGCTTGTGTAAAAGCCATGCAAAAAATAAAAAGAAAAAGACCGGTTACTTTTTTCATGAATTCTATTTTGAACTTTTCATTTTACGGATGTTACACAAAGCAACTATTATTTGGAGTAATTAATACATAAGTACAGTTGTACTTCCGCACATTTTTAATCAACCCTGTATTCCCTTTTAATCATTTCAATAAGCCCCTTTGCCCGGTTTTGAAGGGCAATGGCATTACGGATATAGAACTTAATAGTAGTGGCATAATAATGATAGTTAAGTGATACAGTGTTTATATCCTTTACATCCGCAGAAAGCAATGATGGCTTAGCCAAAGGTTTGTTGATGATTGTTCGCTTGCCACTTAACCCACTATTAGCAATAATTTTTATAGCCGTCGTCATTTGCTGAAAAACATAACTGTCAAACAATTTGGTATTTCCTTTATGAATTTCATCCATTTTTAAACGAAGCAGGTCTGTTTGGTTGCTAAGCCATTGAAAGGATGTGTAATAATTGCCTATACTATCCAGCAATTCTTTATTTTTTATATAACGGAGCAGCCCTGCCGTCTTAAGCTGTTCAAAAGATTTTGCGTTGGCATAATAATAACCAAGATTGGCAGTAACACTCCTGGCAGCAAAATATATCTCAGCAGTATTTGTAATGTCCGAGTGCAGCATCTCTATTAATGAATCTGACATTTCAGCGGCATACCTGTTACGGTCGGTAACCGAATCAAAAAGAATAATATCTGATTGAAGATCGGATAGCATGGAGTTTAACTGTGTTTTTGTTTCTTTTTTATGCAGCATACTTTCCCTTGTGTTTTCAACATAAGCGCCTAACGTTACCGCCAGGAATAACATTAAAAACTCCCAGAAATAGGATTTCCAGTTTTTTTTATGATGTGGTGCTGCCGGGTCGTGGGCATGGTGATGTACTTCCATAGCTTCTGTTTCAGGTTTGTAGTTTGTGGTTTGTTGTTGTTCAGCTTCGGGTAAAGCAGTAGCTTCTGTAGAAGATAGGATGTCTTGCTGCGGTTGGTTATCCTTATCGCTATTTGAATCGCTGCTCTTTTCTGCATTGCTCTCCGGCAATGGCTTTTCTTCTTCCATATGTTTGAAGTTGATTTTTGGCGTCAGGATTAGAAAGGCCTTTTAAGGAAGAATGGATAAGTGTGTTAAGATACTAAACTATTTCTCAAAAGCAAGATGTGGCACTGATGAATAACTGTGTATGTGCAATGATAAAGAAGCAATAAATCTTTTACTTCTTAAACAACTCCAGCAAAGCTGTTGCGCCAATTTCTGCACCCAAAGGAATGGCAGCCAAATCAACCTTGTAATTACCGTTATGATTATAAAACGGTGCCTTCTTTCCTTCACTCACTGCTTTTGCATAGAGTGAAGGCTCAGCAGTACCCACCCATACATAATCACAAACAGTTTTGCCGTTGCCCAATACCAAATGATTAAAATCTTCGGAGCCCATAATGGGCGGTATGTTATTAATGATTTTATCAGGCGCAATGATGGTGGACAGTGCTTTGTTTACTTTGTTTGCAACAACCGTATCGTTTATTTGCGGATATACACTGCCCTTCATTAAAACAGTTGGATACATTTCTTTTTTTAAACCATTTGCCACCGCAATGGCTTCATTAATCTGGTTGATGCCATCCAGCAATACCTTTCTTGTTTTTTCGGTAAACCAGCGCAGGTTTAGTTTTACAACAACTGAAGTGGGAATTACATTGTTATCGCCACTGCCGTGTATGGCGCCAACGGTAAGCACCGCCGCATCCTGCGCAGCAATACTTCTGCTGATGATGGTTTGATATTGCATTACCGCATTGCATGCCATTACCACAGGGTCTTTGGTAAGCTCCGGTGTGGAGCCGTGGCCGCCAATGCCATAAAAAGTAACATCTAACTGATCGCTGCCTGCAGCCCTTTCGCCAAAACCATTTTTTACACTGCCCGTTGCAATGGGCGTAGTGTGCAGGCCAAATAAATAATCCGGCACGGGCACACCTTTATCATACATCTTATCATTCACCATTGCTTTTGCACCTGTTAATACTTCTTCTGCTGGTTGTGCCAGCATCACTAAAGTTCCTTTCCATTCGCTCTTTAGCTTCACCATTATTTTTGCCACCTGCAACAGCCATGTTATGTGTGCATCATGCCCGCAGGCATGCATTACGGGTACTTCGGTACCATCTTCCTTCTTCATGGTTTTGGTGCTGGCATAAGGCAGCCCGGTAATTTCTTTTACAGAGTTACAATCCATATCGGCACGGTACATTACCACAGGACCATCACCATTTTTTAAAATGCCCACCACGCCGGTTTTACCAATACCTGTTATCACTTCATAACCCAGCGCTTTTAATTGGTTGGCAATAATGCCTGCTGTGCGTACTTCCATAAAACCCAGCTCGGGGTTTTGATGCAGGTCTTTATACATTGTTACCATAGGCAGTGAGTCTGCATAAGCCATTTGATGCACCTGTTTGTTAACCTGTGCATGAAGCGATGTAAGGGTGAAAAGGATTGTTAGAACGAACAGGAAGGTTTTATTTGTCATGTGTGCAGTTTAGACGATTAGCTAAATATACACAATATGTTTTTGTTTGCAGCAGTTACTGCTTAAGGTATGGTTCGTTTTATGATACGGTTTGCCACAATTAAATTCGGCACCCAGCTTAACCACGCCACAATAAGATAAGCTTTGGTAAAATTACCCAGCATCGCCGAAAGCAAGGGCAGCCATATTCTTAACGTTACGGCTGCAAAACAGGCGGCATAACTATAAATCATCATTTTTTGATGTTGCACTACCTGTTTGTTTTTAATACTTGCATAAGCCCTGTATGTTGTATAAAACCAAATTACAGCCAGGCAAATAAAGCCAGTTGATGCCACCAGGCCGCCTGTTGCAAAAAAAGCTATATAAAAGCCTGCGGGTGCACTGAGCAAAACAGCTACTACATACACTTTACCAACTTGCCGGTGCAGTTGCAAATTTTTATTACGCAGTCTTGTGTTAAACTGCATCCACCCAATTAGCAGGGCCAGCCCGCCGGCAATAATGTGAGTATAGAAACCAACATTCCAAAAAATGCTGGATAACAGCTCTTTTGGTTTTGAGTTTAAGAGCCCAAAATTCCTGTCGATAATAAAATATATTGCCGGGTAAAGCCCAATAAGTATTGCTGATAAGGCTAGCAATATTCTTAATGTACTTTTCATAATCAGTTGTTTGGCAATACAACGATTAAACTTTGTAAAAGTTACAATTTGATTGTTCGGCAGGTTCACCAACACAAAGCAATAGAGAGCGTTTATTTACGCTTATCAAATGAATTTATCAAATGGTAACATACTAAATCAGGATGCTCCTTATCAGCCTCGTCTGATTTACAAAAGGATAATTTCTGCAGCAGCTTTACAGAAGATTGATTGTCTCTGTGAAAAAATGCTTCTATCTTTTTTACATTGATGGTATTGAACGCATAGTCAATTACTTTTTGTGCGGCTTCCTGCATTATTCCCTGCCCTTGATAGTTTGTTAAAAGTTCATAGCCAATTTCACATTTGTATGCTGCATTACTAAAGCCAAAAAGGCATATAGTGCCTACTAATATATTTTTATCAATCAATGTTATTCCCCAATACAAAGCGTTGTTTTTAGCAACATTTTCATTAACCGCATTTATAAAATTACTGGCATCATCAATAGTGTTGCTTATTTGCCTGTCAAGGTATTTATTTATTTCAGCGTCACTACGCAACGTAAAAATTACCGGCGCATCATTGTTTGTCAGTCGCCTTAGCACAAGCCTTTGGGTTGTTAACTCCGGAAAAGGGGTGAAAGTATTGTTTAACATGCTGTATTATTTAGCTTGTGATTTTAAGCAACATAGCCAGCTGCTAACTTATGCATTATATTTAAGTTTACATGCACTGGAGTTATTGGTACAGCACTATTCATTTACCTGCCGTGCATACTAACAAGTACAATACTTCAACTGGCTGCACCAGCCTTATTTCACTCTTTTCAAATCCAAATCCTGGAAATCAAAACTAAAATCGGTTAACGGGGATATGGCAGCCATTTTAAAACCCGATGCTTTACCGTTTTCATCCAGCTCAAACCTTATATATGCATCCGCATCCATGCTGCGGTCGTTCCACTTAGCCACAAAAGTACTGCCCTTAAAAGGCAATAAAACACCGCTCAATTTTGGCGAAAGCTTACTATCAAACCATGGCTGCCCGTTTTTTACTGAAATGGTTACTTCACCAAACCACTCATCTTTATAAGTGCCAATAAAGTTACTCATATCAACTTTTGCACCGCTAATTTTTTGCTGTGAGGCAATGCCTGCCCAAATACTGTCAGTTATTTTTTTTGCATCTGCTTCGCTTTTTACAACACGGTCGTGCATTTGTTTTACACGGTCGGCCCCTTTTATGCCAAGGTAACTGTCTTTAATAGTATTGGTTATTGCAGTAAATGCTGCGCCGCTTTGCTGGTTGGTAAGTACAATAATACCAAGTTTTAATTCGGGCAGTAAAGTTATTTGTGTAACAATGCCTGCCAAGCCACCAGTATGTGTTACTTGTTTGTACCCTTTCACATCGCTTAAAAACCAACCCAGGCCGTACGATGCAAAATGAGTGTTATACGGGCCCGGCCCGCCCACATTAATAATTGTTTGCGGCGACCAAAAATCGTTATGTACTTCTTCGCTGAAAAGTCTTTTTCCCTCACCATATTTTCCATTGTCCATTTGCATAATCAGCCATTTGCTTAAGTCTGTAATGTTGCTTACAATACCACCGGCGGCGTTGGCATCCTCATCCCATTCAATGTTAATGGTACTTACTTTTCCGTTTACAGGCGCATGCGGCATAACCACATTATTGCGGTTTGGCAGGCGGTTTATAGATGCTCTGCTAACAGACATACCCAGTGGTTTCATAATGCGCTGCTCAATAAAATCTTCCCAGCTCAGGCCGCTAACTCTTGCAATTACTTCGCCGGCTACTATATAAAGGTTGTTATCGTAATCGTATTTTGTTCTGAAAGCTGAAACCGGTTTCAGGTAACGCAGGTTATGTATAATATCTTTTTTGGTAAAATAGTTAGAATCGGGAAACATCATTAAATCTCCTGCACCAAGGCCAAGGCCGCTGCGGTGTGTAAGCAAATCCCGGATGGTGAATGCATCGGTAACATAGGGGTCGTACATTTTAAATTCGGGAATGTAATCAGTTACCCGGTCGTCCCATTTTATTTTGCCGGAATCTACCAGCATACCTAAAGCGGCGCTGGTAAAAGCTTTGCTATTGCTTGCAATACCAAACAATGTGTTCTCATCTACTTTTTGCATGGTACGTAATGAAGTAACTCCATAACCTTTTGCATGAATAAGTTTACCATCTTTAATTACGCCTACCGCAATACCCGGCACATCAAAAGTTTTTAAAACAAGTTGCGTAAGCGAATCTATTTGTGCAGAGGTAATTACCTGGGCTGTTGCAGTAAATGACACTGCAATAAATATTGCAAAGGCTAAAAAATATTTTTTCATAAACGGGCTGTTTCAAATTTTTAATTGCCAGGCAAGTTAATCATTTCAAAATAAGGCAAGTGAAATTTTGTAAATGCATACTACGCAGTAATACCCGCTGCCTTGTTTTTAACAAGCGGCTTAAACTGGAGTGGGGGAGGCTGTTTTTGATTTACTCAACTTACTGCGCCCAAAGCTTTGCGCCACCATCAATTCCATCAAGGTTTGTAACCGTTTTAATATTTTCCCCCAGTTTAAAATTGATGTTTCTTGCATTGCCGCCTCCAATGTAAAGTGTGTCGTAATTAAACACAGTTTTTAAAATTTCAAGAATAAATGCAAGGCGGTTGTTCCATTTTTTTTTACCTATTTTTTCCAAGGCCTTTTCGCCAATATATTCATCGTAGGTTTTATTTTTTGCAATGGGGTGATGTGCAATTTCCAGGTGTGGCAGCAATTTTCCATTTAAATACAATGCAGTGCCAAAGCCTGTTCCAAGCGTTATCATCATTTCCAGTCCTTTACCACTAATTACACCAAGCCCAAGCATATCCGCATCGTTTATTACACGTACAGGTTTGTTGCCAAATGCCTTGCTTACTAATTGTGCAAGTTTAATTTTATTCCAGGCTTTTGCTTCAAGATTCGGTGCCGTGTACACAATATTATCCCTTACATAACCCGGAAATCCAATCGACACACAATCAAAACGAAAACCTGCTGACAATTTTTTAATTGTAGCTAAAACACTTTCAGGGTTTGCCGGCTGCGGTGTAACCAACCGCTTGTATTTTTGTAACAGCTTTCCTGCATCATCCAGCACACTTCCTTTAATATGTGAACCACCAATATCAATCGATAATATTCTTTTTGGCATAAAAATATTTTTTGTCTTTCAAATGTAATTTTATTTTCTGGTTTGTGGCAACGTCTGTCTGTAGACGTTGGATGAGAATGTTGCGTAAAATGGATGATATAGATTTTATAAAAGGTTAAAATATTGAATAAGAGACGCACCCCCTCTGTTTGTATGTATAGCTTGAAGAGAGTTGTGAGGAATAAAAACAAAGCCAGTTGAATAAACAACTGGCAAACAAATATTATCCTAATGTGAAGATGTCGGTGGACCAGCGGCGGGTGAGCTTACGTGTTTTATTACGATCACCAATGAGATTCCATTAGGGATTAGAATATGGGATGCAGAGACAATTTCCCAATTTGGATTATCCGATGCAAATTGGTCAATCTTTGTTTCCAGGTCTGCAGCATTAGTGGCTGAGAAATAGCGTACAACTGAACGTGGCATAAATAATCTTTTAAGTTTGACATTTGTTTATGCTTAAAAATAATACAATAGTCTTTAATTTAAAAGAGTGAATTAACGGTAAATGCCTAATGCTTTCCTCTATAACGATGCCTCTTCCAAAGCCTTCTGGATTTGTGAAGTACATTGAGTGATGACAGGTATTTATTTATCGTGTATGCAACATCTTTGGTTTATGGACAGCCGTTCTCAGGACCCAGGTTCAGCTTTCATCTTCCAGCTGTTTAATTGTTTTTTTGGCTGCTTCCAGTCTTATTCTTTTGTTCTTTTCCACCATTTTAATTTTAACCCAATGCTCCAGCCGGTGGTGCAGCGGAATAAGAAGAGAAGCAATAATTACCATGATTGCCAGCATTAACACAGGCGAGTGGCCGGTTAGTTTATCCAGGTAAGGATGCAGAAACAAATTGATGAATTCAAATAAAATCAGCAGGCCCAGCACACCCAAAAAAGAAATCCATTTTTCATTTACAATAATGCTGCGGCTTATTAACAGGAACACGCTGATGAAAAGGATTATTCCAATAGCAATGGCTGCATATTGAATATTATTGCTCCGTTCTTCAGCTGCTTTCAGTTTTTCACTTTCAATTTGCTTTTGGTGTATTTGTTCCTTAAAATTAATTGCCTGTATCTTATTGGTTTTTTCAATGCTGTAAATAGAATCTTTTGTAATTGTGGCCAAACGGAAATATATATTTGAGCTATCTGTTTTGCCGGTTGCTTCAAAACTTTTATAGAGTGCCTGGTAAGACCGCAGCAGCAGGTATTTAAAACCCATCTTATCAGAAAGGCTCATGGATTTATGTGCATAATGCGTTGAACTGTCATAGGCTTTCAGCCCCAGGAATGCCTCTGCAAGGTCGGTGTAAGCAAAAGCAGTAGTCCATGGCGAATACATGGATGAATCGAAACTGAGTGATTTTTTTAAAAAAGGTAATGCCAGCTCATACTCACCCTGTGCCATATAATTTTCAGCCAATGTGCCAAATGAAGCAATGAGGTACGGCGTATGGTTCATCCTGGTATTTATATTCACTGCTTTTTGAGCATAAATAATTCCTGAATCGGGCATTGATGCCTCCGAGTACATATAGGCTATGTCATTATAAGCGTCTGCCAGCCAGGCATCATTATGTTGTGCCTCTGCAACCGCTATTCTTCTCTTCATGTAAGCAATTGACTGGGCATGATTCTGAGAAAAATTATAGCTCACCGAAATTAATTTTAAGCAGGTGATAATGCCAAACGAATCACTTCTTTTTTCAAATTTTGATAAAAGGGGAATACCGGTTTCAAGCCCTGTGCTATAGTCGCCCATTATTCCCAGCCAGGAAGCAATGGATAATTGTGTGTAATCGCTGCCTGTTTCATCTTTTTGCCTGTTGAAATAAGTAACTATTTCCAGCGCTTTATCCAGGTCTTTACTGTCTTTCAATACCACCTTTCCAATATAATTAAACAGCAGTGTTCCTTTGGCTTCATTATTAACAGCGGCCTTGTATTGCCGGATGATGCTGTCGGGCAATGGCTGACTGAAACTGCTTGTGAAAAGGAACATTAAAAAAAAGAAAACAGTTGTTTTTGGCATGATGCTGATTTAATCGTTATTCACTCCTGTTTTTATCGGGTAGATACACACCAGGTTAAAACTACTGCTTATTTTAATAGCAAAAATGATTTTGTACTGCTGCACTCTGGGTAATTGAAGATTTGCGTTGTTGAGGAAACTGAAGGATAGTAAAAAAGTTAACTCTTTTTGTTGCAGTTAGCTTGTGCTGCCGCAGCGCCCCCCGCTGATGGCGGGGGACGCTGCGGGGAAGAAATAGTTAATCTTTTTTGATGGTTGAATTATAGTTCATTTCATCATGAGATTCAAATTATTTTCGTCAGCTAAAAATTAATTATTACTCATTTTTTTAAATCCTATTTTATCGGCAACATAAAGAAAAACTAACCCTCCTAAAACTCCAAAAAATCCGTATAGTGCGTCAGTTTTGTCGGGTGTATTGAGAAGAGAAATAACAAATTCAAATACCAGATTTATGAGAATAATAATAAGCCCTATGTAAATTAGGTATTTAAATTTTATATCCATCATTAGCCCTATATACCCAATGATAATATAAATGATAAAGGAGATTGAGAGATTTGAAACGTGGATATAAAAGTCAGGAAGTAAAGCTAAAAGTGGTCTAATTTTTAAAACTTGAAAATTTCTACCAAAAAATAGGATTAATGCAGCAATAATCAAAAAAAGATAAATCAGAGCAGTTCCTATTTTCGGAATTCTTTTTATGGACTTGTCGAGAGTATTTAAATTTTCCATACTTTTTCTTTCATCTAAAATTCGTACTTATTTTTTTTCTTCCCCGCAGTGTCTCCCCGCCATCAGCGGGGGACGCTGCGGCTGCAAAGAGCCACCAAATACAAATTAACTTCAACCTTCAAGATTAACATCCTGCAGTATCATAAAATTTGTTACAGGGTAAACTCCCTTTTCACCTGTTGCATAATAAAGCGCTGAACTATGTGCATATGCTGCCGGGCTTTCAGATAAATTCCATTTACCAGCACAAGGGTTATTATGCATGTAATGCAGTTTTTGATTTATAAATAAAGGGCTGTTACACTCCTTGCAATCAAACGAAGGCTCAAAAATTTCATGCAGCTGCCCCCGCCTTTTATCAACCGGTGTAACTGCTGCTGCAAGTACATTCAATAATTCTATTTCATTATTATGTTGTAACCGCTTTACAATTTCGTAGGCTAAAAACCGCTTGGTGTTGCCAATGATGGTGTTTATTGATGCCCCGGTATTTTTAAATGCAATTAGTGCATGTACATGATTGGGCATTATAACATAGCCGCAAATGTAGTGGCCTTGCTTTTTTAAGTAATCGAACTGCTGATAAATTAAATCGTATGCATTGCACTTACTAAATAAATGAAGCCAGTTGTGGCAGGTGAATGTGATAAAGTAAATACCGCTTTTACTTGCTACTTGCCTGCGAATAGACATGGATGGCGCTTTGATTAAAGTTAACTCTTTTTGTTGCAGATAGCTTGTGCTGCCGCAGCGTCCCCCGCTTATGGCGGGGAGACACTGCGGGGAAGAAATAGGGAACACCAACGGAGGCGAAGTAATTGCTGCAGCGGGCTTGTGGTTCACCGTTGGTCAAAGACCAGACGGGGGCATGCTGAATAGGGAACACCAAAGGAGGCGAAAAGTAAATACCGCTTTTATTTGCTACTTGCCTGCGAATAGACATAGCTGCTGCTTTGATTAAAGTTAACTCTTTTTGTTGCAGTTAGCCGTGCTGCCGCAGCGCCCCCGGCTGATGGCGGAGAGACACTGCGGGGAAGGAAGTTTACATGGCCTGCTGTTGTTGGTACGGCAACGCTCATTTGTCCACCCTGCATACCAACGGCTTGAAGGAAGCGAATACTAATGGAGGCAAAAACTAAACTTTTTCCACTGTATGAATATTATTATACCTAATAACCATTAAGGCAGATATACATAAAATCGCAGTGAAAATTAGCCCTATGTCTCCAATTTGAAATAATGTTATCATTAGTAACATACTAAGACCTATATTAAAGCCAATGACTTTGTTGTTATCAAATCGCAATATTTTTTTAAATTGGTCAGAGTATGAATGAATAATAACCCAGTCGTCAATTATGAAAAATAGCCCCCAGTTTAAGATACTTGCGGCTATTAAGGATATTGAATTTCTTGCAAAGAACCATAAAAAATAGATTAAGAGAATATAAAATCCAAGTTGAGCGAAATAAGCGGAAGAATAATCAGAGTATCCCATTCTCCCAACTCTTGTACGATACATTTTGAATACAATATGTGATAGTGAAAATTTTCCGTCGTATATCTTTTTTGAAAAATAGGCGTAAAATCTATAAAATAAAATTATAGAAGTGACTCGTAAAGTAATTAATCCATTGTGTAACTCAGTATTTATCCAGTTACTAAAGCTATTAAAAGATAATCCATTATAAACTGTATTCAAAACTGCATAAAGAGTTATAGAGATTCCAAAAAATGAAATTATAGAGTATATCAAATAGCGAAAGGTATAGTGATACCTAAATCCGGGATATTCAAATAAATATCTCAGTTGAACTAACGTGAAATATAGACTAAAAAATGTTGCAAGATAGAATCCTTGCTTAAGAGAGGAAGTTGTGATTTTTTGTCCAAACGAATCCCAATCAAGTAGGTACATTTCTCTAATAAAATAGTGAAAGTCCATAAACCTGAACGCATAATGAATACCTTGCTCAATTAAAATCAAAAAAATTAATTGTAGTAATTTATTCAGATAAAAATTTAGAAAATAATAAAGACTTGATTTGTCCCTAAATTTTGACTTATAATTTATAGTTATACTTCTATGGAAAAGAAAATATAAAATAATTATAAAAAGCGAAAGCTTTCCTAGTATAAAAGCGATATCAGTAAAATTATCTAAATCACCAGTACTCTTGGTTATTAGATTATATAGCCCTTCATATTTAGTAGGTCTTGATTGCTCGGTTGTGTATTTTAAAGCTTGTTTAAAAAGTAAGAATCCATTATACCAGAAAAGAAAATGGATAGCTTTTTTGAAATATTGGTATTGGAATATATAGCCAATGTTAAAAAAATTTGAATGAATTTTTGGAACAATGTCGTACAAATAGAATGAGTAAGCAAGAATAATTAGTATATAAATTGTGTTCCAATTGTATATGTTCTCCAAGATGAAATCCATATCAAAAGATAGTTTAGAGTAATAATCAGGGTGGCTTTAAAAATCTATGCCAATGTGCATTCGAGCTAAAATACACCCCTTTTTTATATTAAACAATATTTTCACACAATCTTGGATTTGACTTTTGAGATATGAGCCACATCGATTCAATAAAAGCCCAACAATGGTATGCCGTACAAGTGAGTGACACAACGATGCCCATTTAAAAAACAAATGCCCGTCCCCAAAAAAGGAACAGGCATTTATAACATTTTTCGGCAGATTCCTCGTGCCTCGGAATGACAAATTATTTCTTCTTCGCCACCTTCTTCACCGCAGTTTTCTTTGGTGCTTTGGCTGCTGCTTTTTTTGCAGGCGCTTTCTTTGTTTTCTTTTGAAAGGCGGTTGGGTCCTGCGCTTCAATCATTTTCTTTACATCATCAATACTAATTACTGCCAGTTCATCAGCTGTATATTTTCCATTGGCGCCACCACCCACAATCTTCATCATTTTTTTACCAAAGCGGATGAACGGGCCCCAGCGGCCGTTTTCAATGGCAATTTTTTCATCGGGCCATTGCTGTATAAAGCGGTTGGCTTCTTTTTCTATCTTGGCTTCAATCAGTTCTTTAATATCGTTTTTGCTAAGGGCATCAAAATTATAGCGGCGTGGTACGTTAATAAACATATCGTTCCACTTTATAAAAGGGCCAAAGCGGCCTTTGCCTTTGGTAACAGGCTTGTTATCGTAAGTGTCAATAGGTGCATCGGCCAGTTGCTTTTCTTTAATCAGTTCAATGGCACGGTCTAAATCCACAGCGCTTAAATCTTCGCCACGGGGTATGCTGATGAACTGGTCGCCCAGTTTTACATAAGGCCCAAAGCGGCCAACGTTAACCGATACTTCCTGCCCCTCATATTCACCCAGCGGTTCGCCCAGTTTAAATAAATCAAGCGCTTCTTCTAAACTGATGGTTTCAATACTTTGCCCGGGTTTTAGTTTTGCAAAGCGGGGCTTTTCTTCATCATCTGCTGCGCCCAACTGCACCATAGGGCCATAGCGGCCCATACGGGCAACAATGGGTTTGCCGGTGGCTTCATCTAAGCCAAGGCTGCGTTCACCAACGGCACGTTCTGCATTTTCCAGCGTATGGTCAACACCTTCTTTAAACGGTGTGTAAAAATCACCCACCATACTGTTCCAAACCAGTTTGCCATCGGCAATATCATCAAACTCTTTTTCTATTTCGGCAGTAAAGCCATAGTCCATCACTTTATCAAAGTGCTGGTTTAAAAAATCGGTTACAACCAAACCTAAATCAGTAGGGAAGAGTTTTGATTTTTCCGCACCATAATTTTCGCTTTCGGTAACCTTGCTTATTTTATCGTTGGCCAGTTTTAAAATTCTAAAGTCACGCTTTACACCTTCCTTATCTTTTTTCTCAACATAATTACGTTTAATAATGGTGGAGATAGTGGGAGCGTAGGTACTCGGCCTGCCAATGCCCAGCTCTTCTAATTTTTTTACAAGACTTGCTTCCGTATATCTAGCGCTGTGTTTGGTAAAACGTTCGGTGGCGGTAAGCTGCTTAAATTCTAAACCTTGACCAACAGTTAAGTTTGGCAGGCGGCTTTCATCATCAGTTGCATCATCATCGTCGGTACTTTCAAAATATACTTTTAAAAACCCGTCGAATTTTATTACTTGCCCGCTGGCGGTTAGCTCTTCGTTATTGGTGCTGATGTTTATTTTGGCCGTTGTGTTTTCCAGTTCGGCATCTGCCATTTGGCTGGCAATGGTGCGTTTCCAAATAAGTTCATACAAACGGTTCAGCTCAGGGTCATCCACACTCTTATCTTCCATATACGTAGGTCGAATGGCTTCATGCGCTTCCTGTGCAGCTTCGTTTTTATTTTTGTAGCGGCGCACCTGTATATATTTATCGCCGTAGTTTTTTCCTATTTCACTTACAATGGCTTCACGGGCAGTTTCGCTCAGGTTCACACTGTCTGTACGCATGTAAGTAATCTTTCCGCTTTCGTACAAACGCTGCGCCAGCAACATGGTGCGGCTTACACCGTAACCTAATTTGCGGCTTGCTTCCTGTTGCAATGTTGATGTGGTGAATGGTGCAGCAGGTGTGCGCTTACCGGGGCGTACCTGTATGTCTTTAACCGAATATTTTGCACCAATACAGCTTTGCAAAAATTTTGCAGCACCGTCTTCATCATTGTATTTATTGCCTTCTGCTTTAAAAGTTATACTGCGGCCATTTTCATCTGCAGCCAGCAATGCATCAATTTTAAAACTGCTTACAGCAGTAAACTGGTTTATCTCCCTTTCTTTTTCTACAATTAATTTTACCGCCACACTTTGCACACGGCCGGCGCTTAAGCCACCGCTCATGCCTATTTTACGCCACAGCACGGGGCTTAATTCAAAACCCACAATACGGTCCACCACACGGCGTGCCTGCTGTGCGTTTACCAAATTCATATCTATAGTGCGTGGATTTTGTACAGCTTTTTTTATGGCAGGCGAAGTAATTTCATGAAACACTATTCGCTTGGTGGTTTTTGGATTCAGTTTTAACACTTCTGCCAAATGCCAGCTGATGCTTTCGCCTTCACGGTCCTCATCCGATGCCAGCCACACTTCATCACTTTTTTTTGCAAGCGCTTTTAAATCGTTTACCACTTTTGTTTTATCAGGCGATACAATATATGTGGGCTGAAAATTATTTTCAATGTCAATACCCATGCCTGCTTTTTCCAAATCACGTATGTGCCCAAAGCAACTCTTTACTTCAAAATCTTTCCCTAAGATTTTTTCAATCGTTTTAGCTTTTGCAGGACTCTCTACTATCAGTAAGTTTTTTGCCATTAATCTTTTTTATATAATCAACTTCAAAATCATCATTCAACATCGTTGTGTCACTCACTTCAACTGAAAATATTCTGTTCAGCTTTGCAGGCGTTATGTATGGTAAATCTGCTGAAAGGCAGTGTGAGTGTGAGTTTCAGTAACCATTTAATATGCCGGCAACAACCTGGTGTAACGCAATTTTGTACTGCAATATTACTTTAAAATTGAAAAATCAAAATTTATTTTAAAAAAGCAGTGTGTTAACACAAATGTTTTACGTTAAAAAAATACTGTCAGTCTGAGCTTGTCGAAGACGGTTTGCGTAACGAAATTCACCCTTCGATAAACTCAGGATGACAGTTCATTTTATAAAAAATCAATCACCGCTTTTTTTACAGCAGCATCATGATAAATTTTGCGATGCCCAAGGCCCTTTGTAATTATAAACTGCACATTACTGTTGTTATCTTCTTTTACTTTTAATGCATCGCTTAATGGAGTGGTGTCATCATCTTCATCATGCACCCATAAAATTGTTGCGTTAATATTTTTTACCGCACGGCGTATACTAAACCAGGCAGTTTCATGCCCGCTAAAATTGTAAATAATATTTTCAAACTCACGGCGCACTGCTGCGTCATCAATTGCAAACATTTTAAACGCAAAACCAATGGCGGTGGTGGTTTCTGTTGCAGGTGCAATAAAAACCACTTTGGTATTTGCATCATGCGGCATTTCTTCCAGCGCCAGGCTTACCGCAATACCACCAAAAGAGTGTGCTATAAAACTGTTGATGGGGCCGTACTGTTTATTCACTTGCTTAATCATGGCACTGTACTCAACTGCATTAACTGTGCTGCCTTCGCTGCTGCCGTGTGCCGGTGCATCAAAAGATAATACTTCGTAACCTTTTTTTACCAGCGGTGCCACATACTTATCAAACTTATGTGCGGCAGAGCTAAAGCCATGTACAATTAATGCCTTTTTTGGTTGTGGGTAATTCCAGCGGTAGCCATTTATTTTCTTACCTTTTAATATAAATTGTAGTGCTTCGGCATTTTTAGGAACTTCTGTTCGTATAGTTTTTACGTAAGGGGTGCAAAAAATTTTAAATAATTGTTGTGCTGCTTTTTGTTTTGAGAACAGGCCCGTCAGCTTAAATTTTGTTTTTATAAAAGCAATTTTTAATCTTTGACTTCGTTTCATATATGCACAAAGATACTGTTATGAAGATTGTATTAATTGGCTCAGGAAATGTAGCCACTGTTTTTGGCAGGCTGTGTAAACAAAACGGCCACCAAATAATACAGGTTATGAGCCGCCACGCTGAAAATGCAAAACTGCTTGCCGACGAATTAGGTGCTGCTTATGATAACTACGAAGGCAAAACTGATTTATCTGCTGATATATATATTGTATCCATTACCGATGGCGTATTGTTTGATTTGAATAAATCGTTCAGCCTGGGTGATAAATTAATTGTACATACGGCAGGTTCTGTTTCAAAAGATGTTCTGAAAGATATATCCACCCGTTATGGTGTGCTGTATCCTTTTCAAAGTTTGCGAAAAGAGATGGAGCATATTCCGCAAATACCGTTGTTAATTGATGGCAATACTGAAGAGACTGAAACAGCTATTGAAACATTTGCAAAAACCTTATCGGCGCTTGTGCAGCATTCATCTGATGAAGATCGTATAAGGCTGCATGTGGCGGGAGTGGTGGTGAATAATTTTACCAATCATTTATACAGCCTTACAGAAGACTATTGTAAAAAAGAAAACCTTGATTTTTCGTTGCTGTTTCCATTAATAAAGGAAACCACAGACCGTATGATACGTTACTCCCCCAAAGCCATGCAAACCGGCCCGGCATTACGTAATGATGTGTTTACATTAGACCGCCACCTGCGTGTGCTGGCAGCACATCCCAAATTAAAATACCTGTATTTAAAAATTACAGACAGTATTATGAACCCGTAAGAGCAGTTGATAGATGATAGTTGACAGTTGCCAGTCTGCAATTATTTTATTGTTGTTTGTAATCTTAAAAAAACTCAGCGTACTACTTCCTGGGAAAAACAATATCTGTTCTTACTTTGTATGGATCAATCACTTTGCCGGTTGAGTCTATTGGGTCGCCAATATAAATTTCATAAGGCGGCGCTGTTGATTTTTTCTTTGCGTCTTTCAGCCATTCTTTTACAGCATCATATCCCTGGGATAATAAAGTGTACGGGCCATAAAAGTGTGCAACTACAGCACTATCCGCAGCCAGTTCTTTTATATAAGCGCCATTACTGAGTTTTGCAGGTTTTTTTGTAACCGCTATGCCTGCTTCAAAAAAGTAAGGAGCTTTTTCACTTTTATACCATGCCATTGGGGATCCATCAGGCTTCAGGTTGTTCTTCTTTAATATTTCACCCAGTTTTGTACCATAAATCTGTGCCAGCTTAAGGCTGATACGCTCCATATTGGCAGCACTGTCTTTAAAGCAAATCACCATGCGTTTTGGTGATATGGTGTCTACTATATTTATAATGGCGGGTTTTTCTGCCGGCGCAGTAGTTGATGCCGCCGGGTTTGCAGCAGTTTTTACCGAGTCGTTTGCCGCAGGCTTATCTGCAGGTTTTGTATCGCTGTTACCGCATGATTGCAGCAAAAAAATAATCACCAAAGCCGTTAGCACGCTGTTTATTTGTTTCATATTGTAATTTTTGGGGTGCTGTAAACATAGTAAAACCTTTTTGGCTTAACAACTATTATGCACACCATAATACAAACTTTACACAAGAATTTTCCTTTATTGGTAATTTAAAGTACGTTTGCAATCCGAAATTTGCAGCATGTATAGTATAACATTCAAGTTTGAACAGAAGGGACTGGAACCCATTACTTTAAACAATATTGAAGACGACCAGAGCTTACTGGAAGTTGCGCTAAAAAATAATATTGAATTACACCATAACTGCGGCGGTGTTTGCGCCTGCAGTACCTGCCATTTATATCTTGAAAAAGGCGAAGACTTTGTGGAAGAACTGAGTGATAAGGAAGAAGATTTTATTGACAGGGCTGTTAACCCACGCCTTAATTCAAGACTGGGCTGCCAGTGTGTGTTGCAGGAAGGTGATGGCGAAATAGTGGTTACGCTGCCCGATCAAACACAATTTTTGGGAGAATAAACGAAATTTGCTAATTACTTAATTTGATGATTTGAAAATGCAGTACAAAAGGGCTACAGGAAATATCTTTCATTTAATTCATCAACTATTTTAATTATCAAATCATCTAATTATCAAATTACCAAATTATAACTATGAGTTTTGAACTGCCCATTCACTGGAACGATTATGAAGATATTGCCATGAAGCTGTACGAACGTTTTGGCGATGATTTTAATGAAGGCAAAATTTACCGCATTCGTTTTACCGATTTACATAAATGGATAATGGAGATTCCCAATTTTGTTGGTAAAGCTGACGAAAGCAACGAAGGCCACCTGGAAATGATACAAAGCACCTGGGTGTATGAATGGAGGGATAACCAAAAGTAGCTGATGGTTCATGGCTTATAGTTCATAGTAAGAACAGTTCGCTTTTCCATGAACCATCAACCATGAACTATGAACTATGAACCCAAAACCAACAACCATGAACGTTCTCTCTCTATTTAAAACCATAAAAACATTTGTGTTTGATGTGGACGGCGTACTTGCATACGACGGGATGATTGTTATGCCCGATGGGGAACTGGTGCGTACCATGAACAGTAAAGACGGGTATGCGATGCAACTGGCGGTAAAAAAAGGGTATCATGTAATCATAATTTCCGGCGGAAATTCTGAGCCTGTTAAACAGCGCTTGCTTAAACTGGGTGTAAAAGATGTTTTCCTGGGTATTCATAATAAAAAGGAAGTGCTGGAAAAATATACAGCAGATAACAACCTGCGGCTGGATGAAATGCTGTACATGGGAGATGACATACCCGATTATGAAGCCATGCAAATTACCGGTTTGCCCTGCTGCCCGGATGATGCGGTGCCTGAAATAAAAAGTATCTGCAAATATATTTCCCCGTATAAAGGCGGGCACGGCTGCGGCAGGGACGTTATTGAAAAAGTACTAAAACTTAACGGCAACTGGAGTATTGATGTGTCCGTAACTTCCACATAAAAGTGTACCTTTTTTTGTTTTAGCTTTTCAAATGCTAACTTCGGCACTTAAATGTATTCATGAAATTAGTAACTGCGTTTTTACGGCTTATACGATGGCCTAATTTGGTATTTATTGTGGTTACACAGTGTTTGTTTTATTACTGCATTGCTCTTCCCATCTTTCATGTACATAATTCCACCCCATCTTTAACTGAATTATTATTCTGGCATATAGTTGCGGCGTCTGTTTTTATTGCTGCAGCCGGTTATATTATCAACGACTATTTCGATTTAAATATAGACAGGATTAACAAACCGGATAAACTGGTGGTGGAAAAAATAATAAAACGCAGGTGGACAATTATATGGCATCTTGTGCTTTCATTTGCTGGCATATTAATTACCATCATTGTTTACCTTCATCTGCCGGACTGGCATACAGCACTTGTTGTAGCTTTAAACCTGCTTTGTGTAATTGCATTGTGGCTTTATTCCACCACATATAAACGGAAACTGCTGGTTGGGAATATTATTATTTCCCTGCTTACTGCATGGGTAATTTTAATATTATACCTGGTAACCTTGCGTAGCTGGTTCATGGTAAAAATTATGTATGAAACCAAACATAATTATGAGCTTGCTTCCGCCCAGCTTTTTAAATACGCCATACTTTACTCCGGCTTTGCCTTCATTATCTCTTTAATACGTGAAGTAATAAAAGACATGGAAGACATGGAAGGGGATGCCAAATACAATTGCAAAACCATGCCCATTGTGTGGGGCATACCCGCTGCCAAAGTTTTTACGGCCGTTTGGATTGTGGTATTAACCGGCGCATTAATAGTGCTGCAGTTTTATGCCATGCATTTAGGCTGGTGGTGGAGTGTGGTGTATTGTGTAATTGCCATCATTATACCGCTCATCTGGATTTTAAGAAACCTGTATACAGCACAAGTACCTAAAGATTACCACCAGTTAAGCACGGCTGTAAAGCTGGTAATGCTGGCGGGTATTCTTTCCATGCTATTTTTTAAATTTTATGCTTCGGCTTAATCATGCAAAAAATCATTTTAGCCTCACAATCACCACGCCGCAAACAATTATTGGAATGGGCCGAAGTGCCTTTTGAAATTATAGTTAAGGAAACAGACGAAACATACCCGGCAAATTTATCTCCTGCTGCTGTTGCAGTGCATATTGCAAAAAATAAAGCGCTTGCTGTAAAAGCACATACAATAACAACTTTACCCATTTTAGCTGCCGATACCATTGTTGTTTCTGGCAATGAAATTATTGGTAAGCCCAAAGACAGGGAAGATGCCATCAATATTCTATCAAAACTTACAGGCAATCATCATAAAGTAATAACCGGGGTGGTTATTTTAAATGGTAATGATGAAATCAGTTTTGCAGATATAACAGATGTGGAATTTCATCCGCTGACGAACGAACAACTTGAGTTTTATATTGACAAATACAAACCTTACGACAAAGCCGGCGCTTATGCCATACAGGAATGGATTGGAGTGGTGGGCATAAAATCTATTTCCGGCGATTTTTATAATGTGATGGGTTTGCCGGTAAGCAGGGTGGTGCAGGCATTACAGCAGTTAACCGCTTAATTGGTATATTTATATTATATTTCAATTACGGTTATTAAAAATGACAGAACGTTTACTCCAATACATCTGGCAGTTTCAATATTTTAATAAGACAGATTTACTTACTGCAGAAGGCGAACGCCTGCAGGTTGTTTATGCCGGCACATACAATACCAACCAGGGCCCGGATTTTACTGATGCTAAAATTAAAATAGGTAAAACAACATGGGCGGGCAGCGTGGAGCTGCACATTAATTCATCTGACTGGAAAAATCATAAACACAGTGCTGATAAAAATTATAACAATGTAATACTGCATGTTGTTTGGCAGCATAATGCAGATTTAAAACTGCCTTTTCAAACATTTGTTTTAGAAGATAAAGTGCCTAAACTGCTGCTGGAAAAATATGAAACACTGATGAACAACAGCAGTTTTATACCCTGTGAAAAAAGTATTGCAACCATTAACCGGCTAACATGGGCAGCATGGAAAGAAAGGTTGCTGGTTGAACGGTTGCAACAGAAATCTGCTGTGGTTTTTGAATACCAGCAGCTCAATAACAATCACTGGGAAGAAAGCTTTTGGTGGATGCTGGCAAAAAACTTTGGTATAAAAGTTAACAGTGCGGCATTTGAAAAAATTGCTCAATCCATACCAATAAATGTTTTGGCAAAACATAAAAACCAAATTCATCAAATAGAAGGATTGTTATTTGGGCAGGCAGGGTTACTCAGTAAAAATTTTAATGAAGACTATCCTCAGCTTTTAAAGCGGGAATATAATTTATACAAAACCAAGTATAATTTACAGCAGCCACAGGTGCCTGTTTATTTTTTGCGGATGCGCCCGGCAAATTTCCCTACAATACGGCTGGCGCAACTGGCCATGCTGGTGCATACCAGCCTGCATTTGTTTTCAAAAATTAAAGAAATAAAATCTGTAAATGAGTTAAAGCAGTTGTTGAACGTTACTGCTAACGACTACTGGCATTATCATTACATGTTTGATGAGCCCACCGCTTTTAAAAAGAAAAGCCTGGGCAGCCAGATGATTGATAACATTATCATCAACACCGTTGCCGTTATGCTTTTTGCCTATGGGGAATATCATAAAGAAACAACGTATAAAGACAAAGCCCTGCAATGGCTGGATGACGTTACTGCCGAAAAAAACAGTATAACCAACGGTTTTAAACAAACCGGCATCAACATAAAAAGCGCTTTCGATTCGCAGGCATTGATACAGCTTAAAAACAATTATTGCAGCAGTAAAAAATGCCTTGACTGTGCTGTTGGCAATAAATTACTAAAGCAGGCTTAAGTTAAAATGCCGGCTTTACCATTTATATTCCACGTTCAGTTTTAAATCAGGGTGAAGGCTTTTTGCCACGGGGCAGTTATCACCAACACGTTGTAAAATCACACGGTCTTTTTCATTTAATTGCAATGTGGCAGGAAAATGAAGTGTAACATCAATTTGCCCAATACGGCGTGGGTCGGCAACCATATGTTTTTTTACATCGATTTTAGTACCGGTTAAATCTATGTTCATATCGCCTGCTTTTATACCCATGGTGGTTATAATACAGGTAGCCAATGCCACACAAACCGTATCAGTTGGAGAAAAACGTTCGCCTTTGCCCCGGTTATCAGTAGGTGCATCGGTTTCAATAACAGTGCCGCTTTGCAGGTGGGTGCACTGGCAGCGTAATTGGCCTTGGTATACAACAGTTGCTGTCATAATATAAGTATTGTTTTTGTTAAATACAGCAGATATTATTGCAAAAGTATCATCAGTAATAACTGCAAACTAATTTTTACATAAATTTACGTAAGTAAAAAGTACACATGAAGAAATTATTATTGATGCTTGCTGCAATAGTTGTAACATTTACTGTTTCGGCACAGTATAAAAAAGAAAAGGCAAATACTAAGAAAGAAGAAAAGCGCAGGCGGATAGATGCTCTTATTAAACAGGAAGAAGAAGGTGTAATTGCTTATCACAAGCATAGTGTGCTGGGTATAAAATTAAATACGGACGGATACGGTGCTTTTTTTGAAATGGGAAGGGCAAAATCCGTTAAAAAAGCATTACTGTTTCAATTTGAATTTTCTGAGCGCAAACATAACAAAGAAGAAAAGCGTAATAACCTCACTGCTTTTTCTATACCATATATTTATGGAAAAGTCAATTACTTCTATCCTGTAAAGCTGGGCGTGCAGCAGCAAATTTTACTGGGTAATAAAAGCAATAAAAACGGGCTGAGCATTACAGGTAATATTGGCGGTGGTTTAAGTCTTGGTTTACTAAGGCCTTATGTGCTGGAAGTGGACAAAGGCGGAGAACGTGTAAAAATCCGTTACGACTCACCGGATAGTTTATTGTTTGCAGATGCTAATAATGCAGCAGCAGCCGGGCCAACTATTGCGGATGGATGGAATCATTTAAAAGTAACGCCGGGGCTTTACATAAAACCTGCTGTGCGTTTTGACTACGGTAAACTGAACGAACTGGTTAGCGCTATTGAAGTGGGTGTTAACGCTGAGTTTTATGCTAAAAAAATTCCGCAAATGCTGTACTTAAAGCAAAAGCAGTTTTTCTTTGGAGCTTATTTTTCTTTGGTGTTTGGACGAAGAAAATAAGTATTGCTTTATAATTACCTCCTTGCATTTTAGTTGATAAAAGTTGTTTTGCTCATGGGCTGCCGGATGGAAGCGGCACCGGAGCTAAGCGCAGGTACAGCGTACAGCCGGAACAACTGCCTGTATAAGCAAATTGCTGAAAGCCCCAATTTTTCCTGAATGACTTATCTTTGCGGCATAGATAAAATATATGCAAGAATTACCCATTATTAACACTGTGCCCGATAAACCCAAAAAGCCCAACTGGCTAAGGGTTAAGCTGCCTATTGGTGAAGAATATAAACACGTACGCAACCTGGTTGATACCCATAAACTGCACACCATTTGCGAAAGCGGCAACTGCCCCAACATGGGCGAATGCTGGGGCGAAGGCACGGCCACTTTTATGATTTTGGGAAATATTTGCACCCGCAGTTGCGGATTTTGTAATGTGGCCACCGGCCGGCCTTTAGAAGTGGATTGGGATGAGCCGCAGCGTGTGGCAGAAGCTATTAACCTGATGAAAGTGAAACATGCTGTTGTTACAAGTGTTGACAGGGATGAACTGAAAGATGGCGGCAGCATCATCTGGTACAATACCATTAAAGCCATTAAAGCTTTAAACCCCAACACCACTTTAGAAACATTAATACCCGATTTTAAAGCCGAGAAAGAAAACATACAACGTATTATTGATGCAGCACCGGAAGTGGTGAGCCACAATATTGAAACTACAGAGCGTTTAACCAAACAAGTGCGTGTGCAGGCCAAATACTGGCAAAGCATGGAAACGCTTAAAATTTTAAAAGCCGGCGGCATGCGTACCAAAAGCGGCATTATGCTGGGGCTGGGAGAGGAGAAGGATGAAGTAATACAAACATTAAAAGATTTAAAGGCCAATGATGTGGATGTAATTACTATTGGCCAATATTTACAACCTACTCCAAAACATTTACGTGTGGCAAGGTTTGTTCACCCCGATGAGTTTGCCGAATACAGGGAGATTGGTTATGAACTGGGATTTGATTATGTAGAAAGCGGCCCGTTGGTGCGTTCAAGTTATCATAGTGAAAAGCATGTGATACCGGGCTATGGTGTTGCAAAATGGAGAGCCGAAAAAGCACAGGCATAATTTACCGTATTTATTTTTCTATTTTATAAAATTGATTGTAATGAAAATATTGTTTTCATTATTTGCTGTATGCCTGTTGTTTGCAGCCTGTAAGCCCAAATCAAAACCTGTTGGAAAAAAGATTGAACAAAAAACAATGCTTACACTGGGTGGCGAACAGCAGTATATAGAAATTACAGGAGATAACGATGCTGCCCCTGTGTTGCTTTTTATACATGGCGGGCCGGGCTGGCCGCAAACGCCCATGCTGCGTTATTTTAACAGCGACCTTTCTAAAAAATTTGTATTGGTTTCATGGGACCAGAGAGGTTGTGGCAAGTCTTATATGAATAACCCCAACCCGGGGAATATGACCTTGCAGCAAATTGTGAATGATGCCCACGAGCTTACCACTTACTTAAAAGAAAAATTTAACCAGCGCCGTATTTATATAGCAGGCTTTTCGTGGGGCAGTATTGTGGGTATGGAACTGGCAAAACAATATCCCGGGGATTATAATGCATACATTGCCATATCTCAGGTGGTAAATATGCGCAAAGGCATTGAAGTGGGCCGCCAGTGGATTGCTGAACAGGCTAAAAAAGCAAACGATACTGCTACATTAAATGCCCTGGCAAAACTGAATGCAAAAGATACCGGTTTTTGCAATGGTGATTTAGCTTGTTTTATGCAACAATATATGCTGGTAAATAAATACAAAGGAGCTACTTATAACGACAGCACGGCTGCGCTGGAAGAAAAAGCCATGCAATTGTATGATGACTATAAAGGTTACGACTGGAATAAAGGCTTTGAATTTTCTGCTTCACATTTAGAGAAGGATTTGTTTGCCACCGATTTTACCAAAGTGCAGCAACTGAAAATACCTGTTTATTTTTTGCAGGGCAAGCATGACTGGAATGTGCCTTCTGCAGTTGCGGCTATGTATTTTGAAAATTTAAGTGCACCGGAAAAAAAATTATACTGGTTTGAAAATTCAGGACACAATTTATTGGAAGAAGAGCCGGCGCTATTTAATGAAACGCTGATGTATAAAATTTTGAAGGATTAAATCACCTTCCCAACCACTCCTTAAACCCATTCACTCTCTCACGGCTTACAACAGTTTCGGCAGTTGTGGCAGGATGAATCTCCACTTTTAAACGGCCACCGAGCCAGGTATGTACTTTTTTTACCGCTTCAATATTTACCAGTAAGTGGCGGTTAATGCGGTAAAACGTGGTTGGCTGTAATTGTTCTTCCAGCTGGCTTAAATTATTTTCCAGCAAAAATTTGTTGCCGTCAAAATCTACTGCAAAGCACAGTTTACCATCTGCGTAGCAAAAAGCCGTTTTATTTGTTTTTAAATAACTGAGTTGTTGGCCTCTTTTTATCAGCAGGCGTTCTTTATACTTTACTAAATTCATTTCCTGCATCAGCTGCATCATCCGTTCAGAAAAATCTGTTTGCTGCCTGGGGTGCAAATGATGGTACTTATCAAGTGCCTGCTGCAATTCTTTTTCATCAATAGGCTTTAGTAAATAATCAATGCTGTTTACTTTAAAGGCTTTTAAAGTGTATTGGTCAAAAGCAGTGGTAAATATTACGGGAGTTGTAATTTGTACCTGCTCAAAAATGTCAAAGCTTAAGCCATCGGCAAGCTGAATATCCATAAAAACTAAATCAGGTGCCGGCTGTGTGTTAAAGTATTTTACGGTTGCTTCCACACTGTCAACTTTGTTAACAATATCAACACCATTACTACATTGCTGCAGCAGTTTTGCAAGCCTGTTAGCAGCAGGGGTTTCATCCTCTACAATTAAAACCTTCATAATTAATTTTCAATTAAAGGAATGGAAACGGTAAAGTTGGTATCTGTTTCTGTAACGTTTACCTGTTTATCACCAAGCAGTTTATACCGGTTGCGTATATTATCCAAACCAATACCTGTTGATTCTGATATTTGTTTTTTTACCTGCAGGTTATTATCCACCACCAGGCTGCCATTGTCAGAAAACACATGAATCTGCAAAGGTTTATCGCTGGAAACAATGTTATGCTTAATAGCATTCTCCATTAATAACTGCAGCGATAATGGCACAATGCGTTTATTCATTTTTTCCTCCGGCACATCAATAGTTACTTTTAAATTATTGCCAAAACGTGTTTGCAGTAAAAAGGCATAGGCCTTTAAAACATCCAGCTCCTGTTTTAATAAAATGCTTTTTTCATCTTTTACTTCCAGTATGTGCCGGTATAGTTTACTCAGTTGCTGTACAAAGTCGGTAGCATGTTTTGGGTTTTCCGGAATTAATGAAACAAGTGTATTCAGGTTATTAAATAAAAAATGTGGGTTTACCTGTGTGCGTAAAGCTTCCAGTTGTGCATTAAGATTTTGCCTTTTTAAATTTTCTGTTTCTTCAATTGAATGCCGCAGCTGGTGCATGAAGTAAATACTTTCGTAAACTGCAATAATCATTATGGTACAGAATAATGAAGCGGCATTGGAATGTATCAGCTCATCGGTAAATGTTACACCCGGCATGTCTTTGTGAAACACATCATCAAACACCAGCCCTAATAAAACATTTACCGTTACTGTAAACAATACCATCCATACGGACTGATAAAAGATACGCTTACGAACATTTTCAAATTGCGAAAACTTTCTGCGGCTGTAAATCATAATATAGCGGTTGCCCAGCCATATTACAATACAAAAAACCATAGTGGAAAAATATTTTTCCCATGTTAAAAGCGGCGGACGGTTAAAGCGGCAGTTGAAAAAAATGATGGGTATAATAAAACTTAACAACGGAATGCCGATTACCATCAGCAGCCCGTCGTTAAATCCAATATGGCAATTGTGTTTGCGCAGTTGCATAGGATAAAATTACAGTAATTAAAACGTTATCTGGTAATTTATGTTAGGAAAGAAACCGATTTGGTTAATGCGGTTTATCACTCCTGTTTTTGGATTTAGTGTTTGTATATAAATGTTTTGCCTTGCTGTTAAATTCTGCAAGTCCACATACCATTTCTGCGTTACCTTTTTCAGGTTGCGTATGTAAGAAAATTTTAAATCCCAGCGCAGGTAAGTATCCTGTTGCATACTGTACGCTTCATTTTCTTTATACAAAACATAACCTGCAGTTTTTGATGCAGCAATATCAAACGGTGTGTAACGTTGCCCGCCTGTAACCGTTAGCCGTGTATCAATACCAAATGTTGTTTTACTGTTTAGTTTAAATTCTTTTCCACCTAAAGCATTTACTACGTAATTGCTGTTAAAAGCCGTGTTGCGCCAAATGTTATCACTGCCCTTGTATTTTGATTCGAATACCGAAACAGTTAGCAGGTAATACAAACCCTTATGTAAAAAACGTTCTGCTGTTACTTCCACACCATAGTTATAACCTTTACCATTGTTTACTAAATTAGTTTTATCAGGAAAGCCAAAGTTGCTGCCTGCGTTTAACATGCTGAAAGAAGAAGCTGTTTTTTCAACCGCTGCATTATAAATGTACTGGCCGTACACTTCGGTTTTTAAGCGGAAGTATTTGCCAACGGTAACATCGTAACCTAAAACACCGTGGGCACTTTTTACAAAATCAAGTTCTTTATTGGTGTAGGTAATTTGCCCGGCATTGTTTTTTGTTTGATAAAAATATACTTCCAGTGGTTGTGTTTGGCTGTGCAGCCCTGCACCAAACGCAACGGACTGGTTGGGCTTTAACTGATATTTGATATTAAAACGGGGCTCAATACTGTTGCTGTTGTTTAATGTAAAATCTTGTGCGTACAAACCAATATTGGTGCTCAGCTTATCATTAAAGCGATGATTAAAATTGGTGAAGGCTTTTAACAACACCGCCGTTTCATTGGTGTTTAATAAATTGCTTAGCACACTGTCGCCGTCTTTAATATAATCCTGCACCAGTTTTAATTGGTTAACATCTGCCACCACGCCGGCAGTTAACTGGTTTTGTGCATTAAACTTTTTATTAAATGTATGGCTGAAAGAATATTTCCATTGGTCGTTATTTCTTTTAAATGCAGGTTTATCTGTTTTGTTGGCTTCAACAATCGCTTCATCATACTTAGATGAAAAAGCAGATACCGCCACTGTTGTTTTTGCAGATGCCGTTGTGTTGTAGAAATAATTATGCGATAAACCCATTACACCGGTAAGCGATTTAAAATTGCGGTTGCGTACGCTGCCATCATTGGTGGCATACAAGTTTTCATCATCATCCGCTTTTGGTGGAAAATTAATATGGCTTTCACCACCCAAACCAAACAGGCTAAACGTGCCGGCTTTTTTAGTGGGCAGGTTAATTTTAAAAGCGCCATCCTGGTAATACGGCGTTGCCGAACCGGTGCCAAACTTTAAACCAACTTTTTGCAAAGCAGCCACCATGCTGTAACGGTAATTAACCAGGTACGATGATTTATCTCCTTTATTAATCGGCCCTTCTGCACCAAACTCAAAACCATTAAAGCCCATTTGCCCTAAAAATTCCGTTCTGTCTGTGTTCCCGTTTCTCATGCGTAAATCAAACACTCCCGCCAGTGCGTTGCCGTATTGTGCAGGAAAAGCACTGGTTAAAAAATCAGAATTCTTCAGCGTGTTAATATTTAAAATACTAACAGGCCCGCCGGTTGAACCCAATGTGCTAAAATGATTGGGGTTAGGGATATCAATTCCATCCATACGCCACAACACACCGGCAGGAGAGTTGCCCCGTATAATAATATCATTCCTTGCATCATTACCACCACTTACACCTGCAAAATTTTGCGCCATGCGGCTGGGGTCGTTCCTTGTTCCTGAATAACGGAATGCTTCATCGGTGCTCAATTGCCTGGCACTTACCACTGCAGCTTCGTTCAATGCTTTTAATTTTGATTTGCTGCTTTTCACAATCACTTCATCTAGCTTTTGTATTTTTTCTTTTAAGCGTATTTCAAGCACCACTTCTTTTGAGGAGGTTACTTCAATATTGGTAACCGATGTGCTTTCATAACCAATCATGCTTAGAAAAATGGTTTGCCTGCCCACCGGTATATTTTGTAAATAAAAAACACCATCAGTACCGGTAATGGCAGGCTTTATGCCTTCCATGCTCACGGTAACACCAGCCAGTACATTGCCGCTCTGGTCGTCAATAACAGTTCCTTTTATTGTTTGTTTAAATGAATTGTTTTGTGCAGTGATATTAAAAAATGTAAATGCAGCAGATACAAATAGCAGTAATTTTTTCATGGCTGTACAATTAATTATTGTTATAAATAGTTACTGCATCTGCCAGTAAAGCAATTTCTCCTTTGGCAGCTTTTGCTTTTTCAACAGCAGCATTATTGCTTACTAATTGTTCTGCAATAAACTTGTTTACTGTTTTTTTGGTAAGATGCGTTAACTGGTTATTGCTGTAAACAAAGTAGTCGCCAATTTTACCATTGGTGCCTGATGTAAAAACGGCTTCTGTTCCGTTATAAGATGCTTTGCCCGAAGCATTGCTGGCTTTTTGAAGGAAACAGATTTTACCGGTGCAAATGCTTTTGAAAAAATCTCCTTTTATACACAGGTAATTTACTGTATCAACTGTTGCGCCATTTATCTGGCTGCCGCTGTATTGAGTTTTGCTGCCGGCTGCATCAGAAAAATTGATGGCTGCATCTTTCTTAATAGATTCTTTTACATAACCGTTTACAACAGTGCCGTTGCTGAGTGTAACGGAACCTTTTACAAAACCGGCTGGTGCCTGTGCGCTGGAATTATTGGCTAAAAAAGCCATGCAGGTGATGGTTAAAAACATAGCTGTAAGTTTCATGATGAATAGTTTTTGGTTGATGAAATTCAAATGCAGCACCAATTTCTGAACTTATAACTGCTGACACAATCATAAAAGAGTGAACTGAATAAAAACAGGAATGAATTGAAGGATTTGCGCTTTCTTTACAGCACAATTATTGACTATGCGGCAAAAATTGATACTGCTGATTGTTGTAATGCTTTATTTAAAAAGTACAGCACAAGTTAAATGGGTAAATGTGGATGCTGGGTTTGGCAAATTACCCGCCAACTTTCATGTATATAAAACTACAGACAGTTTAGACGGCAAGCCCTTTATTGCTTACTATGCGGAAGCCAAACTGAAAGACAAAAAACTGAATTTTACCACCGATACTACTTATAAACGCCGCCTTACGCCCAAACAATTTTTTGAAAAGAATGAACAACCATTGTTAGTAGTGAATTGCACTTTTTTCAATTTTGATAAAAACCAGAATTTGAATGTGGTAATTAAAGGTGGAAAGCTGGTGAGTTATAATGTGCATACTGTACCAGGCAGGGGGAAAGATACGCTTACGTACAGGCATCCTTTGGGAAGTGCTATTGGAATTAGCAAAAGGAGAAAAGCGGATGTGGCATGGTTGTTAACTGACTCATCAGTTACAAAAGCATATGCGGCAAAGTATAGCCTGCTTTTGGAAAAAGATTCTGTTCAGAAAGTGAATTTCAGAAAGTTTCTTCAATCTACACATAGTATTAGCATTCCACTTGATGGAAAATTTAAAAAAAACGATTTAAAAAGAATTTTTAGAAAATGGAAAATGAAAACCGCTGTTGGCGGCGGCCCCGTTTTATTACAAAACGGCGAAATAAAAATTACCAATAACGAAGAATTAAAATTTACCGGCAAAGCCATTGAAGATAAACATCCACGAACATGTATGGGTTATACAAGTGATGGCCGTTTAATTATAATGGTGCTACAGGGAAGAAGCCTTGATGCTGCTGGAGCAACGCTTACACAGGAAGCCCAGTTATTAAAAGATTTAGGCTGTGTGGAAGCATTGAATTTAGACGGCGGCGGCAGCAGTTGCATGCTCATAAACGGAAAAGAAACAATTAAAGTAAGCGATGCAACAGGGGAGCGGCCGGTGCCTGCGGTATTTATAATCAAACAAAAAAAATAAAAAACTATTTTATCACCACTTCTCTAATCGTTTTTTCTCCCATTGCTTCATTTACTTTTTGAATGATGTTTTCTTTCTGATACAACAGCTCATTCTTCAACGGTGCAACAGATGTTGTAATAAACAGCGTGTGATTGATGATTTGAATTTTATCGGTGTACTTCGCAATTGTTTTACCCATCAACTGTTCCCATACTTCTTCAATACGCACTGCCTGAATGCCGTTTTTAAGGCGGCTTTTTTGCAAAAACTGCTGTATAGCATCTTGTAAAGAAATTTCGCTCATGTTGTTTATTTAATGTGCAGCTTGTAGGAGCCTGTAATAGTACTGGTACCTTTTTTATCCCACAATTTAAAATGTACTGTTACCGTCATCGACTTATCGTCAATCTGTGTCATCATTGCTTTTAAAGAAATATATTTACCGTCTTCAGGTTTTACACCCTCGCTGTATGAAGCAAACAAATCATCCGTATTCAGCACTTCATACCCATTGCTTAAAACAATTCTTTCAGAGCTGCCGGGAAAAACCTTGTTGTCAACAACTTTATAACCACTTTCCACAACAGCATACATAATTACTTTCTGGTTCAGTTCTATGGTATTGTCCTCCGGTACTTTACTGCCATCTTCAAAATATAAACCAGCTTCCGAAAGTTTAAAGCCTTTAATATTCATTGTAATGCCATTCGTAAAGTTTTGTTTTGCCGGCGGGGCTGTTACAGGTTTGTTAACTGCTTTTGCAACCGGTTTGGGTTTAGCAGCAGGTTTGGCAGTTTTTTGAGCTATAGCTGCAGTCATTATTGTAAGAGCGCCAATGCAAAAAAATAATTGCTTCATGTGCTAAGGTTTAAGGGTTATAATTCTCTGCTAAAATAAAATTATTTTTCCAGCTCAATCACCTGGTAAGGCACTTTTAATGTTTCAAAAGCATCCTGCAGGCGTTCTTTATGTGTGTCGGTAATAAAAACCTGTCCATCGTTTTCACAGCAAACCCTGTGCAGCAACTGGTGCATACGCTGGTCATCCAGTTTTTCAAAAACATCATCTAAAAAAAGCAGTGGCGCAAAACCTTTTTCTTTTTTTAAAATTTCAAACTCTGCCAGCTTTAAAGCAAACAGCAGGCTTTTGCGCTGCCCCTGGCTGGCAATGTTTTTAAACGGCTGGTTTTGTAATTGCATTACAATATCATCTTTATGAATGCCGGCATTAGTGCGCTGCAGTATAAAATCTTTTTGCCGGTATTGCCCCAGTAGTTTTTCAAAACCTGTTTCATGCAACTGGCTTTCATACTCCAGTGTTACAAATTCATTTTTACCTGCAATAGAAACGCAATATTGCTGCACCAGCGGCAGCAGCGCTTTCATAAATGCAGCACGGCAGTTGTAAATATAATTGCCTGGTTTTACCAGTTGTGCATCCAGTACTTCCAGCAATGCCATATCGGTTTTGCCTTCTTCTGCAAAGCGTTTTAGAGCACTGTTGCGCTGCTGCAATATTTTGTTGTACTGTATCAGTAATTGCAGGTATTCGCTGTTAGTTTGGCTGATGACAGTATCCATAAACCGCCTGCGTTCTTCACTGCCATCTGTTATCAGTTCAATATCGTCCGGCGCAATCATTACTGCCGGAAACTGGCCAATATGGTGGCTCATTTTATCATAAGGCACATCGTTCAGCAGAATTTCTTTTTTAGCACCGCCGCGGTTGATACATACAATTTTTTGTGGGGTGTCCTGCTTTGTAAACATGGCTTCCAGCCGGAAACCGTCGCTGCCAAACTGTATGTTTTGTGTATCAGTTTTTGAAAAATAACTTTTGGTAAAACAACAATAGTAAACAGCATCCAGCAGGTTGGTTTTGCCTTTGCCGTTAAGGCCGCAAATGCCTATAATTCTTTCTTTAAAATCGAAAGTGGAAAATTGATAGTTTTTGTATTGCGTAATATGTAACCTTAAAAGCGATAGCATTGCGGCTGCAAGATAACCTACATTGTGTACTTGTAAGTTGCTGAAATGCGCAATTATTAGTGCTTTTATAAAGCTGACTAAAGTGCTGAACATGAAGTGAGTGACACAACAATGCCGGGCGTAGAAATAATGTTAATAACATAAAAATCTGTAATTCAAAAACTGTAATCTTAAAAGGTAAATCCCTTATCTTTGCCGCCTAAAATTATTAACCTTGGCTACAAAGTTTTCTAAAGAAACTTATTTATACTGGTACGAGCTGATGCTGCTCCTGCGCCGGTTTGAAGAAAAAGCAGGACAATTGTATGGAATGCAAAAAATCCGCGGCTTTTGCCACCTGTACATTGGGCAGGAAGCTGTTGCTGCAGGATGTATGACTGCTACACAACCCGACGACAAGTTTATAACTGCTTACCGTTGCCATGCATTGGGCATTGCAAAAGGTGTTACACCAAAAGCTGCCATGGCAGAATTGTTTGGTAAAGCTACCGGCTGTGCAAAAGGTAAAGGAGGCAGTATGCACTTTTTTGCTGTAGAGCATGGTTTTTTTGGCGGCCACGGTATTGTGGGTGCACAAATTGGTACTGGTGCCGGTTTGGCTTTTGCAGAAAAATATAAAGGCACCAATAATGTAGCGCTTACATTTTTTGGGGATGGTGCTGCCCGCCAGGGTATGCTGCATGAAACCTTTAATATGGCGATGTTGTGGGATTTACCGGTGGTTTTCATTTGCGAAAACAACCAGTATGCCATGGGTACATCGGTAGCAAGAACAAGTAAAACACTGGATATTTATAAACTGGCTGATGCCTACGACATGCCTGCTGATGCAGTAGATGGCATGAGTCCCGAAGCGGTGCATGATGCCGTTTTAAGGGCTGTAAACCGTGCAAGGGAAAGGGGTGGCCCAACTTTACTGGAAATTAAAACATACCGCTATAAGGGGCACAGTATGAGCGACCCACAAAAATACAGGAGCAAGGAAGAAGTGGAAGAATACAAAGAAAAAGATCCTATTGACCATGTATTAAAAGTACTGACAGATGAATTTAAAGTAAGCGAAGCTGAAATTGAAGTGATTAACGACAGGATTAAAACAGAGGTGGAAGAATGTGTGAAGTTTGCAGAGGAAAGCCCATGGCCAAGCGATGATGAATTATTGAAAGATGTATATGTGCAGGAAGATTATCCGTTTATTGTTGACTAATAATGTGATTTCGATTTTTATAATTTTTAATTTTTTACTTTTTTAACGATGGCAGAAAAACAAGTACAGCCCCAGGTGGTGGAAACTAACGAAGCTGTGGTAAGGGCTAAAGACTTTTGGGCAAAATTCAGCAAGCCCATTATTTATGCAGGCAGTGCAATTATTTTATTAATAGGAGGCTGGTATGGTTACAAGTATTTTATAAGCGGACCAAAACAGCAAAAAGCCAGTGAAACAATTTTTGCGGCAGAAAAACTGTTTGGCAAAATTGTAAATGCAGGCACTTACAGCAAAGACTCTATCAATACCGTTTTAAATGGCGGCACCGATGGAGACATTAAAGTTGTTGGCCTGTTAACTGTTATTAAAAATTACGACGGAACCCCTGCAGCAAACCTGGCTAATTACATGACAGGAGCCTGCTACCTGCACTTAAATGAATTTGATAAAGCGGTTAAATACCTGAAAGAATTTGATGGCAACGGCGCCAGCCAAATACAAAGTGCCGCATACAGAATGCTGGGTGATGCATATGCAGGGCAAAAGAAAAATGATGAAGCGCTGAACAATTATAAAAAAGCAATTGATGCCTCTTCTGCAAAAGATGAAGGAACCCGTTTCCAGGCATTGTCAAGAGCCGCTTTGTTTTGCGATGCAACCGGTAAAACACAGGATGCCATTACTTACTTTAAGCAAATAAAAGAAGAAATTACTCCTGATTTTTTAAGGAATAACCGTATAGATTTTGATGCGGATAAATATTTAGCAAAGCTGGGAGTATTTGAGTAACCCAGTTAACAAGTTAACGGTTAACCAGCAATCATGTCAGTTAATTCATCCAACTTATATAATACAACAGGCATCCAGTTACCAACGGATGCCTGTGTTGTAATTGTCCGTACCGAATGGAATGCGGCATCTATTGATAAACTGGAAGCAGGCGTTGTAAAAATTTTAAAGAAACATACTGTTGCCTATAAAACCATAACTGTGCCCGGCGCTTTTGAAATTACTTTTGCAATAAAGAGATATTGGGAGCAGCATAAATACAAAGATGACCGGCCACATGCTTTTATAGCATTGGGTTGTGTGCTGCGTGGCGATACACCTCATTTTGATTATGTATGCAAAGCAGTAACTGATGGTGTGGTGCAGTTAAATTTGTTATTGCCAGTACCAACAATATTTGGTGTGCTTACGGTAGATACCCAGCAGCAAATTGATGAAAGGCTGGGAGGCAAGCATGGCCATAAAGGCGAAGAAGCAGCTATTACTGCTTTAAAAATGATGAGTCTTTGAAAATTCCTTTACTGATATTATCACTGGCTGTTGTTGCTACGGCTTGTAATCAGCAGGAAGCTGCAAATAAAAAGGAACAGGTAGATTCGCTTATTGCAAAAAAAGATACCACTGTAATAAAGCCTGTTACTAAACAAAAAAACAAGGAGGATGTTGTGCTGGACAGTATTTTAAAACTGCCCTTTATTATTGCAGCTAATAAAAATATTGATTCTGTTACACATCATAAAAGCGGCATTGCCTTCTTAATTGATTCTGCAGAAAATGAATGGAAAATACAGGCAGGATATAATGGCAGCGAACGTTTTGAAACCTATCACCACTTGTATGTAAACCCTGCCACCATGGAAATTAAAGTGTATGATGTGGTGAACGATGAGAAATTGAGTGTTATCGATTACATGAAAAAAGAAAACAAATGAAAGTACAACTCTTTATACCATGCTTTGTTGACCAGCTATATCCACAAACCGCCTTTAATATGGTAAAGGTTTTGGAAAAAGCCACCTGCGAAGTAAGTTACAATACTAATCAAACCTGTTGCGGCCAACCGGCTTTTAACGCCGGTTTTTGGGACGAAGCCAGGACGGTTTGCACTAAATTTTTAAAAGATTTTGAAGGTGCTGATTACATAGTTGCACCAAGCGCCAGCTGTGTAGGGTTTGTACGTAACTATTATGCAAAGCTGTTTGAAAATTCTTCTCAGCATAACCAGGTAAAAGATTTAAGCAAACGCATTTATGAGTTTACAGAGTTTTTAACGGATGTATTAAAGATTGAAAACTTTGGTGCGGTATTAAATACAAAAGCCACTTACCACGACAGTTGTGCTGCACTGCGTGAGTGTAAAATAAAGGAAGCTCCCCGTAAATTATTAAGCCATGTAAAAGGGCTTGAATTAGTTGAGATGAACGATGTGGAAACCTGCTGCGGTTTTGGCGGCACGTTTGCTGTTAAGTTTGATGCCATCAGTATTAGCATGGCTGACCAAAAAACACGTAACGCTGCAGATACAGGCGCTGAAACAATTATATCTACCGACTTAAGCTGCCTTATGCATATTGATGGTTATATAAAAGGCAAAAACCTGCCGTTAAAAACAATGCATATTGCAGATGTGCTGGCAAGCGGGTGGGAGTAATTTTAATTAAGCAATTGCTCTAAATCTTTATTAATTGCCGGGTTTAAATCGTAACTGTTTTTTTGCGCCTGGTAAAAATATTGCATTGCCTTTGATGGCTTTCCTGATGCTTTCAGTAATTTTCCCATCCAGTACAATTCCAGTGCTTCTAAAGGTTTGCCGGAAATTTTTTCGTTAAAGACTTTTAAGGCAGCTTCCCCGTTTCCGTTTTTAAATAAAGCCCATGCATACCACACCTGTGTTTGTGGTGTATTCCTGTTTTGTAACTCACTCGTTGCAATACTTACTGCTTTTGCAGGATTGTTTAATATGCCTGTATACAGTTGCACCAGGTATTTGTTATACATATTGCCATAACGTACATCGCTTATTGCCTGTTCAAAATTTTTTGCAAATTGTAATTCCTGTTCAGCGTTTTTGCGCTGCTGGGCTACAGCCACTAATTTAAATAAAGGCTCTGGCGATTGAGTTCTTGTTGAAACAAAACGCAGTATTTTTTCGGCCAGTGTATCGTTTGCATCATGCAGCAATGCAATCCATGCCAGCCCCATAAAACTGTGCAGGTCTGATTTATTTGCATCAATACATTTGCGGTAACAATCTGCGGCCTGCTTCAAATCATTGGCATGAATATACAAATCACCTAAGTTAGATAAAGCGGCCTGCTGTAAAACAGCGCTGGTACTGCTTAAATCATAAGCTGCCTTCATGGCATTGATGGAAGAATCCATAACACCATTATAATGCATGAATTTACTGCGCCTGAACTGGTAGCCATAATCATTTTCTTTTTGAATGCTTTTCAATTGTAATGAAGCATTGGAAATATTACCCAGTTCAAAACTTACATCAAAAGCGGCAGCAGCAGCTTCGTATTTTTTAATCCCGATTTTTTGTGCGATAGATAAAAAAGAGTCTGCCTTATTAAACTGGTGTTGTAAAATAGCATGGCTGCTTAAACTAAGATATGGTGCTGCTTCTGTTTCTTTAAATAATGAAGCAACAGCAAGCAGGATACTGTCGCTCTTTTTAACATCGCCAATATCACCACTTAACTGAAAGCGTTGTAGTAGTGCTGCTGCATAACGCATGCTGTTGGTATAATCTGCTTTGCCCGGTTCAATGCGTTCTTTCCAAAAATTAATTTCCGCTTCATTTTTTATAAAAGTGCTGTCGTTATAGTTGCTGATTGTTTCTGCAGCAAATGCGGTATCAACAATTTTCTTCTTGTTTTCTCCATTTGAAATCCGTGTAAACAACCAGTATAAAGCAATTATGCCTATAATGATTGATGCAGGTATAACAACATACTTTCGGTAATATGGTTTATTGCCCACCCATTTTGCCAGTAAAAACCAGGCGGCTAATATTACGGTAATCTGTCCCAGTTCCACCCCAATGTTAAACAGCAGGAGAGAGATGAAAAAACGGTTTTGCGGAAGGCCTGTTTCTCCCAGCGCACTTGCAAAGCCCATACCGTGTACCAGGCCAAATAAAAAAACAACAGCTAATCTTGTTTTTTTTAGTTTTTCTGTAAAAATATTTTCTGCTGCTACAAAAACTATTGATAATGCAATTAATGGTTCTACAATTGCAGACGGAAGATTTATTACCCTGTAAACCGAAAGCGCTAAAGTAATGGTATGTGCAACAGTAAATGCAGTTACCTGCATTAATACCGGTTTAAGTTTTGGGTTTAGTAAAAACAATCCCAGTACAAATAAAATATGATCGAGGCCAGCAGGCAGTATATGTGTAAAACCAAGTATCAGGTATAATGCTGCTGCATTGGTGCCGCTCATTTTTTCTATATCAATTACAGCAGTGTGTGCAAAAGCTGCAGTACTGCTAATTAAGAGCAGCAGCACTGCAATGATTTTTTTTAATTGTATACTGCTTTTACTACTCATAATAACTGTGTACACCAAATACGTTTTTATGTAACGGGCAGATTTAAAAGAACACTGCAATTTTTGCTTTTATAAAAAATGGATTACCAGGCGTATAATGCAGCTCTGTAACCGGCGCAGTTTCATTCTGTAGCCGGCTTTCTGTTGCAAACTGTGCTTCATTCCATTTTACATTAAACAGGTTTTCAATTGTAATGCCCAATTCATATTTGGGTTTTGTATAGTTAATGGCAGCATCTATTACTTTATACCCTTTTGCCACCACGCTGTTATCTTCATTGCCCGGCCGGTTTTTAATATACCGGTAAGTAATGCTTCCGTTTAAACCCTTAACAGCTTTGTAAAATATACCACCGGTGCTTGTAAGTGTTGGTGCCAAAGGAATGTAATCTGCGCCTTTAGGTGCGCCAACAGCACGTGGCCTGGTAAAATTAATATTAGCAGTTGCGAATAATTTTTTTGTAAGCTGGTAACGTGTTATTATATCAATACCCTGTCTTTTTGTTTTGCCGCTTGGTTCCACCACACCTTCATCGCCTACATATACAAATTCCTGGTTTAAATGAAGGTACCATGCAGCTACATTCAAATAAAAATTTGGTGTTGGCTTTACTATAAAGCCAACATCGCCACCATAAGCAGCCGGTAAAATTTCTTTACCATTATTAGCCACTACCACACGGGTATCGTTACTATGAAAGCCTTTACCGCTTTTTACATACAGCTGCAGTTTTTTATTAACGGTATATTGAATGTTCAGCTTAGGGCTTACAGTTGTTTTTTGTTGCCATGGTTGTTGTGTGCTGTTGGGTAGTCTATTTAAGTAACTGAAGTAAAAATAATCCAGCCGCACACCGGCATCAAAGAACCAATTACCAGTTGAAAGCTGGTGATGGGTATATGCAAATGCATTAGCTTCTTTAATATCACCCAGCATTACATTATTAATAAACTGCCGCTTCACCTGGTGTGCCAGCTGGCTGTTTACAGTGGCATCATACCGTATACCAATTCCTTCTGCAGATTGTAAAACTGCATCACCCAAAAAATGCTGGTGTTTTAATTTAGAGTTTATACCGAGTATATTACGGTATTCCTGCTGTTGTATACCATCACCATTTACAGGGTCGTTTAAATAAAATGTAAAGTTGGAATACAAATTAAAAATATAGCGGCTGTAAAATACCTGGTTTTCCCATGCCATATTATTTTTAAAACGTGTAATGGTTTGCAGGTTTATATTATAACGTTCTGTATTGCCGCCTTCTGTTGGGTCAATACTTCCAAAGCGGTTAATAATGCCGGCTTTTACGGCACGGTCTGGTACCTGGCCACTTGCATACCAGTTGCTTTTAAAACCACTGGCTGATGCTGTAAATTGTGTGGCATTAGAAATACTCAAATTGTATTTTCCAAAAATGTTATAGCGTTTAAAAGTCTGCTTGCTTTCGGTAGGGCCATCGGTATAATTAAATTCTCCGGCTATGTATGCACTTTGTTTTTCTTTATTTTTTTTAATTAAATCAAGCATTGCCAATGTGCGTACGGTATTAAAACGGCCTGCTTCCACTTGTAATAAACTGCGGGCAATGTTTTTATAAGTAGAAAAAGAAACATAACCAGCCGTGTTTAAATTACCTTGCAGAGCGTAATAAGGCCCTGCGCCAAAATCAATATTGTTTATGGTTTCAGGAATGATAAAGTGTGCATCAGCATAACCCTGGCCATGCGCATGACTAACCATGTTAACAGGCATGCCGTCAACACTAACCTGCACATCGGTACCATGGTCTGCATCAAAACCACGTAAAAAAATTTGTTCTGCTTTACCACCGCCGGCGTGTTGTGCAATAAATAAACCCGGCACTACACGTAATAACTCCTGGGTATTTTTGACTGGTTTAAGTGCAACATCAATTTTAGTAATGGTATTGAATTTAGCAGCACTCATACCATCCAGCTTAATGTCATCTAACCTAATAGCATCGGGTTGCATGGTAATTATAATACCAGTTTTAGCATTGGTAACGCTGCCCGTTTTATATCCAATATGCGAAACTTCCAGCGCTGTATTTTGAGTTGCTGTTTTAATAATAAAATTTCCATGTTCGTCTGTAACAGCTTTAACAGCACTGCCGGCAACAGATATGGTTGCCGCACTTAAAGGCTGTTTACTTTGCTCATCAACCACCTGCCCTTTAATTAAAATTTGGGCAAAGATGTTTAATGGTAAGGCGAACACAAAAAACAGTATTATAAAACAGTAACAAAATTTGTTCTGTTTCATAAATATTTTTAAAAGGAAAAAGAGATTGTGTAAATACCGATAGAATATCACTAACAGCGGGGAGGGGGATATTTTTTTTCAGCTTCGCTGTAAACTGCGGCATCATTCTTTACAGGCACATAGCTGAGATTGGTGGAGTTGCACAAAAGCGTTTCATGAGTTACTAAAAGAACGCAGTCTTCTGTTATGCTGTTATCTTTTTTAGAAGATGAAGGGGTGTTGCCTTCTTTATTATTTTCTTCACCGGCGGTTTTAGCAGCTTCAATATGTACATGAAAGCGGCCGTTTTCAATATGTGCAGCAGCAATATGTTCTGCATAAAAAAATACATGACCAATAAAATCATTTACATGGGGCATTACCGGTTTAATTAACAAAGCGGCGTAGCTTATAAAAACGATATGTAATAATAGCTTTTTCAAGTAAACTGGCTGAATGTAAATATATATGGAAGGTTAGTTTTGTAAAAAGTAATTGTGGCAGAACGGCCTTTTTTATGGGTGAGTAATTAAAACAATGGCGATGCTGGCACCGCCATTGTATACATTCTTAATTTATGTTTTACCAGGGAGTTGCCAGGTAAGGGAACGATGCAGAAAATGCTTTATCGTTGCTGTTTACATTGTCTTTTGTTAAACCCGGGTCGCTGGCACCTGTTGGGCCGCCGAATATTAACAACAGTTCCACATCAATTACATCATCCGCTAACGCACGGCCTGTTAAAACATTTGTACCATCAAAAAAATTAGTAACACCAGTTGTTGATACACCTAACACATCTGTAGAAAGCAATCCTGTAAAGGTTGCTGCATTCTGTCCTAATGCGTTGGTGGTATAGCCGGCATTCAAAGTCAGTAATCTTGTTTGAAATTTGCTTTGAAAAGCGGCATTTTGTGCAGATGGTACTGTTGTATTAAACGCATCTTTATCTGCTGCAGCCGTTACAAATACAGTGTTAATTGCAGGGCGTGCCATTTGATCCTGCTGTTGGTAATAAACAGTTTCTGCAGGCATATCATCTTTTTTGCAGGAGCTTATAACTGTACTGCCTGCAAGTATAATGGCTAATAATTTTATTGTTGTTTTCATTATAATAATTTTAAAAAGTTAAGCGAATTATATTTTCTTTTTTGTTTCAAGCCATACACCAATGTTGCCGCTTGCACCAATTAGCGACTTTGGTACTTCCACCACCACACTTAATACATTTGTTCCGGCAAATGTGTCGGTGCCCGGGTTGGCAAAGCCTGTAGCAGTACCCGCCAGAATGGCTTTGTAACGGTTTAAATCAAAAAAGAAAGGATCATCTCTTGGGCCTGCAAAAACTTTTATACCAGTGCTGCCCGTTCCCGTTACTGCTGTGCTGCCATAAGCGGTTACAGCTGCTTCTGCTGTTACACTGCCTTCAAGTTTGCTTTTAGTTCCTGTTGCAGATGGGGCAATGGGGCCATAAATCTGCATTTTGTTACTGGCAGCATCATACTTACATTGAATAACCAGGTCTTCAACATTATCACCAGTTTTGTCAATGTTAAATTCAAGTACGGTGTTTTCATCAAACTTTAGTGCAGCAGTGTTGGCAGGAGAAACTAAACCTTGTGAGTTGGCTACAAATACCAGGTTGTTCGGGTCTTGCCCCCTGAAAACATACACATCCGTAATGTCTGTTGTTTGGTTGGTTACAGCCGGAGTATCAATATGGTCTGCCGCATAAATAATACCACCGGTAACAAATGCCGCTGCAATAGTTGCAGCAAACAATAATTTTTTCCGTTTCATTGTTAGTGATTTTTAATTAATGAGTAAATACAGTTTTGGCAACTGACACTTTTACTTACGGCGAAAGATTAATTGCGGATTTAATAAGGGCAATATTTTTTTTGTAGCCGGTATTTAATCTTTAATGAGCTGCACAGGCTAACTTGTTCTGTTATTTTTTTCTTTCAGTGATAGAAAAGAATAACCACTCTTGTACATTATTTCATTATTCAGCTTTGCCTGCATTATTTTTATCTCTACATTTGAACATTCCTAATTCTCAATTCCTAATTTTTAATTCATATGGCATATTGGTTAGTAAAATCAGAACCTTCCGTTTACAGCTGGGACCAGTTTGTGGCAGAAAAACAAACTTTTTGGAGTGGTGTACGCAACTATGCTGCCCGTATAAATTTGCGTGGCATGAAGAAAGGAGAGGAGGTATTGTATTATCACAGTAATGAAGGAGTGGAAATTGTTGGTATAGCCAAAGTAATTAAAGAAGCGTACCAGGATCCTACAACAGAAGATGAACGCTGGGTGGCAGTGGATTTAAAGCCGGTAAAAAAATTAAAAAAAACCGTTCCGCTGGATATAATAAAAAAGGACAAACGCCTTGCCAATATGGATTTGGTGCGTTTAGGGCGCCTTAGCGTGCAAACTGTAAAGCCAGAGGAGTGGAAAATAATTATGGAGCTTGCCGGGGAATAGAAAGTGATTTATTTCAGTTAGTGTACAGCAATTGTAAAAATAGTTTAACCAAAAATGAGTTTAGCAGAGCGGCAAAAAAACAATTTTGATTTTTTACGCCTTGTTGCTGCCCTTTGTGTAACATTTGCCCACTCGTTTAATTACAGCTTTCCAAAATTTACTGAGCCATTAGATACTTTAACGAATGGTAAAATCAATTTTTCATATTTAGGGCTTTGTACTTTTTTCTCTCTCAGCGGTTATCTTATCGCTAAAAGCGTACACAGTTCTTCTTCGCTCAAGCATTTTTTCTGGAAAAGATTGTTACGCATCCAACCTCTTTTAATTGTTGTTTGTTTGGCAACTGTTTTTTTATTGGGCCCGCTTTTTACCACATTAACGCTGGGTGAGTATTTTTCCTGCATTCATACTTGGACTTATTTGCGAACTGTTTTTCCGCTCACAGGCGTACAATTTACTTTACCCGGTGTATTTACCGGTTACAGGGAAACTGGTGTAAATGGTTCATTATGGACCTTAGTTGTTGAAGAAAGGCTATATCTTTTTATTGCACTGATTTTTTTTCTTACTAAAATTGGAAAACAAACCTGGTTTGCTTTAACTGCCCTAACCAACCTGTATTTTATTATAACGCTTGTGGCACCAAAGCTGGCAGTAGTACCAGTAAACTATCTCACTCTTTTTTTTATTTTGCTTTTTATGAATGCTGCCAGTTTGTATGAAATGCAAATAAATTTTCAAAAGAATCATTTTAAACTCATTGGCGCAGCTTTACTTTTTTACCTGCCTTCGTTTTTAAATCCAAAGCTTGTTTTTTTACAGGTGTTATTTTTACCTGTGCTGGTTATAAGTATTGCTTATATTAAAGGCTGGCTTAACAAAGCCGGTAAATACGGCGATTTTAGCTATGCAATTTATGTTACGTCTTTTCCCGTACAGCAAATGCTTTGTTCAATAAAAATTTTAAAAGAAAATCCTTACCTGCAATTTATTTGCACAGTGGCAATTGTTTTGCCATTGGCTGTACTAAGCTGGCATTTTATAGAGAAAAAAATGCTGGCTTATAAAACACGTTTTGCATAAAAATTATTAGTGCTGTCTTCGCTTTGTATTTCCTTTAACTTTTTGCAGCGGTTACTTGTTTTGTGCATTTTGTATCAATAAGCATCTAATCAATCAAACTCATTGTTATGAAAACAAAATTATTACTTGCTGCATGCAGCTTGCTGGTCATTATTTTTTCCTGCCATAATAAAAGTGACAAAGAAAATGTTGCAGCAGACGTTCAGCTGGCTGAACTGCAAACAGCTCAATTAGAAACAGACAATAAAAAAGATCCTGTCCCACTTGGAAATTTTCAAGCACCACAAACTGCAGACTCTTCTCCTGTAAAACAACCTGCCAAAGCAGTAACACATATTGATTGGGATAAAAAAATAATTAAAACAGCACACCTTAAAATTGAAGTGCCCAATTTTAAAACGTATAATGATAAAGTGCATCAAACAGTAAAACAATTTGGTGGATATATTGCACAGGAAGAACAAAACCTGGCAGATGATAAATCAGAAACAGTAATTGCAATAAAAGTACCTGTGGCACAGTTTGAAGATATGATGAACCAGTTACCTGGAAGTGACGTAAAAGTGATGGAACGTAAAATAACCAGCGAAGATGTGACGGGTGAAGTGGTGGATACAAAATCGAGACTGGAGGCAAAAAAACAAATGCGTTTAAAATACCTCGATTTTCTTAAGCAATCTAAGAATATGGAAGAGGTGTTGCAGGTGCAAACTGAAATAAACGGTATACAGGAAGAAATAGAATCTGCCAGCGGGCGAGTGGAATACTTAACGCATCAGGCAGCATACAGTACTATCAATCTAACCTTTTATCAGCCAATGGCAGGCTATAAGCCGGATCCGGAATCGCCATCATTTTTTGCCCGTATTGCTATGGCATTTAAAACCGGTGCTGCGTGGGTTGGTGAATTATTTATTGGGTTAATTTCAATATGGCCATTGTTACTGGTTATAACCGGTGCTTATATTGCATGGAAAAAATTTAAACCTTCACAAAAAACTGCGGCTTCATCCTGAATAAAATAATTCGTGTAATTTGTGCATGTTGTGTCAGCAAATAAAAAACATATTGTAGTACTTTCCGGCGCAGGTATCAGTGCAGAAAGTGGTTTAAAAACTTTTCGTGATGGTGATGGTTTATGGATGGGGTATAATGTTGAAGATGTAGCCACGCCGGGAGCTTTTAAAAAAAATCCGCAACTGGTGCTGGATTTTTACAATATGCGCAGGAGGGAAGTGGCAGCAGCGCAACCCAATGCTGCACACACTGGTTTAGCCGAACTGGAAAAAGATTTTGCAGTAACCATCATCACCCAAAATATTGATGACCTGCATGAACGGGGTGGCAGTACTCATGTGCTGCATTTGCATGGCGAAATTTTTAAAATGCGGAGTGCAGCTGATGAAGATGTTATTTATGAAATTCGTGGAGATATAAATGTGGGTGATACCGATAAAAACGGCAGCCAGTTGCGGCCGCATATTGTTTGGTTTCAAGAGCCGGTACCCATGATGGAACAAGCCGTACAGGTATTGCAAACAGCAGATTATTTTGTGGTGGTGGGTACATCATTACAGGTTTACCCTGCTGCATCATTACTGCATTATGCGCCGGTTTATTTACCAAAATTTATTGTTGATAAAAAAATACCTGCAATAAACAGTTACGCCAATTTGCAAATAATAGAAAAACCTGCAACAGAAGGAGTGAGGGAATTAAAAAAAATACTCCTTTCACAAAAGCAAGGCGATTAAACCATTGTAATTACTCCGCACTTTCTGTAAAAGCAATGCCATGTTTTTCAAGCTCCTTAAGCACCGGCTCATAAATGGCGGCTTGTGTAGGAATATGTAAACCTGTTAATGCAATATCTCCGTTTAAAATTAATTTAGCTGCAATGCCTAATGGTAAGCCAACGGTTTTTGCCATAGCAGTATGCAGGCTGTTTTCTCCCTTAACTAATAAAGAGCTTTTTACTGCTGTATGTTTTCCGTTAAGTACATAATCAATTTCATGCAGCATTACAATCATGTCTTTATCTGTTGGCTGCATAGCTAATTTATTTTCTGCAACAAACTGTAAAATATCAGCCGAACATTGTGCGGCTTTTGGAAGTTTGGTTGCAGCAGTCAGCTCTAAATAATTAAACAGTTCTTTTATTTCATTCTCCTGCTCTTCGGGCACATACAATTCAATGTATTCCTGTAAATCCATTTCACGGTTTTCTACAACATATAATTTACGTTCCAGCCAGTCAATATAAGTTTCGCAGTCAATAATATTGTCGTGGTCTTCGGTATCAGTTAACCCAAGGTTCACAATATAATCCCATGTGCGGCAAAATGCAGGATAACGGAGTGTGGTACGTATAAAAGTTTGTGCATCTTCAAGATGATAAACCGGAATATAACTTAAAGAATCCCGGTTAGCATACCATGCTAAATCTGTAAGCCCCGGAAAGCTCACTGTTTTACAGTTTTCAAAAACTGCATGATAATCGGTGGTTACAATTTTACCGGCATCTTTATAAACAGCCCCGGCACTCCCTGCGGTAATTATATTCCGGGGGTTCCAGCTTATTTTATAATGCCAGGGATTGTTATCACTTTCCGGTGCCACCAAACCACCACAGTGGCTTTTAAAAGAAACTATTTTTCCACCACCTGCTTTAATAGCATTAATTATTTTCATAGCGCTCATGTGGTCAATGCCGGGGTCAAGTCCCATTTCGCATAAAAAAAGAAGTTGATTGTTTGCTATTTCTGCTGCCAGTGTTTTTATCTGCTCATCAATGTAAGAGGCAGTAAGCAGGTTTTTGCCGTAGTTCACACAATCTTTAGCCACTAAAAAGTGCAGGGCAGGAGGCATCATGGAAATTACAAGGTCTGCCTGCTGTATCAGGCCTGCCCGTTGCTCGTTCTTTGTAATGTCAATAACGACAGCTTCGGTATTAGGAGCGTTGTTTGTTTTTGAAATAATCAGGTTTTTATCGGCATCTGCCACCACAATTTTCCAGTTATTAGCGGGAGCTTCGGCTATTAAATAGTCAATGAGTACGGTTGCCGATTTACCGGCGCCAAAAAGAAGGATAGTTTTCAATTTATAAAGAAATTTGCGGCAAGTTAAAGTATTTAAACGGGCTAAAAAATGAGTTTGATAATGCTTTAAAGAATTGTTTGTACTGAAAGTATTGCAATGTAATACCAAAGGCATCCGGTGCTCAATAAAAGCCCGTAAGCCGGGTTCAAAATCTTCTCCACACCGGGTTTTAAAATGTGTACAAATAAGCGTTAAAAAGCCCTTTTTTACCAATGAAAACCGCCCTCAAATGGTTAACTTCGCAAACCTGTTTTTGCAGGCAAAAATTATATGGAAAATAACGAAGAATTAAAAGACAACAATCCCAATAACAGGGGCAAAATTATACCTGTAAATATTGAGGAGCAGATGAAGACTTCTTACATTGATTACAGCATGAGCGTAATCGTTGGCCGTGCTTTACCCGATGTACGAGATGGTTTAAAGCCCGTACACCGCCGTGTGTTATTTGGTATGTACGAGGCCGGCAATAACTACAACAAGCCCTATAAAAAAAGTGCCCGTATTGTGGGTGATGTAATGGGTAAATACCATCCGCATGGGGATACTGCCATTTACTATACAATGGTGCGTATGGCGCAGAACTTTAACACGAGGGAACCGCTTATTGACGGGCAGGGTAACTTTGGTAACCAGGATGGTGATCCACCGGCAGCCATGCGTTATACAGAGGTGCGCATGAAACGCCTTACCGAAAGTATGATGGACGACCTGGATAAGGATACAGTGGATTTTCAATTGAATTTTGACGATAGTTTAAAAGAGCCAACCGTATTGCCCACTAAATTTCCGCAGTTGCTGGTAAATGGCAGTAGCGGTATTGCGGTAGGTATGGCAACTAATATGATGCCGCATAACTTAGATGAAGTGGTGGATGCATCTATTGCATATATCGACAACAAGGAAATTGAAATTGATGAATTAATTAAATACATCAAAGCGCCCGATTTTCCTACCGGTGGTATTATTTATGGTTATGAAGGCATACGTGCTGCTATGCACACCGGCCGTGGCCGTGTGGTATTGCGTGGCCGTACCAATATTGAAACCGATAATAAAGGCAGGGAAAAAATTGTGATAACGGAAGTGCCTTACCAGGTTACCAGGGATACGTTAACTGCAAAAATTGGCGACATCGTAAGCGAAAAAATTATTGAAGGCATCAGTGGTGTTAATAACGAAAGCAATCTTAAAGAAGGTACACGTATTGTTGTGGAGCTTAAAAGGGATGCTGTTGCCCAGGTTATAATTAACCAGTTATATAAGCATACCGATTTGCAAACTTCTTATGGCATAAATAATGTTGCTATTGTAAGAGGAAGGCCAAAAACATTAAATGTAAAAGATCTGATAGCTGAGTTTATCGGCTTTAGAATGGAGGTGGTTACCCGCCGTACGGCTTACGAACTGCGTAAGGCGGAAGAAAGGGCACACATTTTAGAAGGCTATATTATTGCGCTGGACAATTTAGATGCTGTAATTGCTTTAATCCGCAACAGTGTCACGCCAAACATAGCACAGGAAGGTTTGATTACCCAGTTTGGTATGACGGAGATACAGGCTAAAGCGGTGCTGGAATTGCGCCTGCAGCGCCTTACCGGCATGGAGATTGAAAAAATAAGGGAAGAACATGCTGAATTAATGAAACTGATTGAACGCTTAAAAGAAATTTTAGCGAGTGAAGAACTGCGTTTTGGCATAATCAAAGACGAGTTACAGGAAATAAAAGATAAGTATGGTGATGCCCGCCGTTCTGAAATTGTGTATTTGGATGACGAAATCAAAATGATTGATTTAATTGAGGAAGAAGATGTTGTGGTTACTATTTCACATTTAGGTTACATAAAAAGAACCAGTGCTACAGAGTACCGCCAGCAGCGCCGTGGTGGCCGTGGCGCCAAAGGCAGCAGCACAAGGCAGGAAGATTATATTGAACACCTGTTTGTAGCAAGTACACATCATACTTTATTATTCTTTACAGAAAGAGGCCGTTGTTTCTGGCTGCCGGTATATCAAATTCCGGAAGGTGATAAAACCAGTAAGGGCAGGGCTATTCAAAACCTGGTGCAAATACCGGCCGATGATAAGGTAAGGGCCATTATTGATGTTAAGAATTTTGAGGATAAGGATTTTGTAAACAGTCATTATATAGTACTGTGTACCAAAAAGGGCATGATTAAGAAAACCGACCTGGAAGACTTTAGCCGCCCAAGACAAACCGGTATTAATGCTATTACTATTTTAGAAGGCGACCAATTACTGGCAGCAAGGTTAACAGATGGTAATTGTGAAATAATGATGGCGGTTAAAAGTGGCCGTGCCATTCGCTTTCCTGAAGAAAAAGTACGCAGCACCGGCCGTGGCGGACAAGGCGTTGTCGGCATTGAAGTGGATGATGAAAAGGATGAAGTGGTAGGTTTGTCATGTGTAAACAGGGAAGACAAAAGCCGTACTATTTTAGTAGTAAGCGAAAAGGGCTATGGCAAGCGTACAGCTTTGGAAGATTATCGTGTTACCAACCGTGGCGGTAAAGGTGTAAAAACCATCAATGTTACAGATAAAACCGGCGGACTTGTAGGTTTGCTCGACGTAACCGAGAAAGAAGACCTGATGATAACTTGCGAAAGCGGTATTACAATACGTATGCCGGTTAACCAAATTAGTGAACAGGGCCGGGCAACGCAGGGTGTTAAACTAATTCGTGTTGATGAAGATGATGCCATTGCAGCCATAACACAACTGGATGAAAAGGAAGAAGAAACAGAAGGTGAAATAGCTGGAGAAAATCCGGTTACTGAGCCAGGTGAGAACACAGAAAATACAAATGAGAGTACATCTGAAACAGATGATAATCAATAAATGAAAAAGCTTATTGCATATAAAAAGTCAATACTTAGCAGTATTGGCTTTTTATTTTTTACAGCATTTTCTAATGCACAGGATAGTGCTGCAATCATCCATTTATTAATGGTAAAAGAGTTTGCGCAGGCAAAAGAAGCTGTTGATAAACAGGTGTCAGATAATAGCACTGCTGTAAACCTGGTTTTAAAAGCTGTTGTGTATGACTCTTTAGCTAAAAACCCTGCTGCACACGGATTAAGCGCCAGTCCCAGGGATGAAAGCTTTGCGGCGTTGCAACAAGTGGCCGGCATTGATGAGGATTATATTTTACGCAACACAGAAGCGCTTGCAAAAGATCTATATGCTGGCTTTGTTTTTGAAGGGATGAGCTATTTTAATAATGCAGCAGAAAGAAAAGATAAAAGCAGTTTTGCAAAAGCACTGGAAACTTTTAAGAGCGCAGCTGTGGCAGGCAGGTTTTTATACAAGTATAAATGGGCTGAAAGTGAACTAAATCCTGCGCTGTTAACTTATTTATCAAAAGCAGCTATTTATGCTGATAAAGAAGAAGATGCAATATTTTACTCTAAAAAAATAGTTGATGAAAAAGATACGAATCAGCAACAAAGAAGCAATTATGAAATTGTTTACCAATGGCTGATTTATTATTTCAATAACAGGAAGGATACTGCTGCAGTTTCAAAATACCTGGCAGTTGCTAAACAGCTTTATCCGCAGTCTACCTATTTTTTATTAACTGAAATTGATTGGCTGCGGCAAAAACAGGATTACAGTACTTTATTTGAGCGTTACCGGGTGCTAATAGAAAAGGAACCCACCAACAACCGTTATAAACTGGCGTATGCCCGGGATATTTTTAATAGCCTTTGGCCGAATAAATTGGACGGGGGAAGGCCGGCCGCAGAACTCATTGCCGTTCTGGAATATTTAGCTGGTAAAGCCGAAACGGCTACAGAAGCAAGTATGCTTTTGGCAAAGGCTTATATAAACATGGCCAAACAATACGCAAGCAACAAAAACATTTATAAAAGCTTTTTGGAACTTTCAAATCGTTATTTACGAAAAATTAGTTCAAATAAAACGGGGGCTGGTGTAGCCGAACGAAAAGAAGCCAGGCAGTTACTGGTAATCAATTCAAGGGCATTGAGCAGAATGAAGGAGAAGTAAGTTTCGCAATATAATAGGATGCTATTAAAGGGGAGATTAAGACAGTATTAATGAATTTTGATGAAACGGGTATTTGGTTTGATAAGTAGCATCAATTATTTGCCCTTAGCTCTGGTTGCAGTTCAAATATTATTTCTTTAATACTCCCAGTAATATCGTAAAGTTCGTATCTTTTATATCTATCCATTCTATAGTTTTCTTCAAAGTAGTATCTAGCGTTTAGAAAATACTCATGCGCTCTTTTCAGTTTTTCTCCTAAACTATGGGGCTTCCGCGTATTGAATCTATCTTCTATAGCTTGAACATAAAGTTGTTTATATTTTTTATTCAGCCTAGCCTTAACATCTTTGCTTAACTGGTCAAACAGTTTACCAAGATTGTGCCCTTTTTGTTTTTCCGATTTAGTTATTAATAACAAGCATTTAAGATACATCTCAATTGCGAACGCATGGTTGATTTCAGCTACAACACTTATACCAACGTATATAGAAAGTTTCTCTGGAACAATTCTGTCATTTTCATTGTTCAAATACACTGACGCCAGCATAAAACATTCTGCTTCATTAAAGGCGTCTTCTATTTGTTCTAGGGGAGTTTTTTTAGGCATCCATAAATATACAGAAAACATAATCTCAATTACCAATACTCGCTCTAGGGTGGCGGTGGCAAAAAACAAAAACATTCGCTCACCGTGCCCAGCTTCGTAGTTGTTATTTAACATAATGTTAATTATAGGAAATAAAAGAATTATCCTTAACAGCCTGATTCCATTGTTTGTACATGTACATTTGCGCAAATGCAAACAACTCACCAATCCATTCTTTCCAATTTAAAAATTAAAGAGCTGAACGAAATGCAGTTGGCTTCTTTAAAGGCAAACCAATCTGCGCAGGATATTATATTATTATCTGCAACAGGCTCCGGAAAAACGCTGGCATTTTTGTTACCGGTTTTAGAAAGATTGAATAAAGAACTTAAAGCCGTGCAGGCTGTAATTATTGTACCCAGCCGTGAGCTGGCCATGCAAATTGACGATGTATGGCGAAAAATGCAAACAGGTTTTAAAACCACTTTATGTTATGGTGGCCATAAACGGGAAATTGAAGAAACCAATTTAATTGAAGCGCCAGCATTAATTATAGGCACTCCGGGCCGCCTTGCGGATCATTTACACCGCAATAATTTCTCAGCTGAAAATATTACCACACTGGTGCTGGATGAATTTGATAAAAGCCTGGAGCTGGGCTTTTTAGAAGAAATGGAATTTGTAATCAGCCAGTTTAAAAACCTTACTAAAAGAATACTGACTTCAGCAACTAACATTGCCACTGTGCCTGATTTTGTTGGTTTGCAAAACCCGCAAACATTAAACTATTTATCCGGCGAAAATGAAACCGCTACAGGGCTTGATATTAAAACGGTTTTTTCTCCCGAAAAAGATAAGGCAAATACCCTTTTTAAACTGGTTTGTTTTTTAGGCAACCGGTCTACTATTATATTTTGTAATCACCGGGAGTCTGTTGAACGCACCCGTGCTATTTTGCATGATAAAGGCATTGTGAGCGTATTTTATCATGGTGGTATGGAACAACAGGAACGGGATGCTGCATTATGTAAATTTCGTAATGGCACAGCCAACTTTTTAGTAACAACTGATTTGGCTTCCCGTGGATTAGACATTCCCAACATACGCAATATTATACATTACCACCTGCCTGCCGGCGAAGATGTATTTACACACCGCAACGGCCGCACAGCACGTATGGATGCAAGCGGTACTGCTTATGTTATTTACAGCGAAGATGAAACATTGCCGGGTTATATTAATGCAAGCGGCGAACAATCTTTAACGGGCACTTATGAGTTACCGGAAAAACCTAAATGGAGCACTCTGTTTATTGCCGCCGGAAAAAAAGATAAAGTAAATAAAATAGATATTGTGGGCTTCTTTGGCCAAAAAGGAAAATTGAAAAAAGAAGATATTGGCATTATTGAAGTGAAAGATTTTTTCAGCTTTGTAGCTATTAAAAAAATTAAAGTAAGCGAAGTGCTGCAGCTCATTAAAAACGAAAAAATAAAGAACAAAAAAGTGAAGATTGATGTGGCAAGGTAACCACTGTTATTTTAAAAAAATAAAAACCGCCCCTATCAGTGTTAATGCTAAAATTACACGGCGGTAACCATCATCTTTAATTTTAGCTACCACTTTTATTCCCAGCCAAAAGCCGGCAATTAAAGCCGGCAGCAGCATTAAATCAATTTTTAAAGAACTGGGGTCAATATTCTTCCAGTACAAAACCTGGAATGGCAGCTTAAATAAATTAATAACAAGAAAAACCCATGCAGCCGTACCAATAAAATCATTTTTATTCATGCGCATTGCCAAAAAATAAATGTTGGAAAATGCGCCTGCCAAATTACCCAGCATGGTGGCAAAGCCGGATGTTAGCCCCAGGCTTGATGCAAAGAAAATATTGTGCGGTACCAATGGATTTTTACGCAGCTCCAGCCAAATCATAATAATAACAGTAAGCATAATAATAACAGCCATTATCCGCCTGAATAAAACTTCATCAATATCTTTTCCTACATACACGCCAATTAAAATCCCCGCAATCATCCATGGCAATAGTTTCCAAAAATGCGGCCATTGCACATGGCGCTTGTAATACCAAACAGCCATAATATCCGCCGCACACAATAATGGCAGCACCACACCGGTTGATGTTTTGCCGCCAAATACAATTGCCATAATGGTTACGTTCATCATGTCAATACCTTTAAGGCCTGCTTTGGCAAGCCCTATAATAAATGCGGCAATAAAAATGAGTGCCCAGTTAAGTATTGATAAATCCACTTATGCAATTTTTTTCTCTAAAATCATAAATTCAAGCGGTTGCAAATGTTTTCCTGCTTTACCATCTTCTTTAAATGGTATGCGCTCGCCGGTATCTTTATAACCATGCCGCTGGTACCAGTTTATTAATTCTGTACGCAGTGTAATCACACTCATATAAATAATGCTGCAAGCAATGTGTTGCGCATATTCTTCTGCAGCCTGCAATAATTTTTTACCAATACCACCACCCTGTAATAATGGCGATACGCTAAACATACCAAAATACAATTTTTGCCCGTGCAGTTGCAGGTTTACACAGCCAATAACAATACCGGCATCATTTGTATATTTTATAATTACACTGCCTTCTTTTTGTATCACGGCCAGTACATCTGCATCTGTGCTGCGTATATTACCATCAATTAAATGAGCTTCTGTTGTCCAGCCTTGTTTGGAGCTTTCGCCCCGGTAAGCGCTGTTAAGCAAGGCAGTAATAACAGGCGCATCTTTTTCAATGGCAATTGCAATATTTTTTTCGGTAAAAGTCATAAGGAAAATCTTGCAGCTAAAATAACTCCAAATCATCAATCCTTCGGCAATTTATGTACCTTCATTTTCTTAACTAAAACAATATGCTTAAATATTTTAAAGCAGCCGCAATTGCAATGGCTGCATCTGTTTACACTACAACTGCACAACAGGTTTATACACCGCAGGATTATCAGAATGCTGCCAATATGCTGGGTGGTAATCTTGCAAAATATATTGACCGTGGTAATGTAAATGCCACATGGTTGCCCGATGGAAATTTTTGGTACAAGGTATTAACACCAACCGGCAGTGAATATGTTTGGGTTAACAGTAAGGATGGCAAAAGAAAAACAGCCCCGGATTTAAAAACACTGCTTCCCTCTTATACAGAGCCCAAACAGCAACGCAACAGCCCGGAGCAAATACTTTCTCCCGATGGTAAAAAAGCCATTTATATTAAGGACTGGAATTTATGGATGAAAGATATTGCTACCGGTAAAGAAACTGCATTAACAACTGATGGCACCAAAGATTTTGGTTATGCTACGGATAATGCAGGCTGGAAGCATACCAACCGTCCTATTGTTTTATGGTCACCCGATTCTAAAAAAATTGCCACTTTTCAGCAGGATCAGCGGCATGTAAATGATATGTACCTGGTAAAAACAAAAGTGGGTGCACCGGAGTTGCAGCAATGGAAATATCCTTTGCCAACTGATAAAGAAATAATAAAAATTCAACGGGTTATTATTGATGTGGAAGCAGGAAAAATTATTCGCCTTAAAACACCTGCAGATGACAGACGAGGAACATTGTGCGATGATATTGCCTGCACCGGAAGTTTTGATGATAATGAATGGAGCGCCGATGGTAAAACGCTGGCATTTGTATCAACACCAAGAGACCATAAAAAAGCCACATTAAAAATTGCTGATGCCGCCACAGGCGATGTAAGAACCGTAATGGAAGAAACCGTTGCCACACAATATGAAAGCGGCCAGGGCGCAGTAAACTGGAAATACTTACCCGAAACAAATGAATTTATCTGGTACAGCGAACGGGATAACTGGGGGCATTTATATTTATATGATGCCACAACCGGCAAAGTAAAAACCCAAATTACCAAAGGCAATTTTGTTGTAACACGAATATTAAAACTGGATGTAAAAAGCCGCACCATTTATTTTGAAGCCAATGGTAAAGAAGCCGGCCGCAACCCCTATCACAATTATTTTTATAAAGTTGATTTTGGCGGCAAAGCAATTACGCTCCTCTCTCCTGCCGATGGTAATCACCGGGTGGATATTTCTGATGACGGAAAATATTTTGTTGACAATTATTCGCAAACAACCGTGCCCAACGTTGCAGAATTAAGGGATATGAACGGCAAACTAATTACTGTTTTAGAAAAAGCAGATATAACAAGATTAACAGCAGCAGGATGGAAAGCGCCTGTGCCATTCACTGTAAAATCAGCCGCCAACAACTGGGATTTGTATGGCATTATCTATGTACCATCCAATTTAGATGCTAATAAAAAATATCCTGTTATCAATTACATTTATCCGGGCCCGCAGGGCGGCAGCATCAGCAGTTGGGATTTTGCTGCCACCGGAAGGCAGGACCACCAGGCGCTTGCAGAGTTAGGTTTTATTGTGGTGGCATTAGAAGGCAGTTGCAACCCCAACCGTTCCAAATCTTTTCATGATGCCTGTTATGGCAACATGGCCGAAAATACATTGCCGGATCAAATTAGCGGGTTAAAGCAATTAAAAGAACGCTATGCATACCTTGATTTAGATAATGTAGGTGTTTGGGGCCATAGCGGTGGCGGTTTTGCAACAGGCGCTGCCATGTTTAATTATCCTGATTTTTATAAAGTGGGTATTGCAGAAAGCGGCAACCACGAAAACCGCAATTATGAAGATGACTGGGGCGAACGTTATATTGGTTTAATTGATAAAGACAATTATGAAAAACAATCCAACACTGCCAATGTAAAAAATCTGAAAGGAAAACTATTACTGGTACATGGCGCCATGGATGATAATGTGCCGCCTTATAACACTTATCTTGTTGCAGATGCGCTGATAAAAGCCAATAAAAGTTTTGATATGCTGGTGCTGCCCAATGCCCGCCACGGTTATGCAGCCGACAGTTATTATATGATGCGCCGCCGCTGGGATTATTTTGTAACCCACTTAAAAGGCGCCGTGCCGCCAAAAGATTTTATAATTAAAGTGAATAACGATACAAGGAATTAAAAAAAGTGCTGCCATAAAAGGCAGCCTTTTTTTTACATGCATTTTTCATGGCAGCATAGTTCTGAACTTGTTTTGTCATCCTTTTCTTTCATTTAATAAAAATCCTCCACTTCTTTTATCTTGCATCATGCACCCTTATATTCAAAAACTGCTGCAATGTGTGGCGCTGGAAGAAAAAGAACAGGCCAACCGGTATAAATTAGATCAGCAGCATACATTAAAACAATTAAAGGCCGAAGGGCTGGCATTGCATCCCATAATAGTTACCAAAAAAAACTTTGGTTATGCAGATTACCCGGAGATAACATTTAAACTCAGTTTTCCGCCGGAAGCAAATATGTTTAAGGATGGTGCCGCCATTGAATGTTTTATTACAGGCGAAGAACCTGTTAAAGGCGTATTGCTGGGGCTGGATGGAAAGAACGGAGAGTTTCGTTTGTTTGCCCCTGATTTTCCTGACTGGATTGAAGATGATGGTGTGGGTATAAAACTGGCGCCGGATACCCGTACCACTTCCATTATGAAAAAAGTGCTGAATGAACTGGAAGCAAACAAAACGCTCTTTAAACTTTTTGAACAGCTGCATGGTGAGCCAATAACGGTAACAGCTCCATTATTAAACACTGCAGTTAACTTCCGCAATAAAAATTTAAACCAAAGCCAGCAGCAGGCTGTTACAGCAATCATAAATAATGAACAACTTATTATTGTTCATGGTCCGCCGGGCACAGGAAAAACCACCACACTGGTGGAAGCAATTGCGCAATTAACCGCTGCAGGAGAAAAAGTGTTGGTATCGGCACCAAGTAATACCGCTGTTGATAATATTGCCAAAGGGTTAATTCAGCAAAATATACAATTGCTGCGTGTGGGCAATACTACCAAAGTAGATGCAACCATTTATGCCCATACACCCGAAGGAAAATTAAATAACAGCAAACAGCTTAAAGAAATTAAGCAGTTAAAAATCCGTGCCGAAGAATTCAGGAAAATGGCGCTTAAATACAAACGCAGTTTTGGCAAAGCAGAACGGGAACAGCGCAACCTGTTATTTAAAGAAGTAAAAAACATCCGCACAGAAATAAAACAATTGCAGGCTTATAACGAAGAAAAATTATTTGCAGAAGCCCAGGCAATTGCCGGTACACCCATTGGTTTGTATGATGCGGATATCAGCAAGATAAAATTTACAACACTGGTTATTGATGAAGCCGGGCAATGTATAGAACCATTGGCATGGTGCATTTTTCCATTGGCAGAAAAAATTGTACTGGCCGGAGATCACTGGCAACTGCCTCCTACTGTTTTAAGTAACGAAGCAGCACAACTGGGTTTTAACAATTCGATACTGGAAGCTGCTGTTAATCATACACCACAGGTTTATTTGCTTAATACGCAATACAGAATGCGGAATGCTATTGCAGGCTTTAGCAGTAATTATTTTTATAATGGCTTGCTGCAAACTGCCGCACATTTAAATAATACCGGTGTGCATATTGTTTTTATTGACACGGCAGGCTCGGGTTACAATGAAAAACACGGGCCCGACGGAATGAGTTTGCAAAACGAAGGCGAACTGCAAATTGTAAAACAACTTTTAGAAAAAGAAGGGTTTGATGTAACACAAACTGCATTTATTTCGCCATACTCAGGCCAGGTAACAGCTGCAAAAGAAATTTTGCCTGCTGCATTACGCATCAGTACCATCGACAGTTTCCAGGGGCAGGAAAAAGAAAATATCATTGTATCGCTGGTACGCAGCAATGATGATGGCGATATTGGTTTTTTAAAAGATTACCGCCGCATGAATGTGGCAATAACAAGAGCAAAAGAGCAACTGGTTGTTATTGGCGACAGTGCCACTATTGGTGCCGATAAATTTTACAGTGAATTTTTAACCTACGCAGAGCAACAGGGCAGTTACCGCACAGTGTGGGAATTTGAAATGTAACCTTACATTTGTATTTACGTAAAATTAAACACTTGAAAAAAAGACAGGATTATATTTCGTGGGATGAATACTTTATGGGCGTAGCACTATTGAGTGCACGCCGCAGTAAAGACCCAAACACACAGGTGGGCGCCTGTATTGTGAATGATAAAAACAAAATTGTTGGCGCAGGTTATAATGGTTTGCCTATTGGCTGCAGTGATGATGATTTTCCCTGGGAAAAACAAGGCGATTTTTTGGAAACAAAATATCCATATATCTGCCATGCTGAGCTGAATGCTATTTTAAATAATATTGGCATGGATTTAAAGGGGTGTAAAATTTATACAGCGCTTTTTCCCTGTAATGAATGTACCAAAGCCATTATACAGGCTGGTATTACAGAAGTAATTTACCTGAGTGATAAATATGAGGGTACCGATGTTTTTAAAGCATCTAAAATTATGCTGGATAAGGCTGGTGTTACATACCGTAAAGTACAGGCAAAAATTAACAACCTTACGCTTTCATACAATGAAGCGGATGTGTAAGCTTAATTTATTGTAAAGCTTTCCATCAGCCGCATCACGTCTGCTCCTTCTTTGCCGCTGCATGGGTTTGGTGCATTGCCTAAAAAATGTTGCACCACCTGTTCTATCATGGGTTGCTGCACATGTTGTAAACTTTCAAATGGAAACAAAGTGGTATTTCCATTAACTGTTAATTCAACAGGCGTATAATTAAACATGCTGAATTTTATGCTGCCGTTACTGCCTTTAATTTCACAAACGTCTGCTGATTCATTGGCACTAAAACACCAGTTGCCATTAAATACAATACCGTTTTCAAATACCATGGTGCCGGCAACTATATCATCCGCCCCATATAAACCAGCTTGGTTTAGCGAAATACCCTTAACTGTTTTTACAGCACCAAAAAAGTAATACAAAATATCCAGTTGATGTGGTGCCAAATCATAAAACAAACCACTGCCGGCAATTGCGGGGTTAACCCGCCAGGCATAGTGTGGGTTTTCTAATTGCTCTTTTGTAAAAGGTGTTTTGTGAAGCGATAACTGCACCAGCCGTACATTTCCAATCGCTCCATCATCCAGCAATTGTTTTATTTTTTTAAACAACGGTTGTTGCCTGCGGTAATGCGCCACACACAATTTTATATTTTTACCGGCAGCAGTTGCAGCAATGTTTTTAGCAGCATCATAATTTAATGCCATTGGCTTTTCAACATACACAGGTTTACCCGCTGCTATTGCCGCCAGTGCATGCGCTTCATGAGATTCAGGCGGTGTAGCGATGTAAATCGCATTCACTTCAGGGTCGTTAATTAATGCAGCTGCATCGGCATACCATTTGGGTAAATTATGCCGCTTTGCATAATCTGCTGCTTTTGCAGCATCCCGCCGCATAACAGCTATTAAAGAAGAGCCGGGCACTTTATTAAAAGCCGGGCCGCTCTTTACTTCGGTAACATCGCCACAGCCAATAATACCCCAGTTAATTTTTTCCATGCTTAATATTACAGATATTTTCTTAATCAGCGTAACTTACTGTTTCAAACAATTGTTATAATGAAAAACTTCTTTTCACTGCTTGTATTGTTTATTACCCTGCATGTAAATGCACAACTTAAACCCGTTGGCTCCGGTGCTTTTCATTTTTCTGAGGCTGCTGTAACTAAAAGTGACCAACGGGAAACCCGTAAATTTTTAGAAGGCACTACAGATGAATTTGAATTTTTTAAAGCACATGTTACCACACAGCAAAAAGGTGCTAAATCCAAACCGGCACATGCACAAAAAGATGTTGAAGAACTAATAATAATAACGGAAGGAAGTATGAGATGTACCATAGGAGAAAAAACAACTGTATTAAAAGCAGGAAGCGTTATCCTCATTCCTCCTGCCACCATGCAGGCTGTTGAAAATGCCGGCGATGGGCCACTTACCTATTATGTTTTCCAGTTTCGGTCAAAAAAAGGTGTTGATACAATGCGCAGCAATAAAGCCGGTGGTGCGTTATTACAGAATATTGACACACTGGTTTACACAGAAAAAGATGGTAAAGGTGCCCGTAAATATTTTGACAGGCCAACGGCTGCCACAGAACGATTTGAAATGCACACCACTACTTTAACAAAGCAAGGCCCAAGCCATGCACCGCACCAGCATGTTGAAACAGAAATTATACTGGTAACAGAAGGAGAAGCAGAAATGATAATTGATGGCAAAACTTATAAAGCCGGTAAAGGCGATTTTATAATTGCAGCAAGCGGAACGTTGCATGGAGTATCTAATGCAGCAAACACACCTTGTACTTATTATGCATTTAAATGGAGATAAATTACTATGATGTTAAGAAGAACAATTTTATTAGTTTTCTGCTGTACTGCAATTGCAGCTAAAGCACAACAAGCAACAGATACACTGCATTCAGGCAATCCATTATTTAAAGGCTGGTATGCCGACCCTGAAGCGGCAGTGTTTGGAAAAGAATACTGGATTTTTCCTACCTATTCTGCCAAATATAATCAGCAGGTTTTTTTCGATGCCTTTTCTTCAACAGACCTGGTGCATTGGAAAAAGCATGAGCACATACTTGATACCGCTGCGGTTAAATGGGCAAAGCGTGCTATGTGGGCACCATCGGTTATTAAAAAGAAAAACAAATATTATTTCTTTTTTGGCGCCAATGATATACAAAGCAATAAGGAATATGGCGGCATTGGTATTGCTGTGGCAGATAAACCACAAGGCCCTTATAAAGATTATTTACAAAAACCATTAGTGCCTGCATTTTATAACGGCGCTCAACCAATAGACCAGTTTGCATTTAAAGACAAAGACGGCAGTTATTACTTAATTTATGGCGGCTGGCAGCATTGTAATATTGCCAAACTGAATAAAGATTTTACCGGCTTTACTCCTTTTAACGACAGTATTACTTTTAAAGAAATAACGCCAGAAGGTTACGTGGAAGGCCCTTTTATGTTTATACGAAATGGCAAGTATTATTTTATGTGGAGCGAAGGCGGTTGGACAGGTCCTGATTATTGTGTTGCATATGCAATTGGAGATTCTCCCTTTGGGCCGTTTAAACGCATTGGTAAAATTTTACAACAGGATGCAGCCATTGCTAACGGAGCAGGCCATCACTCCGTAATAAATATTCCAGGTACAGATGAATGGTATATTATTTACCACCGCCGCCCATTAACCGAAACAAGCGGCAACAGCAGGGAAACCTGTATTGAACATATGTATTTTGATGAAAATGGTTTTATTAAACCGGTGAAGATTACAAAAGAAGGTGTGGCGCAAAGAAAACTTAAATAATGCTTGCTATTTGTTTATCCAGTCTTTCTTTTCAACAGCATACACATAATCAAGTTTAGGAGCTTCGCCATAATAAGCTGTTTCTTCTTCCCGTATTTTTTTAGCGCCTACACGGGTAATGGCAATTTGAGAACGTTTATTTACAGCGCCTATATAAAAGTAAACGGTATCCGTGTATTGAAATATATAATCCAGCATCAGTTTTTTTAAAGCGCTGTTATGCCCGCTGCCCCAATGTGTACGTTTAAAAAAAGTATAACCAATGGATAATTCGCCACGCTCTTTATCATCAACATATCTTGAACTGCCAATTACTTCACCTGTTATTGCATCTTTAACCAGAAAAGCACCTCCGCTTTCAATTGCGCCTTTAAAATAATTTTTAAACTCTGGCAGCAGCCAGCGGTTTTTATTGGGATGCTGTTCCCAAATTAATGGGTCATTTGCCGCCGCATACAAAACATCAAAATCTGATTGCTTTAATGGAACAGCCATTACTGATTCGTTTTGTAAAACAGGTTGCAGGTTCATTGCTCAAAATATAAGTGATTATGGTTGCTGCATTTTGGGTTGAAGGCTGCATTGCACTGCGGGCAGTTGTAATTGCTTTGCAGGTATTCATTCACCGTCATTTCATAATAGCATACTCCGCATAAAACGGCTTTAGAATTAAATTCGGCTAACGGCCAAACTTGTGGCAAATGACTGGTTGTTTCATTATGGCATTGTATGCAGGGATAATAAGTATCACAACACTTCATGCGTATTGCAATAATATCAACTGGTGAGTGATAATGCACACAGCGGGTGTGCCCGTCAATTGTTTTGCCTTTAACTAAAATTCCAGGTTCCTCCTTATTCATTTACTAAATGATAAGCTGCAAAGTTATGCAAGCTGCCTGTTGAAAAAGCAGTTAATTAAATTTCACTACTTCAAAATCGCTGCCGTGCAACTGGCCAAGTTTACGCAGGTCATCATTATTCCAGCGGTCGTCTGGTGCACCACTGATGTACATATTGCTGCCGATGTCTGCCAGTATCAGTCCATACTTTTTCATGGCACGTAAAATAATTTGATTGGTTGCAGAGTAAGTATTGACATCAACATTTGCCTTTAAACGTATTCTTGCACCAAATGGTAACGAGTACTGGCCGCCGGTGCTGTTTACTTTATGCCTTGCAGGATAAATATATGCAGGTTTTACATTGCTGCTGGTAAGGGTAAAACGTATGGGATGATCAATTTCGCCTTTCAAAATTTCTTCATAACGTACCAGCCCGGGAAAAATGGGAAGCCCTGCAGCATCTGCCGATGTCCATGTTTCTGGCCGCATGGCATTTGAAGCTATGTTAAAGATAGCGCCTGATGAAGCATCCCAATGATTACCATTAACCCTTGCATAAAAAAGTTCGTACAATTTTTTATTTTCTATGTCCACAGCAATTACATGCGCATCTCCCACCCCGTTTCCTTCAACAGGTGCATTTAACGGAATTGGGTAAGGGCCTGCATCACTTTCATCACCATAATCAGTAAAGTTAATAGCAATTTTAGGCTGGTTGCCGCACACCACTATGTAAGGAATGCCGATAGGTGCGCCATTCCAAAGCCCGCTGCCAAAATCGGCCTTAACTGCAGGGGCAGCAATGCCTGCAATAATTTGTGTGTTATATGGGTCGATGGGTGAAGCCGATATATCTTTATTCCACGGATTATCAGCCGGAAAAATTGCAATACTCTCTGCAGCCGCTTTTGTTGCTGTGCATACAATATTCCCTCCGGAGCCCCCGGTATTGGTTGGTTTTGGTGAAACATCATCTGCAGATTTTTTACTGCAAGAACTAAATAAAAGAATCTGGATAATAAAGCAGGAAACCAACAAGGGCATACGGAAAACTGTTTTCATAGAAGGGATTTGCAAAATAATTGCAAAAATTAAGCCAGAGAAAGTTAAATGCTGAATGCTGCTATTGAATAATTATTTTGCCGGTTTCAACCACCACATTTTCATGGTTTAGTAATTTATAAATTACAATGCCGGGGTGTAATTTTTTTAAGCTGATGTTTGCAGGCAGCGATGTATAAGCGGAAATTAAGCGGCCGGTTACATCAAATATTTGAAGCTGACTATCGGCAGGCACACCCTGCATCAGCATATAGTTGAGTTGCCCGTTAACCGGTACAGGGTTGGGGTAAAATAAAATATTTTTATTGCCGGAAGTAAGTACAGAAATAGTTTCAGTATAAACTACAGCCCCGGTTTTAAGTTTTATACGGGCCCGCAAGTATGTAGTGCCTATTGGTAAATCAGCAGCCGGGTAATGATATATAGTGTTGTTATTGTTTGTTTTTACACCGCCGTACGTTTTTAAAACACTGCCTGTTGCTGTTACCTGTTCAAAATAAATACTGTCCGTATAAGCCGGGATGCTCAGCTCTAAAACCATATCCAGCTTATTGCCATCAAGCAGGTTGTAATAAAAAGTTTTATAAAAGCATTTTACACCCTGCAGCGTAACATCAAAAGCAATGCTGCGAACAGCGGGCAAGTTATTACTTAAAACAGGCTCCACTGCATACACCAATGTGGGGTAAACAGTACGTTTAAAAATTGCGAAGCTGTCAGTTACTGTAAGTATGTGTTTTAAATACGGGCTATCTGTAAGTGTATAAATTTTATAAGCATTTGCATATACATGTTTTCTCCATGATAAACGGAAAGAATCTGAACAAACAAAATCAACTACAGGCCTGTTAACAATGCTTATAATAAATGAGGGCGAAAGAAAATTACCAAAGCCTGTTTCCATTTTTAAAACCGCAGTGCTGTTGGTGTCTTTTATTGGCCAGTTGAATTGATTGGTATAAATTTTATGATTTTGCTTAAGTAATTGCCAGTTAGCACCGTTATTATAACTTATAAAAAGATTGCCGGTTGTATTGGTATCGGCAACAAATGTTTTCCATTTAACAGCAAGGTCGCTAATTTCCTCCCTGTTAACATCATTAGCATGTTGGGGACTGGTGAATGTAAATGTATTAAGTGTATCAATATTAAAAGCGATATTAAAAGGAACTGCACCAGTAACTGACGTTCCGGTTACCCGTATCTGATAATTGCCGCTAGCAGGAAATTCAATACTCACCTGCTCTGCGGTATTTAAAGAATCTCTTTTTCTTGCCGGCAATTTGCCCAGCGAATCAATATGCGGTGCCATATTTAAAACCCATGGTTTGTAAATTGTGCCGCTGCTAATTTGTACAATTTCTAAATCAAGATCATTTGATAAAGCTTTGCTGTTATTAACCACAGCAGCAGTATCTGTCCATGCAAGTGTAACTTTTAGCTGCGCTGCATTTGCAGAAACAGCTATTGTTTTTGTCCATTGCTGCCCTTGTGCAACAACAGACCCATCATATTTTTTTTCCTGAATTGTTTTTACGCTGGCAAAACTGTTTAATAATCCATAACCGGTTTTGTAATCAATCCCTTTATTAAAAATGTCGCTGGCTGTATTATACAATATTGCTTTAACTAAAGCGGCCGCAGGCAATTGCTGGCTGTTGCTGTCTGCATATACCTGCTGCATTACGGCTATTGTTCCGCTAACAACAGCTGCAGCATCTGATGTGCCGTTAGGCCCCAGTGCAGTTATTTGCGGGGCAATACGCCCATCATATAACGGGCCTGCTGAACTTTCGGCAGCTACATTTCCCTTATTATCTATTGCCGCAACTGTAATAATATTTTTAGCCATTTTAAAATTTCCGGTAAGGTTGGCATAACCAGCTATGTTAGCATATTTTCCATCGCTTGCAAATTGAGTGCCTTTGTTGCCTGCTGAAAAAATATGCAGCAGGTTTTTGTTTTGCCAGGTTTGCACATCATAACTTATTGCTTCGGCGCCATAAAATTGTTGTATTGCGGTGCCATAAGAATGATTTTGTACCGAAATTTTGTTTGTGTTAAGTACAGTAATATCATCAGCAAATAAATTAGAAAAAGAGCTGGAAAAGAATTTACAGTTATTTGCAATGCCCCTGCCATCGTAAAAACTATTGCCTGCACCACCAATAATAGATGAAATAACAGTAGCATGATTATCTACAGTAGCGGCAGCAAGTGAAGATGGAATTACCCGTTTATAAACATCAAGGTCCGCTTCTTCCATTTTCTGTTCTTTCACTCCCACCACTATATTTTTTCCATTGGCGCCGGGTATGTTATAATCAACTGCATTAATACCATGAAAACTTCTGTCGTAACCGATAATGCCAATTTCAGTTTGCGGCTTTATATATGCATCAATAAAAATTATTTCGGGCTGTTTAATCAGTTGCTCCAGAATAAAACGGGGGCTGCATTTAATTAATGCAGCATGAGACGGTATGTTGCTGTATGTAACAGTACTCTCTTTTATAAATTTTTGCAATACATGTTTCAGCCCAATAGAATCATTTGCCACAATAATATAAGTTTGCAAACTATTGCTTTTACTTATTTTATTTTTTAATTGTGGGGAAAGTTTCCATGCAGTATCCGCTGCAATCATTTTTTGCTGTGCAGTTATGTTTAAATGCAGCAACAAAACAAGTGAAACTGAAAATATTTTAGCCATCATTTAAAGAAAGAAAATAAAAATACTGATTATAATCCGTAAGCAGCTTTCGCAAACAAAAATCCCTTTCTCATACAGAGAAAGGGATTTAAATAAGTTACACTGATTAATAAACATAGTTTAATGCAGTACCATCAGATGTACTGAATGCAGGGTTGTTATTTGTACAAGCCATCATCCATGAATTGTAAGAACCTGTAACAGTTGTTGGTGTGCCCGAAATCCAAACAGCACCCACACCGGCAGTACCTTCATTTGAATTTTGTCCGCAACTTGAACGGTTCATATAATCTGTATGGCGGAAACCAATACAGTGGCCAATTTCATGCGCCATTACTTCATCTGCTTTGTTAGCAGTATTTAAATAACTGGTGGCACAGCTGCTGGTGCTTAAAGTAAAACCGCTTGAGGGATTACCGCTTGCAGTGGGGAAACCAGAAGCCTGGCCTAAAATGCAACCACCGCCTGATGTGCCAAGGTTAGCACCAGAAATTACAATATTGCCGCCACTGGTAACCCTTTGAAATTTAATTTTCAGATTAAGGTTATTGTAACGTGCCAATGCCTGGTCTAAACCAGTTGAATAGTAAGATGGAAAACCGGAACCCAGCCTTACAGTAATAATGCGCTGACCGGAAGCAGGTGTGCTAACAACGTTTGTTGTACGGTAATGTTCCGTGTTAGCAACAATTAATTCATGTTCTGGATTTACACCACTCATTTCTTTTAATTGAGCTGGCGAAAGAAGGATATCCCCTTCAATAAGATAACTGCCATCCGCTGTTTTTTCAGCCCAGTTGCCGTTGAACCCGGCAGCAACAACCATTGCCTTTTCGTCTTGTGTTAATCCGCCGGCAGGTGTTTCATTGTTAGAAGCTTTTTTGCAGCTTGCAACTGCACCACCTAAAAGTAAAACCAAAGCAGTGTTCCTGATAATTTGTTTCATGTTCAGTTTAGTTTAGTTATAAAAATTAGTTAGAGAAACAAAATAAAAATCTTTTTGAAAGATGCAAATTACCTAAAGCGGGTATTTATTAACAGCATCTTAATAAAGTAGAAACACCATAGTAAAAATACTAAGTGATGAAAGCGGCATACTGTAAACTTTACAATAAGTCTTCAATAATATATTGATTACCGTTAAAAGTTACTGCCTGTTGTTTTTGCAAATGCAGCAACAGCTTACCTAATGGAGATTGTTGAGATAAAGCCGTAACAGTAATACCATCCACTACTGTTTTTCCCAATGCCACACTTAAAAAAAGGTACCCTTTATTTGTATGTATAAGACTGCCGGTAACAATAATCTCAGGAGTTAAAGAAGGATTTATTTTTTCTAGCACTGCTTTTTGCTGCTGCACTTCTTTTAATTGCTTTCTTACATTATCCTGTTCTATTTGCAGCATAGCAAGTGCGGTTTCATATTTATCGCCGGCTGTACTTTTTGTTTCGTTGGCACCACTTTCTTTTAAATCGGCCAGCGTGTGTTGCAGGGCTTCTGTTTTTTGGTTGATTACCTGCATAAAATGATGATGTACTTTTTCCTTAAATGTCACGATAACGCTTCTAAAGTTTTTAAATAATCATACTGTAAATCTTCATGCAGGGATGCGATAGCTGCTTTTATTTTTTTAAGCTGTGCATTGTAAATGTTCTGGATAACTGTATTTGTTTTTATACTGCTGCTCATTTCATTTACCTGCTGGCAGAAATATAATAACAACTCCACTTCCACAACAGCAGCGCCACTGTAGCGTATGTACTTGTTTATAATACGCAAAATCTTACGCAATGATTTTTTTACAAAATACACACTGTTGAAATTAATAGTTTCAACTTGTGCATCCACTTCCTGTTTTACCGATGCTATGTAGCCAGGTATATCATGCGCTTCAAACAGCAGGAAAGTGAGCAGCTCTTTATTTTCTTTTTTAAAACGGGCTAAACGTAAACAAAGTGATACCAGTTTGTCTTTTGCCAAATGATTCAGCTCTTCTTTAATTTCATTAACCGGCAATGCTTTCATAGTTACAATAATGCTTTTACAATTTGTTCCCACTCCTGTTGCAGGCTTATAGCAGGCATATTTTTTCCTGCGTTGCGGTACCAATAACCTGCATTGCCCAAATCGCCTTCCTTGCGGTGCAGGTATGCATGCACCCAACAAGCCGTTTCATCATGCAGGCTGTCCACTAAACTGTGGGCTTTATGCCAATTGCCTTTGGCATCATGCCACATAGCCTGCAAATAAATATTTACCGCTGGTAATGTACTATTAGTTAGCGATTGTGTAAATACTTCTATCGTCATAAGCGCTAATAATTAATTTTTACATCCTTAATACTGGTAGGCAGCCAAACCTGCATTTCGTTTTTACCACGGTTTGCCCATGCGTAATAGGGTATAGCAGTAATCTTTTTTATTTCTGTACGTAACGAAAGGCCATCAGCACCTACTGTTATCACAGGCACATCTGCTGTTAATGCTTTTACTGTTTCATCCTGAACTTTATAATCAATAGTTTCAAATTTTGTTCCTGGCGGAATTACAATATTCCATGCTTTGCCATTATTATCGGCACCCTCCACACAATATACCAATGGACCAACTTGTATAGCTACACGGCCATCATCCTGCTTAATTTCTTTTTTTGCTTTAATTAGTTCCGGACGCATAGTGTATGCAAAACTTACCACATCACCTTTCTTCCACTTACGGTTAAAGATGACGTAACCGTTATTATATGTTACTGCAACAGGCTTTCCGTTTACATAATACATCATGGTGCTGTCCACCATATCTTCTGCATTGGTGTAAAGGCTTTGCTTATTAAAGCTTACCCATGTTGGTGTACGTACCATTAATTTAAAGGCCGCAGGTTTTTCAGGGTCAACAGTAATTTTTATACCTGCATCCCACGGATAGTTAGTTTCCATTTTAATACCAGTAACAGTATTGCCCATTTTAATTTTTGTATCGCTGCCAACAAATAAGTTTATGTATACAGCATCATCGCTTTTTGCATATACATAATCACCGAGTGATGCTACCAGCCTTGCGATGTTTGCAGGGCAGCAGGCTGTGCCAAACCATTCCCTGCGCTGGTGTTGCCCACGTGATGCCAAAGGATTTCCATAAAAGAAACGGTCGCCGCTTAAACTTAAACCATCCAAAGCGCCATTGTATAAACTGCGTTCTAGCACATCAATATAAGTTGCATCACCCGTCATGGCATTCATGCGTTGATTCCAAAACACCATACCCACACTGGCGCATGTTTCGCAATAAGCCTGTTCGTTTGGCAAATCATAATCCACACTAAAGCCTTCATTGCTGCCTGCAGAGCCAATACCACCCGTAACATACATGTTGCGGTACACCACATCTTCCCAAACTGTTTTCATTGCTTTTATGTAATCCGTATCGCCTGTTTGAGCAGCAACATCAGCTGCGCCTGTGTACATATACATAGCACGTACAGCATGACCGGTAATTTGTGTTTGTTGTTTTACAGGCAAAACATCTTGCGCATAAGCAGTGTCTTTCCAGTCTGTCCATGTATATCCTTTTGCTAATTTTTTTCCTCTTTCGCTTAATAACCAGTCAGCCAGTTTTAAATATTTTACATCGCTGGTTACTTTATACAGTTTTACCAAAGCCAGCTCCAGCTCCTGGTGGCCTGTTACCCAATCTCTTTTACCGGGGCCAAATAAGGCATCAAAATGGTTTGCCCATTTAATACATACATCCAGCAGTTTTCTTTTTCCTGTTGCATTAAAATATGCCACACCAGCTTCAATCATGTGGCCTGCATTGTAATCTTCATGCATGCTCATATCGGTGTAGCGGTCTTGCAAACCTTTCAGCGTATACCATGTATTTAAATAACCATCGGGTTGTTGCGCCGCTGCAATTTTTTCAATCCATTCATCACACTTCTTTTCCATTTCGGCACTGGGGTGTGTTTTTAAAGAATACGCCATTGCCTCCAGCGCTTTAAACACATCACTGTCGTCATAAAAAATACCTTCATGCTCCTCTCCTTTTTTACGGGCCACTTTTTCAAAATTGCGAATGCGTGGCGTGGCTGTTTCTGTTTGATAAATACAGGCCGCCAATGTTGTGGTGGCTACTTTATCAATCTTCGGCTTCCAAAATTTGTCTGTGATATTAACTTGTGAAAAAGGCACCGGTTCAATTTTATGAAAACCGGATTGTGCATCGGCATTAAATGTTGCAAATACAGCCGCAACCAGTAATGTTGTTTTTATATTTTGCATGATAAGGCGTTTATTTATTTTGATAATGCTTTTCTTACCGCAGGTGCAATCTTAGTCCCAAAAATTTCAATGGACTTCATCAGCGATGCATGTGATGGCCCGCCCACATCCATATGTGCAGAAAAACGGGTGAGGCCAAACAGCTCCTGCATTTGCAAAATTTTATCGGTGGCTTCATTAGCATCACCAATAATTAAATGTCCATTTTTTGTACGGCCCAAATCATACTGTTGCTTTTGGTAAGGCGGCCATCCACGGCTGCTGCCCACACGGTTCATTTGTGCGCTGTATAATGGATAATAATCCGCAGCAGTTTGCTCACTGTCTTGTCCAAAAAAACTATGCATGTGCACACCCACCTGGAATTTTTTCATATCGTGTTTGTAATGCTGGTATACTTCTTTGTAATAATCGAACAACGGTTTAAACTGTGCCGGGTTGCCACCAATGATGGCGAATATTACAGGCAAACCATGCTTAGCGGCACGTACCACACTTTCAGGAGTACCACCTACTGCTACCCAAATAGCTAAGTTATCATTTACTGCACGGGGCAATACCTGTTGCTTATCTAATGCAGGACGCAAACGGCCTTTCCATGTAATGGGATTTTGCTGATTAATCTTTACGAGCAAATCCAGTTTCTCTTCAAACAAATCATCATAGTCCTTTAAATCAAAACCATATAACGGAAATGATTCAATAAAACTGCCACGGCCAGCCATTAATTCGGCACGGCCATTACTTAATTGGTCAATAGTGGCAAAGCTTTGATAGAGGCGCACCGGGTCGCTGCTGCTGAGCACAGACACAGCACTGCCCAGTTTAATATTTTTTGTAACAGTAGCAGCAGCGGCTAAAATTATTTCCGGAGTGCTTACTGCATAATCAGGACGATGGTGTTCGCCAATGCCATAAAAATCCAGGCCCACTTCGTCCATTAGTTTTATTTCTTCAATCAGCTCCCGCAGGCGTTCTCCTGCCGGTTGCACATTACCATTTGCATCATGTGCCACGTCTCCAAACATACCTACACCTAATTCCATAACTGTTGTTTTTTTACAAATATAGCTGCTGTAATTTTACTAACTTTCAACCCTAAATATTTTTTACCATGCTACGCTTTATTAAACTGCTTTCCTTTTGGATAGTAACTTTTTGTTTAACAATTACGGTTACTGCACAAACGGTACAGCTAACCGGTAAAAACAATAATGTAGATTATTTAAAACTGAACCGTATAGACAGTTTGGTAAACAGCTACATTCAAAAAAACTGGCTGACCGGCGCTGTTACTATTGTTATTAAAGATAACATGGTGGTACAGCACAAGGGTTATGGTGTTAAAGATTTGGAAAGCAAAAAGACAATGCAGAAAGACCAGTTGTTCCGCATCATGTCTCAAACAAAGGCAATAACCAGCGTTGCTGCAATGATATTGTATGAACAAGGCAAACTGTTGCTTGATGAACCTGTTTCCAATTATATTCCTGAATTTAAAAACCAAACTGTAATTGATAAATTTAATGAGGCTGACACAACTTTTACCACGGTACCTGCAAAAAGAGAAGTAACCATACGTGATTTGCTTACCCATACTTCAGGTATTGACTATGGGGATATTGGAACCAAAACGGGACGATTAATTTATGCTAAAAATAAAATTCCTTCAGGCTTGGGCCATATTGATGCTACGCTGCTCGACCGTATGAAAGCATTGGGTAAATTGCCACTGATACATCAACCCGGAGAAAAATTCAGCTATGGGTTAAATACTGATTTGCTTGGTTGTTTAATTGAATTGATAAGCGGCGAAACATTGGATGCTTTTATGCGTAAAAATATTTTTGAACCATTAGGCATGAAAGACACCTACTTTACTGTGCCTGCAGAAAAAGCCGGCCGTTTGGCAGGTGTTTATACAGAAGATGAAAACCACAACATCATTCCATGGAGCCACACTTTTCGTGGTATAGACCCTGATTACCCAACCATGAAAACTAATTACTTTTCCGGTGGCGCCGGTTTAACATCTACAGCTATTGATTATGCTGTGTTTATGCAAATGATGCTGAACGGAGGAACATATAATGGCAAGCGCATACTCAGCAAACGTACTGTTGAAATGATGACAAGCAATCAAACAAAAGAAGGGCTTTTTGGTGATGATTATTTTGGATTGGGCTTTAGCATTGTTTCCGCCAAAGGCGCAGCCAAAGGGCCAAGAAGCGAAGGAAGTTTTGCATGGGGCGGTTATTATGGCACCACTTATTGGGCCGACCCTAAAACAAAAATGGTTTGCCTTTTTATGACGCAACAAAATCCTAACAGCCACGGAGATGTTGAAAAGCGTTTTGAACAAATTGTTTATTCAAGCATAAAATAAGCATGCAGCACCTTGGTATTTACCTGCATAATCATAACAATAAGCAAAAGATTATACAATTACTCTTAAGCAGCAGCTTTAACTGGCCGTTGGCAGCAAATGGCATATTGTTTAATGAAAAAACTATTGAAAATATTATTGACGAAGAACGACGACATGATGCTTTTGTAATTACCACAGATAATAATAAAAGCGTGGAAAGCATGAGTAGTGGCGAACAGAAAAAAGCTGTGCTGCAACATTACATAAATCAAACCCCCGGGTTTATAATTTTAGATGACTGGAGCGGTAATTTAGATGTTGCCAATGTTGCAGATTTACAACAATTAATTGCAACAGCAGCTTTGCATATACAGGTTATACAATTGTTTTACCGCCGCAATGATGTGCTGCCCTTTATAAAAAACATACTTGCTATTAAGGAAGATAACAAACATATATTACAAACACAGGATGTTTTTTTACATAACACAACGGGCACACGTAGTTTATCATTTGAAAATTTACCACAATTATTTGAGTGGGTTATTGACTGCGACCCGTTAATCCAGTTAAACAATGTATCCGTAAAATATAACGAACGGCCTATTCTGCATAATATTAACTGGACGGTACGCCCCGGCGAATTCTGGCAGTTGAAAGGCCCCAACGGCAGCGGCAAAACAACGTTAACCGGAATGATTATTGGTGACAACCCCAAAGCATACGGGCAAGACATGTATTTATTTGGCAGAAAAAAAGGAAGCGGAGAAAGTGTATGGGATATCAAAAAAAATATTGGATACTTCTACCCTGCCATGACGCTGTTGTTTACAAGAAACGACACGGTAGAAAATATGATTATCTCCGGGTTGGTAGATAGCATAGGTTTATACCAATTACCTACTGAACAACAACAACAAACAGCGCAGGAATGGTTAAAAATTTTAGGGCCGCAATACCAGCACAAACGTTTTAATGATTTAACACCCGGTCAGCAGCGTATAGTGCTGGTAATACGTGCTATTGTAAAATTACCGCCGCTGTTAATTTTAGATGAACCCACCGCCGGGCTGGATGATGAGAATACTCAAATTTTTATACAGCTTATTAATGCATTGGCAGCGTTGAAAAAAATAGCCATCATTTATATATCACACCGTATTGAATCACAAATATGCCCCGATAAAATATTAGAACTGGTGCAAAGTGAATACGGATCGGCAGCAAGAATACAGTGACAGCTGCACCGGTGTTTAATTGCCGGCTTACTGCTGTTTTAACTTGTCCTCAAACTTTTTTTGATATTCATTGATGGTTTCAGCGTAACCTGCAGGGTCTTTAAATGCAGCAGGATTATATGCATCACCAGGTTTATGTTTTTCATGCAGGCTAAACTGGCTGGCATGTGATGAAAGCCATAAATCAAACTGAATATTTTTCATTGCTGAAAATGTGTACGCATAATCTTTCGCAATGTTTGGGTATGTACTTACATCCGTAAATTTTTTATCAGTAACAATGCTGGGCATATTTGCAATAAGCACTTTGTACTGCTGTTGTTCATCTTTTACAGTAAATAAAAAACTGCTTGAACCTTTGGTATGCCCGGGGTGATGCAGCATTATTAATTGCATGCCGCCTAAACTGACTGTATCACCATCTTTTAATAAACGGTCGGGGTTTACAGGCTGATAACTGCTGGTATCATTACCCAGTGCATAATCACTGCTGCCGCCGTTTCTTGCTTCTTCCGCATCTTTTTCATTAATCATTAACTGTGCACCGGTTTTCTTTTTTATAAAAGCCATGGCGCCCATGTGGTCGTAATGTGCTTGTGTGTTCAGCAGTATTTTAATATCATTAAATTTAAGGCCCAGTGCTTTTATATTCTTTTTTATTTGTTTGCCGGATGATGCCAGTCCGGTGTTGATTAAAATATTTCCTTCCGGAGTGGTGATTAAATATGAAGCAAGATCGTAGGTGCCCACATAATACAGGTTACCTGCAATGCGGAATGGCTGGTAAGGTCTGCTCCATTCTTCGTTGGATGTTTTAGGTTCTTTTACTTTTTGTGCGATGGTTGTTGAAGCAGAAATTATTATGGCAACAGCCAGTAATATTTTTTTAAACGATAGCATGAAAGATAATAAATTGAGAATGTAAATGTAATTGGTTTTTAAAGCCAAATAAAACAGTTGCCTTTAAAACATTATTTTGTTTCCAGTGTAAATCCTTTTTGTTCGCATAATAATTGCAGCCTGCCTTCAAAATCCTGTATCCTTCTTTTTTCTGTTCCAAACAAGCGGTCAAAAAAACGGCTGCCGCTGGCACCGCCAGTTATTACTTCAAGAATTAGTTTATTATTGGAAATCTCTGAAGTATCTACCCTCAAACACACGGTTATATAACTGCTGTTTAAAAAACTGTAGTCTTCATACATCCGTAAAAAACCGCCGGCATAACAGGTTTCAAAAGCATCCCTGTTATAACTGCGTATGAACATAAGAACAGGCTCTTCTATATTACTGCCTTGTATGGTAAATAACTTGCTTTGCATACCGCAATAAATTATTTCAATCGTTGCTTATAATCCAAATCATTTGCCGCTAAGGTTTCTTTTGCAATTTCGTAACCGGCATCTGCATGGCGAATAACTCCCATGCCCGGGTCGTTACGCAGTACACGTGCAAGTCTTGCGGCTGCATCATCTGTACCATCGGCCACAATTACCATACCTGAGTGTATGCTGTACCCCATGCCTACACCGCCGCCATGATGCAGCGATACCCAGCTTGCGCCACCGGCTGTATTTACCAATGCATTTAATATTGGCCAGTCAGCCACTGCATCGCTGCCATCCATCATACTTTCTGTTTCCCTGTTGGGAGAAGCAACACTGCCTGTATCTAAATGATCTCTGCCAATAACAATGGGGGCTTTTACTTTTCCTGTTTTTACCAGTTCATTAAATGCCAGCCCTGCTTTTTCTCTTTCGCCTTGCCCCAGCCAGCAAATGCGTGCAGGCAAACCCTGGAAAGCGATTTTTTCTTTGGCCATCTGCATCCAGCGTATCATGCCTTTGTTTTCTGGAAACATGTTTAAGATGAGTTCATCCGTTACAGCAATATCATTAGGGTCGCCGCTTAACGCCGCCCAACGGAAAGGCCCTTTGCCTTCGCAAAACAACGGACGAATGTATGCCGGAACGAAGCCAGGGAAGTTGAAACACCTGCCCGGCTTAAAGCTTAAAGCTGAAAGCTGAAAGCCCGGTTCATGTGTATGGCTGGTTCCTGCATTTTGCTTTAAGCTTTCCGCTTTAAGCTTTTCTTCAAATTCAAATGCTCTTGCACGTATGTTATTACCATAATCAAATGTTATGGCGCCTTTATCCATTAACTGCAGCATCAACTGCACATGCAGGTACATGCTTTCGTAACTCTTATGCAGGTATTCTGTTTTATTTTCACTTCGTAATGCATTTGCTTCTTCGTTAGTTAATGTGTGAGGCACATAACCAATCAATGGGTCGTGTGCGCTGGTTTGGTCGGTTAAGGTATCAGGAATAATACCTCTTTGCAATAAACGGTCTAACAAATGCACAGCATTGCACAATACACCAATGCTTTTAGCTTCACCTTCTTTGCGGTAATGCATGGCTGCATTTATGGCATCGTCAATGTTGGTGTGTTTTTCATCAAGGTATTTTGTTTCAAGGCGTTTGTCAATGCGCCATTCTTCCACTTCGGCAATTAACGCCACGCCTTCATTCATGGTTATTGCCAATGGTTGTGCGCCACCCATGCCGCCTAAGCCTGCGGTAACATTGAGCGTGCCTTTTAATGTGCCGCCAAAATGTTTATCTGCAGCGGCTGCATAAGTTTCATACGTGCCCTGCACAATGCCCTGGCTGCCGATGTAAATCCAGCTGCCTGCCGTCATTTGCCCATACATCATCAGGCCTTTTTTTTCCAGCTCATCAAAATGTTTCCAGTTGGCCCAATTAGGTACTAACTGCGAATTGCTTAATAAAACCCGTGGCGCATCTTTATGTGTTTTTAAAATACCAACGGGTTTACCGCTTTGTATTAATAAGGATTCGTCGTTTTCTAAAATTTTTAATGCAGCTATAATATTATCCAGCGCTTCAAAATTTCGGGCTGCTTTACCACGGCCGCCATACACAATTAAATCATCGGGGCGTTCTGCCACTTCCGGATTTAAATTATTTAACAGCATGCGTAATGCAGCTTCCTGCACCCAGCCTTTGCAATTAAGTTTGTTGCCTGTGGGTGTTTTGTATTTTACGGGGTCGTAGTTTTTGACCATGATTATGTGGATTTAAAGATTAACCTGATTTTTATTTACGATTTGTAAGTTGCTTTATTAATGTTGTTTCTTTCACATCATACGGTGTTCCGTCTTTACGAAACACATCATGAAACCACGGCGTGGGTTCCGGGCTGCCTTCTTTGCTGCCCCATGGAAAAATGGTATTGCTTCTTCCGCTTACCAAACCCCAGTTAATGGCACCAACATTATATCGTTTTAAAATGGGCAGGTGTGTTTCAAACTTACTGTTGTTTTTACGTGCCATATATTCTGTACAAATAACGGGCCTTCCCCTTTTTTGCAAACTGTCAATGGCTTTTTTCATTGAAACAGTGTCTTCGTAATTATGAAAAGTAATTACATCCGCATGCTCTAATTGAAATTTATTTACTAATGGAAATTCCATTGTCCATACACCTGAACTTAACGGCTGTGCAGGACGAACAGCCCACGCCCATTGATACACTTTTTTAAGCAATGGCAGCGAACTTAAACCATAACCACTGTTGTCGGGTTCGTTATACAAATCCCACATTAAAATTCTTGTATCGTTTTTAAATGTTGTTAAAATATCAGTTACATATTGCTGCAGGTATTGCCATTGGGTACTGTCGTTATGCACAATCATTGATGGGCTGCGTACCCAGCCTGAATTGTGCACACCGGGTTTTGGTTCCGGTTGTTTGCCAATGGCAGGGTCAGGATTCCAGCAATCATCAAAAATGCAAAACAGTATTTTTATTTTGTGTTTTGATGCAATGGATAAAAAAGTGTTCATGCGTTTTTTAAAACCTGCAGCGTCTGCCTTCCATGCAAGGTCATGCAAATACACACGCATTACATTCATGCCTATGCCTGCCGCCCAGCCTAATTCTCTATTGATAGTTGCAGTATCAAATGTTTCGGCCTGCCACATTTCTAACTGGTTAATGGCAGTGCTGGGTAAAAAATCTGCACCTACCAGCCAGCCTTGTTTTTTATACCAGGCGTTAGCTTGTTCTTTTGTCCATATTTTTGATTGGGACAAACAAACTGATGCAGTTAAAATAAGTGCAAAGGTTAAGGTGTATTTTTTCATATAAAAGACTTTGTTGGTTATAAGTTATGAATGATGAGTTATGAGTGTGTTTGAATGCTGAAAAATTAATAACTCATAACTTATAATTCATAACTCTTGATAAACGCCACCGCCTTCATCATATCATCATGCAAAACCCTGTCGGCATCATTAAAACTTACATCTTTTCTAAAAGCGCTTACAATTGCTTCAACAGCATCAGAACTTTTTAATGGCCTTCTGAACTCCAGCGCCTGCACAGCGGTTAATAATTCTATAGCCAAAACTTTTTCAACATTATCAATAACCCGTTTGCATTTGGTGGCAGCGTTGGCGCCCATGCTTACATGGTCTTCCTGGTTATTACTGCTGCTGATAGAATCGACAGAAGCTGGTGTACACAATTGTTTGTTTTCACTTACAATGCCTGCTGCCGTGTATTGCGGTATCATAAAGCCACTGTTTAATCCTGCATCTTTTACTAAAAATAGAGGAAGGTTACGCTGGCCGCTTATTAATTGATACGTTCTGCGTTCGCTGATGTTTGCAATTTCACTCATGGCAATGGCTAAAAAATCTAAACACAATGCCAATGGCTGGCCATGAAAATTACCGCCGCTTACAATCAAATCATCTTCAGGAAAAATATTGGGGTTATCCGTAACCGAATTCATTTCTGTTACAAAAACACTTTGCACATATTCAAACGTGTCTTTGCTGGCGCCATGCACCTGTGGTATGCAGCGGAATGAATAAGGGTCTTGCACCTGCTGCTTTTTTTGTGCAGCAATGGCGCTGCCTTTTAACAGTTCCCTTAGAGCTGCTGCTGTTGCAATTTGCCCTGCATGCGGACGGATAGAATGTATTTTTTCATGAAACGGTTCACTCACACAATCAAACGCATCAAATGAAATGGCTGCAATAACATCAGCCCATCTTAATAAACGGTCTGCCGCCATTAAGTTGTGCAAACCATATGCACTCATAAACTGTGTGCCGTTTATCAATGCCAAACCTTCCTTGCTTTGCAGTTGAATGGGTTGCCATCCAAACTTTTTCAATGCTTTTTCCGCAGGCATTTTAACACCCTGGTGCCAAACTTCACCCATACCAATTAATGGCAAACTTAAATGGCTAAGCGGCGCTAAATCTCCACTGGCGCCCAATGAGCCTTGTGTGTAAATAACAGGCAGCACATCATTGTTATACATATCCATCAGCCGTTTCACTGTATCAATCTGCACACCGCTGTTACCATAACTCAAAGATTTTATTTTAAGCATTATCATCAGCTTAATAATATCTTTTGGCACCTCCTCTCCCATGCCGCAGGCGTGAGATTGTATCAGGTTGCTTTGCAGCTGGTGCAGCTGTGTATTGTCAATTTGTACATTTTGCAAATAACCAAAACCTGTATTGATACCATAAAACAAACCATTACCACTGCTTATTTTTTTATCTAAATAATCACGGCATTCGGTAATGCGGTGGTGGGCATCAAAAGTTATTGATACAAGCTGGTTAAAAGCCAGTAAATTTTTTATTTGCTTAAAATGAAGCGGTGTTTTATCTAAAGGGAGATAATTATAACTCATAGCGCTGGCAATTTTGGCTATTTGAATGTTTAGTTTAGTTGCGTCAAATGTAAGATAAAACCTTTTACTGTTGTTTTTAAATGGTGATAAGTACTTCATTTTTTACTGACATTTCTTTTTATTTTTGAAACACTTTCCCTTAAAAGTTTATTCAATGAAAAAGATTGTTTTTACTGTTTATTTTATTGCTGCATTTTTAATTGCAGGCGCACAAACTGTGCGGGTGTTGGTAAAGGATAAAAAAGCATCACTCAGGGGGCTGAGTGTGGTAAATGATAAAGTGGTTTGGGTAAGCGGCAGCGGCGGTACGGTAGGCCTGAGTGTTGATGCCGGTGTAACCTGGAAATGGATTACAGTTAAAGGTTTTGAAAAAACCGATTTCAGGGATATTGAAGCCTTTGATGATAAGACAGCTGTAATTATGGGCATTGCAGAACCTGCTTATATATTAAAAACAACGGATGGTGGCGAAAACTGGAAAGTGGTTTTTCAGAATAATAACAAAGGCATGTTTTTAGATGCGATGGAATTTTGGAATGAAATGAGCGGTATTGTTATTGGCGACCCGGTTAAAGTATCGCAGGCAAGTGATAAATCAGGCATATTTGTGGCACGCACTTTTGACGGCGGCAGCAACTGGCAAAATATTCCGCCACAGAATTACCCCGTAGCCGACAGCGGCGAGGCCTGTTTTGCCAGCAGCGGAACAAACATTGTTGCGTTAAGTTTGCAGGAACCTGTATTTGTTACGGGTGGTTTGCGCAGCCGTATGTTTATACGTGACAGAAAAATTGATATGCCCATAATACAGGGCAAAGAAACGACCGGCGCCAATTCTGTTGCAGTTAAAACTCATAAAAAAAAGAAAACCATTATTGTGGTTGGCGGCGATTTTAATACAAAAGATTCCACCACAAAAAACTGTGTAATTACAAAAGACCTTGGTCAAACATTTACAACACCGGCAACAGCACCACATGGTTACCGCAGTTGTGTTATTTATTTAGATAAAGATAACTGGCTTACCTGCGGTTTAAACGGAATTGATTACAGTGAAGACGATGGTAATAACTGGCGCTGGATAAGCAAAGAAAGTTTTCATGTTTGTAAAAAAGCAAAGAAAGGTAAAGCCGTATTTTTCGCCGGCGGCGGTAAAATAGGAAAGCTTATAACGGAATAAAAAAGCCGGTGATTATTCACCGGCTCATAGCCCATTAGTAAACATTTTTTAAGAACTACCTATGCAAAACAATCTTGTCTAAATCCGTATCATCGCCCCGACGGATTGGAATATTATTTATAACAGAATCTTTATACCCGTTTGATGGTGTAATAATAAGCGTTGCTGTGGATGTTTTGATACCTCTTATTTTAAATTCGCCTTCATGGTCAGGAATGGCAGTAAGCGTATCTGTACCAGCAATTGCTTTTACTACGACAGGTAATGCTGCAGAAGGTTTGATTTCGCCTTCAATTTCGCCGGAACCATGATGACTGAAATGGCCTATACGCAGGCGTAATTCAAAGTGGCCATTGTGTAACTCGATGGATCCATGTCCGTCAAAATCCAGCCACAGGCGTAAATGATTATGATCGTCATGATCCACATCATCATCCACATTAATTATAATTTGATTAAACCCTGCGGGCAAATTAAGCGGCATCTTAACACCATTAAGCATAACATAGTTATTGGTACCAAGTGTTACTCTTATCTTTTCTACCCGGCCAGCCGGAATATTACCCGAAGCTATCAGAGTGTCGAGACCATTTCTGAAACGCAGAATATTGTATACTCCTGGTGTAATGGTAAGCGTATCCCAGTGCTCAGTTCCGGTTGAATCTTTTACTTTAACTTCTATCCGCTGTATATCGATAAATATAGAATCAAAAATGGTTGAAGGGTCATCCGTTAGCATTATTTTCAGGTTGTTTTGCCCGGCAGGTACATAAGCAGTGTCTGCAGATGATACTTCTTTCTGGCAAGAAAAAAAACTAATGGTTACTGTTGCAAAAATTAATAAAAGAATGAGAAACGGTTTTCTTGTTTTCATATGAAATATTTTTTGGTGAATGAATTCAATGACTGAATAGTACAACCAAATTGATACCAGATTTGGTCATGAATAAGTCAAATTCACCGAAGGTGCAGCAACACCTGCTGAACCGGTAAAAACAAGTGCTGTATAAAGGATTATTTCATGAATGCAAAATACACGGCACCAATTACTAAAGTGAAGCTTACCAGGTATTTCCAGTGAAAAGGCTCCTTCAAATAGAAAATTGCAAATACTGCAAACACCACCAGCGTAATTACTTCCTGCGTAATTTTTAGTTGAAAACTATTAAGGCCTTTTTCATAACCTATGCGGTTGGCAGGCACCATCAGGCAATATTCAAAAAATGCAATGCCCCAGCTTATAACCACGGCTTTCCATAAAGGCATTTGTGTATTTTTTAAATGGCCGTACCATGCAAAAGTCATAAATATATTGCTGGCGGTAAGCAGTGCAATGGTTTTAATCATACAGTTAATTTTATAAAAAAAGGATACTCAACTTTGAATATCCTTTATGAAGAATAATAAGATAAGGTTTTAGGGTTTTACTTTTTGGGCAAAACTAAATTGAGAATTGCCAGTAAAACCACAGCGCCAATTGCGGCGGTTAAAATGTAACCCAGCCAACCGGAACCTAAACTGATTCCTAATTTGCCGAATAACCAGTAACCAAGCCAGCCACCAACAATACCCACAACGATATTGCCTATAAGGCCTAGGCCGCTGCCTTTAAATAATTGCCCGCCTAACCAGCCGGCAATAGCACCAAGAATAAGGGAAACAATTACTCCTTCCATAGCGTTTAATTTAGAAGGTTAAATAATACTAAATATACCCTTTTAATTCAAACTTCTAAAATCCACAGGCACAAGTTTACTAACACCGGCTTCCTGCATGGTTACGCCGTAAATAACATCCACAGCGCTCATGGTTTGTTTGTTGTGCGTTACAATTATAAATTGAGAGTTTTCGCTAAACTTTTTAATCATGTTGGTAAACTTGCCAACGTTTGCATCATCCAGCGGTGCATCCACCTCATCTAAAATACAGAACGGGGCAGGTTTAATTAAGTAGATGGCGAAGAGCATTGCAGTTGCAGTGAGTGTTTTTTCTCCACCACTTAACTGTGTAATACTGCTGGGGCGTTTGCCTTTTGGTTTTGCCACAATATCAATAGCTGTTTCAGCAAGGTTTTCAGGGTCAACCAAAATCATATCGGCTGTATCGTCTTCAGTAAACAATGCCTTAAATACCTTTTGGAAGTTATCCCTCACCTGGTTAAACGTATCAAGGAACTGCTGATTAGCGGTTGCTTCCACTTCCTGTATGGTTTGCATCAGGCTGTCCTTAGCAGTAACCAAATCATTCTTTTGTTCTAAAATAAATTCGTAGCGCTTTTTCATTTCAGTAAACGCCTCAATAGCTGTTGGGTTTACTTCTCCTATATTCTCCAGGCGCTTGCGCATACGTTCACTTTTTTCCTGCAATTCTTCCAATGGTGTATCACCAGTTCTTGCTTCATCAATAATAGCATCTAAATCAACTTTAAACTCCACATTCAGCCTTTCCTTCATTCCGGCTAATTGCAATTTCAGTTCAGTTAATTTGTCTTTTATTTCATTCAGTAAGGTATCAATACCTTCTTTACTTTTTTGTTTATGGCGCAGCTCACTTTCTTTTTCAGTAAGTGCATTACGCAGGTTGTAATAAGCCTGGTCTGCTTCGTTCAGTTTGCGTTCTTCAGCCTCTTTGTTTTGCAGCATAGTAACCAGTAAGCCTTCTAAATCTTCCAGTGCGGCAGCAGTTTCTGTAATACTGCTGCTGGCTTCTGTTAATTGTGTATTGCTGCTTTCAACCTGTTCCTGTAAATCTTTTAACTGGTTGCTCTTAAAATCAAACTCCTGTTTTAAAGATGTTACTTTGCTTTGCTGCCTTGTGTATTGCAGGTTACCATCGTTGTATGCGGCAGTTGCAAAACTGTATTCCTGTTCTGCTGCTGCATAGTCCTGCTCAATCAACTGCATTTTATCGCTCAGTTCTTCCAGTTGTGTGTTAAACTTTTCCAGTTCATCACGGGTGCTGGCAATAGCATCATGGTTACTGTCCAATTGCTCCTGTAAGTCTTCCACCCTTTTGGTGCTAGTTTCTTCCAGGTGGTGCAGGTTTTCTATTTTATTTTGCAAAGAGAAAACATGATTGGTAAGATTGTTTATATCCTGCTGCGTTTGCTTAATGGCATTTTCTTTCAACTGCTCATTGTAAGCAATTACTTCGTTATGCCTTGTTGCAATTACAGCTTTTAAATCATGCACCACAGTTTCCTGTGCTGCAATTTCTTCAGCAAGCTTTTCTAAGTTTTTGGCACGGCCAATTTTTTTGCCTTCAAATAAACCTACACTGCCGCCTGTTAAGGAATATTTTCCTTTTACATACTTACCGGTTTTTTCCAGCACCACCGCACCGTTGCTGTTGCGTAATGCATCTTCATTTTCGGCAATAAAAACATTGCCCAGTAAATGTTTGGCAAGGTTTGAATATTTACCATCAAACTCCACCACGCTCAATGCAGGTATAGTTCCTGCTGGCTGGTGTGCTTCTTCAAAAGCATTAAATTTATCCTGTAAAAAGAAATTGGCTTTACCTTTTTTATTTTCATCCAGCAAATGCACGGCCTGTAAACCTTCGTCTAAATTATTTACCACATAATAGTTCAGGTAAGGCTCCAATACATTTTCTACAGCGGCACGGTATTCTTCTTTTACATAAATAATGTCTGACAAAAGCGGCGCTGTATGATTCCAGCCCTGGTTGTTGTGTAAAAATTTTACACTTTCCGGATAGCCTTCCATTGAATCAATCAGGCTTTTCAATAAAGCATGCTCGTTCTTTTTGCTATCCAGTTTCCTGTTTTCTTCTGCCAGTTCCAAACGCAAGCCTTCCAGCATATTTTGTGTAGCCAGAATTTGCTCTTTGGTATATTCATGATGATCCTGCAGTTGCTGTAAATCTGTTTTCTTTTGCTCCAGTTCTTCTTCCTTAATTTTTTTATCAGAATCCAACTGCTGCAGTTGTGCCTGCCGCTGATTTTTTTCTTCCTGTATCTGGTGAATGGTTCTTTGCAAGTTTTGAATAGAAGTATCGGCCACCGCCACTTTTTTCTCTGCTTCAAACTGGCTGCGTTGTATTGCCTGGTTTTCCCTTCTTAATTCATCAATGCTGCTGCGCTTTTCATCAAAGGTTTTACGTTTATCTTCCACTGCATTTTTCAGTTCATCCAGTTTGCCTTCAAATTCTTCTAACTTAATCTCGTCTTCCTTTATCTGGTTGCTGGTAAAATGTATGCTTTCTTCCAAACCTTTTAACTGTCCACCGGCTTTTTGTAAAAAGTCCTGCAGGCTGGTTTCTCTCTCTTTTAAATATTGCAGGCGTTGTGCCGAAAGATTTTTATCGCTTTCTTTACTGCGCAAACCATCCAGCATATCGTTAAAAGCATGCTGCATTTGCTGCAATGCTTTTTCCTGCTCAACAAAACCTAATTTTTCTTTTTCCAATGCTGCTTCTTCCAATGCAATGGCAGCTTCCAGTTCCAAACGTTTATCAACTTCTTCCTGCTGCTGGTGGTTTAAATCACGGTAAGTAATGTTAAAACCTTCCAGCGCTGCCTTTGCCAGTTCAATACTAACTTCTTTGTACTCTTTTTTTATTTCGTAATACTTCTCTGCTTTCTTAGCCTGGTTTTCTAAACTTTTTAACTGGTTGTTTATTTCAAAAAGCAAATCTTCAATACGTGCCAAATCCTGTTCGGTGGCATCCAATTTTAGTTTCGCTTCTTTCTTTCTTGTTTTGTAAATGGTAATACCTGCAGCCTGCTCCAGCATTTTACGGCGGCTGTTTTCTTTATCCTTAATAATATCATCCACCATGCCCAGTTCAATAATGGCATAGCTGTCGGTGCTTACACCTGTATCCATAAAAAGGTTATGAATATCTTTCAACCTGCATTGCACATCATTCAGGCGATATTCGCTCTCACCATTTTTATAGTATTTACGGGTTACGGTTACTGTATTAAATTCTGTAGGTAAAAGGTTCTTTGTATTTTCAAACGTAAGGCTTACTTCGGCCAGTCCGCTGGCGCTGCGGCTTTTGCTGCCGTTAAACACCAGGCTCTCCAAATTTTCACTGCGCAGGTTACTTATTTTGTGTTCGCCAATTACCCAGCGAATACTGTCTACAATATTACTTTTGCCACAGCCATTAGGCCCTATTACACCTGTAATGCCTTCGTCAAAATTCAATACAGTTTTGTCGGCAAAACTTTTAAATCCCTTAATTTCTAAACTCTTTAATCGCACGTTTTCTTGTTTTTGTCAGGCGGCAAATATAACGGAATGGGTGTAATATTTTTTTTTGTTTTTATGGGAAATATTCACACTTATTCACAGGTTCTTCACAAGTAAAAATACGCTTAGTAAAACATGGTAAATACGCCTCTGAAAAACGATTACTACGGTGTAAAGAAATATATAGTTGCATCAACAATAGCATTATGCAAATGCCGTTTAAAAATATGTCACCACAGTATTTATTTACCGTAAATGCTGTTTATTTAATCCGAAAAAATCAATACTTATGAAAAAAACATTACTTGCTTTTTCAACCTTTGCGTTGTTATCAATTGCATTTATTTCCTGCAAAAAAGAAACAGGAATATTACCCGGCCAGGACCAAAATAGCAGAGAAGATATTACACCTGCAAGAGTGGATCTTCCGGGTGAAGTTTGTCCTGCCACCACAGTACAATTAACTGCCGGTCAGTATATCAATGCAGGTTCAGTTACAGTAACTAATGATGCAAGCTTTATTTATGTAACTTATGCAACTGCCAATGGTTATACACTAACACAAACACATTTGTATGTTGGTAACTGTAGTACCATACCAGTAAATAACCCTGGCAATCCAATTCCTGGTCAATTTCCTTACAACTCCAATCATGCTAATATAAACACGTACACTTACCAAATACCAATTTCAGCTATTCCAGCCGGTGCTTGCGGGTGTATTGCTGCGCATGCAGTGGTAGTTAAACTAAACAGCAGTGGTCAAGTGATTGAGCAACAAACCGGTTGGGGTCAAGGTACTGTAATAAACCCCTCGGGAGGCAACTGGGGTATGAAGTTTAATTATTGCAGTTGTACTTTTTAAGTGAACTAATTTATTGCGAAGCCGGCAAATGATTGCCGGCTTTTTTGTTAAAGTCAACTAAAAGAATATGTTGCCTGAAATTATTACGAATGAATTCGTATTTTTGGTTACTAAATCATTGATATGAAAAAAATTCTTTCCTTAATTTTCATTGGTGCTGCAGCCATGGCACATGCGCAACCTAAAACAGTATCGCAGGCAATTATTACAACTAAAACCACTGTCGTTTCTCCTGATGGCGATGATGGAGGAGCTCCCCCGCCCCCGCCTGCACCAGAAGGTGCAGAAATAAGGACTTTTCGTTTTGGCGGTGATGGTGAAACAAAATCAATTACTACTTTAAAAGGCGATCTTATTAAAACTTTTACAGAAAATGAGATGAGCCGCACCACAGTAATACGTGACAATGCAAAAAAATTAACCACTACTATTATGGAAGCCATGGGCAGTAAAAATGGCTTTTATGCTTCAGATGCAGACCAGGAGGAAATGCGCAAGCGTATGGACAGTTTGATGCAGACCAGGGGCCAGCAGGGAGGTTTTAATAATAACAATAACACAGGCCAGCAAATTTTATCAACAGACATCAGCTATACAGAAGATACAAAAAAAATAGCCGGTGTGCTGTGTAAAAAAGCATTTTTAATTAACACCCGTAAAAACGGAACAAAAGACAGCAACATGGTTTGGTACTGCCCAGATTTTAAATTGCAGGGCATAGCTTCAACAGGAGGCATGGCAGCAAGTTTTGGTTTTAATTTCAGCAGCAACCGCACAACAGGTTTAAGTGGCTTAAGCAATTTAGCCGGCTTTCCAATGCAATATGAAATGAAGATGAACCGTGGCCGTAAAATGACGGTTGAAGTAACTAAAATTGTACTGGATAAAGAGATTGCAGATAAAGAATTTGATATTCCGAAAGACGTTACATTAAAATCGGCAAAAGATATGCAAAACGGCGATGGCAGAATGCAGATACGCATTGGTGGCCCGGGGCCCGGTGGTCAATAAAATAATTAAACTCATAAAAAAACTGCCCGGCAACATTACCGGGCAGTTTTTTTATTGTTTGTATGTTCATTAAAGTTTATCTACATCAGCTTTTTTCTTATCATATTCAGCCGCTTTTTTTGCATCGCCTTTTGCAGTATATAACTGGCTTAAAAGGTCAAGTGCAATTTTGTAGTTTGCTTTATGTATTGGCTTTAAAGTGGTTTGGCCGGCATAATAGCTAACAACAGATTCGCCATAAGGAATACACTCATCTACCTTCTTTAAAAAGATAGCTTTTAATTCATTTCTTTTTTTAACATCTTCCGGTTTTACTCCTTTAATTTTTTTAGAAGAATCCTGGTAGTCGTATGCATCATTGTAAGTGTGACGGGTCATCAGCATTTTAGCATCAGCTCCTTTGTCGCCTTGTGCAGCAATACAGGCTTTCAGTACTTCTGTAAGTTTTGCTTTCATTGCAATGGCGTTAGCTGGTTTTGAATCACCGGCATACAACTCATTAAAAATTTCCACGCCCAAATTGTAACTCCAGGTATAATCATCAGGATAGCGCTTCATTAACTCTTCATATTTGGCATGTAACGCTTCTTTATTACCCGATTTTGCAACTGCATCTACTTCCACTTCTGTCCAGTATTTTTCTTTAGGATACATGGCACGCCCTTTTTCTATAATAGCATTAAAATTAGCCTCGTCTTTAATTTTGAGGTAATATTCCGTTACATATTCATATATATTCAGGTAAGCTTCTCCGCCAACATTGGCATCAATCAGTTTCCTGTAATAAATAATAGATGATGCTTCATCTTTTGCCTGGTTGGCTGCCATGGCTGTGTTTTGAATAAGGGATGTATCCAGTGCAGGAAATTTATACCCGTTATACTCATAGTTTTTACTGCGCACATAATCTTCCACCATTAATGCATTTTTAAAACCTTCAAAAGCACCGGCATAATTTTTTGCGTTATATTCTTTTGCCCCTATATCAAAAAAACCATTGTATAAGTCAAAATACGAAACGTAGTTTTCATTTTTAAAGCTCAGGTCTTTTGCATCTAAACTCTGGTATTTTTTAAATGCTTCATAAGCTTCCAGCTTTAATTTCAATGCATCGGCAGGTGTTACAGTGGAGTCTTTTGATAAAGCATTATAAATTCTTCCTTTGTAAAACCATGCATCAGCTTTGCCGGCATTTTTTGCTTCGGTTAAAAATTTATCTACCAGTTCTTTAGCCTTTTTGTTCTGGTTAAGTACCATGTATTTATTAATGTCCTCCAGGCTCTGGCTAAAACCGGCAACACCAGCAAGCAGCAGTATCGCCATAAAACAATATTTCTTCATTCTTTTAAATTTTTTGGATGATAAAGATAATTAGTTAATTACGTTTATGATGAAATCCGGCCTGATTTTTCATAAATCGTGCCAGTAAACTGCCAGACGAAAAAGTTGCATTTAAAACTCAAATTAGATTGTTAAATTGCAGGTTCTGTTTATTATAAATTTTGATTACACAAAGCACCATACAGCAAATACTCAGCCGTATCGATATTATTGATATTGTGGGTTCCTTTGTTAAGCTTAAAAAAAGAGGCACTAACTACCTTGGGTTATGCCCGTTTCATAATGAAAAGTCGCCTTCATTTACTGTTTCGCCTGCAAAAGAAATTTATAAATGTTTTGGGTGCGGCCGCAGTGGCAACTCCATAAGTTTTTTAATGGAGCATGAAAAATACAGTTATGTAGAAGCGCTTCGCTGGCTGGCTAATAAATATAATGTTGAAGTAGAAGAAACTGAAACCAGCCCTGAATACAAGCAACAGCAGCAGGTGGCAGACAGTTTATATATCATAAACAGTTTTGCACAAAAATTTTTCAGCAATGCATTATTAAATACTGAAGACGGGCAGGATATTGCATTGAGTTATTTAAAACAACGTGGCTTTAGAGAAGAAATAATAAAAAAATTTCAACTGGGTTTTAACCCTGAACAAAGAGACAGTTTTACCAAAGAAGCAATGGCCGCACAATACAGCATTGAGCTGTTGCAAAAAAGCGGACTGGTGGCAGTAAGGGATGGCAATGCCTATGATAATTACCGTGGACGTATTATTTTTCCAATTCATAACCAGAGTGGCAAAGTGCTGGGGTTTGGTGCCCGCATTATTAAGAGCAATGATAAAGCGCCTAAATATATCAACACACCAGAGAATGAAATTTATGTAAAAAGCAAACTTTTATATGGCAGCTACTTTGCCCGAATGGCCATTGATAAGGCGGATGAATGTTTGCTGGTGGAAGGCTATACAGATGTGGTAAGCCTGCACCAGACGGGTATAGAAAATGTAGTGGCAAGTGGTGGAACCTCTTTAACCCCGGATCAGTTACGGCTTATAAAAAAATACACCAGTAACCTTACCATTATTTACGATGGTGATAATGCAGGTATAAAAGCTGCTTTGCGTGGGCTTGACCTTGCACTGGAAGAAAGCCTGAATGTAAAGCTGGTATTGATACCTGATAAAGAAGACCCCGACAGTTATGTAAATAAGGTAGGCGCTGCTGCTTTTACCTCTTTTATTGCAGATAATAAAAAGGACGTTATACTTTTTCAGTTAGAAATTGCGCTGAAAGATGCCGGCAATGATACTAATAAGAAAAGCCAGGTGGTTAATCAAATTGCCGAAACCATATCCCGTATTAATAAGGCAGAAGATTTTACCAAACAGCAGGATTACATTAAGCAATGCGCTGAAATTTTAAGAATTGAGGAAAGCGGTTTACATGCCTTGGTTAATAAATTTATACGGGAAAAGGTTACAAAAGCAGAGAACCAGCAGGCACGGCAGGATGTTTTTGAAAACACCAATAACAATGCTGCAGCATTAGATGAAGAAGCTGTTAATCTTTTTAATAAAGATGAGATGAACGAACGGGCAATGGTACGCAGCCTGCTGGAGTTTGGGTTAAACGATTGGGCCGAAGGCCAAAAAGTTGCACAATATATTTTTAGTGAAATTGAAAATAACCACCTTGATGAGCTGATTGATAATAAAGAATTATTAGATGTGGTATCCACATATAAAACATGGTTTAACGCAGGTATTGAGCCCACCCCTAAAAATTTTCTATACAACGATAATTTACAGATGAGTTCGCTTGTGGTAAGTATTATGGATATAAACTATGAAATAAGCCATAACTGGAAAGAGCATTTTGAAGGGCATATTCCTACAAGGGAAGAATTGTTTAAAGAAGAAGTGTTTTCATCATTAAACTATCTGAAGCTTAAAAAAATTAAGCGTATGATAGATGAAAACCAGCGTGACCTTGAAAAAAGCAGTAATCCTGAAGAGCAATTAATTTTTCTGCAAACACACCAGCACTTAAAGCAAATGGAAATAGAACTTACCCGACAATTGGGTACAGTAATTTTCAAATAAAATAAATTGTAAAAGTTACTACGCTCCTTCCATTGAAAGCTCCCTGCGCCTTGTTTTCTTTTCTGTTGCAAGGCTGCTTTGCGGCTTTAAAGCTTCAGCAGGTTTTTTAAATTGCATAGCACTCCATAAATTGTCAACTGCAATCAGCTCACCGGTTTCATAACCGTAAAAAGAAAGGCAGTCCCAGCTAACCTCCCGGCATAAATCGCTGGCAATTTTAGAAGTAGGTTTAGGATAAGCAATCCAAAATTTTGTATTGTTATGCAACGCCGGAATTACTTCTTTCAGTATTTCCTTTAATTGTTTGTGGCTGAAAGCAAAAATCAGCGCAAAATCAATCTTTTTGGTTTTTAGAAGTGGCGTTACGTTCTTGGAAAAAGAGAATTTGATGAATTGTTTTTCAATTGCAAGCGGCAGGCCCTGTAATAAAATGTTTTTTTCATTTTGCAGCTGCAGCTTTTCAAGCAACGTGTAAGAAGACATAATGCAAAAAAATTTTTTGATTTACAAAGGCTTGTACATTGATAAATTTATTTCTATCAAAGTAATAGCTTGTTTGGTGAAGGTTTTTCTGCAGGTTATAGCAAAATCAGCCAGCAAAAATACAGAATATGGTTGGTACGCAAAAGAAATTGCATAAAAAACTCCGCCTGTAGCGGAGCTTTTATTATTTGTATGTGGTAAATTTATTTGGTAGCCGCATTTACAGGCTTATACAATTTAAGAGCTTCGTCCATATATTCCTGTAATTTGGCAATTCTGTTCTCATCACTTGGGTGTGTAGACAGGAACTCTGGTGGTTTTTGCCCGCCCCCGGCCTGTGCCATACGCTGCCAAAAAGGGATGGCTTCACGTGGATTGTATCCGGCCATGGCACAAAAAAGTAATCCGTAATGATCCGCTTCATACTCTTGCTTGCGTCCATTAGGCAGTAAAACACCTACCTGTGCACCCGGTGCAAAAACATTATTAAAAAGCGTATTGTATTTTGGGTTATTTGCTGTGGCAATATTTCCAACAATTTCCAGGCCTTGTGCTATAGCACCCTGGCTCATACGCTCGTTACCATGGCTGGCAACAGCATGTGTAATTTCATGCCCCAAAACCACTGCCAACGCTGCTTCGTTTTGTGTTATTGGCAACAAACCAGTGTATACAACTACTTTACCACCCGGCATACACCATGCGTTTACTTCTTTGTTATTAACAAGATTGAACTCCCATTTGTAGGTTTCCAGCTCTTTTACAACATCCTGCTTACCGGTTTGAGTATAATATTCCTTAATGGCATTGGCAATACGTTTACCCACACGTTGCACCATTTCAGCATCTTTATTTACTGTTTCGCTTACCACCTGGTTTTGCGAAAGGAAGCTTTTGTACTCTGTTACGGCCATTTGGCGTAAGGATTCTTCACCAAATAATTTTAATTGCTTGCGGCCTGTAACAGAATTTTTACTGCACGCTGCAACTATTATTACTGCTGAAAAAAAGAAAATAAACTTTTTCATTTTTTTTGGGTTTAAAACATGATAAACAATTGGCGTACCAATTTTACAAACTAAAAACTACAAAATGTAATTTTTAGTTAAGATGAGATTTTAGCGAATATGGTTGCAGTAAGAGTTTTAGCTGCGGCGGCGGGCTTTTCGTCTGTCCCTGTGTTTTAAAATAGGCACACGGCTTTCCACACCACGCAAAATACGGCCAATGTTTTTTTGGTGCGTAAAAATAACCAGCAGTGCCACAATTAATGCAAATACACGGTACAGTACTTCATGTTCGTTCCATATCCATAAAACACAAATAGGTAAAAATACAGAAGCAAGTATAGAACTTAGCGACACATAACGGGTTAAATACAATACCAACAGAAACACACCAACACAACTGACAGCTACAAGAGGCTGTATTGCCAGTATCATACCAAATAAGGTAGCCACACCTTTTCCACCTTTAAAATTAGCCCATATAGGAAATATATGGCCCACTACAGCAGAAAGCCCCAGCCCTATCATAAAATTGGTACGCTGTAATTCATTTTCGCTTCCAAGATAATATGGAAGAAAGTTAAATAACCCTACAGCCAGCACTCCTTTTAAAATATCCATTGCCATTACAATACTGCCATATTTGGAACCCAGCACACGGAAAGTATTGGTGGCACCCATGTTGCCACTTCCGTAGTCACGTATATCTATACCAAAAAAACGCTTACTGATGATGAGTGCAGTAGGAATAGAACCAATAAGATAAGCCACGATGATAAGGAATAATTCTTTCATTCGTTTCTTCGAGTTGAGTTGAATACAAAAATACGGAATTACATGATAGTGTTAACATTAATTTAATCACCTAAATATCAATATATTTCAATACCTGTTAGTAATACCCGGCTTTTATACATAACCAGCCGCTTTTTTCAGCAATATTTTCAAAAACAATACCCTGTTCAAGGGCAGATTGTCTTAAAATCTGCTCATCTGCAATTAAAATTCCGCTAAAAATAATACCAGAACCCTTTTTGCAGATTGTTGCAATATCTTTCATGTTGGCAAGCAGTACATTCAGGTTAATGTTAGCAAGTATTATATCATACTGGTTTATTGTGTTAATCTTATTTGCCAGTTCAATACTTATATCAGTGCAGTTATTAGCCGCAATATTTTCTTTGGTATTTTCAATGCTCCACTCGTCGTTATCAATAGCTTCAATTTTTACAGCGCCCATTTTTTCTGCCAGTATTGCCAGCACGCCTGTACCTGTGCCAAAATCAAAAACGGTTTTACCGGAAAAATCAATGTGGCTCATTTGCTGCATCATTAAAAAGGTGGTGGCATGATGGCCTGTGCCAAAACTCATTTTTGGGGTAATGATTATTTCGTGTTTTACACCTTCAACAGGTTGATGAAAGCCTGCCCTTACTGCTGCAAAATCTCCAACCACCACCGGTTCAAAGCTGCTCTCCCAATCTGCGTTCCAATTTTGCTGCTCAATGGTAGATAAATTGTATTTTAAATCCAGCCTGCTTATTATCTCATCTAATACCACTTTATCCAGTTCTTCTTCTTTAATGAATGCCTTTACAGAATTACCCGTTTCTTCAAAACCTTCAAAGCCAATATCTGCCAGCAGGGCAATTATAATTTCGTTTTGTCCTTCATCAGTATTCTTTATTTCAACCTGTATATATTTCATATTGCGAAGGTATCTTTTTAAATTTCTGTAAAAAAATACACATCCCGTTTCCAACCTTTTAATAGTTTCATACTCTTAACTATGATTCAACATTTTTGACAGCGCCAGAAACTATACAAACTGCAGTTATAGAAAAGGCCGTTCAGGGAAATACAGATGCACAGGCATGGCTTTATGAACAATACAGCAAGGCAATGTTTAACATTTGTGTACGGATGACCGGTAATATTATGCATGCCGAAGATTTGCTGCATGATGCTTTTATTACCGCATTTAAAAACCTGGGCAGTTTACAACAACCTGCCGCTTTTGGTGGATGGTTAAGGCAAATTGTGGTAAACACCTGTATAGGGTATTGTAAAAAAGAGTTTAAGTGGGATGATTGGGATGCAGCCGCACATGAAAATATGCAGGATGAATCAACAGAATGGTGGACAAGCATAAGCCTTAAAACATTACATAACGAAATAAAAAAACTGCCTGATGGCTGCCGGGAAATTTTTGTACTGTATGCTATGGAAGATTATTCCCACAAATCGATAGCAGCGCAACTGGGTATTACCGAAGGCACAAGTAAAAGCCAATATCACCGGGCAAAAAAACTGTTGAAAGAACGTATCACCTCTCAAATTTTAACTAATGGATGAGCTGAAAAAATATTTACATGAAAAGCATGATGAGCTGGACTTTGATGTACCATCGGGCAATGTATTAAAGCGCATACAGGCAAGTACTGTAAAAAAGAAGAAAGCGGGTGTATTTACTATTGTTATGCGTACGGCTGCGGCTGCCTGTGTTGCTGGTTTAATTTTTTGGGGTGGTAAACAATTATTTACAACTGAGACTAAAAAAACCGGTACTGACATAGTAAAGACTGTGGTGCAACCAGCAAAAACTGAAATTGCAGTTAATAAAATAAAGGAAGATACTATTAAGCCGACTGAAGCAATAACAACCAGCATTATTAAGAAAAAGGTAAGCAGTACTGTTATACAAAAACAACCGCCGAATGAACAACAACTGCTTCAGTCCTTTGAAAATAACTACAATAAATTAGTAAGCCTGCAAATGAATGCTATAAGGCAAACGCCGGTTTACACAACATCTGCCGATTATTTTAATGATTTTAAAACTGCTTTAAACCGAACAACTGTTGATGAAACGTCAATAAAAAATAAAATTAAAACGGACGGTTTAAATGAAGAGCTGCTGGAACAATTAATAAAAATTTATCAAAACCGTATTAATTTATTAAAAGCCCTGCAGCATGAAATTATCAGGGTAAACAATAAAGTAAAGGAAAACCTCACTCCTTCTGATACAATTATAGCCAGTTATATCAAAATTTAAAAAAAGTTAGCCATGAAAAAAATCTTTTTACAATCTGCAATTATAGTACTGGTATGTATTTACAGTACTGCATTGCAGGCACAACAAACTGACAGCCTCATAAAAAGTAAACCTGCAGCTAATGTGATACCTCAAAACCCCGTTGTGTACTACATTGTAGATACTTTCCATGCCTTAAGGGGAATGCCATTAGAGCACAAAATAGTAGCTATATCTAATGCCGGCGACAGTCTTTTGCGAAAGACAAAAAGACTGGTTGACAGCAGCCGGAAAGCATTTATAATAAAAAAATATACTGCTGACTCAATGCATAGAAGACTTTTTATTGCAAAAGCTGATACATTACTTAAACTGCGCAAAGAACAAACTCTTAAAATATATGATTCGCTTAAGCATATTTATATTGTAACCAATGACAGTATGATTCGAAAACATAAATTAGCCTTAAGCATAAAATTAGCCGACTCTGTTAAAAGGAAAATATATATCGAAAAAATAAAAGCAGACTCGGTAAAGCTGAAAAGAATTTTACAGGTAAGAAAAATGCAGCTGTATAAAACGCAGTATGATTCTGTAAGAATAGTAACCGGTTATGGTATGCGTAAATTGCTGATGGAAATAACCTGTTTTAACGGAGATACGGTTTTCATCAATAACAATTCAAAAAAGATTATTGTAAAAACCATACCGGCGCAAAAGGTACGGCTTACAACAAATATAAGTTACCAGCAACCGCTAAATGACAGAGATGATGTGCTTTTTAAAAAAATGGGCATTACAGTTTCAAGAGTAAATACAAGCGTTACCGCAATTGCTGATTGCTCCGATAAAAATGGCATAAAAAAAGACGATGTGTTAAATACTGCTGCTAATATGCAACAGCCGCTTATAATTGAAGTGCCAGGCAATGCTGTAATTATCATCAACTCAAAATATACTGATGCTGCTGTTGAAAGTTATGTAAAGGATATTAACGTACACGTGTCTTATGGAAATTTAACAATGACTAATGCAGGCACTGCCAGCATTAAAGCAAAAAATGCACTTGTAAATGCCGCTAATTTAGATAATGCAATACTTGATTTATCGGCCAGCCGTTTTAAAGCAAGTAATGTTGTCAGCATGAATATAACATCCAGCAATTCTCAATTGCAGATTACCAGCAGTGCAAAAATTGAACTGAACAGTACCAGTGATGTTTTTACTATTGATAAAGCCGGCAGCATTTCCGGCAATCAAAAATTTGGCAGATTGCGTGTTGAAAATTTAAACGACAAAATGATACTGAGTGGTAACGGGGCAAATATTGCAGTTACCAGTTTTAACAATACTTCACCATTCATAAAAATAGACAGCCGATTTGCTGATGTAAAACTACCTTTATCTCAACAGGAAAATTTTGCTGTTTATTACGAAGGCAGTTATAAGGATGTAAACAATGCATCCACGTTAACAAGTAAATTAACAGGTGCCGGAAAAATGAATGCAACATTTTCTGTACAAAGAGACACTATAGCCAATAACAAACAACCATTAACCATAAACAAAACTGTATTAAAAGCCATGTCTGGCAACCTTGCAGACAAACATACTAAAATAGATATTGTATGTCCTGACTGCAATGTTGTTTTCAATTAACGTTTCTTTTTTTAAAGTATAGCCATAACTTTTTTCATGAAAAACATCCTACTTGTTTTTGCAGGCTGCATATGCCTGTACACCAGCACAATTGCCCAGGGCACCATTAAAGGAAAATTGGTTGACTCTGCCGCCAAAACTCCATTAAGCTTAGCCACTGTTACAATTTTTAAAGCAGCCGATACTGCTATTATTACTTACCGCTTAAGTAACACCCAAGGTGAATTTAAAGTACCCGGCATACCCATTAATGTTAACTGCCGCATGGTGGTTTCATTTAACGGGTATGGAGTATACCGGAAGGAATTTATCATTCAAAGTAATGAGCAGGTGATTGATTTAGGAACGGTATCTCTTACGGCAACTTCTAAAACTATGGATGAAGTGGTGATACTGGCAGAACGGCCTCCGGTAATTATTAAAAAAGATACTATTGAATTTAATGCAGCGGCATTTAAAACATTGCCCAATGCATTGGTGGAAGACCTTTTGAAAAAACTGCCGGGTGTGCAGGTTGACCGTGACGGCAACATTATGGTAAACGGTAAACCTGTAAACCGCATATTGGTGGATGGCAAAAACTTTTTTGGCGACGACCCCAAAATGGCCACCCGCAATTTACCTGCCAATGTTATTGACAAAGTGCAGGTAATGGATGATAAAGAAGAACTGCTGCGCAATGGAGATGATAACATTAATAACGTTGGCAAAGTGGTGAACATTACGTTGAAGAAAAACGTAAAAAAGGGCTGGTTTGGAAAATTGTATGCAGGAGGCGGTACGCAAAATACGTACGAAGCCGGCGCCATTGCTAATATTTACAGAGATACTTTACAAGTAAGTTTGTTAGGTTACATAAATAATTTAAACCGTGCTGGCTTTAATTATGGCGAGTTAATGCAGGCTGGTGGCTTAAACCGCAACCGAAGTAATATTGGCAATAACAGCACCAGTATTTGGCGCAGCTCCAACGGCAGCGGTGTATCTATTAACGGGGTAAATTTTGGAGGGCAACAAAGTTATGGAGGTGTGGCTACCAGTAAAGGTGTTGGTATTAATCTTAATCATACCCCTAACCAAAAGCGATCGTTTTTTGCACAATACTTTTTAGGGAATGTTATTATTGACCGTACCACTATTAATAACAGCGACCAGTTTTCAGGAGATACTGTTGTAACCAACAATACTCGTTTGGGTGGCGATGTTGTAACGTATGCCCATAATATTGGTGCAGGTGCCCGGCTTAAGCCAGATTCGCTAACCAATATTTTAATAAATGCTAACTATACCATTGGTTTACAAAATGAGCAGCGTATAAGCGATATAAAAAGCAATAACAATAAATTAGGGCCGCTTAGTTATGGTAATGTATTTCAAAATAACCCGGCAAATACTTACTATTACCGCCATAATGTAAATATTACCCGTTTATCAAAAACAAAAAGAGGAAGACGATATAATTTTAGCCAGAGCCTGGATGTAAATAACCGTTTTAATGATTATAGCACAGAATCGGGCCTGCATTATTTATATCCTAACAGTTATGACAGTGTTTTATCACAGCTTCGGGTAGAAAGAATACCAAAGACAGATGTAGTTACTACTTTATTGTACAGCGAACCATTCTCTAAAAAAGTTACATGGCGCATTGCTGGCCGCCATGATTATAACCAAATGTATAATACGGTAAATACATTTAATAAAAATGTTGGTTCAGAAAATTATGATGTGCTGAATCCATCTTTAAGCAGCCGTTTAAGCAGAACGGGCAACCGGTTTTTATTTACTACCGGGGTTGATATTAAATGGAAAGACTTAACACTTTCCCCAACACTCAGGTACCAGCTGCAATCTTATGAAAATATCCTGGCAAAATTACCTGGCTCTATTCTGCAGAAAAACAACAGTGTATTGCCTGCATTTGGTATTGTGTATAAAAAACTAAACATCAATTACAATAAAGATGTGGTGATGCCGGGATATAGTTCACTCATTCCTGTAACAGATAATACCAATCCATTTTTTATTACAAAGGGCAATCCTGATTTGTTACCGATGGAACGGCATAATTTTTCTGTGAATTATTATTATAATAACACAAAAACGAATTTAAATGCATTTTTATGGGCCGGGGGGGTTGTTGCCAACAATGATGTGGTGCAAAGTATAACAGTAGACGCACAGGGTGTACAAACCTACAAGCCGGTGAATGCAAATGGCAGCAGAAGCCTTTCTGCAAATTTCAACATCAACAAACAGTATAAAAGCAACCCTAAATTTATTTTTAGCTGGAATACCGGGGGCTATTATAATATTAACGCAGGCTTACTGGTTTATAACAATGCAACTACCCGCCAAAACACCTTTAACTTTAATAACTGGGCGGGTATAAATCTTAATTTTAACGATAAGGTGGAATGGAACAGCTCTGTAAGTTTTGGATATAATTTTACCCAATACGCCAGCAATATTTTTAAGCCAATCAACAACCGTTTTGTTTGGATTGATAACGAACTGGTGGTGCGGCTGCCCAAACATTTTATTTGGGAAACACAATTTAATACGGATTACAACAGCGCTTTGCCAACAGCCAGTAAAAGAATTATGCGCTGGAATGCAGCAATTAATTACACAACACTTAAAACGGATGCGCTTGTTTTTAAACTCTCTGTTTTTGATATTTTAAACACCAACATTAATTTCAGCAGTGCGGTAAACCGTAATATGATAAGCACCACACAAACCAATACTTTACCACAGTATGTAATGCTTACAGCTACATATAATGTTCGTCCGTCGGGTGCACCAAAGAAAAAAGTGGGTGGCAGGGATAGTTTCTTTTTGTTTTGATATTAATTCCGCATCTTATTTCCCCGTTATAGCAGAAAAAAGCCGCAGATTTCTATCTGCGGCTATATTATTCTGTTAAAGCAAATTAAGCTTGTGGCTGACCACCTTCCGGCTTAGGTGCTGCCTCTGGTTTTGGAATTAATACCTTGCGGCTTAATTTAAACTTGCCAGTTTTAGGGTCAATATCCAGCAATTTCACTTTCACTTTCTCCCCTTCTTTAAATATGCCGTTCATTGTTTCCAAACGCTTCCAGCTTATTTCGCTAATATGCAATAAACCTTCTTTCTTAGGCAAAAACTCTACAAAAGCACCAAATTCTTTAATGCTTTTTACAGTTCCTTCATATACCTGGCCAACTTCTGGTACAGCAGTAATGCCTTTAACCCATTCAACAGCTTTATCCAGGCCAGCTTTGTTAGCACAGAAAATGCTTACTTCGCCTTTGTCGTCTATTTCTTCAATATTAATAGTTGTACCGGTTTCTTTCTGTATTTCCTGTATCACTTTACCACCCGGCCCGATAACCGCACCAATGTATTCTTTGTCAATTATCAGTTTAACCATACGTGGTGCATGTGGTTTCAGTTCTTCCCTTGTTGCAGGAATACATGCATACATGGCATCCAGGATATGCAAGCGGCCTTTACGGGCTTGTTCCAACGCTTCCCTCATAATTTCCATGCTAAGGCCATCCACTTTAATATCCATTTGCACACCGCAAATACCATCACGTGTACCGGTTACTTTAAAGTCCATATCGCCTAAATGATCTTCATCACCCAAAATATCGGTTAATACGGCGTATTTACCTTCTTTGGTAATTAAACCCATTGCCACACCACTTACGTGTTTTGGTACAGGCACACCGGCATCCATTAATGCTAATGAACCGGCACAAACCGTAGCCATAGAAGATGAACCATTACTTTCTAAAATATCACTTACCACACGAACAGTGTAAGGATATTCACGGCCCGGCATCATTTGCTTTAAAGAGCGCTGAGCAAGGTTACCATGCCCAACTTCACGGCGGCCAACACCACGTATCATTTTTACTTCGCCGGTTGAGAATGGAGGGAAATTATAGTGCAGGAAGAATTTGCTGTCAACAGATTTTGCAGCACTTTCAACCAATAATTCATCTAAAGGAGTACCGAAAGTAACGGTTGTAAGAGATTGAGTTTCACCACGAGTGAATAAAGAAGAACCGTGTGGCGTTGGAAGGATATTAGTTTCCATTGCCAGCGGACGGATATCTGTCGTGCCACGTCCGTCTAAACGTTTGCGGTCGTTCAAAATCATATCACGTACCACATGATATTGCAGTTCGCCAAAATAATGGCCAATTAGTGCTTTATCTGCATCAGGTAATTCTTCGCCTAAAAACTCTTTTACTTCTTTTTTCAACGCATCGTATGCATCACTTCTTTCGTGTTTAGCACTTGCAGAAGCTGAAATTGCATACATTTTGTCTTTAGCGAAGGCAGTTATTTTTTCATTCAGTTCTTCGTTACGGTAAGGCTTGGTGTATTCTCTTTTTGAAGTAATACCCACTTTATCCCTTAACTCAGCCTGAGCTTTAATTTGTAAACGAATAGCATCATGTGCCAGTTCCAATGCTTTCACAAGGTCTTCTTCCTGGCATTCTTTTGCTTCACCCTCCACCATCATAATATTTTTTTCGGTGGCGGCAATTACAAATTCAAAATCCACGCCGGCTTCTAACTGGCTTCTTGTTGGGTTGATGATATACTGGCCATCTTTACGGGCAATACGCACTTCAGAAATAATTTCCATAATGGGAATATCTGAAACAGCTAATGCTGCAGACGCAGCTAAACATGCCAATGAATCAGGCATAACTTCTGTGTCAGACGATACCAGTGTTACCAGTACCTGCACATCGCACAAATAATCTTCAGGAAATAAAGGACGCAGTGCCCTGTCTATTAAACGTGAGGTAAGAATTTCGTAATCATTTAAACGGGCTTCTCTTTTAAAGAATGAACCCGGCACACGGCCTGCAGCTGCAAATTTTTCCTGGTAATCTACCGATAATGGAAAAAAGCTTTGGCCGTCCTTTGGCTCTTTGTTGGCAACAACGGTGGCAAGTATTACACAATTGCCCTGGGTAACTGTAACAGCACCATCAGCCTGGCGGGCCAATTTGCCGGTTTCTATAGTAACATGCTGGCCACCGCCAATATCAAATGTTACTGCTTTTGATTGTAAAAAAGACATAAGTAAATGTAAGATTTAGGAGTGCACAATGCGTAATTAAGCGCTGTGCAAACAATGTTAGGTAATGATGTAAATAGCACAATTCCCAACCGTTAAAATGCAGTTGGGAATCGTTATCTGTTACATACGTTGATTTTTATTTGCGGAGGCCTAATTTTTCAATTAAACTTCTGTAACCAGTAAGGTCATGCTTGCTAAGGTAAGTTAATAAGCGTTTGCGCTGACCTACCATTTTCATCAACCCTCTTTGAGAAGAAAAATCTTTTTTGTTAGATTTAAGGTGTTCAGAAATCTGGTTAATGCGTTCGGTTAATAAAGCAATCTGGCCCTCAATAGAACCTGTGTTAGTGGCTTTACCACCATAAGTTGCGAAAAAATTGGCTCTTTTTTCTGTTGTTAAATACGGCATTTCAATGTTTTTTAATAACGTCTTTGTTATAGTTTCTTTATATTTCGGCGCAAAAGTAGGTAAAAAATCTTGTTTTGCAGGCAGAAATTTCAACTTTTTATAAAGGGTAGTTTAACTTCATGCCTTAAAAACCAACAATTTAATGAACAGCCTGCAGTTATTTTCTAAAAAAGCCACCCCAAGGCTTCAGTATGTATGCAGGTTAATCTTTAAGCAGCATCTTGGGCTGGACTATTCCATAATAACAGACAGCCAGCAATTTAAGCAATACCAGGGAGCGAAAATAAGCTATTCAAAAGGCGATGTTGCCGATGGTATTTTTATTCAATCCGCCAGTTTATTATTTGAAACCGGGATTGAGAATCAGGTAATAGAAACCGGCAGGTTTAAAGGCATCAATGTGCCTTTTTTTACCGGGAATGGGGCTTTGCCTTTTGATGTTTTTGCCGCCATATTTTATTTAACAAGCCGCTATGAAGAATACCTGCCTTTTGAACAAAACCAATACGGGCAATTTAAGGCGGCAGATTCTTTGGCATTTAAGCTGGGCTTTTTACAAAAACCGGTGGTGGATATCTGGATTGAGAAGTTAAAGTTTGTTTTGCAGGAGGCTTACCCCCAGTTGGTATTTAAACAAAAAAAATTCATAACAACTTTTACGTATGATATTGATGTAGCTTATGCTTATAAAGGCCGTGCGTTTGTGATAACCGCAATTAATGTTATTAAAGATTTAGTTATGTTCAACTTTACTGCCATTAAAAAAAGATTGGCGGTTTTAAATAACAAAACAGCTGACCCGTTTGATACTTACGGCCATATAATTAACTGTAAAGAAAAATTCAGGCATCATTTATTTTTCTTTTTTTTACTGGGCCCGAAAAATAAATACAACCGCAACCTGAACCCTTATAGCAGAACCATGCAATTGCTGATGCAGCAATTAGCCACTAACACACACGTTGGTATTCACCCCTCCTATTTTGCCAATGACAATTATTTACAGTTACAGCATGAAAAATCACTGTTAGAGTCAACAATCAGTAATAAAATAAACATCAGCCGCCAGCATTATTTACGCCTGGTTTTTCCCACTACATACGAAAATTTAATACAGGCAGGTATTACGGATGATTACACTTTGGGCTTTGCAGAATTGCCCGGCTTCAGGGCCGGCACCTGCACCGCATTTAATTTTTATAATTTGAAAACAGAAGAGGAAACTGTACTCATGCTGCATCCAAATACTTTTATGGAAGGTACGTTTATTGAAGATTTACAATTAAATGCCGAAGCTGCCCTGCCTTTAATGAAACAATTAATTGATGAAGTAAAAAAAGTAAATGGCCATTTCATATCTATTTGGCACAATCATTCTTTAAGTAACCAAAAGGAATGGGCTGGTTTAAAAAATGTGCATGATGCCATTGCTGAATATGCTGCAAAAATTTAACGCAGAGAAAGGAGGCGCAAAGATTACGCAGCTATTCTCAGCGCTGTCTCATTTTCTCTTTTTCTCAGCGTTAAAAAAACTAAACAAAAAGTTATTCAGTTTAGTATAATTTTACCGCAATGGCAACAGTTATTGTTTCAGTTATTTCAGATTTGGTTACCGACCAGCGGGTACACCGCAGCAGCCAAACCCTGCATGAAATGGGCTTTACTGTTTTGCTGGTAGGCACCAAAAAAAATAACAGCCTTGCATTAACTGAAAGAGCTTATTCAACCAAAAGAATAAAAATGCTTTTTCAAAAAGGTTTTTTGTTTTATGCGGAATGGAATATCCGCCTGTTCTTTTTTTTACTGTTTAAAAAAACAAACATTTTACTGGCAAATGATTTAGATACTTTGCCTGCCAATTACCTTGCCTCAAAAATTCGCCGTCCTGTGCTGGTGTATGATACGCATGAATTTTTTACAGAAATGGCTGAACTTTATAACCGTTCGTCTGTTAAAAAAATCTGGCAGCGTATAGAAAACTATTTATTTCCTAAAGTGAAATATATTTTAACAGTTAACAACAGCATTGCGTTACTGTATTATAAAAAATATGGTAAAGAACTTACTGTTGTAAGGAATATTCCTGCAGTATCAGAAAACGAAACCTCCACGTACGTTTTTAAATATCCTGCAGATAAAAAAATGTTATTGGTTCAGGGCGCCGGGCTAAACCCTAACCGTGGACTGGAAGAATTAGTGCAGGCGATACCATTAATTGACGAAACTTTTATTTTAGTAATTGCAGGCAGAGGCTTGTTGATAGATGACTTAAAAAAACAAGCAGGCACTTTATTAAATAGCCGTATTTTTTTCACAGGGCTGTTAGCACCAGCACAATTACAACAGTTAACCAAAAAAGCATGGTGTGGATTTAGTTTAGACAAGCCTTTAAACATTAACCAGCAATGCAGCCTGCCAAATAAACTGTTTGATTATATTGCCGCAGGCATTCCTGTAATTACAAGTAATATTACTGAAGTAGCTGCCATTGTAAATGAATACCAGGTGGGAAAAGTGATTGACACCGTTTCACCCAAAGCCATTGCCAATGCAGTAAAATCTTTATCGATAAGCATTGGGCAGTATCATCAGTTTAAAAACAATACTACCGTCGCTGCCAAAACACTTAACTGGAACAATGAAAAAAAAATACTGCAAAATTTCTTCACAAACATAGCCGCCGAAAATAATATTGCTATTGGATAAACACCTTCATATCGTTTCCTTAGATGTTCCTTTTCCGGCAGATTATGGCGGTGTGGTTGATTTGTTTTACAAACTAAAATACTTACAGCAGCAAGGCGTAAAAATTCATTTGCATTGTTTTACCAATGGCAGGGCGCAACAACAGGAACTGAATAAATATTGCGAAAGCGTGTACTACTACCAACGCAACACTAACAGCAGCAGTTTTTCATTTTCGCTGCCGCTGATTGTAAAATCGAGAATTAATGATGAGCTGTTGTTAAACCTGCAAAAAGATAATCATCCTGTTTTGCTGGAAGGTATTCATTGTTCTTATTACCTGTATAAAAATTTATTGCAAAACCGTAAAGTGGTGTTGCGGCTGCACAATGTGGAGTTTGAATATTACCGCCATTTAGCCAAACATGAAAAAAACTGGTTTAAAAAAATTTACTTTTTGCATGAAAGCCGCCTGCTAAAAAAATATGAAAAAGCAGTAGCAACAAAAGCGCCGGTTTTAACAGTAAGCGAACATGATGCAGCGGTTTACAAAAATTTATTTCATGCATCGCAAGTGGAATACCTGCCGGTTTTTATTCCGCATACATTAACTGTGGGTAAAGAAGGTAATGGTTGTTTCTGCTTGTACCACGGCAACCTTTCTGTAAATGAAAATGAAGCGGCAGCCATTTGGTTATTACAACATGTTTTTAACGGGCTGGATATTCCGTTTGTAATTGCAGGAAAAAATCCATCTAAAAAATTACTGGCGCTGGCACATGCGCATAAACAAACCTGCATTGTTGCCAATCCATCCGAGCAGGAAATGCAGGACATGATTAGCAAAGCGCAGGTGCATGTGTTGCCATCATTCAATAATACCGGTGTAAAACTAAAATTGCTGAATGCATTATTCAACGGCAGGCATTGTTTAGTAAATCAGCAAGGCGTTGCTGGCAGCGGACTGGAAACTGTTTGCCATATTGCCAACAATGCCACTGCATTTAAAACTGCTTTGCAGCAATTATATAACCAGCCTTTTACCGAAAATGAAAAACAGCAGCGCCAGGGGCTGCTGCTGTCTCACTATAATAATGAAGAAAATGCTAAACGCTTAATTACATTTCTATGGTAGCATTGTCCAGCACTTTACCTCTTTCTGTTTTTAACATGCGTGCCGGAAATTTATTAATTACAATATAATCATGCGTAGCCATAATAATGGTGGTGTTGTAATCCTTACAAATATGAAACAGCAACTGCATAATCTCATCACTGGTTTCAGGGTCAAGGTTACCGGTTGGCTCATCAGCTAAAATAAGGCGGGGAGAATTTAGCAATGCACGTGCAATATCCACACGTTGCTGTTCGCCGCCACTCATTTCAAAAGGCATTTTAAAACCTTTTGTTTTTAAACCTACTTTATCCAGCACATCAGCAATTTTTTCATCCATCAGCTTTTCATCTTTCCAGCCGGTAGCTTTTAAAACAAATTTCAAATTATCATTTACGTTACGGTCAGTAAGCAATTGAAAATCCTGGAACACCACACCCAAATTGCGGCGTAAAAAAGGCACTGTCTTCCATGTAATATCTTTCAGGTTATGGCCCACCACCCAGCCTTCACCTTCTGTAAGCGGTAAATCGCCGTACATGGTTTTTAAAAGGCTGCTTTTGCCCGTACCTGTTTTACCCACCAGGTACACAAACTCTCCTTTATCAATACTAATATTTACATCACTCAGAATAAGATTATTACTCTGAAAAATTTTCACATTCTTTAATTCAACAACAGATTGAGACATGGTTAAGTTTTCTGTTTTACGAGCCGGAACGCTTTATGCGGCATGGCTCATTTTAAATATTTTGTTACCAGCTAAAAAGCACTAATCAACATTGTTGTGTCACTCACTTCAGCTTATACAGCAATGGTCATCTTTAATCTAAGCGTATGAGCTTCTTAAGACTTTACCTGCATTCAGTAACAAAGCAAATTTAGCCCTTAACATTTCTTTACTAAAAATTATTTTCTTCACCCATGTTAAAAAACTCAAAATAAGTAGAAAACTAAAAAAATAGTTGTAAAACTAAAATATTAGTTATAGATTTGTTTTCATAACATTTCAAGTATGAAAACCTTAACCAAAGCCGAAGAACAGATTATGCAGGTAATCTGGAAACTGGACAAAGCCTTTTTACGTGAAATACTGGACGAACTGCCTGCACCCAAACCACATAATAATACGGTGGCCACCATTTTAAAAATACTGGTGGAAAAAGAATTTGTGGGAATTACAATTTTTGGCCGTACCCACCAATATTACCCATTGATTGCTAAAGATGCTTACAGCAAAACCACCATGAAAAGCCTTGTAAAAGGATATTTTGAAGGCAGCTTCAGCAATGCGGTTTCTTTTATGGTAAAAGAAAACAACATTAGCGTGGATGAACTGGAACTGTTGCTGAAACAACTTAAAAAAGGGAAATAATTTAACTGATAAAAACAAAATTATGCTTGCATTATCATACTACCTGCTTAAAGTAATTATCTGCTCAGGCATTTTGTTTGGTTATTACTGGGTGGCATTGCGTAATAAATTATTTCATCAATATAACCGGTTTTACCTGCTTGCTTCCATAGTGTTGTCGCTTACACTACCCATTATTAAAATTAATTTTTGGGAAAGTACAGGCAGTAGTGAATTAACTGTATTTAAAGTGCTGCAGGCTATGTCTTACAGCGATGTTTATCTTGGTAATGTAACAGCAGCTAATACAACACACAACTGGGGTGTTGCGGAATGGACAGGAACAGCCTATGCCCTTATTGCAATGCTGCTGCTGGTGGTGTTTTTACATACCATCTTTGTTATTTACCGCTTGCTTAAAAAATATCCCCGGCAACAGATTGGCAATATCTCCTTTATTAATACCGATGCTAAAAGCACGCCTTTCTCTTTCTTAAATTACATTTTCTGGAATTTTAATATTGACGCTGATTCTGCAGCCGGCAAACAAATTTTTAAACATGAAGTAGCGCATGTACAGGAAAAACATACCTACGATAAATTGTTTATAAACCTGGTGTTGGTAGTGTACTGGTGCAACCCTGTTTTTTGGTTAATGCGCCGGGAGCTGAATATGATACATGAATTTATAGCTGATAAAAAAGCAGTGGAGGACAGTGATACGGCATCGTTTGCCGCAATGATTTTACAGGCTGCTTATCCGCAACACCGTTTTCAGCTTACCAATAACTTTTTTTATTCTCCCATAAAACGAAGATTAGCCATGTTACTTAAAAACAAAAACACAAAAATGAATTACTGGGGCCGCATTCTTGTATTGCCATTGGCATTATTTGTATTTGCCGCTTTTACATTTAAAGCAAAGCAGCACAACAGTTATGCTTCATTTGCAAACGGCAGCTCACTTGCTGAAGAAGTACCCCACAATTACAACTTCCAGGCTGTATTTGACGACACCACCCGGAAAAATAAAAAACAAAACATAAAAACAACAATTAATAATAACACCTGCTTAATTTCTGCAGATTCGGTGGTGTTTGAAAATATTGTAAGGAAAGAAATTGAAGCAGCGTCTGATATAAAAACACTGGTTATTGTTAATGGAAAAGAGTTTGATAACAAAGCTTATGCAAACACCCGTATTGTGGCAAAACTTGTAAAAGGTTATGGCGAAAACAATAGTGAAGCAATAAAAAAATATGGCGCTAAAGCCAGTAAAGGAGTTATTGAATTTTACGACGCAGTTATTGAGGAGCCCCTTAAAATAGTTAAACTTAAAGAAGAAGAGCGCAAAAACGAGGAGCTGGCATTAATTGTTGTGGATGGAAAGGAAGCCGGGAATGGTATAGGAACGCTTAGTGAAATAAAGAAAGAAGATATAGCCTCAGTAAATGTTTTAAAAGGCGAAAGTGCGGTTGCAAAATATGGTGATAAAGGCAGTGATGGTGTAATTGAAATACGTACAAAAAACAGCGGCATGCCCGAAGTGTTGTATGTAATTGACGGTGTTATACGGGATAAACAATTTTTAAACACCCTGCAGCCGGGTAACATTGAGCGCATTGATGTTTTAAAAGATGAAAAAGCAATACATGAATATGGAGAGCAGGGAAGAAATGGTGTTGTGCTTATTACAACAAAGAAAGCTGAAATAAGACGTGATGATGTGATGGTGCAAGGCTATCCCAATAATTTAAAAGAAGAAAAATTGCTAACTGGTGTGTTGTTGGATGATGCTAGCAGCAAGGACTTAGCTGCTCCACAGCGGGATGATGATAAAGTTTTTTCAAAAACAGAAGTACCATCATCTTATGCTGATGGAGAGGATGCCTGGAAAAGGTACCTTATAAAAAATCTGGATGCATCCATACCAATGAAAGAAGGATGGAAACCCGGCACATATACCATCACTGTTCAGTTTATAGTAAAAAAAGATGGCAGCATAACTGATGTAACAGCACTTAATAATGCAGGTTCTAAAACTGCTGCTCATTGTATCAGCCTTATTCAAAATTCCGGCAAATGGAACCCGGCAATACAAAATGGACATAAAGTAAATGCTTACCGCAAACAGCCAATAACATTCGCCATAAATTAATTAAAGTAAAGCCCCGTTATAAAAAATCCCCCGGTGCGCCGGGGGATTTTTATTAGTATCTTATTTCTTCATCTTTCAACTTAATCACCAGCTCTTTTTTCTCACTGGCCTCTACCCTGCCGATAATTTGTGCATCAATATTAAACTGTTTGGCTGCATCAATCATTATTTGTGCATTGGCAACGTCGCAATAAATTTCCAGCCTGCAGCCCATGTTAAACACTTCATACATTTCTTTATTGCTGCTGCCGCTGTTTTCTTTTATTATTTTAAAAATTTCCGGCACTTCAAACAAATTATCTTTTACAATTTTAAAATTGCCGGGCAGGTATTTCATGCACTTGGTTTGCCCGCCGCCGCTGCAATGTATCAGCCCATGTATTTTATCAAAATGATTTTCCAGTAAAGGCTTCATTACCGGTGCAAAAGTTCTTGTTGGAGACAAAAGAAGTTTGCCAATTGAACATTGAAAATTGAGCATTGAATATTGAACATTCACTTGTTCACTCATCTTATGCTTACCTATATAAACCACATCATCACTCAATCCGGTATTATAGCTTTCCTTAAAATTTTCTGCGTAAAATTTATGCAGCACATCATGCCGGGCACTTGTTAAGCCATTGCTGCCAATGCCGCTGTTGTATTCTGTTTCATAAGTCGCTTGCCCAAAACTTGCAAAGCCCACAATTACATCACCCGCTTTTATTTTTTCGTTGCTTACAATTTTATTTTTAGGCCAGCGGCAGGTCATGGTGCCGTTAACAGCAGTTGTACGCACCACATCTCCCACATCAGCCGTTTCTCCACCCAGGTAATGAATATTTACACCGGTAGCTTTTAACGTATCAAATAATTGCTGGCTGCCGCCAATAATTTGTTCCAGCACCTCCCCGGTAATTAAATTTTTATTACGGTCAATAGTACTGTTAAAAACAATATTATCGTAAATGCCCACGCACAGCAAATCATCCAGGTTCATCACAATAGCATCCTGTGCAATGCCTTTCCAAACATTAATGTCGCCGGTTTCTTTCCAGTATAAATAAGCCAAAATGCTTTTGGTGCCGGCGCCATCGGCATGCATTATGTTTACAAAATTTTCATCGCCACCCAAATAATCAGGATATACTTTACAAAACGCATGGGGAAACAATCCCTGGTCAAGGTGTTGCACCGCTGCATGTACTTCTTCTTTTTGGGCACTAACGCCTCTTTTAGCGTATAAAGACATTAAAAAGTCAAAATTAAAAAGTCAAAAATTAAAATATGGCGCAAAAATAAATGTTCAATGTTCAATATTCAATATTCAATATTCATAGTTTTGCACTAATTGTACAATGAAGCTTCATAACTCAACCGATAACCTGCCCGCTTTTAAAAATGCTGTTATCACCATCGGCACGTTTGATGGTGTGCATTGCGGCCACCAGGAAATTATTAAAACATTAAAAGATGCTGCTGCTGCAATCGGCGGCGAAACAGTCATTATCACCTTTCATCCGCACCCACGCAAAGTGGTAAGCAGCGTGGTTACCGGCATCAGGCTTATAACTACACTGCAGGAGCGTATTGACCTTATTGCCCAAACCGGTATTGACCATTTGGTGGTGGTGCCGTTTACGGATTACTTCGCTAACCAAAGCGCCGAAGAATACATCAGCAATTTTTTGGTAGATAAGTTTCATCCGCACACCATTATTATTGGTTATGACCACCGCTTTGGTAAAGAGCGCAGCGGCGATTATAAATTGCTGGAGGAAAAAGCCCCCGTGTATAATTACCGCTTAAAGGAAATACCTGAGCATTTGCTGGATGCTGTAAAAGTTAGCAGCACCAACATACGCAACGCCATTATCCACAGCAATATTGACGAGGCCAATAAACTGCTGGGCTATAATTCCTTTTTTGAAGGCGAAGTGGTGCATGGTGATAAAATTGGCCGCACATTAGGCTACCCCACCGCCAATTTAAAAATTACTGACAACGAAAAAATTGTTTTAGGCGATGGCATTTACGCTGTATATGCCGATGTGGACGGCAAACAGTACAAAGGCATGATGAGTATTGGCTTTCGCCCCACGGTTAATGGTAAAAAACGGGTTATTGAAGTAAACCTGTTTGATTTTACCAATGAAATTTACGGCCATGTTATACGGGTGCATGTTGTAAAATACCTGCGCAGCGAAGTTAAGTTTAACGGGCTGGAAGCACTAAAAGAACAACTGCACCAGGATAAGGTGGATAGTTTAATGTGGTTGTAATTTTTTTGAGACGGGCTTTAGTAATTCTATTTAACATCGTTGTGTCACTCACTTGTACTACATACCATTATTCAACTATTATGGTAGCGTAAGTTGTTGGAAACACATCATGCCTTATCGGGTGATACTTTTCATTTTTACAATAATTACTTAAAATAATAGCGCAGGCTTATCGTATTTGTAACAACCATATCCCAATCCCGGGAAATTACGGCATCACCATAGGCATGTTCCTGCCAGCGTTGTCCGTCAATTAAATCAGATTTTGTAAACAGGATTATATGCTCTGCTGAAGCCTCAAGCCTTCTATTAAGCAAATACGATATACCATACCCAAACTGCTTCAGATTATGAGGCTGTTTAGTATAATCTTCAGCCTTTGTTTCATAACTTTTATCCATAGTGCTTTTTAGTTCAGCCAATATTTGTTTTTTATCCCTGTTTGGTGAAGCCGATAGTTTATTAAAGAATGCTGCATAAGTTGTGCCATCACTGTTTAATGTATTTACTTTTGTTTTATAGAATATAGCACCTGCACCCAAAAAAACACTCACACCAAACCTTGGTTCAGAAAACGGCAATGGCAATGTAAACTGCGTTGAAAGCGAAAGTGCATTTACTGCTGCTTTATAATTGTAATATACTTTATCAGCTGAAGGCGCAGGTGTAAAGTTTCCATTGTTGTTATAACCATAAGCTATCGTTCCATTTGCCATTCGCACTGGCGCTGCATACCGTGGAGACCATGCAGGATTTTTTGCAAAATTCTCATGGCTTAGCCAATCCTGGCCTTTTGTATTACCATTAACATAATTCAATCTTAGGGCAAACCATTTTGTAAATTGTTTCCTTATTTCTGCTGTTTGCTGAAGCGAAAATACTTTACTGTCCACATCACCAGAAACATGTATGCTGCCGGCACCAATACCTGCAGACCAACGGTTATATAGCCGCAAATCCGGCGATTTTTTTTTCTGGGCAAATATTAATGAAATGTTGATGAGGCAGGCTACTGTTGCCAGGATTAATTTAGGTACAAGCATAGAGCCAAATCTACGAAACAAAAGATACTTAAAATAAAATTTCTGAAATTATGAAACGCAAAATTTAAATAACAACACAGAAAAGTAATAATCTTATCACTAATGATTCATGTCACTTCTACCCAATCATCTTCACCACCATCTCTTTCATCAGCGATGCATCTGTGGTGCCGGTATCTCCCACCCCAACAGATTTAAGATTGTAATGGTGCAGTAAAAGCAGTACACGTTCAACACCATCGTATCCATAATTACGCATGGTTTCCAGTGCATTTTTTACAGCGTTGGGGTTAAAATAAAAGTGTGGCTTTAGTGCGGCTTCGCTTTTATCGTTCATGCCAAATACAGAGTATATTTTACTAAAGCTGGCGTACAATGCCGGCAGCACCATTTGTATCGGCGCCGCTTTGGGGTTGCCTTCAAAATATTTTATAATGGTAATGGCTTTTGCCAAGTCTTTTTTTGCAATGGCCGCCTGCAGTTCAAATACGTTGTACTCTTTGCTTATGCCAATGTATTTTTCAATATCGTCTTCCGTAATTTCTTTACTGCCCTTCAGGTTAATAGACAGTTTGTCTATTTCATTCGCCATGCGGCTAAGGTCGTTGCCAATATGTTCTTCCAGCAGCACAGCAGCTTTATTGGTAATGGTATAGCCTTTTGCGTCAACCGTTTCTTTAATCCACTCCTGTATTTTAAAATCTTTTATTTTTTCCGAAGAAAAAATTTCGGCACTTTGCTTTAGTGCTTTATACAGCTTGGTGCGCTTATCAAAATTTTTTGTTTTATAGGCTGCCACAAAAATGGTGGATGCTAAGGGGCTTTCAACATAGGCTTCCAGCTTATCAATCTCTTTCATGTGCTGAGCTTCTTTTAAAAGCACCACCTGCTTTTCGGCAAACATGGGGTAACGGCGGCAGGCATTTACCACAGCCGCCCAGTCGGCATCACGGCCATAAAACACACTTAAATTAAAACCGGCTTCACTTTCATTTAAAATATGGTGCTCTGCATAATCCATCACCTGGTCAATATAATAGTCTTCTTCGCCTTCCAGCCAGTACACGGGTTTATACTTGTTTTTCTTCCACTCACTAATAATTTTTTCAGCACTCATGCGCCAAAGATAAATGATTTTAAAAGCTGGCATAATTTTGGCGAAATATGCTGCTGTAGCGATTTATACACATATTAACAAGGCTGCTATTTTGTATTCTTTTTAACTTAATGAATGAATACATTTGCCGCAATAAAACTTAAAAACTATGGCTTACGAAAACTTTCCCTCTGCGGAAACTCCTCAACAGGCTCCTCCTCCAAAGAAAAAAGATCTGCGTAATTTATTAACCGGTGGTTTGCTGGTGGCTTTGCTGGGTACCTGGGGTTATATCATTTATGATAAAAACCAAACCAAGGAAAAAGATATTGTGCAGGACAAACAGATTGCCAATGCCACAACCGAACGTGATGAACTGCGTAAGGAACTGGATGATGCCACCATGCGCTATGATATGATTAAAACCAGCAGTGCAGATATGGCACACAGTAAAGACAGTGTTATTACTGCACGTGACAGGGACATTGCAGAGAAAAAAGCGAAGATTGCACAACTGCTGGGCAAGGTAAATGCCAGCAAAGAAGAAATGGCGCAGGCCAAAGCATTAATTGCATCGTTGAATGAAGATATTACCGGCTATAAATCAACCATAGAAAAACTGGAAGGTGAAAAAATTGTTTTAACACAGGAAAAAGAAGCTGTTACCAAGGAACGTGATGTTGCCCGTAAAGAAACAGAAGATGCTAAAACAGTTATTAAAGAGAAAGAAGATATTATTGATGTAGGTTCTACTTTACATGCATCCAACTTTTCTATTACCGGTATTAATGAAAAGAAAAGCGGCAAAGAAAAAACAACCACCACGGCAAAACGTGTTGATAAGTTGCGTATTTCTTTCGACCTTGATGAGAACCGCATTACCCAATCGGGCGTAAAAACAATCTACATTTGTATTACCGACCCTGATGGTAATCCAATAACTGTTGAAGCGTTGGGTTCTGGAATGTTTAAAACAAGAGACGGCCAGGATAAAGCATTTACACAAAAAACAGATGTGAATTATACACAGGGCGAACGCCAAACGATAAGTGTAGACTGGAAACAGAACAGTGATTTTAAAACCGGCAATTATAAAATTGAAGTGTATAACAACGGGTTTAAAATTGGCGAAGGCACAAGAAGCTTTAAAAAAGGCGGATTATTCGGATAACTTTTTCTAACCCTCGAGATAAGCTGAAGCGGTACCGGTTAACTGGTATCGCTTTTTATTTATAGTATGGCCCGAATACTTGCTCTTCCTGTATGTACCGTTCTTGCTTCGCCGGGTTTTCTTCCTTCATACTGCACACTCAGTTCAAAATTACCGGCAAGTCGGCGGGTGTATTCCACATTCCATAAATAGTTTTTGCCGGGCAGTAAACCATCCAGCAATACATAACCAACAGTGGTGTTAGCTGCACCGGGATATGCTTTAAAATTTGTTTGATTAAAAGTGAACTTAGCATTTAGCGTACTGCTTGAAAGAATATTGTAACGCAGCTCTGCACCCAGCTCATGTATCACCGCTTTTTCCATAGAGTCAATACGGTTTTGCTTGTTATTTAAACTGTAATTAAGCGTAAAGCGGAAGTTTGATTTATAAACATACGATATGGCAGGCTCAATCTTGCGTTGCTCAATTTTATAATTACGGTTATTAAATTTTGTACCGCCTGTATTCAGTTCGTTTTTAGAGTTGCGAAGCGCTACAGTGGTATTAATGGTGCGGCTGGGGTTCCAGCGCATTTTGCCACCAATATCCCTTACTTTACGGCTTTCAAAACCATATGACAAAAGGGATTTGTTATTGCTTAAATGATGCGTTACATCAAAGCCCCACTTAATACTGCTGCGGTTAAAAAAATACGTGTTGGTTAACTCAGAATACAGCGATAATAAAGTGGTATCAACCAGCTTTTTTGTAAACGGGTTAAACTGGAATTTGCCTGTAGAAATATCTTTTTTATTTATCTGCAAACTGGAGTTGGTGCTGGAGCGGTATAATAGTTTTGCTAATCCTTTTTTCTTTGGAGAAATAATATAGCGGGGATTTAAGCCAATGCTGTAATTAAACTGCACATAATTGGCTTTTACATATTGTGTACCGGGTGTAAACAGCTTTACATATTTTTTTTGATCCTGGAAAACTGCAATCTCAAATTCGTTTAGTTCTTTAATGCCATTGCCGTTGTAATCTATCCAGGTGTATTCTCCCTGGCCCGCCGGTACTTCAAAATAAGTAAACTCCCTTTTTTGCTCCTGCCCTGCACCCAGTTCATATAACACATTGCCCGTTACAAAACCCTTCCATTCTTTCATAGTATAATCGGCACGGCCCAGTAAACTTTCATCGGCACGCTGCTGTGTTATGGCAGTGTTTATAATATGCAGCTTGCGGTAATTTATATTTAATGCAAGCTGCCTGTTTTCATTTTTTCTTATTTCTGTAAACAGGTTAAAATTATCACTGCGGTCTGCCTGCTGTAATTTATTTTGAAGCGGATACCAGTCGTTACGTGTAAAATAAGATATGCCCCACCTGTTTAATTTTGACTGGTTGGATTTTAAATATGCCTGCCAGATATTAAATGCAAAACTGAAGGGAGTAAGTGTGTCATTACCTTTTGCATATTGCTTGTTGTATTCGCTGCTGTAATTTAAACCGGCTTGTAAGCCGTACAGTTTTGTAAGTGTTTTGCTTATGTCGATGGTTGGCCGTAAGTAGGTGCCTTGTATAGTTGGTGTGCTGGTAGTGGTAAGGCTAATGGTATTTGCAAACCTCCAGCCGCCGGCAGCAGTTATATTGTCAAATTGATGACGGACGCCGTTATAATTATCACTGCGGCGGTAATTAACAATTTCGTACGAATAAAAATTACCCTTTGCATCAGCCACTTTTACTCCTGCATTTGCAATATGTTCATCCGCTCTTGCAGTTTCATAAGGCAAACTCCAGTCACGCAGGTACTCTACATTACGCAGCCTTTCCAGCGGACGGAATAAACTTTGTACAAATTCATAACCTGCTTTGGTGCTTAACAAAACCGGCTTGTTAAACATGTTTAGTTTGCGGGCATTACTTTCAAATTGCACTTTGGCGGCAAGGCCTTTATCATTGCCTTTATCTTTTGAAGAAAAAAGATTTACATCATAGTTACTTACGGCAAACTCTGTTTTTATTTTAGAGCTGCTGCTTATTTTATAGTCCGCAGCCAGCGAAACCAGCTGCTGCTTTCTTGGTGCAATCAATAATATTACCGGCTCCCAATCGCCCTGTTTTTTATTATTTGCATCTGGCGAAACCCAATAATAGGCTTTACCATTTACCGCATTTTGTAATGGCATGTAATTGCCCTTGCCGGTACCAACGTAAGTAAAAGAAAGGCTGTATAATTTATCGTTGGGGTTGGTGCTGAAGACAAAAATGGAATCATGTATCACAGCATTGTAAACCGTGTCAATTTTTTTATATAAAATTTTATCCGTAGCAAAAGTATCTCTCACAGCATTTTTATAAAAAGCAGTATCCACCCCATCGCCAATATTTGCTAAAAATTGTTTTTGTTTTGCATCCAGCACCTGGTTAATGGAAGAATTTTTTGCATCAGCATTGCTAAATGCACCTACACTCAGCGAAAGCCTATTGTTAAAATTTACCTCGTCAGTTACATAGACTTGTGAGTTTAAAAAATTACGGTCGCTGTATTCAAATTCAATTTGTATGCGCTTATCTTTTGTAATAAGATTTTTTTGTGTGAACGTAATTTCAGCAGTGTTATAATTAATAATGTAATCCTGGTCTTCGCCACGCTGCATTAACTGTCCGTCAATAAAAACCCGTTCTGTACCTGCAAGTATAATAAAATATACTTCGTAATTAGCGCCCTGTAACCGGTATGGCCCCTGGTTGCCTTCAACAGGTGTTAAAATATTCCGGGTAAATTTTCCTTTGGCAACTGCACCGCTCAGCAATAAGGAATTGGAAATATTTTTACTGATTTTATTTTCTGTAATAAAAGATACACCCTGTAACCGTTTGTAAAAGTTTAAAAAATAATTTTTGCTTTGGCGTATATCCAGGTCGCCAAAATTTGCCTGCCATCCTTTCTTTTTTACCTGGAAAAATACTTTATCAAAATCCTGCAGGTTTTGTGTGTTGCCTTCAGGCTGTATGGGAATATTATTATCAGTTATGGCGGCGTTCAGTTCCAGGCTGTCGCCAATAAAACCACTTAGCTGCAAGTTAAGGCTTGAGTTTACCACAGCATCCTGGCTGTTACCAAATGATATTCCCCTGCCAAAACTTCCCTCCGATTTTACTGTACCAAAATCAAATAAAGGATTGCCCTGTTTTTCATTTATGGTGAAAACTACAGGCCGTTCTCTTGAAAAATTATAACGGATGCTGTCATAGTCATAATGTTTAACTACCGCATTTAATTTAAAAGGAAACACCCGGTATGTTACCCATACAAATGGCTGTTTAGGTTTTGTAAGCCATGTAAGTGTGGATGTTAATTCGTTTATTTTATAAGTGCCGGGTAAAATATTTTCTATTGAAACAGAGCCGGGCACAATACTCATGGAGTCCAGTTTAACCACATCATCTTTAACCGTAATTGCTTTTTTGCGCAGATTAGAAATTGATGCCGGTTTTTGCGCATGTATTACTTGCACAAAAAACAACAGGGGTAAAAACAAGTATCTAAGGGGGTGCCTCAACAATTTTAGAATTACTAATGCCTAAAAATACCATTTATTGTGCAAGACAGGCAAAATGGCCGTTTTTATCAGTTATAACGATGAATATAAAATTTTAGTCCTAAAATTAATACAGACAATATTTTATAAGCAAGTGCTGCCCCAAAAGTATCAGTACATGCTTTTAGATACTGTGCATCAGATTTGTGTGTGTATTTAAACTATCCGTAACAGATGCAATGTGGCATTTTCTTTGGCTTATATCAATAACATGTGCAAAGGAAATACAAAGAAAGTGTAAATAAGCACTAATTTTGTATTAAGAAGCACCCATTGATAAGCCCTGTTTAGCAGCATTAGTAAACCTCATTATTAACTATAAACAGCAAGCTATGACTTATCTGCAACAATTTAATAAATGGAGCAGCAGGCATCACCCAAAATGGTTTGTTGTGCTGCGGGTATTGTTAGGATTATGCCTTTTTGTAAAAGGTATCCAGTTTATTCAAAACAGCACTCTTCTGGAACAGCTTATCAGCAAATCTCCTTACCCACAAGGGATGAAATGGCTTAAAACATTTATTCCCTGGGCACACCTTATTGGTGGCACCATGTTAGTGGCGGGTTTGTTCACCCGGTTATCTGCACTGTTACAAATTCCTATATTAATTGTTGCGGTGTTTTTTATTAACCTGCCGCAAGGTGGTTTATCTCCAGTGTCCGATTTCTTTTTTTCGTTACTAATATTATTGCTGCTGTTATTTTTTCTGCTTAAAGGCGGCGGCCCTTTTTCGCTTGATAATTTTTTTGAACGAACCCGTGATAAAAAAACCGATGTAAACTGACATAAAAATAAACGGCGCATTGCCTTGTTTATTCTTCAGCCTTGTTTTTAAGCTTCATAAGTAAAGCATAAGCATTTTTTGTAACAACAGTTTGTGATGTAAACTCAGTTATGCCGGTTGCTATTTCTGTTTTTCCATTCATGCTGTTGCCGGGTTTTACTTCCATCATCTCAAACTGTGTGGTGCTGCGCTGTACAAATACATAGTGCTTGTCTCCAAAACGAACAATACCATCGTCCGGCATAGTAACAGCGTTGCTGCTGTTTGTTTCAATTTCTGCATTTAAAAACATACCCGGTAATAAATCGTGGTTACTGTTTTCAAAATGACAATGTACCAGTGCACTCCTGTTCTCATCCAGGTTTTTACTAATAAGGATTATTTCGGCCATGTATGTTTTAGCAGGATTATTTACAAGAGTTGCTTTTACTTTTTGCCCTTCTTTTAAATAAGGCAAATCTTTTTCAAAAACTTTCAGTGCAAGATGAATGTCTTCTGGATTTACCAGTTCAAACAAAACATCGGCAGGGTTTACATACTTGCCAATATTTACTTTTACAGCAGCCACATAACCATTAATGGGAGAATGAATGCTAACCGAGCGGCTGATATTATTTTCGGATAAGGTTGATGGATTAATGCCAGCCATCAGCAATTTTTCCTTAAGGCTGTTTACCACCACCCTTTCCACTTGGTATTCACTACTTATTTGTTCAAAAACTTTATCGCTGCTTGTTTTTGTTGCATTCAACAGTTTTTGGCGTTCGTATTCTTTTTGTAAAAAATTTACTTTAGACCTTGATACCAGGTAATCCTGCTGCATTTGAATAAGCGACTGCTCTTCCATAACAGCAATTGATTCTCCTTTACGCACTTTCATACCCGGTAACAGGTGTGTGGATTTTAAATATCCGCCAAAGGGAAAACTTACCGACACCATATTTTGCGGCGGCACATCCACCAGCCCATTAACTTTTAATATGCTGCTCATATTTTCAATGGTAGGTTTACCGGTTTCAATACCTGCATTTTTTAACTGGGCATCAGTAAGCGTTACAATATTTTCATTTACTTCAGCCGGTTTAGCTGGTGCTGTATTATTTTCCTTACTTGTGCAGGAAGCCAGCAGTTGCAGTACAATAATTAATTTGATGTATCTGGAATTCATTTTAAAAAATTTAATTGTTTAAATAAGCATTCAGTTCAATGGCAGTTGCATTCCATTCATTAATGGCATTAATATACTCTGAGCGGATGCTGGTGGTTTGATTGGTAAGCATAATCCACTCCAGGTAATTAATAGCCCCGTTAGTAAACTGAAGGCTGCCATTATCGGTTATTATTTTTGCCTGCGGCAAAGCAGTTTGCAAATAGTATTGCAGCAACTGTTCATTTTTTTGTTTTTTAACAAGCAATGCCTGCATGTAAGCCTGCTGCTGTTTCAATAAAGCATCATACTCTGTTTTTAAAGCTGAAGCCATTGTATTGGCTGCCGAAACACGGGCCTTATTTGCTTTATTAAACAAAGGAATATTTATACCAAGCATGGCTGATGAAAACCTGTTGCCCGATGTAAAGCTTTTATCAACACCATTTATATTCTGAACGCCAACAAAAGACTGGTTAACATACCCGGCGCTGAACTGCGGTAAACTTTTTGTTTTTAAATAAGCTGCTTCTTTTAATGCAGTTTGCTGTTCCTGTTCTTTTATTTTAAGTATTGGAAAAAAAGCAACTGATTCTTCAGCCGGGGTTGATGAAAGATGGAATTTTAAATCCGTTTTTCCGGGCTCATACAAAATAGTTGAATTAAGCAATGCGGCAAATGTTATCTGCAGCATTTTATAATCATCATTCAACAATGCTAATTGATTTCTTACCTGCATCAGTTGTGTTTCGGCAGCAGTTTTTTCAAGTATGTTTGCGTCCCCGGCTCTTAAACGTTGTTCTTGCTTTTGAAAAAAGATAGCATACATGCTGTCTGTTTGCAGCAATAGTTTTTTCTTTTCCTGCAATATCACCATTTGATAAAACAACATTGTTACCTGCTTTTTCAGTTCTGCAGCCACCAGTTTTTCATTCAGCAGTTGCGTTTGTGTAAGCGCCTGCAATACTTCCCTTTGTTTTTTATATACAACCGGAAATGCCAGTTGCTGCGAAATTGCCAGCTTTGTATCGTTGTAATAACTGTTTACTTTTCCATACTCAGCCATTAATGCTGTTGGTGCAATTTCTGCAGCAGTGCCCTCTGTGTTTTTTGCTGCCAGTGTTTTTAACCTGGCTGCTGTCACAGAAGGGTTTTGTTTTAAAGCAGTATCCAGCGCTGCAGAAAGTGTTATAGAGTGTTGTGCTTTTACTGCACCGGCAGCAATAAGCATTACAATCATTATTATAAATTTCATGTTCTTGCTTTTTTTGAATGTTATTTTTGAAGCGCCTTTTTCTTTTTCAGCAAGCAGGTATAATACAGGCAATAATAAAAGCGTAAGCAATGTTGCTGTAATTAAACCGCCAATTACAACAGTTGCCAATGGCCGCTGTACTTCTGCCCCTGCCCCGTTGCTTAATGCCATTGGCATAAAGCCGAGGGATGCAACTGCAGCAGTCATTAAAACAGGGCGCAATCTTATTTTAGTGCCTTTCATTATTCTTTCATTTATATTCAGCATACCGGCATTTTTTAAATGATTAAACTCGGTAATTAATACAATGCCATTTAATACTGCCACACCAAAAAGTGCAATAAATCCAATGCCTGCCGAAATACTGAAAGGCATTCCTCTCATCCATAATGCAAATACACCGCCAATGGCAGATAGTGGAATGGCAGAAAAAATAAGCAGCCCCTGTTTTGCTGAATTAAATGCCAGGTACAACATAAAAAATATTAGCAGCAGCGATACCGGCACAGCAATGCTTAACCGCTTTTTAGCAGCTACCAGGTTTTCGAACTGGCCGCCATACGTAATGTAATAAGCAGGCGGCAGTTTTATACTGCTGTTTATTTTTTCCTGTAATTGGTTTACCACGGTTTGCACATCCTTACCACGAACATTGAAACCCACTGTAATGCGACGTTGTGCATTTTCCCGCTGTATTTGATTAGGGCCGGTTTTTATTTGCACATCTGCCACCTGCTGCAATGGTATTTGTTCGCCGGATGGTGTGGCTATTAAAAGATTTTGCACATCTTTAATATCCTGCCTACTCGTATTATTCAGCCGCACCACTAAATCAAAGCGGCGTTCGTTTTCAAATACCTGCCCGCCTGCAGCACCGGCAAAGGCAGACTGTATAGTGTTATTAACTTCGGTTACTGATAATCCAAACTGCGATAAGGCCGCACGGTTATAGCTAACTACAATCTGGGGCAAACCTGTAACCGTTTCCACATAAATATCTTTTGCACCGTCAACTGTTGTTACAATACTGCCAATTTTTTCTGCATAAGCTGCAAGTGTATCAATATCTTCTCCAAAAATTTTACAAATCACATCCTGCCTTCCACCAGTCATCAATTCATTAAAACGCATTTGCACCGGAAACTGAAAGCCTGCTGTAATACCAGGCACATCTTCCAATGCTGTGCTCATTTTTTCTGCCAGTGCATCAAATGTTTTTGCAGATGTCCATTTGCTTTTTGGTTTCAGCACCACCATCATGTCCGATGCTTCAATGGGCATTGGGTCAGTAGGTATTTCGCCGCTGCCAATTTTAGTTACCACTTTTTCCACTTCGGGAAAACTCTGCAATAAAATATGTGCCGCCTGTTGCGTTGATTTTATTGTGGTGGGAATTGAACTTCCTGTAAGCACTCTTGTATCTACTGCAAAATCGCCTTCTTCAAGTTTTGGTATAAACTCTCCCCCCAATGAAAATAAAATAAGCAATGCTGCTCCAAACAATGCAGCAGCAATACTAATCATGGCAACAGGTATTTTCATAACAACTGATAACAACCTGCCGTAAATTTTTTCAAGCCATGCCATCATTTTGTCAGACAAGTTCTTTTTTATACTTACCTTTTTACTCAGCACCACAGCACTCATCATTGGTATATAAGTAAGTGATAAAAGAAATGCACCCGCTATTGCAAAAGCAACGGTCTGCGCCATCGGCTTAAACATTTTTCCTTCAATACCCTGCAACGATAAAATGGGCAGGTACACAATAAGAATAATTATCTGCCCAAATACAGCTGCGTTCATCATTTTACCGGCAGAATGATTTACTTCTTCATCCATTTGCTGCTGGTTAATTTTAATAAGGCCTGTAAAATTTTTGTTATGATGCAGTCGGTGCATTACTGCTTCTACAATTATTACAGCGCCATCAATAATTAACCCGAAATCGAGTGCGCCCAGGCTCATAAGATTGCCACTTACACCAAACAGGTTCATCATAATAATGGCAAAAAACATGGACAAGGGAATTACAGATGCAACTAATATACCTGCCCGAAGGTTACCTAAAAACAATACCAGTACCAACACAACTATTAATGCTCCTTCAAGCAGGTTTTTTTCTACTGTGCTGATTGCATTGTTCACCATTTTTGTGCGGTCTAAAAATGGTTCAATCATTACACCTTCCGGTAACGATTTTTCAATTTGTGCAATTTTATTTTTTACATCGTTAATTACTTTTGATGAGTTGGCACCTTTCAGCATCATAACCACTGCGCCAGCCACTTCTCCTTTATCATTATAACATACAGCACCATAACGTGTAGCTTCTCCCTGCTTTACATCAGCCACATTACGTATACTAACCGGTGTGCCGTCAGGCAAACGTTTTACAAGTATGTTGTTGATATCATCAGTATTTTTTACAAGTCCTTCGCTGCGTATAAAAAGTGCGGTGGGGCCTTTTTCAATATAAGCGCCGCCGGTGTTTTGATTGTTTTTTTCAAGGGCATTAAAAATATCTGCAATCGTAAGATTGTACGATTTCAGTTTATCGTAATTAACACCTATTTCGTATTGTTTTAGTTTACCGCCAAAACTGCTTACATCAGCCACACCCGGAGTGGTTAATAACTGGCGGCGTATAATCCAGTCTTGTATGGTACGCAGTTCCATTGCATCATATTTGCCTTCGTAACCAGGTTTTGCTTTAACCACGTATTGAAAAATTTCGCCCAAACCTGTTGTAACCGGCCCTAAAAATGGCACACCCAGCGATACCGGAATCTGGCTTTGCACCTGCGAAAGCCTTTCGCTTACCTGCTGGCGTGCCCAGTACACATCAGTGTTATCATTAAAAACAATGGTTACAATAGATAAACCAAAACGGGAAAACGAACGCTGCTCTGTAATGCCCGGAATGTTTACAGTGGCTTGCTCAACGGGGAATGTAATCAGCCGTTCAATATCCGCAGCACCTAAAGATGGTGACGATGTTATAACCAGCACCTGGTTGTTGGTAATGTCGGGCACTGCATCAATTGGTAATTTTTTAAGATTGTAAATACCAAGTATTATAAGTGCCAGTACAAGTATGCACACAATAAGTTTATTGCGTATGGAGAATAGAATAATTTTATTCAGCATGATTTTTGTTTCTTAATAACAAATAAAAATTACAGGCATGTTTTGCCTGTGCAGTAAATAAAAAAGTTATTAAGAAATACGGGGAGGCTGCCAGATATCGGAAAAATGATTTGGCAGAGATGTATTGTTTTTAAAGGCAGGATAATAATTTGTAACAAAAAACTCAGGGTTTGTTGTTATACTAACAGGCTGTAACGGTACAACAATATTTGCAAGCAGGCTGCAATCGGTGGTTTTAAATGGCAACTGCATATCCCTGTCATAATCTTTATCTTTTGGGCTGCCACTGAAATAATGAATGATAATAAAGCGCAGTAATGAAACATTTTTATCTTCCTGCTGGTGTTCATGAAAATGCTGCACAAGAACCGGCAGTTTTAACAACTGGTGCAATTCTGTGCCTGCTGTTACAATTACAGTAAAACAAAATATCGTTAAAAAACGCTTCACTAAAGCAAAAATAGGCGAAAATATTACTGCGTATGTAATAAATGTTACAAAAAAAAGGAAATAACTATTGTATTTATGTTTTATAAACAATGTTTTTTTGTTTAGCTATGCTACTTAAGTATAATACACTTTTGTTATTTGCAATAGTAGGTATTGTATATTCTATACATGCCCCTTCTTCCGTTTATACTATAAAAAAAAGTACCGTTTTATTTCATTCAAATGCAAAGCTGGAATTAATAAAAGCAAATTCCGGTGAGCTAAAAGGGATAATTGATGCTGAAAAAAGAGAGTTTGCTTTTTCAATCGACATTAAAAGTTTTGATGGTTTTAACAGCCCGTTGCAAAAAGAACATTTTAATGAAAACTATATGGAAAGCGGTAAATACGCCACCGCCAGCTTTACGGGCCATATTATTGAAGAAGATGATTTTACAAAAGACGGCACATATATCATAAGGGCAAAAGGTAAATTTATTGTTCATGGTGTGGAGCAGGAACGGATTATGCAGGGGAGTTTAACAGTAAAAAACGGTGTTATTAAGCTGCTTTGCTCTTTTACGGTTTTGTTATCTGAGCATAATATAAAAATTCCGCGTATTGTACATGAAAAACTGGCCTCTGAAATATCTGTAATTGTTAATGCAGAATTTAGTAAAAAATGAAGCCTAAAGCCATTGTATTAATCTTATTAATTTTTATAGTGCGGTATTATGCAATTGCTCAATTTCCGTTTGAGAAAAAAATTGATGTAGAAGAAGAGAACATTACGTTACGAAGCAATGTGCTTTTAAAGGATCATTTTGGTTTTTTATGGATTGGTACCTCTGAAGGAGTTTTTAAATTTAATGGCACTGTTCCCCAACGGATTGAAAATGATTTACCCGCCGATAAACTCTATATAACTGCTTTAGCAGAAGATAAAGAAGGAAACATTTGGGCTGGTTGTAAAAATGGCACCCTGATAACTATTAAAGATCAGCAGTTGTCTATATTTTCTTCAACAGAAGGAATGCCACGTACAACAATTACAGCTTTATTATCAGATGATAAAAACCGGTTGTGGATAGGTACTGCCGGGGAAGGTATTTATTATAAAGAAAAAAATGCAGTAAAACATATTCTAAGTAAAGATGGCTTAAGTGATGACAATATAAATTGCCTTTATGCAGTAAACGAAAATGAAATAATAGCCGGTACAGACAGGGGGCTGTCTGTTATAAAAAATATACAAGGAAAAAATAAAATAGAATTTTTTACTGCAAAAAACGGACTGCCGGATAATATCATAAAATGCATCTTGCCTTCGGCTGAAACAAACCGATTTTGGATAGGTACACAATCAAAAGGGCTTTTACTATTTGATATTGGTACAAAAGAAATATTGCCCATTACCGGAGAGTGGGTTTATGGGCAAATAAATGCAGTTTGTATTAGTGCAAATTATCTTTTTATTGCTACGGAACAAAAAGGCCTGGTTAGTTATGATACTATAAGCAAAAAACTGAGTCATACTATTTTTAAAGACTCTTTGTTTAGCCACCGCATAAGTGATATAAAAACAGATAATGAAGAAAATGTATGGCTTGCCACCGACAATAAACTAATAAGTTTTACAGGGCAATGGCTTACATACTGGATGAATGCCGGCGGCATTACCTTATCACGTATACACACCCTGTATGCAGATGATGATGACAATTTGTGGTTAACACCTGACCAGCGCCTGTATAAGGCTGCCCAAATGTTTAAAAAACTACCGGCTGATTTTTTAGGATTTGATATTACACCGCCGAATGAGCTGATAGATATTACCTGCCTTTACAAAGACAAATTTGGTTTTTTGTGGGTAGGAACAATGGGCAAAGGCATATACCGGCTTAACATGCAAAGTGGTATTAAAAAGCAATTAACAGAAAACCCATTAACCAATAACGGACATATTTTAAGTATAGCCGGCAAAGAAAATGAAATATGGATTTCGAGCCTGAATGGTGTTACGAAATTTACGCTTGCCCAAGAAAATAACCAGCTTGCGAAAAACATTGCGTATAAAAATTACTCCAAAAAAGACGGGCTGGGAAGTGATTATATTTATCATATACTGATTGACTCTAAAAACAAAGTTTGGTTTGCTACTGACGGTGCCGGAGTTAGTGTATATGAAAATGATGTATTCACAAATTATTACAACAACGGCCTGTTTTCTTCAAAAGTGGCTTATTCATTAACAGAAGACATGCAAAACCATGTGTGGGTAAGCACTTATAATGACGGGCTATATGAATTTGACGGAAAAAAATTTATAAACTATAATTTAAAAAATGGATTAACAGATTTAGCTATTACTTCCATTACATCAGACGACTGCGGAAATATTATTGCAGTTAATAAAAAAGGCATAGATGTTTTTAACCCACTTAAAAACTTTGTACAGCATTTTGGCAGTGAGTCTGGCTTTACAGAACAGCAGCCCAATTTAAATTCAATTACAAAAGATGCTGCAGGCAATATTTGGATTGGAACAGAAAACGGTATTGTAAAGTTTGTTCCTAATTGTTCATTTGGCAATACAGCCCCGGTGGCAGTTATTGAAAATGTTTTATTGTTTGGTATGCCCGTAAATACTGTCTCAGTTAATACTTTTAAATACAACCAAAACAGTTTTACATTTAAAGTAGCTGCTGCATACTATAAAGCACCGGAGAAAATAAAATTTCAATACTGGCTGGAAGGATACAGTGACAAGTGGGAAACCACCGCAGATAAAATGATTGTTTTTCCTCAACTGGTGCCCGGTAAGTATACATTTAAAATCAGGGCATCGGCAAATGAAAGTTTTGAGTCTGCCAAAATATATTCTTATTCTTTTTTTATACAACGTTCCTTCTGGACAACGTGGTGGTTCCGCCTGTTGCTGCTGCTGGTTGTTGCTGTATTGGTTTACCGGCTTGTTCGGGAGCGTATAAAGTCAATAAGAAAAAAAGAAAAGTTGGCAAGAGAAAAATTTCAGCTGCAATATGATGCGTTAAAGCACCAGGTGAATCCTCATTTTTTATTTAACAGCCTGAATGCTTTATTAAACGTTGTTGAAGACGAACCAAAAGAAGCGGCAACATTAATACAGCACCTGTCGCAGTTTTATCGTAAAATGACGGCATACAGCCAGAAAGAACTCATATTGCTGGAGGAAGAGCTAATGTTGTTAAACTCATACTTCTATATTCAGCAAAAACGGTTTGGCAATGCATTGAAGTTTACTGAAACAATAGAGCCATATTTAAAAAAAGCAGTTTCAATTCCACCATTAGTACTTCAGTTACTGGCCGAAAATGCTGTAAAACATAATACCATAAGCAAAGAAAAACCATTAAATATTTTATTGTATTGCGAAGATGATTACCTGGTTATGAAAAACAATATAAATCCCAAGCTTGAAAACGAACCGGGCGAAGGAGTTGGTTTATATAATATTAAAAACAGGTATAAGCTGCTTACAGAAAAGCCGGTATTAATAAATGCATCTGCAACGGAATTTTCTATAATGATACCTTTAATTTTTTTGAACTGATATGCAAATTTTAATTTTAGAAGATGAGGAGCAAGCCCTCATACGCCTGCAAAAGCTGGTAACGGAAGTTATAGACGGTGCAAATATTATAGAAACCCTCACTACTGTGGGCTCTGCTGCACAATGGTTTCAAACACATGTAATGCCCGACCTTGTTTTTATGGATATTGAACTTGCCGACGGCAACAGCTTTATGCTTTTTAATATGGTAAAAATTACATGCCCGGTAATTTTTACCACTGCATATGAAAATTATGCACTTCAGGCATTTAAAGTAAACAGTATTGATTATTTATTGAAACCAATTGACAAAGCAGAGATAAAGCAGGCAATGGAAAAACTAAAGCTGCTGCAGACATCCCGTTCTGTTGCACCGGATTATACCCAAATTTTTAAAAACATACCACCGCCGGAAAAAAAATATAAAGATCGGTTTATTATAAAAATAGGCGACACTATTAAATCTGTTCGAATTACTGATATTGCTTACTTCTACACCGAAAACAAAGCCAACTTTTTAGTTACAAATGATGGTAAACGTTTTCCGCTGGATTATAACTTAGATCAGCTGGATGAATTGGTAAGCCCCAAAAATTTTTTCAGAATCAACAGGCAGTTTATTATTGGCCATCATGCAATTGACGAAATGAAAGCACACACAAGATCACGTATTATTGTGAAGCTAACTCCTCCTACCAAACTGGATACCATAGTGGCTTTAGACAGGGCACATGATTTCAGAAACTGGCTTTCAGAATAACTGCCTCTCCCTCCCTTACAGTTTCAGTAAATAAAAATGCAGCTTCAGCAGGGTTTTACCTGTTTTTTACATGTTGCGGCTTGATTTTTCGTTGTTTTATAAGCAATTCAATAAAATCCTTTTTCAGCAAACAGGCAGGCACCTGCGCCTTCCTGGGTATTATTCACCTTTAACCCAAAGTACTATGAAAAGGACTGTTTACACAATAGCGCTATTGCTATTTACAATTGTAATTGCAACACAAATATCATGTAAGCATGAGTTGCCACCGGCTACCTGCATACCCGGTACATTTAAAATTACTGCTGTTAAAACTGATGCAATATCAGGGCAAAGTAATGGTTCCATTACTGTTACTGCTACCGGCGGCACCGGATATAAATATAGTTTAAACGGAGGGCCGTTTCAGGATACCGGTTTTTTTTCCGGGCTTGCACCATTTGCAAACTACAATGTTGTTGGTAAAAATGTGGAAGGATGCAGCGATACTGCAGCAATACAAATTGGTTCATTTGATCCATGTACTGGTGTAACAGTTACTCTTAACCTTGCTAAAACAGACGCTTCACCCAATACTTCAAATGGTACAATTACTGCTACTGCAACCGGGGGAACAGCGCCTTATCAATATAGTCTTAATAGTGGCTCATTCCAGGCATCGGGAGCGTTTACAGGGCTTGCTGCCGGAAATTATACAGTGGCTGCAAAAACAAGTGCCGGCTGCCTTGGCACAGGCCAAGTAGTAATTGGTACCAATAATCCCTGTGCAGGTGTAACTGTTACTGTTACCACTTCCACTGTACAACCGACTACAGGCCAAAGCAACGGTTCTATTACAGCTTCTGCAACAGGCGGCACCGGCTTTACTTATAGTATAAATAATGGAGCTTTTCAAACAAGTAATATTTTTAACGGCCTTGTAGCAGGTAATTACTCAATTACCGCTAAAAATTCAAATGGTTGTACCGGTGTAACAACGGTGGCATTAGGATCATCCAATCCATGTGCTGGTGTAACTGTTACCGTTACTACAACCAGTACAAATCCCACCACAGGCCAGTCTAACGGTTCCATCTCTGCATCTGCAACAGGCGGTACAGGTTTTACTTACAGCCTTAACAACGGTGCTTATCAGGCAAGCGGTACATTCAGTAATCTTGCAGCAGCTACATATACAGTCACTGCCAAAAATTCAAATGGTTGTATTGGAAGTACGCAGGTTACACTTACAGCAGTAAGCCCATGCAGCAACATAAACATAGCAATTACTACTGCAGTTGTCAACACAACTCCATGTGTTACACCTGCGGCAAATGGCAGCATTACAGTAACCGCTTCCGGTTCAACCGGCTTTACATACAGTATTAACGGAGGCGCATACCAAGCAAACAATGCTTTCAGCAGCCTTGTTGCAGGTAATTATTTAATCGGGGTTAAAGATGTTAACGGTTGCACCAAAACACAATCTGCAACTGTAGGTGTTATAGCAAGCGGGCCATTATTTGCACAGGTAAGAAATTTGATTACCACAAGGTGCAGTGGCAGTGGCTGCCACATTGGTGCAGGCAACAGTGCAGCTGGTTTTAATTTCGATCCGGATTGTAACATCGTATCAAAGTGGAATGATATTAACCAAACAAGTGTGCTATACACACCGGGAAGAGTGAAAATGCCCAAAAGCCCGCAGGCATTTTTAACTGCCGCAGAAAAAACAATTATAACAAACTGGGTTAATGCAGGGCACAGGTATACTGACTAACTTTTTGCCGAGGATAAAAGGGAACAACGCTGAGCTGTTTAATTTTAAAACAGTCTCAGCTTGTTTAAAAGAGGATTAATAATTTATTGTTTTTAATTGATAAAGCACCTTTAAATATGAACGCAAAAAAAATAAAGATTATTAAATGGACGCTGTTTGTTTTAACAGCAATTATTATAACTGTTGCGGTGGTTGGTTATAAAATGTATAATAAACCCCATCGTAATGTTATGAATGCAGAAGCAGTTGCTTTAAATGCGGCCGCTTTGGTATCCTCATACGAAACAGACGAAACAAAATCTAACAAACTATACCTCGATAAAGTACTGAATGTTTTTGGCCAGGTATCGGGTATAACTAAAAACCAAAAAGGAGAAACTGTAATTACTTTAAAAGGAAGCGACATGGGTGGTGTAATATGTACGCTGGAAGGTACTGCCACAACGGACATTAAAGAAGGCAATACGTTAAGAATACAGGGAATTTGCACCGGCTATCTTACAGATGTGGTGCTGGTAAGATGTTATATTAATTAGAGCATTACAATACTATTGAAAAACCATTTTAAAATTATGCAGGCCTTACAAAAGAAAACCGGGATGGATTATATTGCTATAACTGGCATTTTGTTGTTTTTACTATTAATGCTGCTATCGTGCAAGCATGAAATACCGCAGCAAAATTTGACTGATCCCCCGGTTATTGGTGGCACTCAAAGTTGCAGTGCAGACACCGTTTATTTTCAAAACAAAGTATTGCCGCTTATTAATTCAAGCTGTGCCATGAGTGGTTGCCATGATGCTGTTACTAAAAAAGAAGGCGTTAATTTATCTTCTTATGCAAACATTATTGCAACCGGAGGTGTAAAACCCAACGACCCTGCAAACAGCAAATTATACCGGGTATTGAATAAAACCGGCAGTGAAAGAATGCCTCCGCCACCTGCAGCTGCTTTTACACAAGCGCAAAAGGATATTATTTATAAATGGATTTTGCAAGGTGCTAAAAACAATACCTGTAACGATTGTGATACAACCCTCTTCAATTACAATACAACAATACTCCCGGTAATGAACACTTATTGCAAAGGATGTCATAATCCTGCTTCATTGGGCGGAGGAATTGATTTAAGTAATTATAATGGCGTTAAGGCAATTGCTGTAAATGGAAAACTAACAGGCAGCATAACCCAGGCACCGGGTTACAGCCCCATGCCGCAAGGCAGTAAATTATCAGACTGCCGTATTGATCAAATTAAAAAATGGGTAGCAGCAGGCTCTCCTAACAATTAAATTATAAAAGAACATGAAAACCCTTGTAATAATTTCTATCGCAATACTGTCAATCTCATTAGCAGGAAGCTGCTATTATGATAAAGCTGATTTATTATACCCTGACGGAAAAATACCTTGCGATACAACTGCCCCGGCAAAATTTTCAACAGATGTATTGCCTGTAATGAATGCCAATTGCAACAGTGGTTGTCATAATACTGCATCTGCATCAGGCGGTGTAATCCTGGATACTTATAATGGTGTAAAATCATTTGTGAATAATGGCCGGCTGATGGGCTCCATTAACCATGAGAATGGTTTTTCAGCAATGCCACAAGGGGGCAATAAATTAAATGTTTGCACCATTGCAAAAATTCAGCAATGGATTAATGCAGGTGCACTCAATAATTAAATAATAAAGCAAAATTCAAATTAAAAACTTATGAAAAAAGTAATTATCCTTTTTGTATGTATAGCAACCCTGTTTTCAGTTAAAGCGCAAAACATACAAATAACTAAAACCGGTAAGGTTTCATTTTCTTCAAGAGCAAAATCGATTGAAAAGGTGGAAGCAGATAACAATGAGGTGTCGAGTATTTTAAATACCCAAACCGGAGAATTTGTGTTTGCAGTATTAATGAAGAGTTTTCATTTTCAGCTGGCGCTTATGGAAGAGCACTTTAATGAAAATTATGTGGAGAGCACCAAGTATCCAAAGTCAACTTTTAAAGGAAAAATAACCAACCTTTCAGCCGTAAACTTTACAAAGGACGGGGCGTATGCAGTTACAGTGGAAGGCGACATGACACTGCATGGCGTTACAAAAAAAATTGCAACCAATGGTTCAGTAACAGTTAAGGGAGGTAAAATAGCAGCCAGCTCCAAATTCTCTGTAAAACTTAAAGATTATAATATTTCTATACCGTCGCTTGTTGCAGATAAAATATCTGAAGAAATTGATGTTGCTGTAGACTGTAAATACGAACCCAAAAGTTAATTATTAAAATATACTTAATGAAAAGCCTGTTAATAACAATTGCTGTTTGTATTGCTGCTATAACTAAACTATATGCACAGGATGATTTAATGAAGATGCTGGAAGATGATGCTAAAAACGAAAAAAAGCGTGACTATGCCACAGCAACATTCAAAACATCAAGATTAATCAATGGCCATTCTATAGAAAATGCGGCTGCCGGTGTGCTTGATTTAAAAATATCTCACCGCTTTGGAATGGTTAATAAAGGCGCTTATGAGCTGTTTGGTTTAGACCAGGCCACCATGCGCATAGGGCTTGACTACGGAATTTCAAAAAGACTAATGGTTGGTGCAGGCCGCAGTACTTTTCAAAAACAATACGATGCGTTTGGTAAATTTAAAATACTCCGGCAATCATCAGGCGGTAAATGGTCTTCGCCTATATCAATCAGTGCAGTTTCAACCATTATGCTTAAAACTTTAAAGTGGGAAGACCCGGTCCGTAAAAATTATTACACTTCCCGCCTTTCATTTGCCCATCAATTATTAATTGCACGTAAGTTCAGCGAAGGAATTTCACTGCAGCTTATGCCATCGTATGTGCATTACAACATTGTGCAAGCCACTACCGACCCCAATGATATTTTTGCCTTAGGTGCAGGAGGCCGATTTAAACTAACAAAAAGGCTGAGCTTTAACATTGAGTATTATCATGTACTTCCGTTATCATTTGTAGAAGGGCAAAATTATTTACTGCCCGGCACTCATAATTCACTTGCAGTTGGTTTTGATATAGAAACAGGCGGCCACGTTTTTCAGCTGCATTTTACCAACTCAACCGGTATGACAGAAAGGACTTTTATTACCGAAACCACCGGTGACTTTTTTAAAGGCGATATACATTTCGGATTCAATGTAAGCAGGGTGTTTACCATAAAAGATAAGCGCAAGAAAAAATAACTTTTTGCACGACAAGGTAGAGCAACTAAAAAGCCGTTACAGTTTTGTAACGGCTTGCTTTTATAAATTCTATATTTATTAATCCGCTTTTAAACCAGCTGCTAAATACTCCCTGTTAAGCCTTGCAATGTTTGACACTGAAATTCCTTTAGGGCATTCAGCTTCGCAGGCATAAGTGTTGGTACAGTTACCAAAACCTTCTTTATCCATTTGTGCAACCATATTTAACACACGGGTATTTCTTTCCGGCTGGCCTTGTGGCAATAAGGCTAATTGCGAAACTTTAGCACTTACAAACAACATAGCACTGCTGTTTTTACAAGTAGCCACACAAGCACCACAGCCAATACATGCCGCAGCCGCAAACGCATCGTCAGCATCTTTTTTATCAACAGGAATATTATTTGCATCTTTGGCATTACCCGTATTTACGCTGATATAGCCACCGGCTTGTATTATCCTGTCAAATGCAGTGCGGTCAACCACTAAATCTTTTATTACCGGAAAAGCCTGGCTTCTCCAGGGTTCCACCACAATGGTATCGCCATCTTTAAATGCCCTCATGTGCAACTGGCAGGTGGTGTTTTGTGCCCATGGCCCGTGTGCTTTACCGTTTATATACATGCTGCACATACCGCAAATACCTTCACGGCAGTCGTGGTCAAAAGCAATAGGCTCTTTGCCCTCGCCAATGAGTTGTTCGTTCAGCACATCAAACATTTCTAAAAACGACATCTCACTTGAAATATCCTTTACCTGGTAAGTTTCAAAATGCCCTTTATCGCTGCTGTTTTTTTGTTTCCACACTTTAAGTGTGAGGTTCATGTTGTAATGTTCCATTGTATATAAACTAAAAATTTTTGTTTTTGTTACAAGCTTCAGTAATACTAATCAACTTTATTGGCGTCGCACTCTTCAACTAAAGTTTTTCATTAATCAAACTCTTACATAATTGCGGTACTCAAATGGCCGCCAGTTAAATTTCTTCCACAAAAAATACAACAGCTTATGCTTTGTACTTTTAAAATTCTTTTTATTCATGTCAATACCACTGTCCCAGTTTTCTGCTTCCACTAATTTTTTCATTACTGCCGGGTGTGTGCCTTCAAAAATAGTAACCGAATCTATGTTTGAATAATCAAACGATCCTTCAGTTATTTTTTTTGTTTTCCCTGCTTCTCCGTCCCACAGTGTATAAAAGGTTTCTGTTTTTTGATGCATCAGTAAAGGGCTGCGTACCCATCCATAATGATAAATGTAAGCGTCAATCAGTTTTACATTTAACTTACGGCCATCTTCCCATCTAAATCCCTGTGCATCTTTAAAACTCTTTATTCTTTTATCGTTGCGTATAATCCGTATCTCTTTGCTGTACCAGCTTCTTCCATCGCCAATGTATTTATAGCTGCCATAAAAATGATGATAATTAAAAAGCAATCCTTCTACCTTTTTATCATCCTTATACAACTGCATGGCATTGGTAATGGTGCTGTGGTACTGTTCATGCACCGCTTCATCTGCCTGTATGTAAAAGAGCCAGTCACTGTCTGCCGCTGTTGCTGCAATGGCTTTATTTGTTTCCACCGCCAGCACCTTTCCTCCTTCCCTCAAATTATCATCCCAAACGGAATGAATATATTTTATCTTATCGCTTCCAATACTTTTTATTAAACCTTCAGTATCATCTTCACTGTTGCCCAAACACACAATCATTTCATCCACCACCGGCAGTATGGATGTAATCGATTCCACCACCGGGTAACCATACTTAATGGCATTTTTTACAAAGGTGAAACCGCTAACTCTCATTTTTTAAGAACGCTGATTTTTATGATGAATATGATGGATTATGATTTTCAAATACTTTCTTATTAAATCATAAAAATCTTAACAACCTGCGTTCAGCATTTATTTATAAGAGCGCTGTGTTGGCTTCACAATTTCAAAAGTCAAATCTTCTTTGTTCAATTGCCAGTCACTGTCGCCTTTATATTCCCATGCGGCTACATAACTGTAATTAACATCGTCACGTTTTGCCTCTCCATCTTCGGTCTGGCTTTCTTCTCTAAAGTGGCCGCCACAGCTTTCATTGCGGTTCAGCGCATCTTTACACATCAACTCTCCCAGTTCAATAAAATCTGCCACACGGCCTGCTTTATCTAATTCAGGGTTAAACTCTCCCACTTCACCCGGTATGCGTACATCACTCCAAAATTCTTTTTTCAATTGTTGTATTTCGGTAATGGCTTCTTGCAATCCTTGTGCATTACGGGCCATTCCGCATTTATCCCACATTATTTTACCCAAACGTTTGTGAAAGCTTTCCACTGTTTGCTTTCCCTTAATGTTCATTAAGGTATTAATGCGGTCGCTTACTGCTTTTTCAGTTTCTTCAAATGCAGGGTGTGTTATTGGTAAAGCGGGGTTGCGTATTTCATCAGCCAAATAATTACCAATAGTATAAGGAATAACAAAGTAACCATCTGCCAGGCCCTGCATCAGCGCACTTGCACCAAGGCGGTTAGCACCGTGGTCGCTAAAGTTAGCTTCCCCCATTGCATATAAACCGGGTACGGTAGTCATCAATTCATAATCCACCCACAACCCACCCATGGTGTAATGCACCGCTGGATAAATACGCATGGGCATTTCATAGGGGTTTTCTCCCGTTATCTTATCATACATATCAAACAGGTTACCATATTTTTCTTTCACCACATCTTTACCCATTGCAATAATGGTTGCTTCATCCGCATTCAAGCCTTGTTTACCAGCTTCAATTTTACCATAACGTTTTATAGCATCAGCAAAATCTAAATACACCGCTTGTTTAGATGAACCCACTCCATACCCTGCATCACACCTTTCTTTTGCAGCTCTTGATGCTACGTCACGTGGCACCAGGTTACCAAATGCAGGATACCTTCTTTCTAAATAATAATCTCTTTCATCTTCCGGTATTTCATTTGCCTTACGGGTATCATTTTGTTTTTTGGGTACCCAAATACGTCCGTCATTCCGTAACGATTCACTCATCAGCGTTAATTTACTCTGGTGGTCTCCACTAACAGGGATACATGTTGGGTGAATTTGTGTAAAACAAGGATTACCAAAAAACGCACCTTTTTTATGTGCCTTCCATGCAGCAGTTACGTTACTGCCCATTGCGTTGGTACTTAAATAAAATACGTTGCCATAACCGCCGGTACATAATAAAACGGCATGGCCAAAGTGACGTTCTAATTTTCCTGTAACTAAATCTCTTGCTATAATACCACGGGCTTTACCATCTACCATTACCACATCCAGCATTTCGTGGCGGCTGTATTGAGTTACATTACCCAGGGCCACTTGTCTTTCCAAGGCACTGTATGCACCTAATAATAACTGCTGCCCGGTTTGCCCCGCTGCATAAAACGTACGCTGCACCTGTGTACCACCAAAACTGCGGTTGCTTAACAAGCCGCCATATTCACGGGCAAAAGGCACACCCTGCGCCACACACTGGTCAATAATATTTCCACTTACTTCTGCTAAACGGTGTACGTTGGCTTCTCTTGCACGGTAATCGCCGCCTTTCACCGTATCATAAAACAAACGAAAAACAGAGTCGCCATCGTTTTGATAGTTTTTAGCGGCATTAATACCACCCTGCGCCGCAATACTGTGTGCACGGCGTGGGCTGTCCTGGAAACAAAATGTTTTTACTTTATAACCCATTTCTCCTAATGAAGCAGCGGCTGCAGAACCTGCAAGCCCGGTGCCTACAATAATAACTTCAAGCCTGCGCTTGTTAGCAGGGTTTACCAGTTTAACGTGGCCTTTGTAGTCTTCCCACTTTTCACTCATTGCACCTGCTGGTATTTTTGAATTAAGAGCCATATTTCAATGAATAATTAATAATGAATAATGTATAATTTCTTTTTGGTGTCAGCTTTTGTTCGTTGTTCAGCTTCAGTAGCGTCGCACTCTTCAGCTTTATCTGTTTATTCAGCAGTTAAGAAATCCACCCTAAGTAAAATGCCAGTGGCATTAATGCAAACAGCACACAAACAATAACTGAAAAAACTGTTCCTGCGGCTTTAATAATGGGTGTGTAACGCTTATGATTTATACCCATAGTTTGAAACGCACTGGGAAAACCATGCAGCAAATGCCAGAACAAAGAAATTACACCAACTATGTAAGCAATAACAGCCCACAGGTTTTCGGTAAAATAAATTTTCATTTCTTCATACAGGTTATGGCTTGCATCGTTAGCCCCGCCATCTGCATACAAAGCAATTTTTGTACTAACAAAAAATTTAGAAACATGCAGAATTAAGAAGAACAATAACAATGTACCCAGCAAACCCATACTGCGGCTGTACCATTTGCTGTTGGTATTAGCTGCATTTACAGCATATTTAACAGGCCTTGCAGCATTATTCTGCTTCCACAACATCAACCCCTGTATAATGTGTGCAATTAAGCCTGCAAACAAGCCCAGTTCCAGCACACGAACAATATAGTTGTGGCTCATAAAGTGCGCCCATTCATTAAACATTTCCCCATTATCATTAAAAAATATCATGGAGTTGATGGTGCAGTGAATAACAAGAAAGGAAATTAAAAACAATCCGGTAAGCCCCATCGTAAACTTCTTACCTATGGAAGAAGTGAATAGCTGTTTAAAGGTCATTGTGCAAAAGTTAATGTTATATTTTGGTCAGCAAATTTAAGGTACTATACGCCAAAAACATATTTTGTTAACTGTTTTTACGCAAACGATACCATTTTTTATTGCAGTTGCCGTATCATCCAGTTATCTACCTGCTGAAAAACCATTTCTGGTTTTAATGTACGCCACTGCGGAAAATCGAGTAACCCGACAAAATTGGTTAAACGGGCTTTTTTAAAATCGTATTGCGTTTGCTCCGGCATATCCAGTATCACCACCCACCCGCCATCATCAGTCAATTGCTCTCTCCACTCCTCGTAATAATCATCGCTGCTGCTGTGAAAATTCAATACATTCTCTGCAATTATAATAAATTTAGTTATGCCTTGTTTGTACAGTTCATCGGTAACTTCCCTTCGTAAGGTCATTATATCGTTTTCAATAGCATCATTCCACTCACCTATTAGCTCAATTATACTAAACTGCTGTTCATAGTCAGTAAATAATATTTTCATATAAAGGGTGCGGCTGCCAAATTCATCCCATTGCGGATGTATGTAATAATTGTAAACCGTTTGGCTGAATTCAAATTCGCTGTAAGTTCTGCCATAAAACGGGCTGCGATCATCTTCTTCCGCTGCATATAAATGCCGCCAGTTATAATATGGTTCTATATCCTGCATTTAAAACAATTTCATTGTTACAAAGTTCAGGTAAAACTTAAAAATTACAGCAACATTTTATAGTTTATATGCCCGTACCTTTGCTGTTTGCAGCAATACATACTATACAATCATATTGCTGCTATAGAAGCTATGTTCAGTTAACAGCATGATTAAACCTGTTTATCAAAAAACAATTAATTACCTGCGCACCAAATTAAGCAGGGCACAATTAATAATGCTGGTTGCCACATTAACCGGGCTGGTATCCGGGCTTGCGGCGGTATTATTAAAAACATTGGTGCATTACCTGCAATACTGGATTGAAAATATTCATGTAAGCAAGTTTGCCTACCTGTTGTTTCCCATGGCCGGGCTGGTTTTAACAGTAACAATCATCATTTATTTTTTTCGTGGAAAAATTGAAAGAGGTATTGCAATGGTTTTAAAAGCCATTGCCCGCAAGTCATCTTTTATACCGTTAAATCACACTTACCTGCATGTAATTACAAGTTCTCTTACAGTTGGTTTAGGCGGCTCTGCCGGGTTGGAAGCGCCCATTGTTGCAACAGGCTCTGCGGTGGGTTCAAATGTTTCCAGGATAAGTGAGTTTAATTACCAGGAACGTACTTTGCTGATTGCTTGCGGTGCAGCGGCCGGTATTGCAGCAGTATTTAATGCGCCCATAGCAGGTGTTATTTTTGCTGTAGAAGTATTGCTTGCAGAAACAATTGTAAGTTATTTTATCCCTCTTATTATTGCATCAGTAGTTGGTGCGCTTTGCTCAAAAATTATTTTAAGAGAAGAGTCTTTGTTCAATTTTGTTTTAAAGCAGAGCTTCGATTATAAGAATGTTCCATTTTACATTGTGTTGGGAATACTGGCAGGCTTTATTTCTTTGTATTATGCAAGAGCTTTTAAAAAAACCGAAAGCAAACTCCACCAGTGGAAGATAAATCCATATGTACGTGCAGTTATTGGCGGCGTTTTGCTAATGCTTATATACTTTGTTTTTCCGCCTTTATTTGGCGAAGGATATAACAGTGTAAAACTGGTGGCAAATGGCACTTTCAGCACTTTTGCTGATAACACCACGCTTTTTTTAAAACTGGGTGAGCATTGGGGCATTATAGTTTTTGCTGCTTTTATTGTTTTGTTTAAACCTGTAGCAGCAGGCATTACTATTGGCAGTGGCGGTAATGGGGGTAATTTTGCCCCGTCGCTTTTTACGGGCTCTTATTTAGGTTTTTTCTTTTCTAAATTATTTAATGTTTTTGGATGGCTTAAAGTACCGGAAGGCAATTTTAGCCTTGTTGGTATGGCCGGCGTATTGAGTGGCGTAATGTATTGTCCTTTAACAGCAGTGTTTCTGATTGCAGAAATAACCAATGGCTACGAATTATTTATTCCGCTGATGATTGTTTCTTCTATTTCTTTTTTTATTGTTAAAAGTTACGAGCCTTTTTCAATGGAGCTTAAAAAGCTGTCGATGGAAGGCCAGGTATTCACTCATGAAAAAGAAAAAAACATTCTCACCAGCATCAGGCTGGCGGAAATAGTTACTGACGAATACAGCAGTATTGCCATAGATAAAAAATTAAAAGACCTGGTGGAAATAATAAAAAAGAGCGAAAAAAATATTTTTGCTGTGGTGGATGGTAAAGAACGTTTTGCCGGCATTATTGAATTGAATGACATAAAACAAAAACTGTTTATGCCGGAGCAGTTTGAGAAAACATCCATCCGTTCTGTAATGAAGAAACCTGCGGCTGTTTTACGGGATGATGAGAATATGCATACTGTTATGGAAAAGTTTGATACTACACAAAGCTGGTATTTGCCAGTACTGGATAGCAACCGCAAGTTTAAAGGTTTTATTTCCAAAACAAAACTATTTAATAAATACAGGGAAATGCTGGCGGCTCAGTCAGATATTTATGAAATAAAGGAATAAAAAAGAGACCCGGTAACAGGTCTCTTTTTTTATGATGCTCTTTTATTAATATTGTTATTGTATCACCACTCTGTCTGTGAATACTAATTGTTTTGCAGCATCCAATACCTTAACAAGGTAAACACCTTTGCTCAATGTATTGCTGATACGAACTGTTGCTGTTTGTGTTTTTGCGGATACAGTCGTATTAGTCGTCAGTACATCTCTGCCTGACAAATCTGCAACTACAATGTAATATTTACCTGCGGCCTGGTTATCAAATAAAACTTTAAACTCATTGTTGGTAACAGGGTTTGGAAATATTCTTGCATCTGTATTAATTGGAGCTGAAGGCAGCGCCTCCGCAGCACCCAGGTTTCTTTTTGCATCCACTTCTTTTTGATAAAGCAGGTTGCCATTGGCAAGATCAGAAGCGGTATATTTATCAGATCCTTCTACTTTAACTGCCGCCATATCTTTTAGCGTAAACTTATAAAAACCATCATAACTGGTGGCACTGCTCACTACAATATTTCCGTCATCATCCACCGCAGCACCGTTGGTGGTGTAGTTAACCGGAAGACCGTTTACAACACCCAAATAGGTGGCAATACGGCTGTCAATATCAATTTTAAATACAGAATGATTGGCAGAGATGATATACAGTTTTCCATAGGCGTCCGCAATCATATCTCCGCCCCAGCTGGTACAGCGGTTATGAATGGAAATTCCTTTATTGCTTTCAGCATCTACCAATGCACCCAGGTCTGTAATTATTGTTTTTTTACCTGTTGTAAAACGGATGAAATGATTACCATCATTTGTAACAGCATAGCCGTTACCATCTGCAGCAATGTCCATACGGGTAATATGGTTAGCTTCGTCTGATAAATCCAGTGGGTTAATTAATTTACTGGTTACGGTGTAATATTTATTTTCATCTACATCAAGCCAGCGCAGTTCTCCTTTACGCATAGGTGTAAAAAAGAGTTTTTGATGATTTTTATCGTAAGCTGCGGCAGCTACTAAAGTGGCTGTTGGGTATGCCGCTGTTGCAGATACAGCTTTTTTAGTTTCGGCATTAAGTAGTTGCACATTAGAATTGAGTCTGTCAAAAACAGTGCTTACTATTTTGCCGGTGCCAACATTTACTTTGCGGATATTCATCCAGTTAAAATCAACATTACCATTGGTATTGTCGCCGGTAATAGCAAAAGTGGCTGCATTTTGTGCAGTGGCAGAAAAACTAAACGCAATAAGTGATGAAGTGAGTAAAATTTTGTAATTCATAGCTGTAGTTTTAATTGAAGATTGAGATTACTAAGTTAAGGAATTTGCATAAATAAACCGCTACATTTTTTATAAATGGAGGCTGTCAATAGCTTTTTTAACACTTCCGTTCTTCAGTAATAATTCTTTTGCGGCATCGTAATCAGTAAGTCCTTGTTTTTCCATCAGCATTTTAACGCCGCGGTCAACCAGCTTCTCATTTGTCAGTTGCATATTAACCATACGGTTATCTTCCACCCTGCCTAATTGTATCATTGTAGAAGTTGAAATCATATTCAATACCAGTTTTTGTGCGGTGCCGCTTTTCATTCTTGTGCTGCCGGTTACAAATTCCGGCCCCACCACTACTTCAATAGGAAAATCTGCAGCAGCACTTACCGGCGCTCCCGGGTTACAACTTATACTGCCTGTTATAATATGATGCTGGCGGCATTGTTCCAAAGCGCCAATAACATAAGGTGTGGTACCACTCGCAGCAATGCCAATAACCACATCTTTACTGTTTACATTATACTCCTGCAAATCTTTCCAACCCCGTTCTTTATCATCTTCTGCAAACTCAACAGCTTCTGTAATGGCTTTTTTACCGCCGGCTATTATACCAATAACAAGTCCATAAGGTACTCCGTACGTGGGCGGGCATTCGCTGGCATCTACAATGCCCAGCCTGCCGCTTGTACCTGCACCAATGTAAAACATACGGCCACCCATCAGCATTTTATCAACAATTACGTGTACCAAAGCTTCAATTTGCGGTATTACTTTAGCCACTGCTTCAGGCACTTTGGCATCTTCATTATTAATATTTTCCAGCAACTCACCAATGCTCATTTTTTCCAAATGCCTGTAAGGCGAAGCTGATTCTGTTATTTTTTCAAATGCCATACTCTTTATTCTTTATCGGTGAAATACAGATAAGCCATCCATTGGTTTTTTTAAAATTGTTCCCAGCTCAAGTTCATAGCTACGGCACATTTCTTTTATTACATCTTTAAAACCATAAGCCACACTGCCGGCAAAATGTATGGGCAGTTTCCAGCTTTCGCTGTATTTGCAAATGTGGTGAAAGAAAAAATCATTTATCCCATCTTCAATAATATTTTCCACCATATAATGCCCCCGGTTTTCTGCTAAAAAAATAGTGAACGAAGCGAGGTAACGGTTGGGCAACGGCTTTTTATATACCGCATCTAAAATATCCAGGTTAGTTACATTAAACCGTGCAGTAAAACGATCCATAAGGTCGGCATCAAAAGTATTATATAAAAAATACTGCACCACTTTTTTGCCAAGGTAAGCGCCGCTGCCCTCATCGCCTAAAACATAACCAAGCCCCGGGCTGTTCTTAACAATCGACTTACCGTTATAATAGCAGGAGTTTGAACCAGTACCTAAAATACAGGCAATGCCTTTGTTATTGCCGCATAAAGCTTTTGCTGCACCTAATAAATCGGTATTTACTTCTACCGCAGCACCCGGAAAAGATTTTGTAATGGCTTTTTTTACACTCCTGGCATTAACAGGATTACTGCATCCTGTACCATAAAAATATACCTGATCGGGTGTGGTATTTTTTAGTTTGCTTTTTAACTCGCTATTAATAGTGGCCGTAATTGCTTCTGATGATAAAAAATAGGGACTAAGCCCTTGTGTGTAAAAAGTTTTCTTCCTGGTGCCATCCAGCAAACACCATTCTGCCTTTGTAGCACCGCTGTCTGCAATTAATTTAACTGCCATTGAGGATTTATTAATAATATACCATGAAGGTAAAGCTTTTTGTAATTGAATAAATCCTTACTAAACCGGGCAAACAATGAAGTTGTTATCTTCGCAGCATGAAAAGTAAAATACAGGTTTGGCTGCCGTTATTATTAAGTGTTACCATGGTGGCAGGATTGTTTTTAGGCTACAAAATGAGAGACAATATGCCGGGCAAAAGCTTTTTTTATATGGAAAAACGCCGCCCGGTGCAGGAAATAATTGATTTAATACAAAACCGGTATGTTGATGATGTAAATGCGGAAAGCCTTGCCGATACAGCTATACAGGCAATGCTGAGCAAGCTGGACCCCCATTCAGTGTTTATACCTTCGGAAGAACTGCAACAGGTAAATGAAGATCTTGCAGGCAAATTTTATGGTGTGGGTGTAGAATACAATATATTCAGCGACACTATTAATGTAACCAATGTTTTGCCCAACGGGCCCAGCGCCCAGGCAGGTTTGCAGGCAGGAGATAAATTTTTAAAAGTAGGCGACAGTATTGTTACCGGCAAGCTAAGTGGAGGTGACAGAATACGCAGAATGTTGCGGGGCGATAAAGGAACAGAAGTTATAGTGACGCTGCTTCGAGGCAGCGAACAAAAAAAGGTTTCCATTATACGTGGAGCTATACCTGTAAGCAGTGTGGATGCCAGTTACCTGATGAATGATGGGGTTGGTTATATCCGGCTAAATAAATTCAGTCAGCAAACTTATCGTGAATTTATGGAAGCATTAATGGCACTGAAAAAAAAGGGGTTAAAAAAGCTTATTCTCGATTTAAGAGGTAATGGCGGTGGTATTTTAGATGAGGCTATTGAAATAGCCGATGAGTTTTTACCCGGTGATAAACTTATTACATATACAGAAGGTAAACATGTAGCCCGAAAAGAATACCGGTGTAAACGTGTGGGCCAGTTTGAAACTGAGCCGCTGGTATTGTTAACAGATGAAGGAACAGCCAGTGCCAGCGAAGTATTGGCAGGTGCTTTACAGGATTGGGACAGAGCCACCGTAGTTGGCCGCCGCAGTTTTGGTAAAGGGCTTGTGCAGGAACAATTTGATTTAAGTGATAACAGCGCATTGCGTTTAACCGTTGCAAGATATTATACACCTGTTGGCCGCAGTATTCAGCGCTCGTACAGTAATGGCGGCAAAGCTTATTATGATGAAATACGCAACCGGTATTATGATGGCGAAACACAAAGTGCCGATTCGGTGAAAAATGATACTACTAAAGTTTTTAAAACCAAAGGCGGTAAAAAAGTTTATGGCGGCGGTGGTATTACACCCGATTATTTTGTGGCAATAGATACCACAGGCTTTACATTAAATTCAGCAAAACTTTATTCAAAAAATACCATTCCTAATTTCGCCTACCATTATTACCTGCAGCATTTGCAGCAATTGAAAAGTTATAAAGGCCCTGCCGAATTTGTAAAATCGTTTTTGTTTACAGAAGAAGACTGGAAACAGTTTGTAACTGCGGCATTACAGGATTCTTTAAACCTTTCCACAACAATTCCGGCAGAAAAAAATGATATAACCAACCGCATTAAAGCAGCAATTGCACGCCAGGTTTGGCGCAACGAAGGTTTATATGAGTCACTGAATAATACGGATACTGCCGTTAAAAAAGCAATGGAAGTGTTAGCAAAATAAATCGTAGTGTAACAGCAGTATTCACTCTTTGTAAAATTGTACCTTTGCCACAAACTAAACTAAACATGTGGCTCAATAATATTTTAGAAACTATTGGCAATACCCCATTAATCAAGCTCAACAAAATCACAAAAAGTATTCCTGCAACAGTGCTGGCAAAAGTCGATTATTTTAATCCCGGCAACAGCATTAAAGATCGCATGGCACTTAAAATGGTGGAAGTGGCCGAACAGGAAGGAAAACTTAAACCCGGTGGCACCATAATAGAATGTACCAGCGGCAATACAGGTATGGGTCTTGCCCTGGCTGCCTGTGTAAAAGGTTATAAGTGCATTTTTGTTACTACCGACAAGCAGAGTAAAGAAAAGGCCGATATTTTAAAAGCGGTAGGTGCAGAAGTAATAGTTTGTCCCACCAATGTACTTCCTGAAGATCCGCAAAGTTATTATAGTGTTGCAAAAAGGCTTGCTAAGGAAGTGCCCAACTCATATCATTTTAACCAATACGACAATCTTGCCAACAGGCTGGCGCATTACGAAAGTACTGGCCCTGAAATTTGGGAACAAACAGAAGGTAAAATAACACACCTGGTATGTACTGCCGGTACCGGCGGCACCATTACAGGTACAGCACAGTTTTTAAAAGAAAAAAATCCAAATATAAAAATTTGGGCTATTGATGTTTATGGCAGTTTACTTACTCATTATTTTAAAACGGGTAAGATAGATATGAGTTTTGTGCACCCATACATAAGCGAAGGTTTTGGAGAAGATTTTGTGCCACAGAATTATGATATGAGTGTGATAGATTATTTTGAACAGGTTACAGATAAGGATGGTGCTATTATGGCAAGGCGGCTTGCAAAAGAAGAAGGTATTTTTTGCGGATACAGCGCCGGAAGCTGCTTACAGGGATTAATGCAATTGCAGGGGCAATTAACAAAAGATGATGTGGTGGTATGTATTTTTCATGACCACGGCAGCCGCTATGTAGCTAAAATTTATAACGACCAATGGATGATGGAACGGGGATTTTTGGATGTAAAAACATTTAAAGACCTGGTAAGCGGACGTGTTGCTAAAAAATTAGTAACTGTAAGTGCTAACCAAACTGTGCAGGAAGCTATTGAGTTAATGAAGAAATATGATATTGAGAATATTCCTGTGCTTGAAAACGGAATTAATTCAGGTGCAATATCAGAGAGCGGTTTGTTTACTAAAATTTTAAATAATGCAGAAATAAAAAGCAACGCTATAAGCACAGTAATGGAAAAAGCTTACCCGGAAGTGGCATTTGATACACCTGTTGAACGGTTGAGCAGCCTGATAAATAAAGAAAATGGCGCTGTTTTAAGCAAAGATGAAAGCGGATCATATCATATTGTTACTAAATACGACATTATACAAAGCCTTACAAAGTAAACAGCCATCGTTTTTTTACGAATAGCTGAAACACCCGTCAATGCTGCATTTTACCGATGCAGCATTTTTTGTACGTACTTAATAAACAATGCTTAATCGTAGTTTTACTATTATTTTTATCGTAACAACCCCAGTCATTTTAAGTGGATATTTACTAATCCATCAGTAAATACAATACTGTTAAAAAAGGGCAATATCGCTATTGTCTGGGGTGTTTATCTGTTGCATCTTTGTGTCAGAAGTTGATTGATAGGAATTAAATATCAATCATATCCAAAATCCTGACGAAGCCAAAAGAAATCCAAATCCAATGTTTGTGAAAAATCGAACAATCCAGTATCAGTCAACTTCTATTTTAATTAAAGAAATTAACTGAAAATAAAAAAGTCCGAATCCTGTAAAACCAAACAAAGAAAACAAACCAATTATTCCAACGAAAACACCAATAGAAAACGAAATCCAACATCCTGAAGAAACAAACCAAAGAGAACAAACCAATATCCTAAAACGAGGCTGAAAAGCCAACGCAGAAAAACCGAAGAAAACACCAATATCCAATGCCTGATTTGCGCAAGCAGCAAAGGCGAAACCAACAAACCGAATCCTGAGCCCCAGCCTGAAAACTGAAAGCTCACAAAAGACCACTGAAACCGGATTACATTATTCCAAAAATCTCCTCCCCACAAGAAGGAAATTTTTTTAGGTGAGTCCAGACCAATCCTGTTTAAAACCAACTAGTGCTTGGTTGGTTCTTAAAAACTTTACTTCCACTGGCGTTTGTTTATTCAAATTACAGTGGAAGTTTTTATTTAAACCCTATAATCCATTTTACAGGAATGTTATTGAAAGCAGCTGTCTCACAATCTCAAAAGGCCAATCGTATTATTTCTCTTGTTCCCTCTATAACCGAGTTATTGCATTACCTTAATTTAAATGAAGAAGTAGCAGGCATTACCCGTTTTTGTATTCACCCGGCAGAATGGTTTAGAAACAAAACAAAAATTGGCGGTACAAAAAATATAAATATTAAACGGATACAAGAGCTGCAGCCTGATTTAATTATAGCCAATAAGGAAGAAAACGAAAAGGAACAGGTAGAAGAGCTGGCTAAAGATTTTAATGTACTGTTAACCGATGTAAAGACAGTAGATGATGCTTATGCCATGATAAAAGATATTGGTATAATGACCTGCCGTACAAGCGAGGCAAAAAAATTAACACTTGATATTAAAAAAGAATTTACAAGGCTGCAGGAAAAATCATCGGGCCGTAAAACAGCATACCTCATATGGCGAAACCCTTACATGACAATTGGCGGCGATACATTTATTAACGATATGCTGCAACGCGGCGGTTTGCAAAACATATTTGCTCAGTTGCTAAGATACCCTAAGATAACTGCCGATGATATCATGGCTGCAGGTTGTAATCTTGTAATGCTTTCTTCAGAGCCCTACCCTTTTAAAGAAAAACATATAACAGAATTGCAGCAATATTTGCCTGGTGTACCAATAATTTTAGTGGATGGCGAAATGTTTAGCTGGTATGGCAGCCGAATGTTACAAATGCCGCAATATTTGCTAAGTTTATTAAACAGTATTGAAAGTGTATAAAGATTGATTTGAAAGTATATAACTAATCAAATCACTTACGTACATTTGCCCAAAAAAATTGCTTATGAGTAAATATGGTTCTGGCGTTTTATTTGGAGACGCCTTACAAGCTTTGTACAACGATGCAAAAGATAATGAGTTTGCACTGCCCGCAGTAAACACAATTGGCACCAACACAATTAATGCGGTATTGGAAACTGCAGCAAAAGTTAACTCCCCTGTTATTATTCAGTTTAGTAATGGCGGTGCCCAGTTTATTGCTGGTAAGGGAATGCCTAATGATAAATTGCAGGGTAATATTTCCGGTGGCATATCCGGCGCATTGCATATACACAATGTGGCGAAGTATTATGGTGTACCCGTAGTATTGCATACTGATCATGCTGCTAAAAAATGGTTACCATGGGTTAGTGGTTTAATTGATGCAGGTGAACAGTTTTACAAAGAAAAAGGCCAGCCCCTTTTCAGCTCTCATATGCTCGACCTGTCGGAAGAACCTATTGAAGAGAATATTGCAACTTCGGTTGAATTTTATAAGCGCATGGCGCCATTAGGCATGAGCATAGAAATTGAATTAGGAGTTACCGGCGGTGAAGAAGATGGTGTTGACAACAGCGATATTGACAACGCAAAATTATATACTCAACCGGAACATGTTGCATACTCATATAAAGAGTTAAGCAAAGTAGGAAGCATGTTTACCGTTGCTGCAGCGTTTGGTAATGTACATGGTGTTTACAAATCAGGCAATGTACAGTTAACGCCGGTAATTTTAAAAAACAGCCAGGATTATATTGAGAAAGAATTAAAGACAGGCCCCAAACCGGTTTACTTTGTGTTTCATGGCGGCAGCGGTTCTCCGCAGCATCAAATACGTGAAGCAATAAGTTACGGAGCTATAAAAATGAATATTGATACTGATTTGCAGTGGGCATTTTGGGAAGGTGTACTTAATAATTATAAGAAAAATGAAGCCTACCTGCAGGGACAATTAGGTAACCCCGAAGGCCCTGATGCACCTAATAAAAAATATTACGACCCACGTGTTTGGTTACGTAAAGGCGAAGAAAGCTTTATTAAGCGGCTTGAAGTGGCGTTTGAAGACCTTAACTGTATAAACAGAAACGCATAATTAATTTAATATAATCACAAACCTGCCCTAAGGCAGGTTTGTTGTTTTTGTATTTGATTGTTAATTTGCATTAAAATTAAATTGCTGTTCATTCTTTTTATTAATTAAGAAGGTTAATTTACCGATATGCTTAAAGAAGAAGATTTTGATGCCAGTCTTTCCGGCGAAGAAAATACAGACAGTGCCGGAAACAAACCAAGTTGGTTTAAGCGCATGAAAAAGGGTATTCTTACTTCAACCAAAGACAAGAAAGATGCGCCCGAAGGATTATGGAGTAAGTGCCCCAACTGTAAATATACTTGCACTGTAGAGGAGCTGAGTGAAAATAAATTTGTTTGTCCAAAATGTGATCATCACCACCGTATTGGCAGCGATGAATATTTTGAAATTATTTTTGACGATAATCATTTCACAGAACTCTTCGCTAACATTAAATCTAAAGACTACCTGAATTTTGTTGATTTAAAGCCATATGGTAAAAGGCTTGAAGAAACTTATGCCAAAACCGATATTCATGATTCAATTACTGTAGCGCACGGCAAAGTAAATGGCCACGACCTGGTAATTGCATGTATGGATTTTGAGTTTATTGGCGGCAGCTTAGGCAGTGTAATGGGTGAAAAGATAAGCCGTGGGTGCGATTATTGCCTGCAGCATGGTATACCGTTTATGATAATTAATAAAAGCGGCGGTGCCCGTATGATGGAAAGTGCCTTTTCATTAATGCAGCTGGCAAAAACTTCCGGAAAGCTATCTCAGTTAAGCGATGCAAAAATTCCCTACATCTCTTTGTGTACCGATCCTACATTTGGCGGTACTACGGCTTCGTTTGCCATGCTGGGAGATATTATTTGTGGCGAACCGGGAGCACTGATTGGTTTTGCCGGGCCACGTGTAATTAAGGAAACAATTAAAAGAGATTTACCTGAAGGTTTTCAGCGAAGCGAATTTTTGCTGGAACATGGCTTTTTAGATTTTATAGTTCATAGAAAAGAATTAAAACAAAAATTGGCCGACCTGCTGTTACTGTTTAAAAATTAAATAAAAATCCCCGGAAAACCGGGGATTTTTTTCAGGGTGTATTCCTCATGCAAACACTCCCCGGTTTACTTCTTTAGAAACCGGATAGTTTTTATTTTTCCATTTACCTTGTTTTGCAATTTTAAAAGGTAAATGCCTGTGCTTACTTCGGGTATATTTAAAATAGTTGCGTTAAGAATGGCCGGTTTTAAAACCAACGAAGCTGTAGAACTTAATACTGATACCTCCCACTCATTAACATTTGATATACCACCAATATAAAGCTGGTTTCCGGTACCAGTTACATCAGACACATATATATCGGTGTTGTTAGTGGCAATTTCTGCACTTACAATATTTGAGTAAGAATGGCTGCCGGTAGTATTAACCTGTTTTAAACGATAGTAATATTTACCAGGCATCAATTGTTTGTCAATATAAAAATATTGAAGTGGTGATGTGGAATTGCCAGCTCCTGCAATTGTTTTAATGCCCTGCCATGCAGCAGCATCATTACTTCTTTCTACAATAAAAAAATGGTTGGCAGTTTCTGTGGCAGTTTCCCAATAAAGATAAACGCTGTTGTCTCCCATAGTGCGGGCATTAAATTTGGTTAAAGTAATAGGCAATGTGCCAGTTAAAGCGCAGGGTAAGGTTTGTAAAGGCAATCCGGGGCCCTGAATAATTATTTGTGCAGTATTACAGCTTAAACTGTTAATGGTGGCTGTACTGCAATCGGGTGTATTACGGTATGGATTTGATACTGTTGTTACAGTGCCGGTGCCTCCGGCAACCGGCATACTAAAAAAGTGAGCTGCAGATCCACAATAAATATTTCCTTGCAGCGTGTATAAACCGGAAGGAATATTTGTACCTGAAAAACTTACTGAATAATTTACTTTAAGGTTATAATTATAACCAAACGGGCAGGATGATGGTGCAATTACTGATATTGGAGTAACGCTAACAGTAACTGAATACCCATTAGATGAATTTACTATGCACTGAGCCCAGATTTTAGAGACGGTTGTGGTGCAGGCAAGAGAGAAAGCACAAATACGGTTAGTAATTTTTCCCATTCAATAAATAGTATTTTTACTCGAATGACCGTAAAAATACTATTTAATTAAATACAAAACCATTTTTTTTTATAATTCTTTTTTTCTTAAATCAGTTATTTTCAAGTAATTATAAAAAATCCACCATTTTAGATGAAATCTTTCTTCATATGCTATCTTTTCTGTCTTTGACTATTGCTAAAGATATCCCCTCATTTTATACCGAAAATCAATATACCGGCTTTAGTCCAATATTATAAAACATAAAGCTCCATTTATTACTTATATCTTCAATTATCTGCGCTGTACTTCGTCCGGCACCATGCCCTGCTTTTGTTTCAATTTTTATTAAAACAGGATTGTTCCCTTTTTGATTTTCCTGCAATGTTGCTGTAAACTTAAATGAATGTGCCGGCACTACCCTGTCATCATGGTCTGCAGTAGTAACTAAAGTAGCAGGATAGGCAGCCGGTTTTATATTATGCAATGGGGAATAATGATGCAAGTATTCAAACATTTCTTTACTGTCTTCGGATGTGCCAAAATCATAAGCCCAACCGGCACCTGCTGTAAACTTATGATAACGCAGCATATCCATAACTCCCACTTCAGGAAAAGCCACTTTACACATGTCCGGCTTTTGAGTAATGCAAGCGCCAATAAGCAAACCGCCATTACTGCCACCTTCAATGGCAAGTAAATCACGGCTTGTGTATTTATTATCTACCAGGTATTGTGCCGCAGCCATAAAATCATCAAAAACATTTTGCTTTTTTAATTTTATACCCTGGTTATGCCATTCTTCTCCATACTCACCGCCGCCACGTATATTCGGCACAGCTAAAATGCCGCCATTCTCCAGCAAAATAATGTTTGATGTACCAAAATAAGGCGTAAGGCTTACACTAAAACCGCCGTATCCATACAACAGACAAGGGTTTTTGCCATTAAGTTCAATACCTTTTTTATAGGTTATTATCATTGGTATTTTGGTACCGTCTTTACTTGAATAAAACAATTGCTTCGATTCAAAATCCGAAGGTTTAAACTGAACTTTTGATTCTTTATATAAAGATGTTTTGCCGGAAGCAATATCCATTTTATAAATAGTTGCAGGGTTTATGTAAGAAGTAAAAACATAGTAAGTCTCTTTCTCCTCTTTTTTTCCTGAAAAACCACCTGCTGTTCCCAACCCCGGCAACTGCACTTCACGTATTTGTTTGCCAGCTTTGTCATACTGGTACACTTTACTTACTGCATCTTTCAAATATGTACAAAATAAATCACCACCAACTGCCGATACACTTAATACTTCCGGCTTTGCCTCAATAAGTGTTTTCCAGTTTGATGGCGATGGATTTGATACAGGAGCAGTTACCAGTTTATTTGTTGGTGCATCTTTATCGGTTTGTATGTAAAAGAAATTTTCATCCACATCAACAATATTACTGCTGTTTTTTGTGTCAGTAACAACAGGTACAATAGTGCTGTTGGGCTTTGTCATATTCTGCACGTATAATGTGTTGCCATATGTTTCATTTGCTGTGCCGATAATCAGCCACTTTTCATCTTCACTCAGGTAGCCCCATGCATATCTTACAGGATGGCTGTCATCACCAAAAATTAATTTATCCTCTGCTTGCGGTGTACCTAATTTGTGATAATACACTTTATGATTTTCGTTTTTGGCAGATAGGACATTACCACCAGCCAGTTTGTTATAATTGCTGTAATAAAAACCATCATTCCCCTTCCAGCTTGCTCCGCTGAATTTTAATGCCAGTGTATCTTTTAAAATTGTTTTGGTGGCGGCATTCATTACAATCAGTTTCTGCCAGTCGCTGCCGCCTTCTGAAATATTAAAAGCAGCCATGCTGCCATCATTAGAAAAATTGATACCTGCAAGAGAGGTTGTACCGTCTTTAGAAAATGTATTGGGGTCTAAAAAAACTTCTGCTGCACCGCCGCCAACAGGCTCCCTGTACAAAACATTCTGGTTCTGCAACCCGCTGTTTTTATAGTAGTAAATAAAATTTCCCTGTTTAAAGGGAGCAGAATATTTTTCGTAATTGAAAAGAGTTTCGTAACGTTTTTTTATAGCATCCCTGAATGGTATTTGTTTAAGATAAGCATTGGTTACTTCATTTTGCTGTTTAACCCAGTTTGCAGTTTCAGCACTGGTATCGTTTTCAAGCCAGCGATAAGGGTCGGCTACTGCTGTACCAAAATAATCATCTTTAACAGTGGTGTCTTTTTTTGTTGCAGGGTACATTACATCAATTTTTTTATACGTTGTAAATGCAGGCTGGTTATTACTGTTGCAGCCGGCAAATAATAACAAAAACAATGGAACAATCTTTAACTGCTTCATATAAAATGTTTAGCAGTTAAAGTACATCATATTTTTTGTGAAACGAAATGTTTTATTTGAAAGTGTGTATATGATGATTACTGGCAAAGAAACAAAAAGCCATGTGCTGCTTTTATAAATCGCCTGCATTCATCAGTTTTACCTGCATAACAGTAGCAATACTAATGGCACGCTGTTTAGCTAATGCTGCGTTGTTGCCATCAAAAAGTTCATCAACAGTTTCAATAAATAAGTTTTTCCATTGGGTAAAGTGCGATTGCGTAAGAGGAATTTTTTTATGCAGGTGCTGGTGTATTTCCATAGGGTTGCCATTATAACCACCTGTATAAAACAACACGTTCTCCCAAAAGTTGAACATTACAGGCAGGTGTTTTTCCCAGTTTGTTTTAGCAACATCGTTAAATATAAATCCTATTGTGACATCAGCTTTTACTTTTTCATAAAACTGTGTTACCAGCAGTTCAATATCATTTCTGTTATTTATATCGGATTTCATTTTATAAATCTTTACGGTTAAACTTTGCTGCAGACAGCAGTAACGGGCCAATAGCCCAAAGCAGCAATATCACAATTACCACAACAGTACCTGTTATTGTTCCGAAAAAGTTTTTAAATACAGCGCCGGTATAACCCATCATGGCGCTTACATCCAGTTTAAGCAATACCATTATACGTGTTAGATCAATCGGGTTTAAAGCACTTATGCCCATCATTACTTTTTCCATCGGGTAATCTGCAAACTGGAATAATAAAAACAAAACAAGCCCATCAAACAACAGCGAAAAATAAAGCCATAATAAAATCGCCACGCCAATACCTCTTGCTTTGTCCCTGGTTTTAACAGTGGCCAGCATTGCAACCGCCGCAAATATTACAGATAAAAAAACACCGGCTGCAATAAGTGTTATGCCAGTGGCGGTAGCACTAAACAATAATACAGGAATGCCTATGCCCACTAAAAAAGATAATGTTAGCGAAAATGCAAGCCCGCTATACATACTCAGCCAGATTGTTTTACGCTTTAATGGCTGGCTTACCAGCAACTCTAAAAACTCTGCACTGTTGTACACATAAATAGCCGAAAACAGAATGCTAACCAATGGTACAATAATTAAAACAATATTAAGCAGGCTCAGCATGCCCTTTGCTGCATTATCTTCCAGGTTAAAAATACTTAATGATAATATGAGCAAAAATGCTGTATACGCAAGCATTATGCGGTTACGCAGGATATCAATAATTACATATTTTATTATTTTTTTCATCCGTTTGATTTTAACATTACTGCTGCCATTACTTTAGATAATTTTTCCTGGCCGGTATCTGCACGCAGTTCATCAATAGTTTTATGAAAACGAAGTTTGCCATCCTGCATATAAATAACCTGTGTTACCAAATCATCCAGTTCGCTTAAAATATGTGAAGTAATTAAAACCAGTTTTCCGTTAGCCTTTTCTGCAATAATTTTTTCTTTCAGTATTTCTGCAGAAACGGGGTCAAGTCCTGCAGTTGGCTCATCCAATATCAGCACTTCGGGGTTAAATAAAAAAGCAAGTGAGGCGCTCACTTTTTGCCGTGTACCGCCAGATAATGTGCGCATGCGCTTATCTAAAAGTTTATCAAGCCCGAATTTTTTTATCAGCTCTTCATCCAGTAAACTGTTTTTATCTGTGCGTATATCTTTCATCATTTCAAGCAACTGGCCAATCGACATATTATCAGGATAGCGGCCAATTTGAGGCATGTAACCAATGTTTGCCCTGTATTGCCAGTTATGCAAAATATTTTTTCCGTTAAAAGTTATAAAGCCGCTGTCGCAAACAACCATGCCTAAAATACTTTTAATAAAAGTTGTTTTGCCGCTGCCATTGGGGCCAATTAATGCTATGCACTCGCCTTTGTTGCAAGTAACACTTACATTGTCCAGTGCTTTAAGCCTTCCAAATTTTTTGTTTATGTTATTTGCAATAATCATAGTGGCAATGGTTTCATTAACGGGTTTTCATCTTTCAGGTTTTCAGGGGTAAGGCTCGGTATTATTTTTTCTGATTTATCCATCAGCGATACAATCATACTGTGAAACAATATCATTGCAGGCGGATTTTTTTCTACAATCATACTGTACATACTAACGGGCCTGTATGGCACATCTCCTATTCCATCCTTATTTATATCATAGCCTTCATACTTATCCCAATAATTATTGGTAAACTTATTAAGCACCAGCGAACCATTAGTGCCTATATCAAAAGTATTGCCTGTAAAATTGTTTTGTGCAAGTGTAACATCCATACAGCTTGCCTGTATTTTAAAAGCCCAGCCATTATTGATAAAGCTGTTTTTATACATTGCAATACGGCTTGCGCCTTCTGCAAAAATTGCAGATGTATTGTTTTCAAAATGATTGCCCTGTATAATACCGTCACTTATTTCTTTCAGTAAAATACCATAAGCTGCATCGCCCCAGTTTTCCCTGAAATAGTTATTAAACATTTTAACATCTTTAGAAAACATTACAGCTACGCCTGCGCCGTTATTTTCAAACACATTTGTTATGTATGCATCGCTGTTTGAAAACATAAAATGCAAACCATAGCGGATATTTTTAAAAGAAATATTGCGCCAGATAACCGAGTTGGTTACAAACTCAAAGTAAATACCATCTCTGTGGCCGCTGATTGTATTGCCTGTAATCTGCATGCTGTCGCTTTTCCAGCAATGAATGCCGTTACCACTTTCCTGTTCGGTTTTGGCATTTGCAGTAAGGGTGTTATTTTTTATAACACATTTAGTTCCGTATTGTGAGTAGATACCGAAAAAAGCATTTTTGATTACATTGTTTATAACAGTAACATTATGGCTATCATAAATTTTTATGGCCGCATAATCTGTTATGCTTGATGTGCCGGTATTTTGCAGCAAAAAACCATCTACCGTTACATTGCTGCATTTTACTGAAATGTTTTCATATTTATTTTCACCATCAAGCACCGGCTGATTAAGCCCTTTTAAAACGACCGGCTTGGTAATTACAAGATTCTTTTCGAAGTACACGCCGCCAGTTACTAAAACTGTATCGCCACCGGTGGCAGCAGCAAGTGCAGCTGTAATAGTTGTATATGGGCTGTTTTTTGCAACGGTTATTACTTTGCCAAAAACCTGTACTGAGAAAAAAAGGAATAATATCAGTAATATCCGTTTCATTTTAGTAATTGCTGCCAGGTTGTTTCAGCAGCATTCAGGCTTTTAACATACTGCTTCATTTCATCATTATTTTTAAACGCAATTATATTACCGTTCATAGGTGTTTTAATATCGCCGCCCTGCAGCAAAAAACATTCTTTTACATTTACCAGGTTGTGCTGGCCTGTATAATCTGTAAGGTAAATATCTTTTATTTCATCTTTGCTTATCATGGATGTTGTAAACTGCAACAGGCAATGCACATCATCAAATTTAAAAACTTTGCCTTTTTTTGTAACTATTTCTCCGCCATATTTTGCATCACTAACAGTCATCTTACAGAAATAACAATTGTCTTTACCAACAGTAAGAGGCTCGGGCCCAGCGTTGCAACTGTTTAACAAAACCGCCAGCAAGATTAATGCTGCGGCTGGTTTTCTTACACTGTTTTTTTTCCGTTTCCATTCAATTATTACACAAAGCAGCAACAGCATCCCTGCCGCAATAAAGAGCCATCCACCAACATCGGGGTAAGAGTAAGCGCCAAAATTCAGTAATTGTTTAAAGCCAATTAATGGCGGTTGGTAAGCCATACCAGGAACAATAATTGCTGCATTAGGATTTAAATTGTGGCCATAATTATATTCCCAGCGCCAAAAATCATACATAGCCACAATGCCGAATAATACAAAAAGAGTGAATGCAGCATTTAACGCAATGCGTTTGTTTATAAACACCACTGCAATAAATAATGCTGCAAAAAAAAGTATGCAAAATGGCAATACTGCAAACTCAATAAAGTCTTCATTATGCAATGTTTTCATGCCTATATAATGGTTAAGGCCATTAATAATATCAACATTGCCTTTTAAACCTTTGGCATGAATTTGCAGGCTTAACCCTTCAGGGTATTGTGGTGCGTCAAGGTCAATACGCCATATAGGCATAAATAAAACAACAACCAGCGCTGCTGCTGCTATCAGCAGCAACAGCCTGGTCATTCCGCTCAATTTCTTCTTCATGTGTATAGTTTTAATTGGCTTTAGAAAGGATAAAGGTTTAAAACGGTTTATTTTTTTGCAGGAGGTAATAATACACCATCAACAATATGTACCATACCATTTGATGCCTGAACGGATGCAATAATATGTACGTTACCATTTAAAGTAACTTTTCCATCTTTTACAGCTACAGTAATATTATCGCCGTTAACCATACCGAGTGTTTGTCCGTCAGTAAAATTTTCAGCCTTTATAGCTGACACTGTAACATGGTACTGCAGTATATTTTGCAGGTCGGCTTTTTTATCGTTTTGCATTAAGCCATCTACAGTGCCTGCTGGCAGTTTGCTAAAGGCATCGTTAGTTGGTGCAAAAACAGTGAATGGGCCTGCATTAGCTAATGATGTTACCAGTTCCGCCTGTTTTAATGCGGCTACTAAAGTGGTGTGGTCTTTAGATCCTACTGCAACCTTCACAATGTCTTTTGCGGAAACATCATCCTGTACAGCTTCCTGTCCGCCGGCAGCAGGAGTTGAAGCAGCTTCTGTTGTAGCTGCAGGTGCATCATTGTTTGATGAATTATTGCAAGAGATAACAAGAAAAAGAAAAGGAGCAGTTAACAATATGATATACTTTTTCATAACAAGTAATTATTGATATTTATAAATTAGAGCGACTGATATTTTAAAAAATGCCGGCCGTTTTTACGACCGGCATTACAGAATTATTTTGAAACTGCACTATCTGCTTTCGGCATGTTTTTTCCAGTACTGAATAAAAGCGGCACATTGCTGCCCGGTGCTGACACTCTTATATACCCCTGCATTTCCTGGTGTAATGCACTGCAAAAATCAGTACAATACATTGGGTAAATACCAATATGGTCGGGTATCCATTTTAATGTTTGTGTTTCGCCTGGCATAATCAGCAGCTCTGCATTGGTAGCGCCTTTTACTGCAAAGCCATGTGGCACATCCCAATCCTGTTCAAGGTTAGTTACATGAAAATATACTTCATCGCCTAACCTTACGCCTTCAATATTATCAGGTGAAAAGTGAGAACGGATGGACGTCATATAAACATGTATTTTGTTTCCTTCACGTACCACTTTTGTAGCCGCCTCCCCTTTTGAAACATAGGGGTTGGTGTTTTCGTCAATCTTAAAAATTTTAACCGAGTTATTTTTAATTAAATCTGCCGGCGCAGCCTGTGCATAATGCGGCTCACCAATTGTTGGAAAGTCAAGAATTAATTGCATCTTATCGCCGCTTATATCGTAAAGCTGTGCACTTTGCGAAAGCTCTGGCCCGGTTGGCAGGTAACGGTCTTTAGTAATTTTATTATAAGCAATTAAATATTTTGGTGATGGCTTGCGTGTGTTACCACCAGGCACACACAAGTGGCCTACAGAATAATAGGTAGGCACCCTGTCAACAACTTTTAAATCTTTAATATTCCATTTAACCACTTCGCTTGATACAAAGAAAGAAGTGTATGCATTTCCTTTACCATCAAACTCTGTATGCAATGGGCCTAAGCCTGGCTTTTGTACTTCGCCATATAATGCTGCTTCATATTTTACAACAGGTATACCGTCGTATTCCCCGGCAAATGCTTTATCAGCAATGGCTTTCTGTAATTTATCAAAGCTGAATACAGGAATAAGCGCTGCCAGTTTACCACTGCCTACAATGTATTCCCCGGTTGGGTCAACATCGCAACCATGTGGTGATTTAGGGCATGGTATCATGTAACAGATATCTTTCAGTTCTTTAACATCAAGTACTGTAACTTCTGTTTTAATTTCAGATGTTGCTGTGTGCGTACTTTCATTATATACATTATGTGCATACTTAACTGATTGTTTTTTTCCTTTGCCTGCTTTTAAATACTCTTCAGCTTTTTTCCAGTTAACTGCCATAATAAAATCTTTATCTTTTTGCGAAGCATTTACTTCAAGCAATGTATTGGCCTGCTCACTGTTGTAACAGCTAAAGAAAAACCATCCGTGAGATTTTGCTTTACCGGAACGGGCAAGGTCAAAGTTTACACCGGGTGTTTTTAACTGAAAGGCAATTTTCATTTCGCCTGAGTTTTGATCAATACTTACAAAACTTATATGGCCTTTAAAATTTTGTTTGTAAGTATTAATTGGCACATCGCCATTGGCATCATCTGGCGGCACACTAAAACGGGTGCCTGCTACAATGTATTCGCTGTTTTCAGTTCCAAAAGGAGAACTGTGGTTACCTCCGCTGTTTGGCAATTCAATAATTTCTGCGGTACGAAATGTTTTTAAATCAATACGTGCCAAACGTGGAGTATTATTTGCATTTGCAAATACCCATTTGCCATTTATTTCTCCATTTGTTTGAGAAAGTTCGGTGTGATGCAAATCATCCCAGGGTACAAAACCGTGTGATGTGTTCAGCATTGGTTTGGTTTCTTCCGAATAGCCATAACCTTTTTCAGGGTCAACAGAAAAAACGGGAATTACACGAAGCAAACGGCCGCTGGGTAATCCGTATACACTCATTTGCCCGCTAAAACCGCCTGATACAAAATTGTAGAACTCATCGTACTTACCGGGTGCTACATAAGCTTTGGCAGCCGCATCGCCACTTACTGCAGAACCTGCATTTTTTGGCTTGCATGATGATGCAAAAAATAACGCTGTTGCTGCTGTTGCCGCTAACAAACCGGTTATAAATTTTTTCATTGTTATTTGTTTAAATTGTTAAGGTTTCTTAAGGATGTTTTATTTTACCCCATCGTTTTTGCGCATAAATTCATAAAGATTGCGGGCATCATCATCACTTAAATTCTGGTTAGGCATACGCACTAAACAAATTTCAAGTTGTGCCTGTGCTTTAGGGTCTTTGTTCAGCATTTCATCAGTGTTAGTGGCAAAATTCATAATCCACTCTGCTGTATGGCGGCTTGTAACACCTTTCCACCCGGGGCCAACCAATTTTTCTTCTGTAAGCTTATGGCAACTGCTGCATTTAACGCCATATACTTTTTCGCCTCCTGTGGCTTTAGCAGCATCCAGTGTTGCACCAACATCTACTTTGGTAAACTTTCCGGTGCCTCTGTTTGGGTCGTAGTCAGGATTAGCTCCTGCTTCTGGAGAAGCAGTTGTGTTTTTGGCATCACCAGTAGCAGGCGCAGGAGTACTGTTGTCAGTTTTTTCACCACCGCAAGCAACCAAAAAAGCAATTGCTGAAAGAATTACTATTGTTTTTTTCATAATGAGTTATTTTTTGTTAATAATTATAGTACAATGATACCTGCATATAACAGCGGTTTTTATGCGTACAATCATGTTTTAAAAAAACCGGGATAAATCATAAAAATGCCCCAGACAAACTGATGAAAATCATATTTAAGTAAGCGTTTCATCATACTGCCGCATCAGGCCGTGTCTACCTTTACTAATCGATTTAACAACTTTAAAAAATGATAGACATAGACACATTACTTGCTTTAGGAGCAGCTTACAAAAAAATAAATGCAGGAGATATAATTTTTAATGAAGGGAGTGAATGCAATTTTTATCATCAGCTTACAGAAGGTTGTGTACGCTGGAGCAATATCAGCGAAGACGGCACAGAGTTTATTCAGCACATGATTGAACCCGGCGAATGCTTTGGTGAACTGCCTTTATTTGACAGCCAGCCTTTTGCGGCTACTGCAATTGCAGATACTGATTCAGTTATTTTGCGTTTACATAAATACTCTTTTCTAAGCCTGTTAGCCGAAAGGCCGGACATACATTTTACATTTACAAAAATGATGACGGAGAGATTACGGTTTAAATTTTTATTACTAAAAGAGCTTGCATCACACCATCCTGAAAAAAGCATAATTACACTGCTCAATTATTTTAAGCAATCTCACCGGCATGTTTGTGAAAAATGCAATAAAGTAATGCTTACACGGCAGCAAATTGCAAATATGACAGGGCTGCGTGTGGAAACTGTTATCCGTGCCATTCGCCACCTGCACGAACAGGGAGACCTTGTTATAGAAAAGGGAAAAGTATTTTGCTGAAATTATGATTACAATCACAAGCCTTAAAAAATGGGTGATTTTATTTTGTACAAATCTTTCTAATGGCTTTCTCACTACAACGTTATGCAAAACTTTCGCTTATAAACCTGCTCATTGTTGCATTTATTGGGTTTGTATTAAGGTATAAAATTGTATTTTCAGTGCCCTTTGTTAATCAAAAACACCTGTTGCACGGGCACTCTCATTTTGCTTTTACAGGCTGGGTTACACAAGCGTTAATGGTTTTGCTTGTTAATTATGTCAGCAATAAAAAACAACAACTGGTTGCTGCAAAATATAAGTGGTTGTTACTGGCAAATCTTATTACTGCTTATGGTATGTTGCTAAGTTTCCCCTTGCAGGGTTACGGATTGATTTCAATCAGTTTTTCAACAGCATCAATTTTTGTATCGTATGCATTCGCTTTTTTCTTGTGGAAGGACTTAACATCAATCAGCAGCAAATCGGTAAGTCATTGGTGGATGAAAGCTGCCTTATTTTTTAATATCCTCTCTTCTGCAGGCGCTTTCAGCCTGGCTTTTATGATGGCAACTAAAACGGTACATCAAAACTGGTATTTAGCTGCTGTATATTTTTATTTGCACTTTCAATACAACGGTTGGTTTTTATTTGCATGTATGGGTTTGATAAGTGCAAAATTTTTAAACAACATACCACTAAAAAAACAGCAGTTAGTATTCTGGCTTTTTGCTGCCGCCTGCATACCGGCTTACGTTTTAAGCGCTTTATGGTTGCCAATACCTGCCTGGGCTTATATAATTGTGATTATTGCTGCAATCAGCCAGTTTACCGGCTGGTTAATCCTGTTGCAACAACTTAAAATACAGCAGGCTTTTAAAAAATCGTTTATTAATAACCCCGTACAATTTATTCTTTTGCTTGCCGGTGTTGCCCTCACCATAAAACTGCTGCTGCAGCTTGGCTCCACTATTCCTGTTTTAAGCACAATGGCATTTGGCTTCAGGCCCATAGTAATTGGTTACCTGCATTTAATTCTATTAGGTGTTATTACGCTTGGGCTGCTTGGTTTATATATGCATGAAAAGTATATCCAGGACTCGAAAAAAACTGTAACTGCCGTTAATATTTTTATAACCGGTATTGTTATTAATGAACTGCTGTTAATGCTGCAGGGCGTAGCTGCAATTTTTTACATCCCTTTAAACTTTATAAATGAATTATTGCTTGCTGCCGCAGCCTTATTATTTACCGGAATTTTAATGATACTTGTTTACAAAAATAAAAACACAATGTGAGCGCAGTCATAAAAAAAGTGTACAAAAAATAAAACTTTTGTACAAACAAAAAAAATATCATGACAAATATTGCAGAACAAACATTAGCATCTATTGTAACCGCTAATTACCAAACAGCCCCCGTATTTGAAAAATATAATCTTGATTTTTGTTGCAAAGGCAAACGCACACTGGCGCAGGCCTGCACAGAAAAAGGCATTGCAGTTGAAAAAATCGTACAGGAACTGGATGCATCTGCCGTTGCAGGCAGTTGTTCAATTAAGCGGTTTTCTGATATGGATGCGCAGGATCTGATAAGCCACATCTTAATTAAACATCATTTTTATACAAAACAAATTATGCCGGTTATTGAGCAGCATTTAACTAAAGTTGCGCAAAAACACGGCGACAACTTTCCGTACATGAAAGAAGTGCTGCAGTTATTTATGCACTTAAAAAGTGAAATGCTTCTTCATTTGCAGAAAGAAGAAGTTGTTTTGTTTCCCCGAATTAAAATGCTGGAAGCAACAGTAAACAACAAGCAGGAAAAAGGTTTTAATGCAAGCTCTGTTGCTGCTCCATTGCAGGTAATGGAAAATGAACATGACGAAGCCGGCGAAATTATGCACCGTATAAACATACTAACCAACAACTATACAGCACCAGACGGCGCTTGTACAACATTCAAACTTGTATTAAGTGAATTAAAGGGTTTTGAAGAAGATCTGCATCAGCACGTACACCTGGAAAACAATTTGCTGTTTCCAAAAGCAACAGCATTACTGGAAGAATTGAGTTTTTGATTACCGAAAGGTGTTTGAAAAGCCCTGCCATTATTGGCGGGGCTTTTATATTTTTGCAGTGTATGACAAAGCTATCAGTAAATATTAACAAGCTGGCTACACTGCGTAACAGCCGTGGCCACAACAATCCCGATTTAATTAAAAGCGCTGAAGATATTGAGCGCTTTGGTGCTGACGGTATCACTGTTCATCCAAGGCCGGATGAACGCCACATTCGCTACAATGATGTATTTGAACTAAAGAAAATAGTTACAACAGAATTTAATATAGAAGGCAATTGCACCGAAAAAAAATTTGTTGAACTGGTATTGGCTAATAAACCGGCACAGGTAACATTGGTGCCAGATGCTCTTGGGCAGTTAACAAGCAACCATGGATGGAACACCATTGAGCATAAAAACTACCTTACGGAGATGATCGGTATTTTTAAAAATGCCGGAATCCGTGTTTCTATTTTTGTTGATCCTGTGGTGGAAATGGTTGAAGGCGCCAAAGCAACCGGTACAGACCGCATTGAATTATATACAGAAAGCTATGCTGCTGAATTTGCAAACGGTAACAAAGAAAAAGCTATTGCCCCTTATGCGGCAGCTGGAAAAAAGGCAAATGAACTGGGGCTTGGTATTAACGCAGGACATGACTTAGATCTCAATAACTTAAAATATTTTTCACAAAATATTCCAGGATTGCTTGAAGTCTCTATTGGGCATGCGTTAATTTGCGATGCTATTTATTTAGGATTGGAAAATACTGTGCAGTTATATAAAAGATGCCTGCAGTAAGAAAAGCTGTTTAGTCAGCAGGTTGATTGGAAAAAGAGTTGATAAAATTTATAATCTTTTCATTAAAAAGCAGTGCTTCGTTAAATAAAAACGAATGTTCAATAGGCAATACGTAAATGGGGTAATCTTTTAACTCCTGTTCAAATTTAACCAGCCGTACGGCATCTTTTTCTGTGGTTAAAATAATTTTATTGCTGCTTTTTATTTTTTCAAATTGCTTTTTTATTTCTGCAAGATCATCGCTATTAAAAATATGATGGTCTGGGTAACGCAGCATGTCATATGTATTCATCATTACAGCCATATAGTCTTTTAAAGGGCGTGGATTAGCAATTCCACATACCAGTAACACGTTAGTTTCAGCAGTAATGGCTGCGCCATTTTTAGTAAAAAGATGATAAGGTGTTGTATATTTTATCTCTGTAAAAAAAACAGATTGGTATGGCTTTGGGTTTATTTCGTTTATAATTGCTGTTTTTTCTGTATCGCCTAAATCTTTTTTACATTTTGTTACAACAATAATTTGTGCCCGCTTCATACTTGCTTTTACATCCCTTAAATCTCCCGCCGGCAACAATAAATCACGGGTGTAAATATTATTGTATGCTGATAGCACAATATTCAGTCCTGCTTTTACAGCCCGGTGCTGAAAAGCATCATCCAGCAATATTACTTCGGTAGTGGGTTTATCTTGCAGTAAATGCGGAATGGCAACCAGTCTTTCCTCCCCCACTGCTACAGTAACATCTGGAAACTTAACATGAAACTGCATGGGCTCATCACCAATTTCCAGCGCAGTTGTATTTGCATCCGCAATGGCAAAGCCTTTTGTTTTGCGCTTGTAGCCACGGCTAAGTGTAGCTGTTTTGTACTGATGTTGTAAAAGCCGCACCAGGTATTCCGTCATTGGAGTTTTTCCCGTACCGCCTGTGGCAATATTGCCCACACAAATTATTGGAAAGTTAAACGATGCTGATTTAAAAATATTTTTATCAAACAGCCAGTTACGCAGCCATATAATACCGCCGTAAATAAGCGATATGGGTAAAAGCAGGTATCTGAAACTCCGTAACATTATTGATTAATAAATATTGAAAAGATAGTAGTACCGTAATTACGTTCTGTTTTGTAGTGAGCAAATTTTTTGTAATCATTTCTCGGTGTATGTTCCAATACAAACCATCCTTTAGGCTTTAATAAATTCTTATCAAATATTTTTACCGGCAGATCATCAATAGTTGCCAATGCATATGGTGGCCCGGCAAAAATAAAATCATATTGCTCTGCAGCGTTTTCAATAAAACGGAATACATCAGATTTTTGCACTTTAAAGTTTTCAAATTCCAGCATTGTGGCCGTTTTTTTTATAAACTCGTACATCTGGGTGTCTTTTTCAACAATGGTAATATCACCTGCACCTCTGCTGGCCAGCTCATAACTAATGCACCCGGTGCCTCCAAATAAATCAAGCACCTTTAGTTCTTCTATTTCCAGGTTATTTTGAATAATATTAAACAGCCCTTCTTTGGCAATATCGGTAGTGGGCCTTGTGTAAGGCATGTGTGGAGGCGGTGTAATGCGCCTGCCGCCGTGTATGCCGCTTATAATACGCATGCTGCTGTAGTAAATAAATGGCTAAAATAATGTGCCGGATAGTTTTTAATTTCTTCACTATAGTTAAATATATCCGGTAATTCAAAAAACTCTATGCCTGAAAAATATTTGTAAAGCTCTTTATACAGGTTTGATGATTCATCAATCATACCGCTTGCAGTAATAATCATCCCGGCAGCGGTAACTTCAAACCGCTGGCAAACGTTTAACAGGTAATATGCAGCATCTTCCGGTGTATTATACTCAAATGTTTGAACCAGTTGCAATTGCTGTTTATTGCGCAGCATTACGGTAATAGAACCCGGATTAAAATTACAATAAAGCAGGTCCTTTTTATCGGCTGCAAAATTTACCATTAAGCTTGCCTGATGCCATTGCATCACATTAGGAAATTTGCTGCTGATACTATTTTCTGTTTCAGTTTTTATACGATAGATGTTGTAAGCATGTTGCTTTAAAATAAGTTCATGCTTTATTATATAAGCGCCGGCGTCTCCATACACCAGGTTAAGCATACCTGCACTTCCATCTCTTGTAAAAAAAGATAGCGGCGTAATAATACTTTCATGCGTACACCAGATTATATCTGTTCGTCCGTAAAAACTCAACGCAATGCTGTCTTCATTAAGAATACTTTCTAATTGCCTGTTTTTATCTGCTGTTGTAATAGTATGTTCAAAATTATATACGCAAACTGTTGTAAACACATGTTCACGGTTTAATACAGCCATTGAAATACTGTATTCACTAACAAACACAAATAAATGTGCCCCTGCTGTATCGGTGTTGCTTTTTATATTAAATGATGGATTCACTTATTGATTTTCGGCAGGCAAAATAAGATAATTTTGCTGACTTTATGGAAAGTACTGCACTAAATAATGATTTAAAAGTAAAGGTTACCAATAAGCAGATTTTGAGTATTGCTTTGCCTATTACACTGGCTATATTAATTCCGCAAATTAATATGCTTACCAACAGTATTTTTTTGGGGCAGTATGATATAAATGCGTTAGGTGATGCCGGGATTACGGGTGTGTTCTATTTAATTTTTGCTGTGGCCGGCCATGGATTAAACAACGCCATTCAAACTGTTTTCAGCCGCCATGCAGGCAGCGGAAATACTTCGGCTTTTAAAACAATTTTTGCGCAGGGCGTACGCATAAGCCTCCAATTTGCATTAATTGGCATTGCATTTACCTTTTTAGTAGCTCCTTTTATTTTACAGGCCGTTGCAGATGCCGGGGCTTATCCAAAGGAAATTGGTTTTTTACGCATCCGCATCATCGGGCTTCCTTTCCTGTATTTATTTCTTACCGGTAATGCTTTTTTAGTAGCATCGCTCAACAGCCGTTATTTAATGATTGGTTTTATTTGCGAAGCTGCTGTAAACATTATTTTAGATTACCTGCTTATAAAAGGCCGCCATGGTTTTCCGCAAATGGGTTTTAATGGCGCTGCTGTAGCATCTGTAATTGCAGAAGTGGTTGGTGCCATTGTTGTAATGATAGTACTGATACAAACAGGGCTCAAAAACAAATATGGTTTAATGCAGAATTTGAAATATAATAAAACATTCAGCAAATCTATTATTAGCGTTTCGGCACCGTTGGTTATGCAATATGTTATAAGCGTTACCACATGGCTTATTTTCTTTTTTTTAATTGAAAGCCGTCACGAAGCAATAAGCAAAGCAGTAAGCAATGTTATGCGTAATGTATTTGGCCTTTCAGGAATTTTTGTATGGGCTTTTGCCAGCACCAGCAACGTGGTGGTAAGTAATTTAATGGGCCAGGGTAAAGAAGAAAAAGTGCTGCAGGCAATAACTAAAATTATGGTGTGGAGCATTTGCTTTTGCGGTTTAATGGTTACGCTGCTTAATTTGTTTCCGCATGTGTTTTTTGGTGTATTTGGCCAAAGCAAAGAGTTTGTGGAAGCAGGAATACCGGTGGCAAGAGTAGTTTCAATAGGTATGCTGTTTATGAGTGTTGCCAATATATGGTTAAACGGAGTAACGGGTACCGGCAAAACAAAAATGAATTTGATAATAGAACTTGTTGCCATTACCACCTACCTTATTTACACATGGGTTTTTATGAAAGTGCATTATATTTCACTTGCAATGGCATGGAGTAATGAACTGGTTTACTGGGCTACCATTTTTATTATGGCTTTTATATTCTTAAAAAGCGGCCGCTGGAAAACTAAATAACGGGTTTTCTATACCTCACAGCCCTTGTACATCCTTCATTCATCCTTATTTCGGCACGTTTAAATATTTTTTTGGTGCATCGGTACCTGCATATCTATATTTATACTTCTAAACACAAACACACATGACACCCAAAAGAACCCCACTGCTGTTTGCAGCAGTTTTTATGGCTTCGTTTGCCCGGGCACAGGATGCTCCCAAAATGCCTGGCATACCAGCGGACACCAGCAAGGCAAAAAAGGCCGGTATTACCGATAAAGTAAAATCAAGCAAAAAAACGGAAGGCTTGTTTACTTTATACCAGGATACGGTAACAGGCAGCGTACAACTGTATATTAAAAAGAAACAACTGGGTAAAGAATTTATTTACCAGAGTTTTTCAATGGGCGGGCCTACTACACTGTTCTTAAATCAGAATATGATAAGAACGACATGGCTGTTTACTGTAAAAAAATCTTTTGATAAAATTGAATTCAGCCAGGTAAACACCAATTTTTATTATGACCCTAATAATCCAGTTTCCAAAGCAGCAAATGTGGATGTGGGTGAAGCTGTTTTTTATGCTGATAAAGTTGCAGCCGAAGATGAAGGCGGTTATTTAATAAGTGCCGATGCATTGTTTTTAAGCGAAAAATTAGACCAGGTAAAACCAACCCCATCGCCAAATATGCCACCGGGAGCAATGTTTAATCTTGGTCAATTAAGCCCGGCAAAATCTAAATATTCAAAAATCCGTTCTTACCCAAATAATACGGATGTTGTAGTTGATTTAGCGTATGATAATCCCATGCCTTTTAACGGTGGTGGAAAAGATATAACCGATGCCCGTTACGTTCGTGTAAAAATGCAGCATTCATTTTTAGAAGTTCCTGAAAATGATTTCAGGCCACGTTTAGATGACCCACGTATTGGTTATTTTACCCAGGAGGTTGATGATCTTACCACTGTTGCTGCTGTTAATTACAGGGATATGATTAACCGCTGGAATTTAAAGAAGAAAGATCCAATGGCAGCATTGAGCGAACCCGTTGAGCCTATTACCTGGTGGATTGAAAATACTACACCTGTTGAATACAGGCAAACAATTAAAGAAGCCGGTGAAAAATGGAATGAAGCTTTTGAAAAAGCCGGCTTTAAAAATGCGGTAGTAATGAAAATAATGCCTGATAATGCAGAATGGGATCCTGCAGATATCCGCTATAATGTTATTCGCTGGGTATCATCGCCTTTACCACAATATGGCGCTATCGGGCCAAGTTTTGTAAACCCCAAAACAGGCGAAATACTGGGAGCAGATATTACTGTAGAATGGTATAGCGGTAGCTACACTCCTGTTATTGATGAGTTACTAAATGGCGCTTCATCATTTGGTATGGCCGATAAAAATGCACCACAAAATTCATTCATTACAGGTACCAATAAATATATGCTTTGTAATATGGCCAATGAATTAAAAATGCAATATACCACCGGCTTAACAGCATTGGAAGCAGCAGGCGCAGGTGAAAAAGAAATAAAAGAAATGCATAAACAGTTTTTGTATTACCTGATTATGCATGAAATGGGGCACACAATGGGATTGAACCATAATATGAAAGCAAGCACCATGCTTTCTCCTGCCGAACTTAATAATACAGCAATAACTCATAAAATAGGTTTACAGGGTTCTGTAATGGATTATCCTGCTGTTAATGTTGCATTCGACAGAAGCAAACAAGGAGATTACTATACTACAAAAGCCGGCCCTTACGACTGGTGGGCAATTGAATACGGGTATACACCATGTGATGCTGACCAGGAAGCTGCTGTAACAGCAAAAATTGCCAGCCGCAGTAACGACCCCAAATTAACTTTTGGTAACGATGCTGATGATATGAGAAGCATTGGCAACGGTATTGACCCAAGGGTAATGATTAATGATATGAGTAATGATATGGTTACTTATGCAGAAGACAGGTTTAAGCTTGTTAACTCATTAATTCCAAAATTAAAAGCTAAATACAGCAAACCTAATCAAAGCTGGCACGAACTGAGGGTACGTTACGGTAATCTTAACGGACAAAGAAGCAGTATGGCAACTTCTGTAAGCCGCTTTATTGGTGGTGTTCAGGTAGAAAGAGGGTTTCCCGGCCAGGAAGGAACTGTAAAACCATTAACTCCTGTTAGTGCTGCCTACCAGAAAAAAGCAATGGAATTATTAAGTAAATATTTATTTGCACCCAATGCTTTTGATGCAGATGCTCAGTTATTTCCTTACCTGCAACTGCAGCGCAGGGGTTATAATTTTGGTGGAAACAATGAAGATATAAAGCCGGAAAATATTGTTATAAGTTTACAAGGCCAGGTATTGGCGCACCTGTTTAACAGTACAACGCAAATGCGTATTACCAACAGTACTACTTATGGCAATACATATACTTTGGCTGATGTGATGAATGACTTAACAAAAGCATCGTTTGATGCAGACTTAAAAGGAACTGTAAATGTTTACAGGCAAAATTTACAAACTGAAGTTGTAAAAAATCTTGCCAATATTGTTACCAGCCCTCTTGGCGGATATGATAATGTGTCAAAAGCAACGGCATTAAGCACTTTAAAAAAGATTAAAGGATTGCTTGCGGGTGCAGTATCACCTGATGAGCAAACCAGGGCACACCGCACTAATCTGAATTTTTTAATTGACAAAGCAACTGCAATAAAATAATTTATTGCCCGCAAAAACTAAAAGCCGTTCCAGTATACCGGAACGGCTTTTGTTATATCCATTGCTCAATGATTATTCTAAAAAATTAATTAAACGGGATTTTTACCTCTTATAATACGCAGCAGCACTGCTATTACAGCAATTACAAGCAACAGGTGTATTATTCCACCCGCATGAAAACCTAAATAACCTATTGCCCATAATATAACAAGTATTACCGCAACAGTATATAATATATTGCTCATGGTATATGGTTTTAGTGTTAAAAAATGTTGTAAATGCTATGTTTACATAGTGCGGAATGCATTGTATAACTGTACAGAAATGCAATTGTATACACCTTTCTTACCAATACTGTGCCAGAATAAAATATAAAAGGTCTGCGCATTGCACAAACCTCTTATTGCCTGTTATTGTATTTTACCAACCTAATGAATTTACCGGAGGTAAATGAACAAAGAAAGATGCTGTTATCCATGAAATAATTACGATGAAAGCCAGTAATTCTTTTTTGCTGATTTCAATTTCAAAAAACTTTTTCATACCAAAGAATTTATAGTGTGTAAAATTGTTTGCTTGCTATAAAAGACTTTGCATAGAATGACAGGTTTAAAAAGAATATTTTTTTGTTTCAATTAAACTTTCACGTAAAACAAAAATCGGCATGAGTAATAAAGCACAATGCCGGCATTAAGCCGGCATTGCAGTATATTCATTTTTTAGTGCTGCGTTATAAACCCTTCCACACATTATTACTGAAATTATAATCAGGAAAAACTTTTGCTTCATCAATTTCCACCCGCTTTAATTCTTCAGTAGTGGGTAATTTTATTTTCCACACCGCTGTGTTATTCCAAACTTCTACAGGTAAACGAAGGCTGCCTTTTTTACCACTTTTTGTTTCATACGTAATATTAACAGGCATTGCCAGCTCTTCTAAATTGGCAAGTGTTACCACTGCACCATTAGCCGGTATACTGTTTTCATATTTCACAGAAATAATTGCCTGGTCTAACTTATAATTTTCGAAAAACCACCCACGCCAAAACCAGCTCAAGTCTTCTCCTGCAACATTTTCCATTGTATGAAAAAAGTCCCACGGTGTTGGATGTTTAAATGCCCAACGGCGTATGTATTCTCTAAATGCATAATCAAACCTGTCTGCACCTAAAATTTCATTGCGCAATAATTCTAAACCATAACCAGGTTTAAAATACAAGCAGTTGCCTATGTTTCTTTCTTTCATTGCATCGGGAGTAAGCATGATAGGTTCACTGCCTTCGCCAAAAAGATTACGTGCCGAAAACTCCATGCTGCGTGGCTGGCTTTTATATTCGCCGTTATTAAAATCATCATCTGCTAAAGAATTAATAAAGGTGTTAAAACCTTCATCCATCCAGCCGTATTTACGTTCGTTACTGCCTACAATCATCGGAAACCAGGTATGCCCAAATTCATGATCAGTTACGCCAAATAAATCTTCAGTTTCTGCATTACTGCCGCAAAAAACTATACCGGGATATTCCATGCCGCCTACATTACTGGCAACATTTGTAGCAACGGGGTATGGAAACTCAAACCAGCGCTTACTGTAATTTTCAATACTTCCTTTTGTATATTCTGTAGCCCGGCTCCATTTATCTTTTCCTTTACTTTCTGTTGGATAAACACTCATGGCTAAAGCAGTTTTACCACTTGGTAAATTTATTTTTGCGGCATCCCAAATAAAACTTTTTGATGATGCCCAGGCCACGTCACGGGCATTGGTAATTTTATACTTCCAGGTAAGTGTGGTTGCTTTGGGCCTGCTGTCGGCATTGGTAACTTCTTTTTCTGTGCGTATCATTACAGTTTTATCACTGCCTTTTGCTTCTGCATAACGCTTTTGCTGTTCAGCTGTAAGCACATCTGCAGGGTTTTGCAACTCCCCGCTGCAAACAACAATATGCGATGCCGGCGCAGTTATTGCAACTTCAAAATCTCCGTATTCTAAGTAAAATTCGCTGGGGCCAAGGTATGGATCGGTATTCCAGCCCTGTACATCATCAAACACACACATTCGTGGGTACCATTGTGCCACGGTAAAAATATCGCCATTCTTCGTAGGCAAAATTCCGCAACGGTCTGCGCCGTATTGAGGTAATGTAAATGAAAAATCAATTTTCAATTTAATAATATCACCGCCAGGTTTTAAAGATTTGGGTAAACGGATCTGCATCCTTGTATCGGTAATAATATAATTGGCATCTTTATTTTCTGTAAGATTTTTTACAGCAGTTATTTTATACCCCCCGTCAAAAGAACTTTTACTATCGCCATAACGGCTGCGGCTGTTTAAGGGCATTCTTGCCTGGCCACGGCTGTCTTTGTTAAACAGGTTTTGATCTAACTGCAACCACAAAAAAGGTAAAGCGTGCGGACTGTTATTTTTATAAGTAATCGTCACCGTTCCGCTTATTACATGCGTAGTGTCATTTAAAGATGCTGCAATTTGGTAATCGGCTTTATTTTGCCAATAGCCAACATTGGGTTCCCCGGTAGCTGCACGGCTTATTGTGCCACCTACAGGATAAAAAAATGGCGCAAACAATTTATGAGGATCATAATTGGTTTCTATTGCATCATCATTTTGTGCTGCAACAAATAATGGCATTGCCAATACAATAATAATAGCTGAAAACAATTTTTGCATAAAGTAATTTTATGCCATGAAGATAGCTAAAACAATCAGTGCTTTGTGAAGGATTTTATAAACGGAAATCAGTCGAGGTTTTTCAGGAATTTTTGACCGGCTTCTTTTGTGGCCGCATCATCTTCGGTGGTATTTTTTTGTTTCATCATTTCTGCAATCATTGTTTTAGCTTTTTCATCTTCCTCATTGCGGTGATAGGCTTTTGCAAGCTCCAGGTAATTTAAAACAAAGCCCGGGCTTAAGGTTTTGGCTTTTTCAAAAGCCTTAATACCTTCAGCCAGTGACGATGCAGGAAAACCTCCGTAAAACACTTTAACAGCCGCCCGTTCTATTGCATTAAGATTACTGATTTCGTAATGCCAGCGGCCCAATATATGCCATGCTAAAAAATTAGAGGGATTGGCTTTTAGTGCAGCATCAACATATTTTTTTAAATCTTTTGCTGCTGCTACTTTTTCTTTCCCGCTTTTTGTCATTGTGCTTTTACCCAGCGCCATTGCCATAACCGTGTTGGCATCTGAGCTGTTGGCATCCACTTTTAAGGCAGTTTCTGCATAAATTTTTGCAGCATTAAAATAATCATCCCTGTTTTTAGCGGTGGTTTGGCGTTGGCCTATACGGCTGCAGAGTTCGCTGCATTTACATAATGCTTTTAAGTTTGCCGCCTGCAGTTTAAGTGCTTCTTTAAATTTTTTTAATGCATTGGCTTCATCGGGTATTGCTTCCAAGCGCTCCGCTTCTTTAATTACGGCAGTAACATCCTGCGCAAGAGGTTTTAAAAAGGAAAAAACAGAAAGAAGAGATACGAATAACAGTTTCATACTAAAAATTCTTTTGATACTGCACTCCCACATTCCCCCTGAAATTTGAAATTGGTGGATTAACCTTGGTAATGCAGATGTTTATTGATGTAATCCGGTTATCGCCTGCATACACTATATCTGCCAAATCTTGTGCCACTGTTTCTAAAAGAGCGGTGGGCACTGCCATTCGCTGCTTTATCGCATCATAAATTTTACTGTAGTCAATTGTTTGCTCTATAGATGCGATGCTGCCTGTTACATTAAAATTCACCGTTGCATCTACAATAAACTCCCCGCCTAATATCTTTTCTTCTTCATACAAACCATGAAACGAAAAGAATTTTAAATTAGAAAGATGAATAGTATACAATGAATAATTATAAATGAACAATGAACAATTTTAAGCATTGTTCATTGTTCGTTGTTTATTTAATAATTTTAATGATATCCTTTTTCGCCCAAGTATCTTTCTGCATCTAACGCCGCCATACAACCACTGCCGGCTGCTGTTACTGCCTGGCGGTAAATTTTATCCTGTACATCACCACTTGCAAATACACCTTCCACATTTGTTTTTGAAGTGCCGGGAATGGTTTTTATGTAACCAGTTTCATCCATATCAATCCAGCCTTTGAAAATGTCGCTGTTCGGTTGGTGCCCAATCGCAACAAAAAACGCACTCACAGGCACATCTGTTTTTTCGCCGGTTTGATTATTTTTTATCCGCAGGCCTTCTACTTTTTTATCTCCCAGTACTTCTTCTGTTTCACTGTTCCAGTAAATTTTTATATTGGCAGTGTTTTTAACACGTTCCTGCATTACTTTACTGGCACGCATTTCACCTTTGCGTACAATCATGTGCACCTGGCTGCAAATTTTTGATAAATACAATGCTTCTTCTGCCGCAGTATCACCTGCACCTACAATAGCTACTTCCTTTCCTTTAAAAAAGAAACCATCACAAACAGCACAGGCGCTTACGCCAAAACCATTCAGCCGTTGTTCGCTTTCTAAACCTAACCATTTTGCACTGGCGCCGGTAGAAATTATTACCGCATCTGCATCAATCCATTTTTCTTCATCAATCTCCACCTGCAAAGGATGTTTGCTAAAATCAACTTTTGTGGCAAGGCCATAGCGAATATCAGCACCCATGCGCTTTGCCTGGTTTTCAAAATGTATCATCATTTCCGGCCCCTGTATGCCTTCGGGGTAACCGGGATAATTTTCAACTTCCGTTGTAATGGTTAATTGCCCCCCGGGCTGTATGCCCTGGTATAAAACGGGGTTTAAACCTGCTCGTGATGCATAAATAGCTGCTGTATAACCTGCCGGGCCGCTGCCAATAATCAAACAATGTACTTTTTCTCTTTCCATATAATTTTAAACTATCTACAAATTTACTGGATTATTCGTTTTATAACTGATGCTGAAAGCCGGCACAAATACAATCTTAATAACTTGTTTTTAACCATCATTGCTGCTGCTGCTAAACATTGCTGCTCCGCAGTTTTTTAAACAAAAAATTTTAGAATTATTACTTAGCTATTATTGTTTTATACCAGGCTGCATAGCCACAAAATGCACCTAAAGCACCATTATTTACATTGCCGATTACTTTACCCGGTTGAGAAAATGGGTTACCAATACTTTGCTGCATAAACTCCCATGTATTCCAGAATGTAAAAGTGGCTTTATCAATATTGCACAATTTTAATGTAACCGTATCGCCTCTTTTAAAGTAATTGCTGTCATATGGTATTGGGTTGTTGCGGTCAACTCCCGGGTCAACCTGTAATTCGTACGTAGTTCCGTCTATAACAGCATCATCAAAAACTGAATTGCTGCCGGGTAAAAAACTACCACGGTTCTTCTTTGTATAATAACGGACATAATTACCCAAACCAGGTGGGTCGGTAGCACGGGTCATTAAAATACGGGCATTGGTATCCGGGTTAAAAGGCGCTTTTTTAAACCACAATGAGTCTGGAAATTTTGTAAGCAGCGGAATAGTTGTTGCTGCGGTATAACTTTTGCCTTCTGCCGTTATGTTTAAAGTATATTGCTTATTAAATGCACCTGTAAAAGCTGTTGAAAGATTTGCAGAATCTAAGCTGTAATATGAAACACTATATCCGGCACCTAATGGAATAGTATATTCTTTCAGTTTATGTGTAAGTGTACCATTGCTCATAACCACATTTGCGTTGTGCACAAATGAGTTCAATAATATTTCAGGACTTATTTTTCCAAAATAATCCAGGCTTTTTGTGAGTACTACAACAGGTGCCTGCCCGTTTTCAATTTGTGCATCCACCACCAAAACTTTTTCTGCAGCATCTAATTTAAAGTCTATATTTTTTTCGCAAGATGAAAAAAGAAAGACCGGTACTGCAATTGCAAAAAGTATTTTTTTCATGGTTTGCAAAGTTAATGCTTGTGACTTTTGATAAACAGTTAAAAAAACAAATAGTTCAAATTAAAAATCCTCCCGCTGGTGCAGGAGGATTTTAATTAGTAACCCATCAAAATGTTTTTATTAGCCTAAATAAGCTTTTAATGCGCCGCTGTAACGGGCTTTCTGCAAACGTTTAATGGCTCTTTCCTTAATTTGGCGGATACGCTCTTTAGTCAAATCATACTTTTGACCAATTTGCTCAATGGTAACACCATTTTCGCCATCCAAACCGAAGTAAGCGTTAACGATTTCAGCTTCTCGTGGGCTTAAAGATTTAAGCACCCGGCGGATTTCATTTTTTAATGAATCATGCATTACATCCTCATCGGTTTCATCACCACCTTTCAGTAAATCACCCATGGCCACATCTTCTGCCTCATGCACAGGTGCATCAAGCGATGTGTGACGGGTGTTGCTCTGGAAAATGTTGTTGATTTCCGTTTCACTCATCTCAAGCAATTCTGCCAACTCTTCAGTACTTGGCTCTCTTTCATGTTCCTGTTCAAAAGCCATGTAAGCTTTGTTAGCCTTGTTGTAGGTGCCAATTTTGTTTTGAGGCAGGCGGACTAATCTGCCCTGCTCTGCCAACGCTTGTAAAATGGACTGGCGAATCCACCATACGGCGTAAGAGATAAATTTGAAACCTTTGGTTTCGTCAAAGCGTTGTGCCGCTTTAATCAAGCCGAGGTTGCCCTCGTTAATCAAATCGCTGAGCGAAAGGCCCTGGTGCTGGTACTGTTTTGCTACTGATACCACAAAACGTAAGTTAGCCTGAACCAGTTTGTCCAATGCTCTTTGGTCTCCCATTTTGATTTTTTGAGCCAAAATGGTCTCCTCTTCAGGAGTAATCATCGAAATTTTAGAAATTTCCTGCAGATATTTCTCAACCGCTTGTGAGTCACGGTTGGTAATCTGGGTTGCGATCTTAAGTTGCCTCATCTTATTGTATTAATACTGTGTTTTTATAACACTTTAAAGACACTGTTGTTGGGGAAAATGTTGCAAATGAATGGTTAATGCTCCAAAACCCTTATAAACGGCTGCAAATTTACGCCACAAAAGCCGCATTTCATAGTCTTTGGGCAAAAAAAGGCCTTTATTGGGGACAAATGAGGTCAAAAATCATAAAGCAAAATTCAAAAACGGTATTTGGGCTTTGATGTTTGCTTGTTTTTGCCTTTTTACTTTTTACTTTTGACTTTATATGATTATAGATTTACGTTCCGATACGTTTACAAAACCCTCACCAGCAATGCTGGAAGCCATGTTTAAGGCACCCGTGGGTGACGATGTTTTTGGCGAAGACCCGACAGTGAATAAGCTGGAGGCGATGGCCGCAGAATTTTTTGGCATGGAAGCCGCTGTATTTTGTCCCAGTGGTACCATGACTAACCAGATTGCTATAAAATGCCATACACAGCCCGGAGATGAAGTGATTTGTGAAAAAATGAGTCATGTATATATTTATGAAGGCGGCGGCATTGCTTTTAACAGCGGTTGCCAGGTAAAATCAATTGAAGGCAATTATGGGAGAATTGCAGCTGAGCAGGTAGCAGAAAGCATAAACCCTGATGATGTACATAAGGCGAGAACGAGTTTAGTATGCATTGAAAACACTGCAAATAGAGGTGGTGGCAGTTGCTACTATTTTAATGAAATACAACAGATTAAAGAAATTTGCTTAAAAAATAAATTAAGTTTTCATTTGGATGGTGCAAGATTGTATAATGCACTTGTGGCAAAAAAAGAAACTCCTCATCAATATGGAGAAGTATTTGACAGCATTTCGCTTTGTTTAAGTAAAGGACTGGGTACACCGGTTGGAAGTGTGTTAATTGGCAAACGGGATTTTATAAAGAAAGCCCGCCGCGTTCGCAAGGTTTTTGGTGGCGGCATGCGCCAGGCTGGTTATATGGCTGCTGCCGGAATTTATGCATTAGAGCATAATGTGAAAGGATTAGCCACAGATCATGAACATGCAAAAATGATTGCGGCAGCTTTGGTAAAAAAGGATTTTGTTGGTGCTATGTATCCTGTAGAAACGAATATTGTGATTTTTGAGGTACTTAAAAACTATACAGCAACTGGTCTTTGTGAACGTTTAAAGAAGGATGACATTTTATGCCTGCCAATTTCCAGTACACAGTTGCGCATGGTTACACACCTGGATGTTACGCCGGCAATGATTCAAAAATTTATTTCAGTAATTGAAAGTTTATAACACGGTCTTACCTTCATAAAAATTTAATAATTAAGTCTCATGTTTCCGAAAATTAACCCAGCCGCCACTTCAGCCTGGCAGGCATTACAGCAACATTACAATGAAACAGAACAGGTGCTTATGAAAGACCTGTTTGCAAATGATACCAACCGTTTTATCAAGTACTCAGTTAAGCTGGATGATATTTTATTCGACTACTCAAAAAACCGCATAACTGACACCACACTTTCCTTATTGCTGCAACTGGCTAATGAATGCGGTTTAAAAGATGGCATTGAAGCCATGTTTAATGGAGAAAAAATTAATGCAACTGAAAACCGGGCTGTGCTGCATACTGCCTTACGCAATTTAGGCGGTCAACCGGTTATTACTGATGGTGCAGACGTAATGCCAGATGTAAAAAAAGTGCTGTCGCAAATGCAGCTGTTCTGCACAAAAATTCATAGCGGCGAATGGAAGGGTTATACAGGAAAAAAAATAAAATACATTGTAAACATTGGTATTGGCGGCAGCGACCTTGGGCCCGTAATGGTTACTGAAGCATTAAAACCATATTGGGTGGATGGCATACAAACTTATTTTGTAAGCAATGTGGATGGCACTCATATTGCCGAAACACTAAAGAAAGTTACACCGGATGAAACACTCTTTTTAATTGCCAGTAAAACTTTTACTACGCAGGAAACCATGACAAATGCACACAGTGCAAGAGACTGGTTTCTTACCCATGCAAAAGAAGAAAGCTTTGTAGCCAAACATTTTGCTGCACTAAGCACTAATGAAAAGGAAGTGGTAAAATTTGGTATTGCTGCAGAAAACATGTTTGCCTTTTGGGACTGGGTGGGTGGCCGCTACAGCCTGTGGAGTGCAATCGGTTTATCAATTGCACTTACAATTGGATACAACAACTTTGAAGAATTATTGAAAGGCGCTCATGCAGCAGATGTTCATTTCCGTAATACTGCGTTTGAAAAAAATATACCGGTTATAATGGCGCTTTTAGGTATTTGGTATTGCAATTTTTTCAATGCTTCTACCGAAGCCATATTGCCTTATGATCAATACATGCATCGCTTTGCAGCATATTTCCAGCAGGGAAATATGGAAAGCAATGGTAAATATATTGACCGCACCGGCGAAAAGGTTAGCTACACTACGGGCCCGGTTATTTGGGGCGAACCCGGTACAAACGGCCAGCATGCTTTTTATCAATTAATACACCAGGGCACGCAATTAATTCCATGCGATTTTATTGCACCGGCAATAAGCCACAACCCTATTGGCGACCATCATCAAAAACTGTTAAGCAATTTTTTTGCACAAACAGAAGCATTAATGAATGGTACTACACATGAAAACCCTTACCGTGTGTTTGAAGGCAACCGTCCCACCAACAGTTTTTTAATTAAAGAAATTACTCCTTTTAGTTTGGGTGAACTGATTGCTTTGTATGAACATAAAATATTTGTACAGGGTGTAGTGTGGAATATTTACAGCTTTGATCAATGGGGTGTTGAGTTAGGAAAAGTGTTAGCCAATAAAATTTTACCTGAACTGCAAAATGATGAAACCATTACCACACATGATGCTTCTACTAATGGGTTGATAAATGCTTATAAGCAATTACGGAAATAATTTTCCGGCTTTACGGCAATAAATACAATTATTTTTTGGGCGTTTCACTGCTTTCAAAAAATGATAAAATAAAAAGGAGAAACACTAAGTTTCTCCTTTTTTATTTATGCAGTTATAATATTATTCTGCTGCTTTTTCCTTCTTCTTAGCCGTTTTAGATTTTGGCGCCAGCATAATCTGCATACGCTTGCCTTCCAATTTCGGCATACCTTCCAAAGCACCGGCTTCTTTTAACCTGTCAGCAAACTTCAATAATAAAAGCTCCCCACGTTCTTTAAACATAATAGCACGGCCTTTAAACTGTACATGTGCTTTTACTTTATCTCCTTCAGCCAAAAATTTTTCGGCGTGTTTTACTTTAAATTCAAAGTCATGATCATCGGTATTGGGCGTAAAGCGTATTTCCTTTACCTCACTGGTTTTGCTTTTCGCCTTCATTTCTTTCTTCTTCTTCTTCTCATCGTACAAAAACTTATTGTAATCGATGATTTTACAAACCGGCGGATTGGCACCCGGAGAAATTTCAACAAGATCCAATTGCTGATCCTGTGCTATTTTAAGTGCCTGTGGCGTAGGATAAACACCTACTTCTACATTGTCGCCAACCAGCCTTACTTCCGGCACACGTATCATGTGGTTGGTCTTGTGTTCCTGTTGTTGTTCTTTTCTAAACCTGGGGTTAAATGCACCCCTGGGTGGTCTTGGTGGAAATGCCATTTACTTTTTTTAGTTAACCCTCTTCCCCTGAGGAGGGCATTGTATTTCATTTTATAAAACCTCTTAAAGGGAATGGAGGCTGCATTTTTATTAACTATCGCTTCGCAGCAATATTTCTTCTTTTATTTCAGCAATAAACTCATCTACATCTTTTGCACCTAAATCTCCTTTGCCCTGCCTGCGTATGGCAGCTTTACCTTCAGTCATTTCTTTTTCACCAATTACCAGCATGTAAGGCACTTTTGCTAATTCAGTATCACGAATTTTCTTGCCTATCTTCTCGTTCCTGTCATCAATTTCTGCACGAATATCTGCTTTTTTCAGTTTATTTAAAATAGTATTTGCATAATCCATAAACTTATCGCTAATGGGCAAAATTTTAACCTGCAATGGTGCCAGCCATGTGGGGAACTTGCCGGCGTAATGCTCCAGCAAAAATCCAATAAAGCGTTCGTGTGTTCCCAGCGGTGCCCGGTGTATAATCAGCGGCACTTCGGGCTGGTTGTTTTGGTTAGTAAAGCTTAGTTTAAAGCTGCGGCTTTGGGCAAAATCCACCTGGTTAGTGGCCAAAGTAAATTCACGGCCAATAGCACTCCAAATCTGCACGTCAATCTTAGGGCCATAAAAAGCACCTTCACCCTTAACCTCTACAAAAGGCACTCCGGTTTCAATCAATACATTTCTTACCAGTTCTTCCGTTTGCAGCCAAAGCTCAGGTTCATTTACATATTTCTGCCCCAGTTTTTCAGGGTCGTGCAGGCTAAGGCGCATTACATACTTTTCAATACCAAATATTTTAAAGTATTTAAGGTACATATCATTTACCGCCTTAAACTCCTGTGCAAATTGCTCTTTACTGCAATAGATATGAGCATCGTTCATATGCAAACAGCGCACCCGCATTAAACCAAATAATTCGCCGCTTTGTTCATAACGGTAACAGGTTCCATACTCTGCAATACGGTATGGTAAGTCTTTATAACTCTTTTGCTCTGCATCAAATATTTTATGGTGGTGTGGGCAGTTCATGGCTTTCAGGTAATACCTTTCTCCATCCATTTCCATTGGTGGAAACATACTGTCCGCATAATACGGCAAGTGGCCGCTGGTTAAGTACATGCTTTCTTTAGCAATATGCGGAGTTACCACTCTTTTGTACCCTGCAGCATTTTCAGTTTCCTTAGCCAGCTTTTCAAGCTCCTCAATAATGATAGTACCATTGGGCATCCATAATATTAAACCGGGCCCTACATTATCATCCATTGTATAGATACTCATTTCCTTACCCAGCTTGCGGTGGTCACGCTTTTTGGCTTCTTCCAGCATGGCAAGGTATTCATCCAGTTCTTTCTGCGCCGGGAAAGTAACACCATACACACGTGTCAACTGTTTATTCTTTTCATCCCCTTTCCAGTAAGCTCCGGCCACACTCATCAGCTTAATCGCTTTTATAAAACCGGTATCCGGAATATGCGGCCCACGGCATAAATCGGTAAAACCACCCTGGGTATAGAAAGTAATACCGCCGTCCTGCAGGTTGCTTAACAGGTCAAGCTTATATTCATCGCCTTTTTCTTCAAAATATTTAACCGCATCTGCCTTGCTTATTTCTTTACGCTGGTAAACATTTTTTTGCTTAGCCAGTTCATTCATTTTCTTTTCAAGCGTTGCCAGGTCTTCTTCACTCAGCTTGCGGTCGCCCAAATCCATATCATAATAAAATCCTTTTTCAATGGCGGGGCCTACCCAAAATTTTACCCCGGGAAACATGCTTTCCACCGCTTCGGCCATTAAGTGCGCCGATGAATGCCAGAAAGTTGATTTACCATCCGTATCATCCCATGTAAGTAATTTTAAAGAAGCATCTGAATTAATGGGCCGTGTGGCATCCCACACTTCTCCATTAACAGTTGCTGCCAATACCTTTCTTGCTAAACCTTCACTTATGGATTTAGCCACTTCCAGTGCTGTTATTCCGGGTTCATATTCCCTCACTGCCCCATCGGGTAATGTAATCTTTATCATATCTTTATTATGTGCCTTAAAATTAGGCTGCAAATTTAACGAAGTATTAGCTACGGAAAAAACTATCTGAAATAACTTTGCAATGGGGAAATACATAGTTTGTTTTATACTTGCATTAATCATAACAATATGCAGTGTTGCACAAAGTTTGGAGGGAGAATGGACAGGAAGTTTTAAAGTAAATACAGCTATTAATACTGGGGACACAAAGATTAAGTTGATTTTTGTAAAATTCAATGACTCGGTTTACCAGGCGTTTAGTACAACTTATTTAAGCAATACAGATTCAGTGGTGTGTATTTTGAAGGGAGGTTTTATACGTAAAAAGGAGTTGGTGCTGGAGGAGTTTAAAACAATTAAGCCCTCTGGCAATAGTGGAACAGAGGTATGCTTACAAACAATGCAATTAGTTTATTCAGAAAATAAAAAAAGGTTTGCATTAAGAGGGCATTGGGTTACGGAGGATAATAAATGCGGTTCAGGAGAAATATCAGTTTATAAAGTGAAATAGAGAATGAAAATAATTTCTACCTTTCTTATTTGCCTTTTTTTGGGATCTGCAGCATTGGCACAAACCATCAATGGCCAGTGGCACGGTTATTTTAATGAAGGCAATAATAATATAAGCCTGCTTACCGGAAGCACAGAATATGTACTGGAACTAATGATTGATGGTGAAACCGTATCCGGCACATCATACACTTATTTTGAAAACCGCCGCTACTATGTTATTTGCAATCTTAACGGCACATACAATAAACGTTCAAAAAAGATTGTGGTAAATGAAACGGAAAGAGTAAAAGGTTCTACCCCGCCCGACTGGAATGACTGCCTTCAAACCCATGTTTTGTATTATGAAAAGCAGGATGGCAAAGAAGTGCTAACCGGTGAATGGAAAACATCTCCCTACAATAAAAAAGGCGGATGCGGCTGGGGCGCCACTACTTTAAGCCGCCGCTTGCTGAACAATACATTTACGTTTAATAAACAAAGCCGCACCCCGGCACCAAAAAATAACACAGTTAAAAAAACACCTTCGTTTAAAGACAAAAACAAAGTTGCAGAAACAACCGCCGTGGTTAAAGCACCCCCAAAAACTGTAAAGCCGCCAACTGCACCGGCTAAAACTACAGAAAGCCCTGCATTTAAAAAGGAAACCGGTAAAGCTGACCCTGTAGCAATTACACCGGAAAAAAAGACAGAACAGCAGGAAATAGCCACTGCCCGCCCGTTTGAAAAACGCAGCTCCAACCTTATTAAAACTATTGAAATAGAAAAGGAAACTTTTAAGGTTGATTTATATGACAACGGCGAAATTGACGGCGACACTATTTCTTTATTTTTTAATGGAAAACTGCTGCTTGCACATAAGCGCCTGAGCGACAAAGCCATTACATTGACCCTGGATGTGGATGAAACAAAAGATATTAATGAGCTGGTAATGTATGCAGAAAATTTAGGATCTATACCGCCTAATACGGCATTAATGGTAGTTACAGACGGCAGCAACCGCTATGAGGTGCGTATAGCATCTGACCTGCAAAAAAGCGGCGCCATCCGTTTTGTACATAAGCCCAAAAGCACACAATAAAAGCATAACAGCCTGCGTTATATGCGTAACCAATATTCAGGGAATGAAAAACTTTACACTGGTTACTGTTTTATCGGGCATTCTATTTCTAAGTTTCATTATCACTTCATGCACAAAAACGGAGGCTGAAGGCAATAAGCCTGTTGAAGCCATTGCAGGCAAATGGGCAATAGAAAGAATTCAGCTTAAGATATATTACGGCGGTGTATTTTTTAAAGACACCATTGTGCCACGCAAACCCCAAAGAGAAAATTTTGTACAGTTTGACGACCCCACCAAAGGCTTTCAATACCGTTTTAATTCTGCTGTAACCGATGTGGGAACCTATACTTTAAAAAGCACCGATTCTATCATTTCAACAGCAAGCAATATATACCGCTGGAAAATGCTTACGTTAACTGATGTATTGTTTACAGCACGTAACACTAATACAAACGATCCTGCTTTTCCCGGAGCCACCGTTGAAACCTATTATACTTTTGTAAGATAAAAATTATTATAAACTCAGTTCTTAATCCGAACTCTACAGTCAACAAACAAATGCCCCGGGAAGCCGGGGTATTTTTGTTTTTGGGATGAGCCGATGTGCCTTTAATAAACATCGTTGTGTCACTCACTTGTAAAGCATACCTCTATTGAGCTTTTCATAAGCAAAGGTATAAGCGGATGGCTCATGAGACAGGTAACTATATACGTGTAAGACTACTAGGTTGAAAAAATATCAAAACTTAAAATTCCAGGTTACCGCCGGTATTATTGGAAATAGCGACACCTGCTTTGCCTGTATTTTTAATGTGCCGTTTAATGGGCTTCCCTCCTGGTCAAAATAAATAAAATAAGGGTTTTGCCTGCTGTAAGTATTGTAAATGCTGAACACCCATTCTGTTTTCCATTTGCGGTGTTCATTTTTCTTTGGCGTAAGAATGGCCGCCAAATCAAGGCGGTGGTACGCAGGCAAACGGTATTGGTTAATGCGGCTGTATTCCTGCGTTAAAATTCCATCAATAATGTAAAAACGTTGCGGCAGCGTTGCCGCATTACCACTGCCATAAACAAACACGGCAGAAACTTTCCACTTTTTATTTACTTCATACGTTGCAACCACACTTAAATCATTTCTGCGGTCGTATTTAGCAGGGTATTTTTCGCCAAAATTTAATGCTGCAAATTTTCGCCATGTCCAGCTTAACGTATAGCCAACCCAGCCGGTTAATTTGCCTTTTGTTTTATTTACAAAAAATTCTGCGCCATAACTCCAGCCTTTGCCAAACGTAAAAAAGTTTTCGGTGTCTTCTAACGTATTAGGCGTATAGCCTTCTTCATACTCTATCTGGTTGCGCATGCTTTTGTAATACAACTCCAGCGATGTTTCGTATGTATTGTCTTTAAAATTTTTAAAAAAGCCGGCGGCATATAAGTCGCTTATTTGGGGTTTTACTTTATACGTGCTGGGCACCCAAATATCTGTAGGTAGTGTAGTGCCTGCATTACTTACCAAATGTATGTATTGCAGGTTTCTTGTGTATGATGCTTTAATGGAAGTTTCATCGTTAAGCGCATAACGTATGGTAAGGCGGGGTTCAAAACCACCATAAGTTTTAACAGGTTCTCCCCTGCCAAAAACAGTACTGTCTAACCGGTTGCCGTTGGCATCGGTTTTATAAATTTTGTATTTACCAATCTGTTGAAAAAAACTGTAACGCATACCTGCATTTATTTTCAGCTTGTCGCTTATCTCCCAGTCATCCTGCACATACAAACCGGCTTCGCTGGCATATTTTACCTGTGCATTGTTGGGGTTAAACACCACACTATCCTGCTTGCCGCTTACAACAGATGGTGTAAATGTGTGAAAAGTATAAATGCCGCCAAACTTTACTTTGTGGCCGGTAAAAGGGTATAAATCAAAATCCTGTTTTAAACTCCAGTCTTTAATGCCCGAAGCCAGCTTTACTTCAAAATTATTTTGCGCCGCTTTAAAAGTAAAATTATAATCGTTGTAAACAGCAGTGGTATTACCAAACAGGCGTTTATTAAACACATGGTTCCAGCGCAGGGTGCCGGTGGCATTGCCCCAGGGAATATTCACTTTTAAACTCTGGCGGCCATTCACAAAATCAAATACATCACGGCCAAAATAGCCGCTTAAATAAAGGCGGTCTTTTTCGCTGAAGCGGTAATTAACTTTTGCATTTAAATCGTAAAAATAATAGCCACTGCCATAAAACTGGCTCGTCTTTTTTATAAAAGGTTTGGTAAGCGCATCAATATAAGTGCGCCTTGCAGAAATAATAAATGAGGCTTTGTCTTTTTTTAAAGGGCCTTGTATAGATAAACGGGATGCAATAAGGCCAATCCCTCCTTCCACCTGGTATTTTTGGTTGTTGCCTTCTTTCATGGCTACATCCAGCACGCTGCTTAAGCGGCCACCATATTGTGCAGGCATACCACCTTTAATTAGCGATACATTTTTTATAGCATCTGAATTAAAAATGGAAAAGAAGCCAAACAAATGCCCGGTGTTGTAAACAGGCGCATCATCCAGCAAAATTAAATTCTGGTCAGGCCCGCCCCCACGCACATATAAACCAGCGCTGCCCTCGCCTGCATTGCGTATGCCCGGCAGCAACTGAATTGTTTTTAATAAATCCACTTCGCCTAAAAAAGCAGGAATAGTTTTTATTTGCTCAATGGGTAATGTAAACTTGCCCATTTGCGCATTTTTTACATTGGCATCACGCTTTTTAGTGGTAACAATCACTTCCTGCGAAAGGCTTGCTTTTGGCAGCAGTTCAATATTCAATTGCTTGTTGCCATCTAATTTTACCTGTAATAATTTTGGCTGAAAACCAATAAAGGAGCATGCAATAATATAATCTCCTTCTTCCAGCGTTAAAGAATAAAAACCGTATTGGTTACTGCTAATGCCTTTTGTTTTACCACTTACCGCCACCGTGGCACCTATAAGTGTTTCGCCATTTAAAGAATCTTTTATAAAACCACTGATGGTATACCTGTTACTGCCTGTATTTTTTTGCTGCGCCTGCAAAGCAAACGGCAGTGCAACAATAAAAAGTAAAACCAGCTTTATTTTCATAAGTAACCGAAACATTTATTTCGCAACTATTGAGTCTTTATCCTCGCCGCAATGCAACATGCCGGCGCCAAATTTTTCATCTTTTTTACCAAGGTATGGGTTGGTGCGTTCCATGCCGCCCTTTGTATCCAGCCAGTAAGCTTCTTTATCACCATCAAAAGCCATTGGGCAGTTTTGCCAGTAAATAGTGTTGCCTTTATATTTTATTGATTTAAGTAATGGATACAACTGCTGGCTGGCATCGTAAAAAGCAAGCCGCATGTCTTTAATATTGGCAGCTTCATTTATTCTTACCGCATGGTTTTTTACATCACCTAAAAAAGTTTCAACTGTGGTGGCAAGTGCTGCGCTGGCGGTATCTTTTTTTATCTCATCCAGCTTAAGGCTGTCAATACCTGTAATTAATGCAACGGTAGCAGTTTTAATACCAGCAGTATCAGCCTCCACAAAAGCATTTTTTAAATTGGTATAACTTGTAAGCACAGCATCCAGTCCTTTATCAAATACAGGCGTGGTACTGTTTATTTCCAGTTTTTTTGCTTTTTCGCCTTCAAACTTATCCCCTTTTTCGGTACTGAATTTATACCACACATACCCGGCTACAGCCAGTATGGCAACTAATAAAAACAGCAGTATTTTTTTAACCATATTGTAAAAATTTCGGCAAAGTTAAATGTATAACCGCATTTACTTTAAAAAGTTTATGCGATTAACATACTTTTGCAGCCTTAAAACGTGAGTGGTGAGCAGTGAATGGTGAGTGGTACTTGTACAATACAGGCTTCACTCACCACTAACACCTCACTATTCACGGCTCACAACTCACAATTATGCTTTTAGGACTGCAAAACGTAACATTTGAATTTGGTGCCCGTACCATTGTGGAAGATGCCACCTGGCATATACAACCCAACGAACGCATTGGCCTTATTGGCTATAACGGAACCGGTAAATCTACTTTACTGAAAGTGCTTACCGGGCAATATTCACCCGCCAAAGGCACGGTGGAAAAAGGCAGGGAAACCACCATTGGTTTTTTACACCAGGATTTATTGGGCTTTGATACCGATGACTCCATTTTAGAAGTGGCTATGGGTGCTTTTGAAAGAGTAAAGCAACTGGAAAAAGAACTGGAAGAACTGGGTCATGAACTGGAAAAAACCGGCGATGAAAACCTTGCCATGAAATATGCAGATTTGCTGCATGAAATGGAAGTGCTGGATGGCTACAGTATACACCACCGCACCGAAGAAATTTTGCAGGGCCTTGGTTTTGCCAATGCAGATTTAAATAAACCTTATAAAAACTTTAGCGGGGGCTGGCGCATGAGGGTGCTGCTGGCAAAAATGATATTGCAGAACCCCGATGTACTTTTGATGGATGAACCTACAAACCACCTGGACTTACCAAGTATTGAATGGCTGGAGAAATATTTAAGCCATTATCCCGGTGCTGTAGTAATAGTATCGCATGACCGTTTCTTTTTAGACAGGATGGTGAATAAAATTGTAGAGCTTTATCAAAGACAATTACATTTTTACACAGGTAATTATTCTTACTACGAAACTGAAAAAGCCCTGCGGATTGATATGCAGCAGAAGGCTTACGAAAATCAGCAAGATTATATTCGCCAAAACGAACGGCTGGTAGAAAGATTTAGGGCAAAAGCCAGCAAAGCGGCCATGGCACAGAGCATTGTAAAGAAATTAGATAAACTGGAAAGAATAGAAGAAGTAGAATTAGAACGCCCCAACATGCGTATTAATTTTGCTATTGATAAAACACCGGGTAAAATTGTAGCCACCCTAAAACATGTGAGCAAAAGTTTTGGTGATGTAAAAATTTTGGAAGATACCGGTGCTGAAATAGACCGTGGCGATAAAGTTGCTTTAATTGGTGCAAATGGTAAAGGAAAGAGTACGCTGCTGCGGATTATTGCAGGTACCGAACCTTTTTTTGGCGAACGGGAATGGGGACACAATGTAGAAGAATCTTTTTACGCACAGCATCAACTGGAAGCACTTAACCAAAACAATGATATTTTAGAAGAATTGAAAGATGCCCGTAGTGGCAAAACTGATTTGGAATTGAGAAGCCTGCTGGGTGCATTTTTATTTAGCGGAGATACAGTTGAAAAGAAAATAAAAGTATTAAGCGGTGGCGAAAAAGCCCGTGTGGCATTAGCCAAAACCATTGCCAGCAAAGCCAATTTTTTAATGCTGGATGAGCCTACTAACCACCTGGACATTCATTCGGTGGATTTATTGGTGGAAGCATTAAACAAATATGAAGGCACTATAGTTTTAGTAAGCCACGACCGTTATTTTATAAGCCGCATAGCCAATAAAATTTGGGATATTGAAGATTATAAAATAAGAGAGTTTAAAGGCTCTTATGCGGAGTGGGAAGATTGGAAAGAACGCAGGGAAGCAGAGTTGAAGAAATCGGAAAAGGTTGATAAAGTTGAAAAGTTGGCTAAAGAAACAAAGGCGGCGGAGCAACCAAAAAAAAGCAATGAGCCTGCAACCACAAACAACCAACCACAAACAACCAACTCAACTAATGGCAAACCCATTGACAGAGAATTACAGAAAGAACTGCAGCGCCAGAAAAAAATCTTCAGCCAGTTAGAAGAAAAAATTGCACAGTTAAATAAAAAGAAAACCGAACTGGAAGCGGCCCTTGGCGACCCTGCTACTTACAACGATAAAGTAAAATTTACACAGGCAGAAACAGATTACAAAAACGCAGGCACAGAACTGGAGAAGCTAAATAAAGAGTACGAAGTGGTATTTGAGAAAGTGATGGAGCTGGAGGAGAAGATGGGATGATAATTTAAAGCTGTTAACTTTCTGAAGGTTGCTTCACGGCAACCTTTCTTTTTATCTTTCCGTTACCATGCAAAAAAAATATATAAACACAAAAATTTTGTTGTACTATTAACTTCTAAAACTTTTTTTTTATGAGACAGATTATTGCTATTGCCGCACTTATTTGTGCTGCAACCACCTTTGCCAACAAAGCCTCTGCACAAGCCTTAACTAATGAAGATATTAAGGCACAAATGATAAAAGAATGGGAACGGGCAAAAGCCTACACCATTGAATACATGAACACCATGCCCGCCAACAAATATGGTTTTAAGGCACAAGACAGCATTCGCAGTTTTGCACAGCAACTGCTGCACCTTGCCGGTGGTAATGTTTTTTTAATGGGCATGGCCACTCCCGAAGCTAAGCCTTCATGGGCAGGCCGAGATATAGAGCATGTTGCCAGTGCACAATCAAAAGATTCAGTGGTATATTTTGTAAACTCCAGTTATGATTATTGCATAGCTGCTGTAAAAAACAGTGATATGAACAAATGGGGTGAAAAAATAAAAGTGTTCGGTATGGAAATAACCCGTTTTGCCGAAATGCTAAAAACATTTGAACACCAAACACACCACCGTGGGCAAACAACTATTTACATACGTTTGCAGGGCATTAAACCGCCGCAGGAAAAATTGTTTTAAAAAACTATAATCGTCATTACAAAAGCCCTGCAAAGGGCTTTTTTTTATTTATCATGCCATCAAAAAATTTTAATGATAATTAACCGTTTTAATAACAATAGGTATAAAGTAAAATCAATTTAATATTTATCTTACACCAAGAATAACAAGCCATGAAAACCATTCCGCTTATTTTTTTGTTGCAGTTAGTTTGCTGTAAAGTAATGGCACAAAACGATGCATTCAGCGGCATATGGCAAATGGCAACTGCAGCCGAAACACCAGTTTGTATTGAATTAAAAATTGGCACGCCGGAAAAAGGAACACTTTACCCTGCAGCTATTACCATCCAAAGCGGGGCTTTTCATGGAACATATGAATTATTACTGGTGAAAAAGAATGCCTGGCAGCTTGCTATTAGCAAAAACAAATACGCTGCTGCAGAAAAGCCGTTTCATTTAGATATGTTGCCGCTTAATGGCAGTTTTGATTTGGGCAGAAATGCAAAAGGCCAGCCGCAACTAAGTATAAACAGGCTTCCTATAAAACAAAATAGCCGCATGTTTACAGACAGTGCTGCTGAAGCACTACAAAAATTTATTGAATCGGGAGCCATGCAATACACCCGTATAAGCACCATGCCATGGAAAGATGCATACACGGACAAAATCCTTAATCCCTCACTGTCGCCTGTTTATTTTGGATTGACAGATACAGCATATGTAACCACTCGTTATGGTAGCTATCATGCATCCACTGGTAATAAAACTGATATGGCATCTGCAGTGTTTAATGGCCGCCCTTTATTTGAACAATGGCTGCTTACAAAAAAAGACCGCAGCGAAGAAATAATGATTGATACAGGCGGTAATGTGCTGGCTTTTTTTGCAGACTATTCAGTAAATAATAATTTAAGCAGGGCTGTATTGCGTACCGAATTTGAAAAAAGAAAGTTTTACCTTGATTTTAATAATGCTGATGACAGCGGCGCTTCATTTATTGCAGCAAAAGTTACCATTTTACAGGATAAGGAAAAGATAAACTCCTTTCAACCGTATAGTTATCCGGGGCCGGGTGAACCGGCTTTGCAAAGCAATGAAAGATTATTGGGGAGCATTAAATCTGTTACGAAACAACTTACATTAGCAATATGGGATGATGCGGTAGAAGATGGTGATACAATTTCCATCAGCATTAACGGAACATGGATTACCAAAGGGTTATTGGTTAAAAAAGCTCCTCAATTTATCACTATAACATTAAACCCCGGCCCTAATACCATTTTGTTTGAAGCTAATAATCTTGGTTCTATTCCACCCAATACATCAGTGCTTGAAATTATTGATGGCAAAAGAAGAAAAGCGTTTTTTTTAGAAACTGTACCGCTGGAAAATAACCTGTTGAAGATTTTTTACGATTATTTGCAGCAATAAAACCAGGTTAATTATACTCAGGGCCCACAAGCCTTACTTCTGCAGTAATATTTTGTTTAAAAATCGCAGCGCCAAGGTTTCCTTTAATTGTAATTTTTTTTACAGAACCAGCAGCAATTACAGTTTGTCCGGTTGCAGGTTCCACATCTATCCGCCAAAGCTTGTTCCCTTTTTTGGGTGTTATATAAAAAGGGTTACCATTGGTATAAATAACACCGGCATTGTGTTTTGCTTCTTTAATTAAAACCGCCTGCGCTTTGTACAATTTATCGTTGTACCAAACAGAATCGGTTTTTATGGTTCCTTTATAGTTTGTTTCAATAAATATAAAGCGCTGGCTTATGGGCTGCGGTGTAATGGTATTACCGTTTTCATCCTGCATGGCCCTGCCGGGCATGCTTTCAGTTACAAAGGCCCATGCCTTTTGTATTTTAGAAACCTGTGCTGTTAAAGTGGCACTTAAAAGCAATACCAGGCCTGTTGCAAATATTTGTTTCATATAAGTAAAAGTAAATACTTAATTTTAATAACAAACTTCTGCCAATGAAAATTGCAATTGTTATACCAGTTTTATGCTTTGCTGTGTCTGCAGCATTTGCGCAGCAGCAACCACCCAAAACCTTGCTTGAGATTATTAAAGAAAACCATACCGGTAAAGTTAAGCAACCCATACTCATGGCCGATATGTTTATGCTGCCACAGTCTGGCGAAAAATTAACACTACTTACAACTACCAGTTCTGCAAAAATTTACGCACTGCCACAGGATAATATGCCCTGTGCTGTTCCCGATATGAAACAGGTTATTCCTATACCAACAGCATCATTTCGTTCATTGCATTCAAATATGCCCAATGCACCCATCAGAAAAAACTAATTCCTGTATTAAAATATAAAAGCCCTCCAAAAAATTGAAGGGCTTTCAGCAATTAGTTTTGGCGTATTGTATTACCACTTATCTACTTCCTCAGTGCTTCCGTTATCTGCAGTTGGTGTTTCTGCAGCGGGAGTTTCAGTTTTTTCAACAGCAGGTGCAGGTGCTTCTGGTGCTGCCGCAGTGGGTGCCGGTGTAAAACCTTCCCCCTCTGGGTTATCGTGGTTAAAAGCATCAAAGTCAAAATCAGGCATTAATTCTGTTTTTACATAATTAACGGCTTCTTCCAAACCTTTAATAAACTTATTAAAATCTTCTTTGTATAAAAATATTTTATGCCGCTCATACCCGTCGCTGTCAAACTTTTTGCGGCTTTCTGTAATGGTTAAATAATAATCGTTGCCACGGGTTTCTCTTACATCAAAAAAGTAAGTCCTGCGTTTGCCGGCACGTATGCGCTGGCTGTAAACGCTTTCCATTTTTTTGTCGTTGTTTTCGTACGCCACTTTGTAGGTTGTTTTTAAATTTTAACTTATAGCCCTTTTTTGGGCATGGCAAAGATAAAATTGTTTTTGAATTGGCAAAATATAAGTATACTTATTATCAACACAATGTTAATCAGTTATCCTGCGCCTGTTGCCGGTTATACATTTCTGCATAAATACCATTCTGCGCCAGCAGTGTTTCATGGGTGCCCTCCTCTGCAATTTTGCCCTCATCCAGCACCACTATTTTATCAAACTGAAACAGTGAAAATATGCGGTGTGTGATAATAATGGCCGTTTTGTTTTCCAGGTAGCGGTACAGGTTTTCAATAATCTCTTTTTCTGTACGGGCATCCACAGCGCTCAGGCAATCATCAAACACCACCACCTGCGGATTTTTAATGAGAGCCCTGGCAATGGAAATACGCTGCTTTTGCCCGCCACTTAATGTTACGCCCCGCTCTCCTATCATGGTATCATATTTCTCTGCAAAGCGTTCTATCTCACCATGTACACTGGCCTGCGTGGCGGCTGTAACAATTTGCTCCTGCGTAGCATCCTGCATGCCAAAGCGTATATTATTGCTTACGCTTTCGCTAAACAAAAAAACATCCTGCGGCACATAACTAATTTGCTGACGTAAATGCTGCAGGTCTATTTTATTTATGGGCACGCCATCGTATGCAATTATGCCCTGCTGCGGATTGTACATGTGCAGCAACAACTGGGCTATGGTTGATTTGCCGGAACCGGTACGCCCAACAATGGCCACCTTCTCCCCTTTATTTATTTGCAGACTAAAGTTTTTAATGGCGTTAATACCCGTATGCGGATAAGTAAAATCAACATTTGCAAAACTGATATTGCCCTGTAACTGCTGTTGTACAGTTACTTCCTCATTTTTAATTTCCGGCTCGGTTAGCAAAAACTCATTAATCCGCTTTTGTGAGGCAATTGCCCGCTGTATCATGCTGGCCGTCCAACCAATAGCACTTACCGGGAAGGTGAGCATTTGTATATACACTACAAACTCCACTATCATTCCTACTTTGGTGGTATCATCCGGGTGATTAATTACATCTATTGCACCCACCATAATTGTAAGCAAAGTACTTAACCCAATAAGCAGCGCCATACTGGGAAAATAAATCGCTTCCGTTTTAGCAAGCCCCAGCGCATTTTTTCTATACGCTTCGCTGTTGTTTTTAAAAAAACCAAACATGGCTTTTTCCTGTACAAAAGATTTTATAACACGTATACCGGAATAGGATTCCTGTGCATTGGTGGTAAGGTCACTTAAAAGCGATTGTATTCTTTCGCTTTTACGGTTAATGATTGTATTTACAAAATAGATGGTGATGGCTAATATTGGAAGCGGCGCTAAAGCCACCAATGTTAATTTAGGGCTTGCCTTAAACATAAAAAATACACTAAAGCCAATTACAGCCGCCAGGTTTATAAAATACATAATGGCTGGCCCGGTGTACATACGCACACGGCTCACATCTTCTGCAATACGGTTCATTAAATCTCCGGTGCTGTGTGTTTTGTAAAAGGCTGTATCCAGTGTTTGGTAATGATTAAATATTTCGTTCTTCTGGTCGTACTCAATATGGCGGCTCATTACAATAATGGTTTGCCGCATTAAAAACATAAAAAAACCGCTTATTAAAGCAAGTACCAGCAGTGTAATGCCTGCCAATAAAATTTTATTATAGCTGCTGCTGCCATACCAGCTTATGATTGCCTTTACCAGTATGTCGTAGTTTTTTTCGGCATCGCCGGTGGCATTGCCTTTTACGGAATGCACTACGGTGTTAATTACATAACCGGTTAGCTGTGGCGCCAGTATCCTGAAATAATTGGTAAGTATAACAAATAAAATACCCAGTAAAAAAAGCCAGCGGTATTTCCAGAAATATTTGCGTAGAGGGCGCAGGTGCTTCATTATTACAAAGATATTAAGGTTACTGTTGGCAACACTTAAATTATTTTAAGCACCAAATTGAGTAAGATGATGGTCAAGGTGTTTCCAGGTGGCTTTGCTCCATTGCTCTTTTGTAAGCTTGCCCCAAACCGGGTGGTTTTCCACTACTATTTTTTCAGGAACGAATTGCTGCACTTTTTCAAGCAAGCCATTCTTTTCAGCATCAAAGTTTTTTTCGTTAACCACAACGTATGATTTATCAGTAGGTAAACCTTGTTTGTATGGCTTTTCATTATACAACACACTTTTAAAAAGCGGCCCAATCAGCTTTAATAAAAAACCACCTTTAACTTCATGAGTGCCGTATGCACAGTTTATGGGCAACTGCACATGTGCCAGCATTTGCGCCACGTTCATTTTACCCCATTGCGCCTGCGATTGTGGAGTAAGCCTGTTAATACGGTCGAGGATATTTTGTTTAACAGTAGTGTCGAATAAGTTTTTTACTTCCATGTGGTTTTGTTATAACACGAAAGTAATAAATAATTAAAAGCCTTTAATTGCTTACTTATCACAAAGCCTTATTGACTCTGTACCATACCGGCTCATTTGTATTTTATTTACTTTGGAAGCGCTGTTGTAATATAAAATGATGATTCCGTATTTTGTTTGAAAGGCATTCCATGTGGCATCTTTAATTTTTGGATAACCCAGCCACTTAAACAATGAATTCCTTTCAGCACCCATTAGTGGCAGGCTCAGTTTACCTTTAAAGTTAGATGCTATTTCAAAGTAACCACGTTCGGTAATAATGTTAATGCCTTTGTCTTTGTAAAAAACACCCCCACAACCTTTACCACCGTCTTCATCCACGGCACTGGTAAAACAGGGAAAAGCTTCTTTAAATTCACCCAATGTGGATTTCACACTCAGGTCTTCATTAATGGTGCCTTCAAGTACATCTACATTAAAGGTTTTACAGGACACGGTTGTTTTTAATTGTGCATTGCTGCTTATGAGCAAGCCATTCAGCAATAGTGCAATCATTAAGTGTTTCATGTTGCAGGTTTTTAATAGTTGGATAATTGTTATTGTTACCGCGGCTTAAATGCAGCATTGTTATACATCGCTTTGTTATAGAGATAATATTTGCCGTCCACATAATTTTTCCAGTAACGTTTTCCTTCAAGGTCGTAATACAGGCGGCCATCAAAATTCTTTTTTGCAACTTTATCGTTTACCCAAATTACTTTAGGTGTACTGGCAGTTGCCGGTGCACTTCTTTTTACCATTGAACGTGGGGCTGTATTTGTACTGGTATTGGTTGTTTTTGCAGCCGCATTACTTTTGTGGCTGGTAAGTGTAACCACAGGCACATCGCTGTTTTGCGGTACATATTTTTTACTGCAACTGTAAGCCACTACAATTGGCACAACTATGCAAATCCGTATTATTTTCACGGGCTTTTTTCACCACTATTTCAATTTCTTTACCAAAAAATGTTAAAGTGGATAAAATGCCGGTTTAACCATATACAAAAAGCCGGCATTGAACCGGCTTTTTGTAAAACATAGTTATCTATATATTACGATTGAATATAGCTCTGCAGGTGTGCAATAGTTTCTTCATGTGTAAGTATCGTTTCCTTAACCACATCATTAATAGAAATGATGCCGCACAGTTCATCATTTTCAAATACGGGCAAGTAACGTAAATTGTTTTCGCTCATAATCTGCATACAGGTATCCACAGAATTATCTGGTGTAATGCGTGGCAGGCCGGTACTCATAATTTCACGTACCAATGTGCTGGAAGATGATTTGCCTTTCAATACCACTTTACGGGCATAATCCCTTTCGGTTACAATACCAATGTATTTACCATTTTCCATTACCACCATGGAGCCCATGTTTTTATCATCCATCATCTTTAAAGCATCAATTACTATAACATCTGGTGTAATAGAAACAACATTGCTGCCCTTGCGTTTTAAAATGTTTGATACCTTTTTCATAAGCAATTATTAACTGGTTAAAGAAGTGTGTATTTGTAAGTTATTATTTTTTGCTGATTTTTTAAAATAATATCTATGGTATGTGAATATCCACAATATTATGGGTAAAAAAAACTACAGCAGTAGTTACATTGTAATTGTTTAACCCTTAACTTCAACAGTATTAATCGCTTGCTTATGGGGGCATCCTCAATGATAATTTTAATATTAGCTGCACTGGCATTTGCCGGTTTTGCAGTACTTGTATCTAAAGCCCTTACTAAAGCCACCACTAATAAACAAAAAGCAGAACCATACGAATGCGGCATACCCACTACAGGCAAAACGTGGATACAGTTTAATGTGGGCTATTATCTTTTTGCACTGGTGTTTTTAATTTTTGATGTAGAGCTGGTGTTTTTATACCCATGGGCTGTGGTTGCAAAAAAAGTAGGCTGGATGGCATTTGTTGAAATAGTGATTTTCTTTTTTATACTGTTTATGGGTTTTGTATATGCACATAAAAAAGGAGCGTTGAAATGGATGTAGAGCCCCCTCCGCCCCCTGAAGGGGGAACTGATTATGGAGGAGATGTGAGCGAAGAAAATAAGATGCAATATTTTTTATTGCAGATGTAATGCAAGTTTAAATTATTAATGAGTAACGATAACACTAAAGAAGTAACAAACCAAGTTCCCCCTTCAGGGGGGCAGGGGGCTTTCCCAGGCGAAGTGCATCCCACTTCTGATGGTGGCATTATGCTCAGCAAGCTGGATGATGTAATTAACTGGGCAAGGGCCAATTCTTTATGGCCACTCACTTTTGCCACCAGTTGCTGTGGTATTGAAATGATGGCAACTGCTTCTGCTAAATATGATTTTTCACGTTTTGGTTTTGAAGTGGCCCGTGCTTCTCCCCGGCAGGCAGATGTTATTATTATTGCCGGCACTATTGTAAATAAAATGGCCCCGGTATTAAAACGTTTGTACGACCAAATGGCCGACCCAAAATATGTAATTGCCATGGGCGCCTGTGCTATAAGCGGCGGCCCTTTTTTCTATAATACTTATTCAGTAGTAAAAGGCGCCGACCATATTATACCGGTGGATGTATATGTAGCCGGTTGCCCGCCAAGGCCTGAAGCACTGTTGCATGCATTAATAACATTGCAGGAAAAAATAAAAAGTGGTTTAACAAGGGAACAAATAAGAACCCCCATCCTCTAAAGGGGTGTAATTAACAAGATTTATATTTTATTATATGCAAAATGAATAATGAAGATTTAAAAATAAGAATTACTGAAATAGTGAGTGATGCTGTAATTGAAGAAAATACGGAGTGGCTTACTATAAATATTGAACCAGCACAATTAAAAACTGTTGCTAATTCTTTGTGTAATGATAATGCGCTGCTGTTCGATTTTCTTTTTTGCATAACCTGCATTGACTGGAAGACACACCTGGCCATGGTGTATCACTTAAATTCCACTATCTATCGCCATAACATAGTAGTAAAAGCAAAGCTGGATACTGCTAAACCGGCAATTGAAACAGTAAGTGATATTTGGCGCACGGCTGAATTTCATGAGAGAGAAGTGTATGAAATGTTTGGCGTAAACTTTATTAACCACCCTGATTTACGATTACTGATTTTGCCTGATGGCTGGGAAGGAAAGAACCCTTTGCGTAAAGATTTTGAAGACCCGATAAATATGATAAGATTGTAAAGCCCCCTCCGCCCCCTGAAGGGGGAACTGATTATGCAATAGATTATGCAAAAGATAAAAAAATAGAAAGTAACAATAACATAAATGAACGGAGCACCAAATAAAGAAACTTACCAAGTTCCCCCTTTAGGGAGACAGGGGGCTTCCGATATGGTCATCAACATTGGGCCGCAGCACCCTGCCACACACGGAGTGCTGCATTTGGTTATTACATTAAATGGCGAAACCATAAAAAAAGTGGAACCGCATTTAGGTTACATTCACCGTTCTATTGAAAAAATGTGCGAAAGCCTTAGCTACCGCCAGTTTATTTATGTAACCAGCCGTATGGATTACCTGAGTGCTCATATAAATAACCACGCCTGTGCTTTGTGTGTTGAAAAAGGTTTACAAGTGGAAGTGCCGGAAAGAGCACAAGTGATACGTGTGCTGATGGATGAGCTGACAAGAATTGCAAGCCATGAATTATGGTGGGGCGCCATGGCAATGGATTTGGGTGCCTTCACTCCTTTCTTTCATGCTTTTAGAGAAAGGGAAAATATTAACGACATCATGGAAGAAACCTGCGGTGCCAGGTTAACAATGAATTATATGGTGCCCGGTGGTGTAATGCAGGATATTCATCCCAACTTTCAGCAGCGGGTAAAAAGTTTTATTGCATTGTATAAATCTAAAGTGGATGAGTATAATGAAATGCTTACGGGCAATATTATTTTTCAAAACAGAATGAAAGGTGTGGGCGTGATAAGTAAAGAAGATGCTATTTCATTTGGAATGACGGGGCCGGCAGCAAGAGGCAGCGGTGTTACCTGCGATGTGCGCAAATATTACCCGTACGAGATTTACAGCAAGCTACAGTTTGATGAAATTACAGAAACGGGCTGCGATTCTTTAGCAAGATATTTAGTGCGGCTGAGAGAAATAAACGAATCGGTAAAAATAATAGAACAGTTAATTGATAATATTCCTGAGGGGGAATACCAGGCAAAAACAAAAGCGGTGTTGAAATTACCAAAGGGAGAATTTTATCAAAAAGTGGAAACAGCCCGTGGAGAATTGGGAGTTTATATTGTGAGTGAAGGTGGCACTACACCCTATCGTATAAAATTCCGCAGCCCTGGTTTTAGTAATTTATCGGCGCTGGATTATATGGCAAGGGGAAGTAAGATTGGTGATTTAGTAGCCATGATGGGGACTTTGGATTTGGTGATACCGGATATTGACAGGTAAGAAGCAGCCCCTCCTATCCTCCCCCGAGGGGAGGGAAAAGGAAAAGATAGAAGCGAAGGCAATTGGGTGGGTCACTGCTTAAAGAGTGGCTCACCCGATTACAGCAAAAAAATGTGGTTGCTTTTGGAAAACATAATTAAAGATGACTAAAGAAATACAGTTGAAGAGTGCGACGCCAATGAAGATGATTAAAGAAATATAGTTTGGTAAAAAATATTTTTAATAATAAAACATAATCTACGCTTCTCCCTCCCCTCGGGGGAGGTTAGGAGGGGCTTGAGCTGATATGCTGAGTTTTTCTGAAATAGCAAACGATTTTCACAACTGGTTAAGCAGCCAGTTAAATGCCACATGGACATTGGTGGTTGAAATGGTAATTGCAGGCATCTGTGTAATAAGCCTGTTTGCAATTTTAGGTTTGGTATTGGTAATCATGGAACGTAAAGTCAGTGCGTGGATGCAGATACGCCTTGGGCCAAACCGTGTGGGGCCAAAAGGTTTGCTGCAATCATTTGCGGATACATTAAAGTTGTTGGTGAAAGAAGGCATGACACCCGGCGGCGTAGATAAATTCTTATTCAACTTCGCTCCTTTTTTAGCCATGATTGTTGCCATGCTGCTGATGGCGCCGATTGCGTTTTCAAAAGATTTTCAGTTGTGGAATATTAATATTGGTGTGCTGTATGTTTCTGCGGTATCTTCTGTTTCGGTAATAAGTATTTTAATGGCAGGCTGGGCCAGTAATAACAAATATTCATTGCTGGGTGCCATGCGCAGCGGTGCACAAATTGTAAGTTATGAGTTGAGTGCAGGTCTTGCGGTATTATCAGTTGTAGTATTAACCGGCAGTTTAAGTTTGCCTGAAATAATTGCATCGCAACAAAACGGCTGGTGGATTTTTAAAGGGCATGTACCGGTTATTATTTCTTTTGTAATTTTTATAATTGCTGTTACAGCAGAAACCAACCGGGCTCCATTTGATTTAGCAGAAGCAGAAAGTGAATTAACAGCAGGCTTTCATACAGAATACAGCGGGATGAAATTTGCACTGTTTTTTTTAGCAGAGTACATTAATGTGTTTATTGTTTGTACCATTGGCGCTACCTTATTTTTTGGCGGGTGGATGCCCTTTCACATTGGCAACTGGCAGGGCTTTAACCAGGTAATGGATTATATACCGGGCAGTGTGTGGTTTTTTGGTAAAACGTTTTTTTTAATTTTTGTGATTATGTGGTTCAGGTGGACGTTTCCCCGCCTGCGTATTGACCAGTTATTGAATTTAGAGTGGAAATATTTATTACCAATAAGTATGTTTAATTTATTGCTGGCAACAGCAATGGCGATTTTAGGGTGGCATTTTTAAAATTATGAGTTATGAATTATAAGTGATGAGTTAAGTACAGTGTATCAAATCATGTTTAACAATTCATAATTCATAACTTATCACTCATAACTAAAAAAGATGTTTATAGTTAAATACATAAAGGAAGTTTTCAGCGCTGTAAAATCAATGCTGGTGGGCATGCGCCGCACCGGTTATTATTTTACGCATCATAAAGAAATCATCACACAGCAATATCCTGACAACAGGGAAACACTCAACCTGCCTGAACGGTTTAAAGGTGAAGTGGTGATGCCGCATAACGAAAACAATGAGCACCGCTGCACAGGTTGCCAGGCTTGTGAACTGGCTTGCCCTAACGGCACCATAAAAGTGATTTTTAAAAATGAAGTAACACCGGAGGGCAAAAAGAAAAAAGCGATTGACAAATTAGTATATCATTTAGAACTATGTACTCTTTGTAATTTATGTGTAGAGGCTTGCCCAAGTGATGCAATTAAGATGGCACAAACTTTTGAGCACAGTGTGTTTGACAGGAGTAAATTGACGAAAATATTAAACAACCCGGGGAGCAAGATTATGGAGGGAGTGGAATAAAGTAAAAATTGAAAAATCAAAAGTCAAAAAAATTAACAACACCGTATTTTAAGTTTTGACTTTTAACTTTTGAATTAAAGAATGAGCGGACACACTATTATATTTTATTTATTGGCACTAATAACGCTTGGCAGTGGATTACTGGCTGTTACCAGCAGGCAGTTATTCCGTTCGGCTATTTATTTACTGTTTTCATTAATTGGTATTGCCGGCATTTATTTTTGGCTGCAGTATGAATTTATAGCAGCGGTACAGATTGTGGTATATGTTGGCGGCATTGTGGTGCTGATAATCTTTTCTGTATTTCTTACGCAGCAGGCTGGTGAAAAATTACCGGCGCCAAAAATTAATAATCAAATTGTTGGAGCAGTAGCCGCTTTTTGCACCATGGCACTAATAATGGTGCAATTGTTTAAGTATTCATTTAAACCAACTACAGCACAACCGGTTGAACCAACTGTTGCAAATATTGGTGCACAAATGTTAGGAACAGAAACCGGCGGCTATGCTTTGCCTTTTGAAGTGGTGAGTATTTTGCTTTTAGCGGCATTGGTAGGCTGCATTATAATTGCTTTAAAAAATCGAAAAGACAATAATGATGATACTGAGACTGATAATTCTATTTCAATTTAATATTTGATGCAACCCGGATTATACCATATACTTTTTATCAGCACTGCCCTTTTCTTTATGGGTGTGTATGGTTTTTTTACCCGGCGCAATTTAATTACCATGCTCATGAGTATTGAACTGGTGCTGAACAGTGTGAACCTGAATTTTATTGCCTTTAATAAATATATATGGCCCGATAAAATGGATGGTTTATTTTTTACCATTTTTATTATTGCTATTGCTGCAGCCGAAGCGGCTGTGGCTATTGCCATTATTATTAATTTATACAGAAGCCATCAATCGGTTGATGTAGAAAAAGCGGAGGAGTTGAAATACTAAAAAAATGAACAAAGAACATTGAACAATGAATAACGAGGTAAAATCATCGGTTTTTCTTAGTGTTAATCATTCCTTGTTCAATATTATTTAAACCATAGCTAAAAAAACTTTGAGAACACCATATAAATATTGCCTAAGACCAGAATACGATTCGGAGAAATTACTTTTAGAGTTTAATCTAACAAGTTCGGATATCGAATTCGGAAAAGATTTATTAAGCGCACTTAAAAATATTAACCCAAAAATTGATAACCTTGAAGATATTTGGATGAATGACGAAATCTTGTTGCATATATCTTCTGACGAAGGGGCATTTCTGTTATCAAAAGATATTTGGAATTTGGCATTTATTATGGCTGAAAATAATCAGTCCGTTATTAAACACATAGACAACATTTTAAGTAACAATAAATTATTTGAGAAAGAAGAAGTTGATTTCGAAAATTATAAAAAAACAAAAACTTAAACCTGCCACTAACAGTAGCAATACTAGTATGAACGGAAAAAATTTAAACTTTTTGCTAGTATTAAACTTTTTGTAATGCCTAACGTACTTTCCATAGCACTTATTCCCTTGCTGCCACTGGCAGCATTTGTGTTACTAGGATTGTTTGGAAAATCATTTTTAAAAAAAGCTGCTGGTGCTATTGCAGTATTGTTTTTATTAACTGCTACCATCCTGGCTTTTTATACAGCTTACGAATACTTTTTTGTTTACGGTAAAGTGGATGGCGCTTATCAAAAACTGGTGCCCTTTAAATACGCATGGCTGGTATTTAATGATAAGCTGAGTATTGATATGGGAATTTTGTTAGACCCCATTTCTGTAATGATGCTGGTGGTGGTTACACTCGTTTCTTTAATGGTGCATATTTACAGTTTGGGTTACATGAAAGGTGAAGAACGTTTTGCGACTTACTATGCTTATTTAGGGTTGTTTACTTTTTCCATGTTGGGGCTGGTATTATCTTCTAACATTTTCCAGATTTATATTTTTTGGGAATTGGTAGGTGTGTCGTCATTTTTATTAATTGGTTATTATTACGATAAACCTTCAGCAGTTGCTGCCAGTAAAAAAGCATTCATTGTTACCCGTTTTGCAGACTTAGGTTTTTTAATCGGCATACTCGTACTTTCTTATTATTCCGGCACACTGGATTTTAATACCATGATTGCCAAATTAACTTCTCCTGAATCAAGTGAATTAAAAGCTGCTGTATCTGGTTCGTTCCTTGGTATGAGTGCATTAACATGGGGCATGCTGCTGGTGTTTATGGGTGGCGCAGGCAAAAGCGCCATGTTTCCTTTGCATATTTGGTTACCAGATGCCATGGAAGGCCCCACTCCTGTTTCTGCATTAATACATGCAGCAACAATGGTTGTGGCCGGTGTGTTTTTAGTAGCAAGATTATTTCCTGTGTTTGCGTTATCTGCACCAGAAGCATTGCATGTGGTAGCATACGTGGGTGCTGCATCGGCTTTAATTGCTGCCATCATTGCCTGCACACAAACTGATATTAAAAGAGTGCTTGCTTATTCCACCATGAGCCAGATTGGTTTTATGATGTTTGCATTGGGTGTTTCAAAAATGGGTGGTGAAGATGGATTAGGTTACACAGCATCTATGTTTCATTTATTTACACATGCATTATTTAAAGCCTTATTGTTTTTAGGCGCCGGTGCAGTAATACATTATGTGCATAGTAATGAAATGAAAGATATGGGCGGCTTGCGTAAACACATGCCCATTACTCACATTACATTTTTAATTGCCTGTTTGGCAATTGCAGGTGTACCACCATTTGCTGGCTTCTTCAGTAAAGAAGAAATTTTACTGGCAGCACATCACAGCAACCCGGTTATTTATTACATCGCCTTGTTTACTTCAGCGCTTACGGCTTTTTATATGTTCCGTTTGTATTTCAGTATTTTCTGGAACAAAGAATATCATTCACACAACGAACACCACCATGGTGAAGGCGGCCTGGTAATGATGCTGCCGCTAATACTGTTAGCTGCCGGCGCAGCAGTTGCAGGCTTTATTCCCTTTGGGCATTTTGTTAGTGCAGATGGTAAACCGCTGGAAAGTGAATTTCATTTGGCGTTTTCTATTGCCCCAGTGCTGTTAGGATTAACAGGAATTTTTATTGCATGGGTTTTATATAAAAAGCAAAACGAACGGCCCGATAAAATTGCCGCTTTGTTAAGCGGTTTATATAAATCGGCTTACAATAAATTTTATATTGATGAAGTATACCAGTTCATCACAAAAAAAATAATTTTCAATTTAATTGGAAAACCAGCAGCGTGGTTTGATAAAAATATTGTGGATGGCATGGTGAATGCTACCGGCACTGTAACACAAACTATTTCAGAAAAAATAAAAGGAATACAATCGGGCAAAGTACAGCAGTATGCTATTTATTTTTTAGCAGGTGCATTAATACTGGCTGTTTTGATAATTTATTTATAGCCCCTCCTATCCTCCCCCGAGGGGAGGGAAAAGGAGAAGAGTGATGTGGGGAAAAGTCCATCCTATACTTCCCAGAGGGAAGGGAAAATGCGAAGGTTGGCCTGGAGAATTTTATTAGGTTTTAAATTGATGATTAAAGAATAAATTTTGATGTGGAAGTATAAAATGACGATTAAAGAACAAATAAACCGCTCCTTCCCTACGGGGGAAGGAGAAGGAGGATGGGGCTTATGAATTTATTATTACTCATATTAATTCCATTAGCAACTGCACTGGCGGTTTTAGCAATGCGTACACAGGCGCAGGTAAAATGGGTCTCATTAGCTGGCGCTGCTGTGCAACTGGTACTATCTGTTGGTTTATTCAGCGCTTACCGTACTGCAAGGGCTGCCGGGCAAACTGCACAAATGTTGTTTGAGCAGCAATACAACTGGTTTCCCAACTGGCATATTAGTTTTCATATTGGGGTTGATGGTATTGCCGTTGCAATGATTTTATTAACAGCCTTTGTTGTTATAGCAGGTGTGCTCATGAGTTGGCATGTAGAGAAGATGACGAAAGAGTTTTACTTTTTATTATTGCTGTTGAGTTTAGGCGCTTATGGTTTTTTTATATCGCTTGATTTATTTGTACTCTTCTTCTTTTTAGAAGTGGCCGTAATACCCAAATATTTATTAATTGGCATTTGGGGAAGTGGTAAAAAAGAATACAGTGCTAATAAACTGGCGTTGCTGTTAATGTTTGGTTCTGCTTTAGTGCTGGTGGGTATGCTGGGTGTTTATTTTGGCGGCGGCAAATCGTTTGACATTTTGCAACTGGCTGCCACAAAAATTCCTGTTGAAGCACAAAAAATTTGTTTCATTTTATTATTTGCAGGCTTTGGTGTGTTTACAGCATTATTTCCTTTTCATACATGGGTGCCCGACGGGCATTCATCTGCACCCACAGCAGGTTCCATGTTTTTGGCAGGTATATCCATGAAGCTGGGCGGATACGGCGCTTTACGTGTGGCCACTTTTTTATTGCCCGAAGGCGCAAAAGAATATGCCAACATCATCATCATACTTTCTGCCATTGGTATTTTGTATGGTTCGTTTGCCACATTAATGCAAAAGGATTTAAAGTATATGAATGCCTATTCATCCGTTAGCCATTGTGGTTTTGTATTACTGGGCATTGGTATGTTAACCAAAGTTGCTGTTGCAGGTGCCGTAATGCAAATGGTAAGTCATGGTTTAATGACAGCGCTCTTTTTTGCTGCAATAGGAATGATTTATGAACGCACCCACACAAGGCAGGTGAATGAAATGGGCGGATTGTTGAAGACGATGCCGTTTATCTCAACCGTTTTATTTATTACCGGTTTATGTTCGCTGGGTTTGCCGGGCTTAAGTGGTTTTGTTGCAGAAATGACGGTTTTTGTGGGGTCTTGGGAACATGCAGATACTTTTCACAGAGTTGCAACAGTGGCCGCCTGTATGAGCATTGTAGTTACAGCAGTATATATTTTAAGAGCCATTGGCAGTGTGGCAATGGGGCCGTTAAAAGAAAGTTTTAAAGGATTAAATGATGCTGCCTGGAATGAAAAACTGGCGGCTGTTATTTTACTCATTGGCATTTTCGCTGTTGGCCTGGCTCCTTTCTGGTTGCAGGATTTAGTAAACCCGGGCGCAGAAATTATTATTCAAAAACTATCAGCAGGTAAATAATGGATGGATTCTTTATTATATTAAAACAGGAATTGTGGGTAACCGCCATCATTTTTATTTTGCTGCTGCTTAAAATAAGCAGGGCATTAAAAAATGAAACGCTGCTGCCGCTGATACAAGTATTATTGCTTGCTAATTGTATTGCCGGTTTTTTCTGGGTTGAAGATGGCAATTTGTTTGACAGTATGTATTACACCAGCCCGGCAATTGCCCTGCAAAAAAATATTTTAAATATTGGTGTGTATTTAATTTCATTGTTGTTTACTGACTGGTTTAAGAAAACAGCGCACCTTGCTGAATTTTTTATTTTACTGTTATCAGCATTGCTGGGAATGTTCCTGCTAATTTCAAGCGGCAACTTTTTAATGTTTTATTTAGCGCTGGAACTGGCAACTATTCCTGTGGCAGCTATTGCAAATTTTGATTTAGAGAAAAAGGTTTCGTCAGAAGCTGGTATGAAAATGATTTTATCTTCTGCTTTTTCATCGGGCATTTTATTGTTTGGCATTTCTATTGTATATGGCGTTACCGGAACTATCAATTTTGCAGAGTTATCAGCTTTGGTAAACAGCAGCAGTATACAACTGCTGGCATTTGTGTTTTTAGTTACAGCTTTTGCGTTTAAACTTTCTATTGTGCCTTTTCATTTATGGACGGCAGATGTATATGAAGGCGCTCCAATGCCCACTACAGCTTTCCTCTCTGTAATATCAAAAGGTGCTGTGGCATTTGCATTCATAACAGCATTATACAAAGTGTTTCAACCGCTGCATGCTGTTTGGTATAATATGCTGATGGTGCTGGCTATTATTACCATGCTTATCGGAAATATTTTTGCACTGCGTCAACAGAATATAAAACGCTTCCTTGCATTTTCATCTATTGCACAGGTTGGTTTTATTTTACTGGGCATCAGCAGCAATTCGGCTGATGGTTCCTCAGCAGTAATTTATTTTGTATTGATTTATGTCTTTAGCAACCTGGCTGCATTTGGTGTGGCTTCCATAATAAGCAGCGCAACAGGTAAAGAAAAAATTGATGATTACAAAGGGCTGTACAAAACCAATCCTTTATTAAGCTGGATATTGGCGCTGGCACTTTTCTCCCTGGCAGGCATACCTCCCACTGCCGGATTTTTTGGCAAACTGTTTTTAATTACTGCTGCCGCAAGCAAAGGAAGTTATGCATTTATAATAATGGCCGCTTTAAACATGATTATATCATTGTACTATTATTTAAAAGTGGTACGTGCTGTGTTTATGGATAAAAACGAAAAACCCGTTGAGAAAATAACACTGAATGGTTATGCAAAACTCGGATTGTTTATTTGTGGTGCTGGTATTGTGCTTACGGGTTTGTTAAGCTGGATTTATGAGTATATTAAAGCTATTGCAGAATAGTGAATGAAGTTATAAGCTAATTGAAATATAATCATGGGTTATTCGCTATATTCTTTTATATGCAATCAAGTTGACGTTAATGTTATTCTTGAAAGCTTTGATAGCAGTAAAGAAGTGAAAATTGAACAAGGCCTTTGCCTTGTCCCAATGACAGATGATTTTTTTGACCAAATAAACAATTACGACATATCTGCTTCAATTGAAGGATTTAAGTATTTAACGAAAAACATTGAAACTAAGATTTTAAAAATTAGCAGAGGAAAAAAAATTGCTTATGTGGAAGCAGATTATTTTGGTGGTACAGGCGGGCAAAATGCAATTATATGGTGCAATTATAAAAGACAAGCTGTATTTGAATATGGGCAAGAAATCATAAATAAAGTTTTAAAGGATTTTGGTGTTAAATGCAAATGGGGTAAAGATGAATTTGAAACATTAGGACTGGGAAAGAATAAAAATACAATTGACTGGCTTTAGAAAAATGACAAAAAAAATGTTTGCGTTGTTAATTGCTTACGCCGTTGTTGGTCGCCTGACCAACAACATACGCTAAGATAAAAATTGAAAAAAGAAATATAGTACAAGAGTGCGACGCCAATGAAGTTAAACAGCATTACTACGCCGTTGTTGGTCGCCTGACCAACAACATACGCTAAGATAAAAGTTGAATAAAGAAACATCGTACAAGAGTGCGACGCCAATGAAGTTGAAAATCATTACTGCTGCTGGTAACAAAAAATAAATAAAATGGCCTTAAATAAAAATCACGAGTTTGAAGAACTGGATGGCGTTAAATGCGGCATTGTGGAAAAGGTGGTAACGCCTGAACGTGTTGCATTTTTAAAACCACTGCTGGAGTTGAATGGTTATACAGTAATTGTGGTACCATCCCCTGCGCCAAAAGCGGCACCTGCAAAACCTTTGGCAGAAGGCGAAACACCACCACCGCCGCCACCACCCGAGCCCACAACTTTTACAGTTGGTGTTACCGATTATACATTTAACACTACCAATGCAATTTTTGGAAGACTATTGAAAACAAAAACTGGCAATATTGTTACGCTTGCTTACTGGAAACAGGAAGAGGCAGTGAGCAATGATGATGTGCCTTATTTTGGAAATGTAATCAGCTGAATATTGCATGCTGCAATAAAAACACTCCTATTGCCACTGCAAAACCTAATATTGCAATCCAGCTTATTTTTTTCAGGTACCAGATAAAATTAATCTGCTCAATCCCCATTACAGCAACACCTGCAGCAGAACCGATTATTAATGCACTGCCGCCGCTGCCGGTTGTTAAAGCTAAAAATTCCCAAAAAGGATGATCGGTTGGATAGTTTTGTAAATCATACATGCCTTGTGTTGCAGCAACCAATGGCACATTATCCACCACTGCGGAAAGCAAACCGAGTAAAGTACCAATAATATAATTGTTCTTAAATGTTACACTTAAAAAGGTGGCCAACTCATGTAATATGCCCGTGGTTTGCAGGGCACTTACGGCCAGCAAAATACCCAGGAAAAATAAAATACTTGGTGTATCAATTTTTTGCAGCGCCCTTGCCACCGCATATTTTTCTTTATAGTCTGCATCTTTATTTTTATGAATAATCGTTATTATCACCCACATTAAACCCAATGCAAGCATCATACCCATAAAGGGCGGCAGGTGCGTAATAGTTTTAAATGCAGGTACAAAAAGTAACAGGCTCACTCCTGCTATTAAAATATACTTTCCTTCTTTTTTTTCTTCCACCGTGGCTTTTGATACAGGCAATGACTGTAAAGTTTTTCCCTTAAATTTTCTTGCAACAATTAAAACCGGGATAATGCAACCAAGCAAACTTGGAAGAAGCAATGTTTTAATAATATTCCATGCGGTAATTTGTTTACCAATCCAGAGCATAGTTGTTGTAACATCACCCAAAGGAGACCATGCACCGCCTAAATTTGAAGCAATTATTACAATACTGGCAAACCAAAGCCTGTCTTCTTTTTCGGGCAATAGTTTTACGCATAATGATGTCATTACAATTGCTGTGGTTAAATTGTCGAGCAAGGCTGAAAGAAAGAAAGTGATTACAGCAACTGCAATCAGCAGCTTTACTTTGCTTTTTGTACGAATGAATTGAGTAATTAATTCAAAACCGTTGTGTGCATCTATGAGCTCCACAATCGTCATTGCTCCCAGTAAAAAAAACAGGATGGATGCAATTTCTCCAAAGCCATGCAACAGTTGTTCAGTTACTAAATGTGTATCGCTGCTTTGCAGAATATAAACCGTCCAGCATAACACACCGGTAATTAATGCAGATGCTGCTTTGTTTACATGTATGCTGTGTTCAAACGCTATGGCAGTATAGCCAACAATAAAAATGAGTAAGATAATTCCTGTAACCATAGTGGTCACAAAAATAACGTATTATTTCACGGCAAAAAAGCTGTTTGTCATGCAGTTAAACTTTATTTGTGTGAGTACACTCTTACATACTCAACCTGCATTGATGATGACTGAATACTTTCATCCACTCCTTTAACAGCGCCCCAGTTGCCTCCTACTGCAATATTCAGCAACAGGTGAAAACGTTTATCAAAAGGCCATTCTTCAAAACCTTTACCGCTATTTGTAAAACTTAAAAATTTATTATCATCCACAAAAAAATCAATATGTTTTTTATACCACTCCATTGCATAAACATGATAACGGGCAGACAAATCACTGAGGTAAAAACCTTTTGTAGTTTGTGTATGCAAAACATGGTTAAACGATTTTGTATGCACACTGCTGAAAACGGAGTCGGGCATGTAACCAACATTTTCCATTATATCTATTTCGCCGCTTTCGGGCCAGCCGCCATATTCCCAATCTGTTGGCAACATCCATATTGCCGGCCACATGCCGCGGCCTGCCGGTAATTTGGCTTTTACTTCTATTCTGCCATATAGCCAATCGCCTTTGTATTTTGTAATAAGCCTTGCAGATGTGTATGTATTATTTTCTTTTTTTTGTTTTATTGCAGTAATAATCAGTTTGCCATTTTTTACTTTGGCATTGGCCGTATCAGCATTTGTATAATATTGCAGTTCATTATTGCCCCAGCCATTGCCGCCAACATCATAACTCCATTTACTGCTGTCGGGCAAGCCGGTATAATTAAATTCATCTTGCCACACAAGCTTAAAGTTTTTCTTTGCGGTGCTGCATGAAGTAAACAATGCTGCAGTTACAAGAAAAAATATTACAGCAATAACCCTGTTCATATTATTTACTCCAGTTTATTTTTGCAGTTTTTACATCTCTTGAATTTGTGCCAATCATAATTTCAAAATCGCCGGCTTCCCAGTCGTATTTTAAATCATAATTGTAAAACTTCAGGTCTTCGGGTGTAATGGTAAATGTAACTGTTTTGGTTTCTCCTGCTTTTATATCCACTTTTTGAAAACCTTTTAATTCTTTTACAGGCCTTGTTACACTGCCCACCACATCGTGTATATATAACTGCACCACTTCCTTACCATCATAATTTCCTGTGTTGGTTACATTCACACTTGCAGTTAATGTTTCATTTCCTTTTAAAGATGCTGCACTTAACTTAACATCGCTGTAAGTAAAATTGCTGTAGCCAATACCATAACCAAAGGGATAAACAGGGTCGTTGCTTACATCTAAATAATTACTGCGGAATTTTTGAAACCACTGCCCTTCCGGTAATGGACGGCCTGTATTTTTATGCGCATAATACAATGGGATTTGCCCAACATTTTGTGGCCATGTGGTGGTTAATTTTCCTGAAGGGTTTACATTTCCAAACAATACATCTGCTATTGCATAACCGGCTTCGCTGCCGCCAAACCAAACATTTAAAATTGCAGGAACGTTTTCACTCTCCCATTTAATGGCTAACGGCCTTCCGGTAAATAATACCAATACAACCGGCTTGCCTGTTTTTAATAATGCATTTAATAAATCTTTTTGTGCATCGGGTATTTCAATATTACTGCGGCTGCTGCTTTCCCCGGTCATTTCTGCACTCTCACCCAAAGCTGCCACCACCACATCGCTTTGATTAGCGATGTCCACTGCTTCTTTAATTATATCTGCTGCAGGCCTGTTGTCTCTTCCCAATGCTTTGCCAAACATACCGGCACGCTCTTCAAATTTTTCATCGGCAGCAAGGTTACTTCCTTTAGCATATAAAATTTTTACATTGCTGCCGGCAACTTCTTTTACACCTGCAAGCAATGATGTTGCTTTATCAAACTTTGCAGCCACACTCCATGTGCCGGGCATATTTTCTTTATTATCTGCCAATGGCCCTATAAATGCAATGGTTCCAGATTTTTTTAAAGGCAGTATATTCTTATCATTTTTCAGCAATACAAAACTTTGTGCGGCTGTGCTTCTTGCTGCAGCCCTGTGTGCAGCAGAAAACACTTCTGCTTTTGCCCGTTCTTCGCTGCAATATTTATAAGGGTCTTCAAATAATCCCAGTTTGTATTTTGCTTCCAGTATTCTGCGGCAGGCTGCATCAATTTCTGCCTGTGTTACTTTTCCTTCTTTTAATGATTGCTGCAATGTTGTTAAAAAACCTTCTCCCACCATATCCATATCAATACCTGCAGACAATGCTCTTGCCGAAACCGTTTTTAAATCTCCTAGTCCGTGTGCAACCATTTCATTAATGCCCGTATAATCGGTAACCACAAAACCTTTAAAGCCCCATTGCTTACGCAGCACATCCGTCATCAGCCATTTGTTTGCTGTTGCAGGCACACCATCCACTTCGTTGAATGAAGCCATAAAACTTCCGGCGCCTGCAAGTGCCGCTGCTTTGTATGGCGGAAAATAATCGTTGTACATTCTTTGATGGCTCATGTCGGTTGTATTATAATCTCTTCCACCTTCAGCAGCGCCATACAATGCATAATGTTTTACGCAGGAAAGAATAGTATTGTTTGCTTTTAAATCATTTCCCTGGTAGCCTTTAACCATTGCAACTGCAACCCGGGAACCAAGGTATGGGTCTTCGCCGCTGCCTTCTGCAATACGTCCCCATCTTGGGTCACGGCAAATATCCACCATTGGAGAAAACGTCCAGTTAATACCATCAGCGCTTGCTTCAACAGCAGCAATTCTTGCGCTGTTTTCCACCAGCTTCATATCCCAACTGCAACTTAATGCAAGTGGTATGGGAAACACCGTTTCATAACCATGTATTACATCCATTCCAAAAATCAGCGGAATTTTTAAACGGCTTTCTTCCACAGCCACTTTTTGCACATCTTTTATTTTAGCTACTGATTTTATATTGAACAGGCCTCCAACTTTTCCCTGTTTAATTTTATTACCAATATCACTGCTTTGCGCCTGACCTGTAACAAAATCGCCACTGCTGGGTAAATTCAACTGCCCGATTTTTTCTTCCAGTGTCATTTTCTTCATCAGCCCGTCAATAAATGTTTTCATTTTAGCATCCTGCGCATTTGCATTAAAAACAAAAAGCATTGCAAAAGCAAACAACCATTTTTTCATTAGTGTAATTTTTATGTAGTCAACTTAAGTAATTCTGTTCAGGTTCAGTGGCGTCGCACTCTTCAACAATATTTCTTTATTCATCTTTTATCTAAGCAAATATGGCTCAATCAGCTTTTGCCAAATTTTATATCCTTCAGCAGTCATGTGCAGGCGGTCTTTAATAAACAATTCTTCCCTTGGTTTACCATCAGCGCCCAGCATTGCATTCCATACAGATATAAACTTTCCGTTTCGTTTTTTCTTTTTTAAAAATTTTTCAATAAGCCTGTTGCCTTCCATTGTTCTCTGCCGCATGTGCCAGCGGCTGGGGCTGGGCTTCATTCCCACATATACAAGCGGTACATTACCCAGGTTGTTGCGTATATCAGTATACAGTTTTTTAAACCGCTCAAAAACAATTTTACCAGTTACGGTGCTGTCGCCGGCTATATCATTTTCCCCGCAGTAAATAACAATTTGTTTTGGCTTGTAAGGAAATATCACATCATTCTCATAACGTATCACATCCGGTAACGAAGAACCACCAAAGCCACGGTTAATAAGGGGGTAAGCAGGAAAATAATCCTGCATATCTGTCCATTTTGTAAATGAGGAACTACCCACAAACAAAATTTTACCCGTGCCGGGAAATGCAATGCTGTCTTTCTTTTTAAAAGCGGCAATATCATTCCAAAAGGCCGGTTGCTGTGCATGGGCAGCAGCAGTAGTTGCAATAACAATAATAAGCAGCAGGTGTTTAAACAGTTTATTCAACTTTTATAGTTTTAAGTTTTTCAGAAACGCCGTTTTCATTAATGGCTTCAATGGTAAAATAATAAATTTTGTCTTTATCCATTGCTTTAAACCAGTATTCATTTACATCATGCACCATAATACTGGTATACATTTTATCCGGCGCTGTGCCATAATATAAATTGTATGCAAAAGCATTATCAACCGGCTGCCATTTTATATAAGCGCTGCGTTTATCTTTTTCTGTACGCAGTACAAACATATTACCTACAGCCTTTGGTTTAGCACCATTGCCGTTGCCAAACACACGCAATCCGCTAACAGCAAACTTACCCGTTGGCATGTGAATGTTTTCCAGCTTAATATATTTTGCCTTAACCGGCTGCGGCAGTTCCACATAATCATGTGGTACGTCTCTTTTGTTATTGCTTTTATCAACCAATACATTCCACTTTTTTCCATCAACAGAATAATACAATTTGTACTGGTGATAAATAGTTGTTTGTTTGCCAATAAACTCTGCATCCTGGTCGGCATAATTAATCTGCACTGCATTTACTGTTGATACATTTCCTAAATCCGTTTGTATCCATTCTCCTTTATCTGCTGTGGCAGCGCTCCAGTATGTTTTAATATTTTCATCCACTGCATTGTTAGCATTGTAACTGCCCAATGTTGAAGATACCGTAACCGGTTTTTTATAATTCAATAAATACCATCCTGCAAAAGCGCCATGTTCTTTCGTTCCGTTGTAAGGCAGGTAATGCGGATAATCACCAAACGAAGTATTGCACCACATTACATCATCACTATCAAAACCGGCGGGCCATATTCCCATGCGCCGCTCCCATGTATTTTTATAACAAATAATACTGGTGGATATATGCCAGTAGTTTTTATCATTATCCTGGAAAGTGGCGCCATGCCCTGCCCCTCTTGAAAAACCTCCTGCTTTAAAACTCATTGGGTCACTCTGCGGAAATGTTTGCACACCTTCAAATAATGGTTTGCTGCTTACCACCACACCATCTGCATAGCCACTCATTTCTGTACCCGGTGCACCGTACTGAAAATAATATTTGCCGTTGTGCTTTGTCATCCATGCTCCTTCAATAAAAGGGTCTAAAAAAGTATTGTCCATATTTTCACCAAAGCGCTGCCAGCCATATTTCCAGTCCTGCAGAATATACATAGGCACTCTTGTACCTTTTGGTTTAAATGTTTTTCTGTCAAGCTCCACACCATAAACAGGATAATTATTACTGCTGCCATTGTACATGTATAGTTTTCCATCATCGTCAGTAAAAAATGCAGGGTCCCATCCACCAATTTCAAAACTGTCCACTAACGGAAACCACTCGTTTGCTTTTGGATTAGTGCTGCCCCATAATGTAAATGTTTTTGTATAAGTACTTCCAAACACAATCATCGTATCGCCAATTATTCCAACAGCAGGCGCACACAAATCATCTTTGGTATCATTCCAGGGCCGTAAAAAATGTTTGCTTATAAAAGTCCAGTTACTCATGTCTTTACTCCACCAATAACCCCATTGGTTGGTGCTGAACAAATAAAAGTCTCCTTTATAATTTACAATTACAGGGTCTGCTGTAGCCCTGTGCCTGCCCCACTCTGTAAAAGACAGGTGCGGTGTATACCCATAATCAATATTTACAGGGTTGCAATAGGTTTTATTTTGCGCATTTGTGGTAACTAAAAAAAAGCTGAACAGTATTAACGCTGTTGAACGGAGCCCTGCGTTCCTCAGGGTAAACTCTGCCACTGCTGATGGTTGCATTGCTGCTTGTTTCATACAATTATTTTAGCCAGGGGCTTTCAAAATTTAATTTTTTCAATCCTGTTTTAATTTCAGGGCAGCTCATAAATAATTTCCATAATAAACCGCTGCGGTAATTTTCTATCATAGCAACAATTGGCCCCTGGTCAATTGCCAAATGGCTTTGTGCATACCAATTTTGTGTTTCGTTAAACGCATCAACAAAACCATACTCACTCCATATTTTATCTCCTAAATCATAATAAAAATGTTTGAGCGCCTGCATGGAATACTCAGGCGTGTATGGAAACGCACTTAACGCCGCTGTGGGTGTTATTGTTCCTTCATCGTTTGTGGGAGAAAAAGCGTTGTAGCCATTGTATGTATCGCTGGCAGTTAAGCCCCAGCAATTTTCTCCATAGCCTTTAAAGTGATGGGGGTTGCGTACACAATGTTCCCGGTTAATTAAAGTATGATTTTTGTTTTGCTCCCAGTAATCTGCATAACGGTCTTTCAATCCTCTTGGGTCAAGCCCAAGAAAAGAATATTGCGAAAAGAAAAGCGGCCCGCCATAATCAAAGCCCAATGGTAATTTAATTCCGTAAAACTCTTTACCGTTTTTAAAAAAATCACTCACTGCCCAGCCACGATGATAAACAGATGTGGGCACCTGGAAACGTTCATTGGGTGATGAAGCAGCCAGCATGTAAATAATCATACATTCATTAAAACCTCTTACAGGAAAATTCATTGCCCAACCGTTATTGGGGCTCCAGTGCCAGTACAATACTTCCTGCCCGCCATTGGTAAACCAGTTCCATTCTATTTCGGACCACATCCAGTTAATACGGTTGCGTAATTCACTTTCAATATTATTTGTTCCGCTAAAATATTGCCGTGCACATAATAACCCCTGAAATAAATAAGATGTTTCCACTAAATCTGCACCATCATCTTTACGGCTAAAAGGAATTGTTTTGCCGGTTTCTCCATTTAACCAATGCGGAAAAACGCCATGATAACTGTTTGCCTTCAGTAAAAAATTTACCATCTTTAATAAAAACTTTGCAGCGGTATCTCTTGTAATCCATTTATGTTCGGTGGCAACAATTACACTCATAATACCAAAGCCTGTTCCGCCGGTGGTTACCGTTTCGTTACCATAACCAAAGCTGGCATTGCTTCTTTCACGTGCCAGACCACTTACAGGATGTGCAAAATCCCAGAAATAACGAAAGGTTTGTTTTTGCACCAAATCAAGCAAAGCAGAATCTGATAAATTTTTAGGCCTTGCTGCAGCATCGAAAGCGGCGGGTGTTTTTTGTTTTTGTGCAAACACACTCAAACAAAAAAATGCTATTGCAAAAACAATTAAAGATATTTTTTTCATGCTGTACTTTTATAAATAAGGAGCGGTAAAGCCTAATACATTCTTCATACCGTTTTTAACTTCGGGACAACTGGTTAATAAATTCCATACCAACTGGCTGCGGTAATTTTCTATCATTACAATTACCGGCCCCTGGTCAATTGCTAAAAACGAATCAGCATACCACAAATCTTTTAATGAAAAAGCATCAACAAAACCATATTGTTTCCAAATTTTGTCTCCCAGTTTGTAATAAAAAAACTTAAGCGCATTCATGCTCTCTGCTGGTGTATAAGGAAACGATGATAAGGCTGCTGTTGGAGAGATTACACCAATATCGTTATTGGGCTCATTGGCATTATAACCGCCAGGCACATCGCTTGCTGTAAGCCCCCAGCACAAATTGCTGTAACCAAAAAATGCTTTTGGATTTGCTTTGCAGTACTCGTAATTAATTTTGGTATGATTGGTAACCTGTGTTTGATAATTTGCATACACATCATTCAATCCATTGGGATTAATTCCTAAAAATGAATAGTGTGAAAAAAATAACGGCCCGCCATTAGCACTGCCCAATGGTAATTGATAACCATAATAGCTGTTACCATTTTGCATAGCGCCGTTTCTTGCAAAGCCATCTGTATACACCACTTTAGGAATAGCATAAGTTGTGGATGATGCTGCAAGGATATACGTTATTAAACATTCATTCCAGCCCTGAATTTTTGTATTCATCTGCCATGCATAGTTAGGGCTCCAGTGCCAGTATAAAACATTTTGTGTTCCCTGGCGGAACCAGTTCCACTCCACTCCATTCCACAATATATTTATATCACTGCGCAAATTTGTTTCAGCTGCATCTGCACCGTTAAAATATTGTCGTGCAGTAAGCAAACCTGCCATTAAGTAAGATGTTTCCACCAAATCTGCCCCATCATCTTTTGTACTAAACGGTAAAGCCACGCCTGTTGTTCCGTTTAACCAATGCGGAAAAGCGCCATGGAATTTTTGTGCGGTATTTTTTAAAAAGCCAACAATGGTTTGCATACGTGCCAGCCCTTGTGCCCTTGTAATAAAATTGCGGTTAATAGCTACGGGTATTGCCATAATACCAAAACCGGAGCCGCCGCTTGTAACAGTTTCAGGCGTTGCATTACTGCGCTCTCTTGCCAAACCACTTGTGGGATGGCCATAATCCCAAAAATATTTAAAGGTTTGTTGTTGTATTAAATCAAGCAATGCATTATCGCTTAACACAGGATATTTATCAGTTGAATCAATTTGCGTTATAAAATATACAGATGCATCTGCCGTCATTGCACCGCCTTTTACTGATTTAAGCAATGTGGTTGCTGTAACCGTATATTTCGTTAACGCTTTTAATGCAGGTGCATTCAGCACAATGGTACTGTCACTGTTTTCATAAGCAACAGCGGCACTGATTGCAGTACTGTTATTTTCTAAAAGTTTTATACCCGCAGCAACAGTAGCCTTATCTACAGCATTATTAAAGCTAAGACGTATAGCCGGCGATAATTTTACATTATAATTGGTGAAAGATGTTAGCGCTACTGTGTTATCTAATTTTACAGTGCTTAATGCAATGGGCACCGGTGGTAATGGTGATGGCTGAGGGCTATCACTGCCTTTTTTACACGACAACATGAGCAATGCTGCTGAACAAAAAAACAATATTTTATTTTTATTAAACTGCATAATAAAAAATTAAAAAATCAATGTTGAAATAGAATGCGGCAACGATGTAAGAGCCGCAGCTTTACCTTTTATCCATAAATAATAAGGCGTTTGCTTATTGCTTTGATTCATTACAATAACCACCACTTTACCATCAGGGTTTAAAAAAGCTGTTGTAAGCAACTGGCTTCTGCTGGCGCTGCTTATTATACGTTTTGCACCCGGCTGAATAAATTTTGAGAAGTGGCCAATGTACCAATATTCATTTGTATAAATTACTTCTCCGGTTTTTGTATTGCCATGTATGGGCGCAAAACAAAAATTTTGCACATGATTGGGGCCGCCAGTTTCATCTAATAAAATATTCCAGTCGGTAAAACCCACCATGCCGTTGTTAAAATCATTTATCATGTTAGCGCCGTACTTTTCACCTAACTGCCAGTTGCCGGTTTTATCCAGTGCAAAAGCTTCTTTACATCCTTCCGTAAAAAATAAATTGGTATTGGGATAAGCCTGGTTCACCAGTTTTACATTATCATACATGGGTTCGCCACCGCTCCACGGTTCATACCAGTGAAAGCCAATGCCCCATAAATATTTTGCTGCATCGGGGTCATCAAGCAATGTGCTTGCACGCTGAAACAATAAATCCCGGTTATGGTCCCATCCAATTATCTTTTTTTCTTTCAGCCCCTCTTTTTCCATTACAGGGCCTAAGTGATTTTTTAAAAAATCCCGTTCTTCTTCTCCTGTATAAATGCAGCTTTCCCAACGCTGTGTTGCCATTGGTTCATTTTGTATGGAAACACCCCAAACCGGCACGCCTTCTTTTTCATAAGCCTTTATAAACTTTGTGTAATACAAAGCCCATACATCACCAAACGAAGGTTTTAATTTACCGCCGTGCAGCATGTCGCTGTTGGTTTTCATAAAAGCGGGCGGGCTCCAGGGGCTGGCGAATAAATTTAATTTTCCGCCAGCTGCACTGATGGCTTCTTTTATTAAAGGCAGTTTAAATTTTTTATCATGTTCAATATTGAAAGACTTTAATTCTTTATCAGTACTGTCTGTAACATAAGTATACGTATCACTGCTGAAATCGCAACTGTTAATATTTGTACGGGCTACTGTATAACCAATGCCATCCTTCTTATCAAAATATGCTTTAAGAATTTCTTGCTGCTTATCTTTTGGCAGCTTATAAAATGTTTCTGCTGCGGCATCAGTAATAGCGCCGCCAATTCCAAAATAAGTTTGAAATGTTTTTGATGGGTCTGCAAAAACGATTACTTCATTTTCAAAAGGCTGCGGTTTATCTTCAAATACAGCGGTATCATTATTAGAAATCCGGAGGTTTGTACTGTCAGCCGTTGTGTAAACCATTACCTGTTTGCCTGCGGCTGAAAATATTGCAGCATTTCCTGTAGTTTTCTCTTTTCCATTATCAGCACAGGAAAAAAAAGCAATTACACAAAAAAGAATACCCGTTTTTTTCATAACAATCGTTTAATAAATTACCAAACGTACGTGCCCACTGCGCCTGCAGCAAGTGAAGTGAATACCCATTTATTTTTAAACTTGATATTAAAGCCAAGCGGATTGCTGCCATCATTTACCACAATCAATACTTTTTTACCCGAGGGTGTTTTAAATGCAACATTGGGTAAACCGGAAGGCATACTGCTTTCTATACGTACCGAACCTGCCGGTACAAACTTTGAAGCATGTGCAATAATATAATAACTCACATTTCGTGTAAAGCTTGAGCCGCTGATTGTTGCAGCTCCTTTACATTCTGTACAACCACCGGGTGTATGCGGATTATAAGTGGGATCATTTGCTAAATTCCACTCCAGCGCATTACGGCTCCAGTTGCGCATACTGCCTATAATAACATTTTTAACATGCCATTTTAAATCGCCGTCAAAACTGCTGCTTGCTCCTGTCCATTGCTCTGTAAAATAAAGCGCCTTATCAGGATGTGCATTGTGTACAGTTGATAGCGCACTAATATCTCCTGCATACAAATGAAAGGCAGTACCATTTATGAATGCTTTTGCTGCGGCATCATTCAATACTGTAATTGGATAATTAGCATTATCACAATTATGATCCCATATAATAATTTTAGCAGTGATACCTGCTGCCTGGAATGCAGGCCCTAAATTATTTTTTACAAAATCGGCCTGTTGTGCTGCAGACATTACCATACTTGGATTATTACCGCCATGCTGAGGTTCATTTTGCACGGTAACGGCATCAATGGTAATGCCTTTGGCTTTCATTTGCTGAATATATTTTACGAAATACTGTGCGTAGGCACTATAGTACGCAGGCAACAAACTTCCACCAATACTGTTTGCATTATCTTTCATCCAAACAGGCGGGCTCCAGGGCGAACCCATGATTTTAATATTGGGATTGATAGCAAGAATTTGTTTTAATACCGGAATTAAATCAACGGTATCTTTTGATAAATTGAAATTGGCTAATGTTGGATCGGTTTGTCCTGCAGGCATATCATCATAGCTGAATACAGCAGCATCTAAATCTGATGCGCCGATACTGATACGCAGATAACTCACTGCATTGGTACCAAAAAATTCATTGAGCAATGCAGCAGATTGTGCAGCGCCCATGCGGTTAATCAGGTACGCACTGCCGCCTGTAAGTGTATAACCAAAACCATCTACCGATTGATAGGTAATGGTGGAATCCACATCAATATTTGAAAATGCATTGGCTGTTGTGCCAAACGATAGCACATCGGTTTGTTTTTGCAGCAATGCGCTTTGATCGCCTTTTGTTAACCAAAAATCCATTTCATTAACTGTAGGTACCGGAGTGGGTGCAGGATTATTATCGCTGCCGCCATTTTTGCTGCATACAGCAGATAAAAAGGAGGTACAGAGTAGCAGGATTATTTGCCTTTTACGCATGTTATTTAATTTTATCATCGGTTAGTTTAAAAAATTGCAGCGGTGCATTATTTATTGCGGTTACCAAATACTTTGTATTGTTAACAGAACGAAGCCATTTAATATCTCTTAATTCACCATCATCATTTGGTAAATGATAAGAAGTGTTAAATGCACTTGCTGTTTTATTGTACGAAAAAAAAGTTGTTTGCAATGCATCATAACGGCCTTCGTATGGCACTGTTCCGTAAAAATTACCTCCGGCAATAAAAGTGCCATTATTGCCTTCTTGTGCAAAAGAAAATATTGGAGCCAGTTGCAGTTCTGCCGGCAATACTACCTGTTTAAAATTTCCTTTGCCATCATTCATAAAACAGGATGATGCCAGTGTTTCAGCTTTCAGCTCTTTATAATCTTTAAATAAATCGTAAAACATGTATTGCACTGTTTTGCCTGATACTTCGCCGTATGTGAGGTAAGCTTTTTTAAGTACCGGCAGTGCTCTCTCCAGTTCGTCTTTTGCTAAAAATGTGTACTCCTTCCCATCAATAGTGTAACACATTACCTGCTCCATATTACCATTATTGTCAAAATCTTTTATGTACAATTTTACAGGGCCGTTTTTGCCCGACCATAATTTATTATTGTAACCCCAGTTGCCGGCCAGCACATCAGTAAAACCATCGCCATTTACATCGGCAGTATATACATTTTGCCATAAGCCTGTTGAAGCAGCAATATCCGTTTCAGTAAATACTCCTTTATTATTTAGAAATATTTTCACCGGCATCCACTCTCCTGCAATTACTAAATCGGGCCAGCCATCATTATTAAAATCTGTGAATGCTGCTGTTGTTACAATACCGGCACTATCTAAGTTTATTACAGACGGATTAGCTCTTACAAAATTTGCTTTGCCATCATTCAATAATAAATAAGATGATTGAGCCATGCCAAATCGCTTTGCATCTGCAAGCCCGCCAACAAACAAATCCATATCACCGTCTTTATCAACATCTGCTGCTGCCACACAGGATTTGTTTTTTAATAACGAAGGCAATGCATTTTTTGTTTCTGAAAAATGCCCTTTACCATTGTTAATGTACAGGTGATCTGCCAATAGTGGATTACCGTCTTCAAACTCATTGCCGCCGGTGGTTACATATAAATCAGGATAGGTATCATTATTAGCATCAAAAAAAACAGCATCCACTTCTTCACTGTTTTTTGATTGTGCAAACAATGCAGTGTCGGTGCTTATAAATTTTCCGGTATTATTTTGCAGCATTAATTGCCCTGCCTGCCCGCTGGCGCCGCATACATAAAAATCATCCAGCCCATCACCATTAACATCGGCCACAGCAATTTTTGGCCCACGTGTTGATTGCATGTGCGGAATAAGGTATTGCTTGTTATAATCTAAAAAATCATTTTCCCTGTGGCTCCAGTTTAAGTTTATTAAGTTAGTTATATTTTCAAGCGGCGCTTTTGCAGCAGCAAAAAAACTATTATAATTAAAATGTCCGCCGGCTTCCAATTGCTTTGCTTCTATCACACCTTTTGCAGGTACATTTTTCATTACCTGGTATTTTTGATTGGGCCATACAATTAAAACGCTGTCAATATATTTTAAACTATCCACTCCAAAATGCAATATTGGTTCTGAAGAAGACTGAAAACCTCTTGTAGCCATTACCTGCTGGTATTGTTCTTTGCCATTTGAAAACAACCATACTTTAGCACCTATACCAAACTGGTTGGCGCTATCGCCTTTCAGGCTGAATGAAACATATTTTTTATCAGGCGTATTATTTTTAAGAATTACCGCAGGTGCATTTATGCAGTTGATTATTACATCCAGTTTGCCATCATTATTTAAATCGGCATACGAAGCGCCATTGTAATAACCTTTCATATCCCCGGTTCCCCACTCATTACTTACGTCCTTAAAATTTAATGTACCATCACCTTTGTAAAAAAATGGATGAGAGCTGCCATCCGGCATTTTATCAATAGCCATTTTATCCAACTGGTTTGTATTGCCTGCATTGGTTTTTAATACAAGGTCTGATACAAAACGTACATAATCCATATCAACCGGCCTTTTTACAATACCGCTTGAAATAAATAAGTCTTTGTTTCCATCATTATCAAAATCTGCAAACAGCGGGCTCCAGCTCCAGTCAGTTGCTGCTATGCCGCTTTGCAATGCAGTTTCGCTGAAACTGCTGCCATTGCCATTATTGCGCTGCAAACAATTTTTTGAATACTGGTTTTGATAACCATGCCCTGTTAATTTGAATTTATAAGTATCAGGGTTTTCATCGCTGCCATAAGTTTTTAAAGCTTTTTCGTCATAGGGCAGCATGTCCACAGTTACAATATCCATTTGCCCGTCGTTATTAAAATCCGCAGCATCATTACCCATACTAAAGCGGCTGTAATGTTTAAAATGTTTTGCACCACTTTCCGTAAAAGTGCCGTTGCCATTATTCAGGTAGTAATAATCATTTTCATGAAAATCGTTACCAATATAAATATCATCCCATCCATCGTTATTAAAATCGGCAACGGCAATTCCTAAACCATAACCTAATGAGCTTTGATAAATACCTGCCTGTTTTGAAACATCGGTAAATTTTCCGGTTGTTGCAATATCGTTGCGGTATAACCGGTCGCCGGATACTGAATCATATTTATTTCTTGCTGAAGTATCAGTAATATTTGCATTTGGTTTTTGTGAATGATTGAGTAAGTAACAATCTAAATCACCATCATGATCATAATCGAAAAATGCAGCCTCCGTACCAAAGCCTGAAAAATTGAGATTGTATTTTGCTGCGCTTTCAGTAAATGTACTGTCGCCGTTATTTATAAAAAGCTCATTGCTGCCTTTTAAACCATGATGATTGCTGGAGGCTGCAACGTAAATATCAAGTTTACCATCGCCGTTAACATCTGCCATAGTAACACCGCTGCACCAATCGGCAGCGCCTTTAACGCCGGCCTTTTCTGTAATATCTTCAAACTGAAAATTGCCTTTGTTTAAATAGAGCTTGTTATTACCTTTTGTGTTGGCAGTAAAATAAATGTCAGCAAGGCCGTCATTATTAATATCACCCGTTGCCACACCACCACCGTTATAAAAATACAGGTAATACAAAATATTAAACATATCCCTGTCTTCTACCTTATTTGTAAAAGAAATATTTGTTTGTGATGAAGGCAGGCTTTCAAATAAAGATGCAGTTTTTTGCTTACAACTCTGTTGCAGCAATAGTATTACCAATAAAAATATTCCGGCCGGTTTCGTCATGCTGTTTATCATGCCTGGTATTAAGTTCTGTAAAATTAAAAGGGCTGAAACATTAAATGCCCAGCCCTTTATCATTCTTCTGCTATATGAACAATCTTGAGTGATTACATTTTTGAAGCAAAAAGAGCTTGTATTTCCGCAGCAGTAAGCGCTTTGCTGTACAAACGTATCTGGTCAAGCCCGCCTTTAAATGAACAAGCAAGCCAGTCATCTGAAGCATAACTGGTAGATGGGCCAGCGCCTATACGGAATTCATTTATTTTGTCTGTTGCAAGGCTCAATGCGCCATGACTACCCCAATTTCTTACATTGGGATTTTGAACACCGTCAATATACAATTTTACATTGCTGTTTGATTCATCATATGTAAGTACCATGTGGTGCCATTTATCATCACATAAACCGGCAATGCTTTGCCCGCCTTCCCATGTAAACCAGTTATCGCCGCTGGTGCTCACAAACATGCTTTTTACTGCACAGGCTGTATTATTTCCTTCTAAAAAGAGAAAACCTACAGCACCGCTCCAGTGAAAATTATCCTGTGCTTTCATAGAAAGAATATAGGCAGGCCCGTTGGTATTATTATTGTTTTTTGTTTGCCCGTTTTGTTTAAACCATACTGATACACTAATACTGCTGCTTGATGCCCATGAATTAAATGATGAGTATTTGATAAATTTTTGATTTACACCCTGTGCTGCTTTACCTCTTACACCATCAATGCTGGTAAATGGATTATCAGAAGGGAATAAAGCTTTAATACTGTCCACCCCATTCATTAACGGGTTGGTGGTTGTTCCATCAAACGCTGCATAAAATTTTAAAGGCCCGTTTGGAGGATTAGCATCTACAGGATAATTACTATAATCCGGACGCTTCATTTTTTGGCAGCTTACAGCAGCTACTATTATAAGTGCGGCTGTTAAAAAATTTAAAACCTGTTTCATTTTTTAGTTTTTTATTTTTTGTTGCGAAAATTTTATGGCCATTCTGGGTTTTGAACCAGTTTAGGATTGGCATTTAAAGCGGAAGTAGGAATTGGATAGAACCTGTGTTTGTTCTGGTAACCCAATGCGCCCAATGCAGATTGAGCATCGCCCCAGCGAACCAAATCAAAGAAGCGTTCATACTCCATAGCAAATTCTGCCCTTCGTTCGTTTTTAATTCTTGCCCTCATGGTTGCCTGGTCAACAAAAACAATACTTGGCAAACCTGCCCTTGTACGAATTTGATTTACCCATGTAAGTGGCATTTGCCTGGTTAGCTGCGCCACCAATTTCATTAGCACATTCAGCAGCCATTAACAATACATCCGCATAACGGAATACACGGTGGTTAATCCATGTGTTTTGTGCTTCGTTATTGGGTGTTCCTAAACCTGCAGCTAAATAATCACTGTATTGGTTATATACTTTTTTATTCCAGTACAAAGCATTGGTAAGGTTGGGCAATGTTTGTCCGTAACCGCCGGTGCTGGCTCCACCATCTGATTGGTTAGAGTACAAAATTGTTGCAGATTTTCTTACATCACCACTTTGGTAAGAACTTTCCAGTGAAGCTGATGGTGTATTCCATCCCCAGCCTAAATCCCATGCGCCTGAACCTCCCCTTACACCCTGGCATTGTCCTAAACGGCTCCAGTAAATATTACCATCACCCGCAGTTTTTGATGCCTGTATTTCAAAGATTGATTCTTCATTCAGTTCACCTTCTTTTTTAAATATTTTCCAGTAGTCTGCAGCCAGTTGGTATTTGTTGGAGGCAATTACATCTGTTAACAAGGGTAATGCTGCAGCCCAGTTTCTGCGGTACAAATACACTTTTGCTAAAAATGTTTTTGCTGCGCCTGATGTAAGCCGTCCTTTAAATTTAGCCTCCCACTCAATGGGTAATTTTTGCACTGCATATTGCAGGTCAGATTCAATTAAGGCATAAATAGCTGCGGTGTCTGATTTTACAACTTGTCCGTCTGCTACAGTATTCAGTTTAAAATCTATTTTAGGAACGGAACCAAATGTGCGTACTAAATCAAAATAAGTATATGCCCTGAAGAACTTTGCTTCTGCCACATTGGTTAATGATGCAGCATCGGTGTAATTATTTTTTGCTGCTTCATCAAGTGCATCGTTACAAAGCCCGGCAAAAACGTAGTGCTTATCCCAATACAAACCTGCACCCCAATCATCTTTTGTATATTGAAACAGGTCGTATGTTTGATGCCATGCAGAAGCGCCGGGGTCTGCCACAATTTCGGCATCATCCGAGCGGAAACCATTCATTGCCACCCAGGGTATACTTTCAAAACCATCACCACAATAAGGTTCTGCGGCAGAGTTACGTACAGCGCCATATAAACCAAGCACCCTGCCTTCAAGCGCACCTACTTTAACATCCGTTATTGCAATTGACAGGGGTTCTCTGTCTAAAAACTTTTTACACCCTGAAAAAAGCAGCACAGCGGGAAGTGTAACTAAAATTCCGGCTGCCAGTTGTTTAATCTTTATCATGATTCAAACTTTTTTTGTTTTTTATTACAGGATTAAAAATTCACATTTAAGCCAATGGTAGTAATGCGGGGCAGCGCACTGCCTGCACCACCAAAGTCCATTCCAAATGAAAGTGCATCACCGGCAAACTCAGGAGAATAACCAAGGTTATGTTTCCATGTTTTTAAGTTTTGTACTGACAATGTTAATTTGGCATTTTTAATAAAAGCAGCTTTGGTAAACTTAGGAATGGTATAACCTAATGTGAGGTTACGTATTCTTACATAACTGCCATCTTCAATACCATAAGTTGATGGCGCCCTGTTAACTAAGTGATTTTGATTTACTATAGGCACCCAATTAGATGTTCCGGCTCCTGTCCATCCTTCAGTATAGTATTTAGGATAATTGTATACTGAGTTCTTTTGTTCTGATGTTCCCCATACCCTGTATATTTCATTACCATAGCATCCTGCCACATCAATACTTAAATCAAAGTTTTTATAACGGGCCACGCCGTTTACACCGTAAGTAAAATCTGGTGTTGGGTTACCAATCATTGTCCTGTCCTGGTCATCAATTTTACCGTCGCCGTTCAAATCTTTGTATTTAATATCGCCAGGTTTTACACCACCACCGTTAATTGTGTTAACAGGAGATGCTAATATATCTGCATAAGACTGGTAAATACCATCAGCAATTAAGCCATAGAAATAACCAATAGGATAACCTGTTTGTGTTTGGTTAGGTGTTTGTTCGCTTGATGCAATAATACCTCTTACAGGATTAGGCAGGTACAATACATTGGTGTTATACGTTGTTAAGTTACCGCCAATTGTAAAGTTGAAATCGTTCGTTAATTTCTGCGTCCATCCGGCAGAAAACTCCATACCCTTATTTTCTATTGAACCATTGTTGGTTAAAGTTTGCAGGCTTCCTGAACCTTTTAATAGAATGATAAGGTTGTTTGTTTTTTTGTAATAATAATCTGCTTCAAAATGCAGCCTGCCTTTTAATAAATCGGCTTCTACACCAACTTCTGTTGAGCGTACTGTTTCCCATTTTAAATTGGGGTCGTAAATATAATCGGGTTCAATTACAGGAACTAAGTTATCTCCAAACACAGCAGAAGCTGTTGTACGTGTTGTGGGATAAGCAGGATAGTTTTTACCCTGTGCAGTAAAGTTACCCAGTAAACCTGTTGATGCTTTTAACTTAAGGAAGTCAACAATATGTTGGTTTTGCATAAAGTCTTCTTTGGTAAGTTCCCATGCTGCACCCAGTGCCCAGAAGTTCTGGAATTTTTTAGAATACTCCCTGTTTATCTGGCTGGAACCATCACGCCTGAAGCTGGCATTTAAATAATATTTGCTTTTATAATTGTACAGCAAGCGTGCAAGGCCCGAAACAGTTGAGTATTCGCTTTGGCCTGTTGCATCTGTAATTACACTTCTTAAATCTCCAAAGCCGGTATTAATGTACCAGAAACGTTTGTTGTCTGGTATCATGTTAACACCGGGAGTTTTCTGGCTAACAGTATTGGCCACCTGTTCGTAATAAGAATAGTAAGTGGTAAAACCACCGGTTGCTGTAAATGAATGGTCACCTATTCTTTTTTTGTAGGTAGCAATATAGTCTTGTTGAAATGCCCTTGTATTAATCAAATCCTGGCGCACAGCTGTTAAACTGTTTTTTGCAAATACCTGTGCATTGGCAGCTTTTGTGGGATCATACATATCGTACAATGGTGTGTATTCCCTGTTGTTGCGGAAACTCATATCAGCATACCATGTGCTTCGGAAGTTTAAATCCTTAGTGATGTTAATATCTACAAACGCATTACCAACAAAACGGTATTTATCATCAATTTTCTTATTCCAGTTATTTTCAAGCGTTGCTAACGGATTGGTTTCTGAGTTTTGAATGATGGGTGTTGTTTGATAAAGATTATAATAGCCGGAATCAATACCATAAGGATTTTTAGTATAGAAAGATTTAGGATTAGCATCTATTATAGGCAATGATCTTCTTGCATTCTCCAGGGCACCGCTGTTATAAGGCAGTTTTTCTTTTGAGCTGATTAAGCCAAATCCTATTTTCAGTTTTTTGTTGATCCGGAATTCATCATTAAGGTTTGCAGTAAGCCTTTCGTAACGTACATGCTTTACCAAACCTTCATCATAGTTATAACCAAGGCCAAAGTGAAAACGGTTTTTATCAGTACTTCCATCAATACTTAAATTGGTAGTATTAAATTTGGCATTACGGGTAACTGCATCTATCCAATCCGTATTAGCAGTGTAAGCTGATAAACCCGGGCCACCTACGTTATTTACAAAAGTGAGTAATGAATTACTTGGTGCACCATCAGCGGCACGGTTGTTTGCTTCAAAAGTTAACAATGAACGGAATTCATCACCACTGGCTAAAGGAATTTTATCAACCAGTTTTTTACCACCGTAAGTTGTATTAAAGTTGATGTTGATTTGCCCTGCTTTTGCTTTTTTAGTAGTTACTAAAATTGCACCCGCCGCACCTTTAATACCAAATATTGCCAATGATGAAGGATCTTTTAAAATCTCCACACTTTCAATTTCGCTGGGGTTTACAAAATCCATGTTATCGCTGAAAATACCATCAATAATATATACAGGGCGAATTGAACCAACACTTATTGTACCCCTGATGCGGATATCGGGAGCAGAACCCGGAATGGCTGTATTTGTTACAGACAAACCCGCCACTTTACCTTGCAATGAGGCTAATGGGTTTGAGTTAGGTTGCGAAGCGATGGCATCTCCTTTTACACGTGCTATAGAACCTGTTAAATCTCTTTTGCTGGCCTGGCCATAACCAATAACCACCACCTCATCAATTTTTTTGGTAGATAACTGCATGGTTACATTTATGGTTGTTTTTCCGCCAACGGTAACTTCAGCTGTTTCATAACCAACGTTGCTGAAAACTAAAATGGCATCATCAGGTGCAGTAATGGCAAAGTTTCCGTTTGCATCAGTTGATGTTCCTGTCCTGCTTCCTTTTATTAATACAGAAACCCCGGCAAGCGGTTCGCCGGTGGCAGCAATAACACGGCCGGTTACCCGTATTTCATTATTACTGATTTGTTCGGAAGTAACACCTTCTTTCAGCACTACCAGGTTAGTGGCTAATATTCTGTAGCTGATGCCGGTATTTGAAAGTACTTTGTCCAGTACTTCGGTTACAGTAGCCTGTTCTACATCAATATTTACTTTGGGTTTGCCTTTCATGGCATCCTCCGTAAATAAAAAGCGGTAGTCGCTTTTTTTCTCAATTGCAAACAGAATTTTTTTAATTTCTGCCTGGCTCATTTTAAGAGTTATTCTCTCCTGAGACCAACCCTTTGCAGAAACCTGCAAACAAGCGAATAGCAGAAAGGCGGCAGTTAGTTTCATAATTTTAGCAATCTTTAAGTATAGAGCATCCTTTACTGAAACATTAATTGTTTCATTCCTTTTCATATAATATATTTGAAGGGTTAATTAATACAGATGCGGCGGTGTTACCGCTGTACCTGAGAAGTTTACGTTAACCTGGCGGGGTGTTGTTGCAGCAACAGCCCCGCTTTTTTATTTCTTTTAAGATGTGTTTAGTTTGTTAGTCATATAGCATTAGTATTAAGCGTTAGTGGTAAATAATAATTTTGGCACCTTGCTGCCTGTATTTAAAAGGAAAAGATAGTTTTAATGCATCCAGCGCCTGTGTTACCGATTCGTTCACAAAAACACCGTTTAAGTGGCGTTTTTTCAGGGCATCTCCTTCTATTTCTATTTCGGTATTATACCAGCGTTGCATTTTAACGGCCACATCTTCAAAACTTTCATCCCGGAAACTAAGGCGGCTATTAACCCAGGCTGTTTCAGCAACCGTACTGTCGGCAGGGTTATAAATTAATTTACTAACCGATACTAACGGCGGGGTTGTATCAACGGGCATTTCCTGCCTTGCGGCTGCAGTTGCATGTATCCTGCGGTTTACTACATCATTGTTTTCTACAATCAGTTTTTCATTGGGAGAAAGAATGATTTTATCGTTTGGCCTGTTCTTTATGGTAACTTCCACACTGCCTCTTATAAGGCTGGTTTCGGTTTGCTTATCGTCCGGGTAAGCTTTTACGTTAAACACAGTACCCAGCACTTTTACATTTATTTTTGATGTATGGATTATAAATGGTTTTGCAGGGTTTTTCACCACATCAAAATAAGCTTCACCTGTTAATGATACTTCTCTTACTCCGTCACCAAAATGTTCATTGTCGTATACCAGTTTACTATCGCTGTTAAGCCAAACCTGTGTACCATCCGGCAGGGTAATTTTACTTCTTGAACCGTTTTTTGTACTTACTTCACTTGCTGCAGGTTTTGCTGCACTGTTACCATTTTGTGAACCGGGCAGAAATATAAACGCAGCTATTAAAGCTGATGCAGCCATAATACTGCCACCCCACATATACAGCTTACGCCTTTTGCTGTTAGCAGTATTTGCTTCAGCCAAATTAAATTCTCCTGCATCATCATGCCTGTATGTCTCAAGGTCATGCCCAATTTCTTTAAGCCTTTGCGTATGCAGATGATAAGTAGCTTCTAAAAAATCCGGGTCTGCTTCAGCAGGTATGTTCCAGTATTCCGTTACTAAGTTTGCAGGCAATTCCACATCCGGGTATAACTGAAGCAGTTCCTCCAGTTCATGCAGCTCAGCATTGGTGGCTTCACCAGATAGTTTACGTGATAATAAAGTCCAGATTCTGTCTTTTTTCATACCTCTAATATATAGAGGCAAAAAACAAAAAAATCCCCTAAACAAAAAAATAGAAATTATTTACGCTGAGAAGGTTTGGTAGAAATTTGCAGTACAGACGCAATCTTTTTAAGCGCTATTGCCAGTTGGTTATCGATAGTTTTAACGCTTATATTAAGCATTTGAGCAATTTCTTTGTATTTAAGCCGGTTTTCTTTAGCCAGTTTAAATATTAGTTTGCACTGTTGTGGTAACTGGTCAATAGCAGCGGTAATTTTACCCGACAGTTCGTGTGTTACAAGATTTGTAGCAGCATCAGGATCCGGGCTGGCAAAATCCACTTTCATATCATCCAGCGAAAGCGTGGCAATTTTTTGTGTCTGTTGTAATTTTCTTAGTGATGCATTACGCACACTTATATGCAGGTACATATGCAGGTTCTCTATTTCCAGCAACTGTTTTCTTCTTGTCCATATTTCCAGGAAAACATCCGACACTACTTCTTCAGCCATTTCATTGGATTTAAGAATTGCGGCAGAAAAACTTTTAAGAGGAAGAAAAAAGTGAAAAAAAAGTGATTTATACGCCACCGTATCATCAAACTCCGCAATGCGGTGCTGTAATTCAGTTACAGTTCTGGCGTCTGGAATTTTCTTCTTATTCATTAGAATAGCAATGCAATCAGGATCAAATATAAAGTGTTTTGTTGCATAAAATGAAAAATGATTTTGCATAGTTTGTTGCAAAATCATTTTTTAAATTAAAACTCTAATTAAATGTTTATATGTAAAATGTATAAAAGCTAAACGATAATATGTGCAAACACGGCATTCATCACACAGGTATTTTACTAATCCCAGCAATAAAAAAAGTTTGCAGGCTGCTTTTTATAGCACACTGCTTTTACTTTTAAGCCCGTTAGTAAATAAATATTTACAACATAAGCTTTGTCTTTGTCAGTCACAACAGGTTGTACTTTTCTAAAACAGCCAAAGCGTACAAAGGAAATAAGCGCTTTTATTTTAGAATCATTAATCGGTAATTACAATATTATTTTCATCATTGGGGTCAATAAGCACCGGTACTATTTTACCTACTGAATAATAACCTGGATTTATACGGCTTAGCAACATTCTTATATCTGTTGTATAATGCCTGCCTAAACTATCAATAACCTGTAGGGTTAATTTTACCTGCGGATTTTTATTTACTGTAATGCCGGTATCTTTTACTGCCATAATTTCTGCGTTACCTGCAATCCCGTTTTCTAATAAATATTTTCTTTTCTTGTGTGGTAGTACCATTAACCTCCAAACAATATATGCTGCTATAAAAAAACATAAAATCATCAGCACTGCAGCCAGTGTACTATTTCTGGAAGCAGTAGCATAAACAAAATAGGCACCAATGAGAATACCGATAAATGGCAGCAGCACTGCCAGTGCATATAGTTTTAGTGCTCTTTGGTATTCGTTCTGCATTACATTTTGCTTACAATAAATTTCTGTTTGCTGTTATTGAGGAATAATATCGATATACAATTTCCAAACTGATTTTTCATGATGAAATTCAAACACCGGATGCATATTTCCTTCAATAATCATTTGCCGTATAGTTTGTTTTAAGCTTCCATCCAGGTTAAATACGTCGTTTGCAATGGCATCATCTTCCGTCATGTTAGGAATTATTTCCAATTTCATATCCAAATTGTCAATGCTTATATCGATGTAGTTGTTTTGCTTTGTTGGATCAAACTCTTTTTTTTGCCTGGCCATTAATACGATGGGGCCATCTTCAGAGCCATATTTAATATACGACGTCCACATACTTATACCTGCATCGGGTATCACTGTTTTTCCATCAAACATTACCTGTTTTCCCTGTTTGTTATAAAGCTTAATACCCACGCCACCAAATACTTCTTCGTCTTCATCACCATCATCTGGCTTTACACACTCAAGAGAATTAAGGTGTATGCGAATTTTTTGTTTGTCCAGGCAGTTATTACTATTTAAAAATGCCGTTGTAACCATTGATACAGGTTGCCCGTTGAGATTTTGAATAGAGTAAGAAAGAGGGGCAATATCCTGCGCAGCAAATGGCTTTGAAAAATAATCATCAATCAAAGAGTCTGCTTTTTTGGGGCTGGAAATATAAATTGGTTTACCACCTTCCGTATATACACGCATATTGGTAGTCTTTAATAATTTTTCACCACTGTTCTCCTGATTATAAGAAGCGCCAACCACACCCCAGTTAAAGCCGCCGGAAAAACTGTTATCATATTTATCTAAACTGCTTTCACTTTCAATAAGTATATATAATCGTCTGCCATAGTTTACCTGTTTTATATAATACCAATTGGGTTTACCGGGGTCATTATCTGTAAATAAATCGGCAGGTGATGAAATGGTATTGGCAATAATTGGAAAAAATACTTGTTCAAAATTGAAGAGGTACATATAATGAAACCTGCTGGATGAAAAACTAAACTTGTCTTTGGCGGAAATGCCCATATAAAATGCAGATGCACCAATATTAATACTTGTTTTTTCATTTATTGTAGAGGTTTGAACTGTATTTTCTGACCAGTTATTTGGCATATAATCCTCCGGCCGTCCTTTAAAATTATCAGGACTTGTGAGTGCTAACCTTGCATCTCTGAAGCGGTCATCATTACTGCCGGAATTATTTACCTGAACGGTTTTAGAGGCATTGTTTGCCAGGTTGCTGGTATTGCTTAGGGTAACAGGTTTCAGGTTTTTCATTTTGGGATACACAAAATATCCGCTTCTTAGTAATTCATCCACATCTGCAACGGCGCCGGGAAGTATGCCTGCTGCTGCTGTTGGATTTGCCAGCTTTAAATCTGTTTCAATCTTTTCTCCACTTACCTCTTCTTTGGTCAGGCACATGGCCGTGTTTAACGGTGTGGATTTGCTTTTGGTATTATCTCCTTCAATTCCATGTAGTACCAGCTTAATTCTAACAGTTCCATTACCATTAGGATTAAAGCTGTAGCCATTAACTCCTTCGTTTATAGCTTTAATATTTGAATTTTTTATGGCAGAATTTATAACTTTTACCTGGGCAGGCAACGTAGTGGCCGTACCGGTTAGCAGACTGATAGCAACTAAAATCTTTTTCATTTTTGTATTTTTTATTTATGTCCCTTTAATAGAGATTGAAGTTCCCTTGCCAAATTTTGTATTGTATTGCAGCATAACAATTTTTTCATTAACAGCACTTACTTTTACTTCAATACTTTTTCCTATAGTAAAATCATCTCCTTGAAACAGGTAGTTGTATAACCTGAATTTTGCGTAATGAATATTTTCTTTTCCAGTTGTAAACTCCACCAGTATTTCTTTCTCACTCATTTTTCCTGGCCGGTATGGCAAATCATTTATGGCAATTATGACAGCTTCTTTGGTTTGGGTGTTTACAAAACTTTTTATTGAAATATTTTTAGTCAGGTTCAGAATGAAGAAATAAAACAACACCATCACAAAAAGAAACCCCAAAAAGATTATTAAAAAAGTGGCGGCCACTTTATTTTATAAACATTGTTAAGGCGTAAGAATCTGTTACAGTACTTGTAGAAACTGCATATGCAGTACCATTTTTCCAATATTTTGCAGTATAAGTTGCACTTGTTGGGGAAATTGCTTCTTCACCACAAACATATACATCGCTACCTGCTACTTTTACCCTGTACACACTTACCCCTTTTGTGCCATCAGTAAGTTTGGTTAATACACCATTTACCCAAAGAGCCGCTGTGTCTTTACTTTGATTGGCATTATAAATTTGCCCCACAACATATACATTGCTGCCCGACACAAAAACATCATTGGCAAAAGCATTGGTTGCGCCATCAGTTAAACTTACAGGTGTACTATTTTTCCAAAGTATAGCCTTTTTATTTCCGGTTACGGTGCTTTGAGCAAAGCCCGTTACGTAAACATCAGAGCCCGACACAAAAAGCCGGTTTGCTTCAGAAAAATCGGTACCAGCAATTGCAGCAGGTACTCCATTCGTCCAAATTGTTGCTTTGTGTGGAGTACCATTTCCATAATTAGCAAAGCCACTTGCATATACATTGTTGGCGTCATCAACAAATATGCTTTTAACAGTTCCATAAGTCCCAGTTGTTGGGGTTACATCTGTAGCTACACCATTTTTCCAGATAATTGCTTTTCTTGTACCACCGCTTAACTGCTGGTTACCTCCAATATATACATCACCGTTCTTAATAAAAAGGGCGTTAGCAGTTGAATTTTGTGCGTTGGCAGAAAGCATAGTAGCCGTTCCGTTTTTCCAGTATTTTGCCTGCCAGTTATTTGGTGTTGTGTTTGCCTCACCGCAGGCATACAGATCATTTCCACTGATAAACATATCCAGCACATCTTCGTCTTTTGTACCATCGGATAATATATTAAGTGTTCCATCTTTCCAGTAAACTGCCCTGGCAAATCCTCCAATTCCGGCATAATCGTACCCGCCAAAATACAAACTGCCTGCAGTGGGTGTTGGTGTTGGAGATGGCGTGGGTGCTTTATCTTTTCCACAAGAAAAAAATGTTATGGCTATAAGAAAAATAAATGGTTGTTTCATTGCAATTATTTTTTTTATGATAAAAGTATTCATGCAGGCAAAATGATACAATCCCTAAAAACAGTGAATTTTTAAAATTGCTTTGATACTGATAAATAATGTATGAACTTTATTTCGTCAATTTTTTCACTCCGTAATTCTTTTGTGTATGATTGCTTATTATAGAAGGCTAATAATTCTATCGTTTATAATTTGCAGTTTGCTATACAAGAGCAATGCACAAACACCGGTTTCCGCAAAAGACACCAGCCAGTTAAATACATGGATAAATAACCTGCGGCCAACAATGGATACCAATACTGATGCCGCCTTTTCATTAATTACAAAAATGAAACTGCTTGCCGCCAAACTTAAAATTGATTCACTTACGGCAAAGGTTTTAAATGAAGAAGGCTACTACTATTTTAACACGGGTAATTACAGGCAAGCCGCAGTAGTGTGGGATAGCAGTGCCGTTATATGGAAAAATACTTTGCCGCATAATTACAGTTATGCAAGAGCAGTAAATAATTTGGGCAATGCTTACATGTATAATTCAGAGTATAATAAAGCACTGGTTACATTTTTTGAAGCATTAAAAATTTCGGAAGAAATCAAGAATAAAAAATCTGTTGCACAGGTTTTTAACAACATAGGTTTAGTATATGAAAGCCTGGGTGATTATGATAATGCACTGCTTTATGCAAGAAAATCATTTGCTATAAAAGCAGTGCTGAAGGATTCGGCAGGAATGGCCAATTGCTATGGTAATATGGCCAATGCGTTTGAAATAAAACAGCAACCGGACAGCGCAATTTTTTATAACCATATTTTCTATTCATTTTCTTCTCTTATTGGTAAGCGGGACAAAATGGCTAATGCACTTGGTAATATGGGGCATGCCTTTCTGGATAAAAAAAATTATGACTCAGCAGTTTATTATTTAAAAAAGGGAATTGAAATAACTGAACAACTGAGCAGTACACAAAATAATGCTAACCTGTTAAATCTTATTGCATACGCTTACTTAAAAAAAGGAGATTTGACAAATACCTATCAGTATATAACAAAAGCTGCAAAATATGCCGGGCAAATATCAGATAAAGAATTTTTGCAAACGCATTACCAGATATTTTATGAGTATTATAAAAAAACAGGCAATACTAATAAGGCTATTGAATATTCAGAAAAATTCTTTAACATGATAGACTCCGTTGTTAAAGAGAAAATAAATATACAGAATCAAAAAATGGCTATTAGCTATGAGTTTAAAGAAAAAAACCGTGAGGACAGTTTAGTTTACCAGCAACAATTAGAAAAGAGCAAACAAAAAATAACAGCCACCCGCAATAAGTACACTATTTCGTTACTGTTATTTTTATTGGCTGCTGCTATTGCTGCTTTGTTTTACAGCCGCAGTAAATTTTTGCAAAAGAAAAATATTGTTGCACAGCAAGATAATGCACTGCAACAGCAAAAAATTAAAGAGTTGGAGAATGAAAAGCAAATTTTAGCATCGCAGGCAATAGTAAAAGGGCAGGAAGAAGAAAGAAGCCGCCTTGCAAAAGATTTACACGACGGGCTTGGTGGTTTATTATCAGGCGTTAAACATTCAATTATGAATATGAATGAAAATGTAATTATCGGCGGCGACCATGCTGATGCGTTTGAAAAGTCGCTTAATCTTATCGACACCGCATCAAAAGAATTGCGCCGTGTTGCACAAAATATGATGCCCGAAGCACTTTCTAAATTCGGGCTGGAGGCTGCATTAAAAGATTATTGCGCTGCAGCCTGCACTAAAACATTAAAAGTAACATTTCAGAGTTACGGTAATGATATTGAAATTGACAAACCATCGTCAATAATCATTTACAGGGTTATACAAGAGCTTGTAAACAATGCTGTAAAACATGCAGACGCAACAGAATTAATGGTGCAAATGGTAAAAGGAACCGGCTGGATTACACTTGGTGTGGAAGACAATGGCAAAGGATTTGACACAGCGGCACTACAGCAATCAACCGGTTCGGGCTGGAGTAATATTAAAAGCAGGGTTGATTATTTAAAAGGAAATATTGATATTAAATCGCAGAGCGGTACAGGCACATCCGTAAATATTGAAATTAAAATACCTGCTGCATGATAAGTGTTTTTATTGTAGATGACCACCCGGTTGTTGCAGAAGGAATCCATTCTTTACTTAATAATGAAAAAAGTATTAAATGGGCCGGCCATGCAATTACAGCTGCAGCCTGTTGTGATTTTTTTGACACACATGATGCGGATGTTCTGTTAATGGATATTAGCCTGCCTGACAAAAGCGGCATTGAGTTATGCAGTGAAATAAAAAGCAAAAAGCCGGCAGTGAAAATACTTGCACTCACAACGCTTGACCAGGCCTCGTACATTGAAAAGATGATGAAAAATGGCGCCAGTGGTTATATTTTAAAAAATGCAGGTAAAGATGAGTTGCTGGAAGCTATTAACACTATTGCAAAAGGAAAGATTTATTTAAGCGACGAAGTGCTTGAAATAATGAATAATGTGGAAGAAAGAAAAAGTGCTGTACCGCCATTAACAAGACGGGAAAAAGAAATATTGCTTTTGGTAAGCGAAGGGCTAACCAATAATGAAATTGCAGCAAAGCTTTTTGTAAGCCCATGGACAGTTGACAGCCACAGAAAAAGCCTAATGACAAAGTTTAATGTAAAAAACACCGCCCTGCTTATTAAATATGCATTTGAAAACGGGCTGATTGAATTAAAAAGATGAAAAGGAAAAGCGCATTTTTCAACTTAAAATTTATTAAAATCCCTAAAAAAGAAAAACGCTGTAAATTTTTTACAGCGTTTTTTTGCGGAGAGAGAGGGATTGGTAACCCTTTCTCAACACCTTAATTTTTAAGCCTTTCGGCGGTCATCAAATTTTTACTCACCGAATTACTCACCAGCTTTTTAATTGCTTTTGTTGCAAATCGGTAATGTAAATTTAAGAAAATACTGTTGTAAAATGAGATGTACCTGCCTGTTTTTTGAACAAGTTTTTAAGCAGCTAAGAACAAAACCACATCATCTTTTTTAAAGCCAGTGTACTTGCAAAACTCTTCCACAGTTACAAACTGGTGTTCTTCTTTCTCAAAATATTGCTTGATTTTTTGGAGCAGCATACGGCCATAGCGTTCACTTTTCCCGGTGATACGCTGCACATCTTTTGGGTATATGCATAGCCGTGTTTGTTGCGGTTTCATACTCTATCCATGCCTTTGGTATGGCTTTGCCATGCCCGGAGTGTATTTGATTTAGTAAAGGCATTGCACAAAAATACAATTCAGCAGATAAAGTAAGTAATAGCAATAAATGAATGTATCGGCAATAACAGCTGATTGCGGAAGTGCATTGATGCAAGTGAGAAAATCCAATGCAACATTTGTTTTGTGAATTCACAAAGGCTTTATGAAATGTGCCCATGAAAACATTTCCATTCCTAATACAAAAACCAATAACATGGCAAGACAAAAAGGGATTATAAAACTGGATGGCACCATTGGTGATATTACGTTTTACAAATCCAAAGACGGATACTTAGCCAGGGAAAAAGGCGGCATTCCTGCCGACCGTATTGCAAACGACCCAGCGTTTCAGCGTACCCGTGAAAACGGGGCTGAATTTGGCCGTGCCGGTAAAGCTGGTAAGGTGCTGCGTAATGCCATCAGGGCATTGCTGCAAAACGCTTCTGACAGCCGTATGGTGAGCCGTTTGACAACCGAAATGGTAAAGGTTATACAGGAAGATGTAACCAATACAAGGGGCTTACGCAATGTGATTGATGGTGAAGCTGAGTTGCTGGCTGGTTTTGAGTTTAACATTAATGGTAAACTTGGAACTACGCTGTATGCACCATTCACTACCACTATTGACAGGGCCGCAGGAACGCTTGTAGCCAACATCCCTGCATTTGTGCCGCTGAATATGGTTGCTGCTCCGGGTGGTACCACTCACTTCAAAATCGTTTCTGCAGGTGCGGAAGTTGATTTTGAAAATGAAAGCTTCGTGGCGGACAGCCAGGCAACTGCAATCCTTCCATGGGATGCAAACCCAACGGCGGTTATTAACCTGAGCAATGCGGTTACAGCGAACAGCACTCATCCTCTTTTCCTGATGCTTGGTATTGAATTTTACCAGCAGGTAAACGGACAGATGTATCCATTGAAAAACGGTGCCTACAACGCATTAGCAATCGCCGACGTTGATGGCAACTAATCCTTCACCCTAAAAACTAAGACATGAAACTGGAGCTAATCAGAACCTATCATCCCGACGGCGTTAATGGTGAATTATTGATTGATGGTGTGAAAGTGTGTAACACAATTGAGTTGCCATGGAAAGAAAATCAATCAAGGGTTTCCTGCATACCCGAAGGAAGGTATCAACTGACGAAACGGTACAGCCTGCGGTTTGGTTGGCATTTGTTAGTGAACAATGTGATTGATAGAAATTACATTTTGATTCATGCATACAATGATGCTTTAAAAGAATCAAAAGGCTGTATTGCTCCTGTTTCTGTTTTAACGGGTAATGGTAAAGGGATACGGTCCCGGGTGGCGTTGCAGTTAGTGCTGTCAATGGTTTATCCTGAGTTGGAGAAAGGCAACAAAGTTTTTATCACCATTAAATCAAAAGCAAGTGAAGAAAGTAATTGAAAGGGTTCAATCCCCTACACCAAAGTTTTTTAAGAAGCTGCGAAATATTGGCCTGGTGCTGGCCACCGTTGCAACCACTGTGGTTGCAGCTCCTGTGGCGCTGCCTGCTGTTGTTATCAAAATTGCCGGGTACCTGGCTGTTGCCGGTGGCATAGCCGGTGCAGTTAGTCAGACTGCAGTAGAGGGTGAATAATGAATCAGCATTTTGATAATACAACAAAGGCAGGCACTGCCGGCGGCACATTGCTCACCATCTTTGCCAATATCACCAGTGAGGATATTATTAAAACAATTATCCTGGCTGCAATCGGTGCGGCGGTGAGTTTTACAGTAACCATATTTTTAAAAGCACTTATTAAACGATTGAAAAAATAATTCTCCCGTTCGTTGTGGTGACCTTCGGTTGAGATAAGTAAAGTCCTGGCATTTACCGGGACTTTTATTTTAGTACCTGGTACATGAGTGCTTTTTTGGCTTGCTTTATTAATTTGATTTGCTCCATGATGACTTTGCTTTTACCATCCAATAACTGCAGCATGGAAATATTTTTATTGAACTGCTCCTGATTGGTTGTAATTTTTTCTAAAGCCATTGCAGCTACTTTCTTTAAATCATCTAACCTTATAAATGAAATGACTGAGCCTGTAAGGAATGGATGAAAAAATGAGCCTTGCCATAAACCATAAAAAAGCCAGTACAATTGTTGTTTTTCTTCTTCTGTTTTGCAGATGCAAACAAAACAGTTTGGGCAAGCTGCATCCAATGGCTTGCCGCTGTTATTACCTTTTGAGAGAATAAAGAAATGAGGCTTTGAAATTTGCTGATTGAGTCTGTAACATTTAATAAGCATAGTTTGAGCATTTAATGATGCTCCGCTACGCTCCGCCATATATAAAACCTAAAAGAGAAAGAAAAACCGAAAAAAAGAAAAAGAAAGCAACTTCATCAGGTGGCGTGGCTAAAAAACCAAAAGGAAACGGAATAAATGATGGCTTTGTGTATTGGATTGTGTTTATGCCGTAGTCTTTTGGTTTTTTTATAGCATTGGGTTGTGCCAGCCACCTAACTTGCTGCACTTTTTTTGTTTATTATTAAACCAGGTGAATAATTTAGTTAAGAACTTCTTTCTTAAAGGTATCCACTAAACTTAACCAAGATTGTAAAACAGAGATATATTTTTCAATGTAAGTAAGAATCTTATCACCATGACACAAGTAAGTTTTCTTTTTCTTAGAAACACTTAACTCAAATACTGATTCAATATCATCAGAGAACGGTATAAGTTTTTGTACGATTTTTTTTAAAACATCAAGAATTAAATCAGCTTTGAAAGTGGAAGAATTTGGTTTAAATATCAAATCAAACAAAGTGGTATCAAGCTCCTGGCAACAAAAAAATACTGCATCCCGAAGGCTTCTATTGGCAAAGGTGTGTCTTTCATATTTTTCAGTAATCTCCTCTGAAACAGCCTGCCATGCAATAGTTAATTTTTCCCTTGTAGCATCAGAAAAGAACTCCATTGAGCTTACCGATTTCATCTTTTCAGATTGAGACACCATAATCTGCAGTTGTTCATCAAACTTAACTTGCTTTTCATCAAGGGATTTAATTTGCTTCACACTCTCAGCAGAAATAAACAGATATTCCGATACAGCTTTTTCTGACAATTCAATAGCCTCAGATATTAGCTGTTTAGAGGTATTACTGTTAGAATTATCCAAAAACGAATTCAGTTCTTTAATTCGTTGCTCGTAAAAGTCATAACTGTCAGCCATAATTTACTCAAATCGGATTTATAAATGACAAAAAAAGGAAGGCATACCTTCCTTAATTTACTGTACTTACTAACTCAGTTATTTACCTGATTTCTTAGGCTTATTTGGTGCCTGTGAGAGTACAGAACCCGCCAATTTCTTTGCAGTCGGTGATGACTTTGGACTTGTCAGCACTTTACTTGCAAGACTGGCTAATTGTTTGGATGATTGTCCGGACTTTGCCATAGCTAATATATTTAGTATAAAATTACTAAGGCTGATAAATAATAGCTCCCCTTATTTTCCACAAACTGTTAAAAAGGCTGTTTAATGCCGGTTTGATGTTGCCCAGATATATTCTAAAGTTGCACCGGCAAAACTTATTCTTCAGTTCAATAGTGCTTTCTTAGAAGAGATGGCAAACTGTGCATCAGCCTGCCGGTAAAAGCGCCTGCGGCAAAAAAGAAGCACAGCCGTGCGGCACACTTGACCGCACTGTAGTGCTGGTGGCGAGCCGCCATAAGGCACTGGAGAGAGGAACGAATGGAAGTGCCTGCGAGCCCCACGTAGGGGCTGGCAGTAAAGTAGCAGCTACTTATCGGGTTAATGAAAAGAAGCTTAGCCAAGTGGCTGCTACGATGCCAGCTCCATAGGAAGCCGCCGTAGTATATTTCCCGAAGGGTACGAAGGCGGCTGAACTATGCAAGTGAACCTTAGCGGTGCTTTGCGAAATGAGGTACGAATGAGCAATTAGCATCCGCAAGGTGAACGCAGCCGAAGTGGGCGGCCGGCGAGCCAAATAATAGGCAGCGAGTGGACTGAACGCTACTGAAGTGAATGAATGACGAAGTGAAGCGGAATGGAACCCAGTGAGTATTGTAGCACTTGCTTGCGAATGGCTGGTGCTGCCCTGTGTGTTGCTTTGTGCCTGGCTAAAGGGATGCACGGCCATGAAGCAAATGTATAGCTGCGAACGAGGTGTAATGAAGCGGAACGAAGGAAGTAATGAACGAAGTGGCGTGAAGGACACAGTAGCTGCCCGAACGAAGGCGAAGGAACTGCAAGCAGTATGACAAACCTGCGATAGCAGCCCGAAGGGCATTGCAGTTGCTGGCATACCATAAAAGTATTTTAATGAATTTATGCCAGGTACTGCAATGGTTTGGCGTATCTGCTTGCTGACGCCGCCGCAGTGAGACCTTTTTACCGGCGAAGCGTGGGCTCTGTGCTGTGGGCAAAGCAGCGTTGGCTGGCAGCTTCCCGGTCAGGCTTTGTGGGTGGCTTCGGGATGCTGCCGCAGGGCAAATCGGAGAAAGCTGTTGATTGCCGGAAGGCTACCGACTGAATGAGCAAGTGAGGAACGAACGCAGCGATATGAAGAAGGTGGCCTTCCGGCAGTACGTTAATGTTTTTTTATTAGTTGCCACATGCCATCAATTTTAAGTAACCTCAGTGGTTTATTCAGATGTTTTACTTCATCGTATGAATTTGCATATCTAACAATCACAAATGCCTTCTTGATACGATATGAAAGTTGTTGTCTGAATTTTTCATTGCTAAACCCAATTAAGAAATTCTCAATGGTAATTTGATTGTTTGTGATAAACCATTTTCCTGATGAGTGGATGACAGAATAGATATTACTTTCTGTAACAATAATTCCGCTTTGTATTCCCGAAGATTTGACTTCAGATATTTCTATAGAATGATTGTACAATTTAATAAATGCAAGCTCATCACCAGTTAAATTCTCCAGTTCATCAACAGCATTACTTTTAATCTTTAGTTCCTTTTTCCCAACTGGTTTAAGAAAGTTTGAGGCAAGCTTTTGTAAGTGATTTTCCACAGATAAATAAAACTCACTTTCTTGCATACTGCTATGTGCAATAAATCTTGGAGAAATTGTTCCCTTAATCTGTGAAATATCCAATTCTGTTAAGGACTGTCGTAAAAGGTGTATCCCTATATCGTTAACCAATTCATCACATGCACTTATATCTACTTCAAAAACTTCATTTTTAGGTTTGTTTCCGGGATTATGTATTTCCCTTGTAGCATGAAAATTAATACGTGGGCTTCGTAATGAAAGCGAAAAATGAACGTCTTTGTGTTTGTGATGAAACCCACCTATGCTAATGACATTATCAGTAAATCGAATCATAAATTGTTCTTCCAGCGATATTTTATTCAGGTCTTGCATACGAATTGAAAATTAAACAAAAGTACCGACTATGAGGCCGGTACGATACGATGAACCCATGCAAGATGCACCAATGGAACACCTGCAATAACCGGGCAACGATACACTACATGAACAAGGCTGCTATAATGACAACCAGTAACTAAAAAAGAAACCCACTGCCTGCGACGGCGGCCAGGAAAAGGAAATGAAGCTGACATAATAATACATTTAAAATGAAAAAATAAAATAACATGCCTTTGTCAGCGAAGGGAAACGGGTGTCTTTGCACTCCAAAAGGAAACGGAATAAAAGATAGCCTTGTGCGTTGGGTTTGTGTTTATGCCGTAGTCTTTTGGATGCCCCGTTTTCCCGAAGCTATCTTGCATGTGCATTTTATTTTTTTAAATGGATTGTGCCAGTGAAATGATTTTACTGTAGCGGCGTTGGGATAATTTCTTTTTGTCGGTTAAGTTGTGATGGAAACGGAATAGGTGCCCAATGATATGCAGTACAAGAGTGCGACGCAACGATGCCGCCATGAAATACTAAAGCTGGTATCAAAGTAAATTAAAATCAGTTTCTTTTGAAGGTAAAATATCAAGCTGTAGGTGTATATCTTTCAAATAAGATAAAGTGATTTGTGAGGGATGAAAATGTTTGTCTATTACCTGTTCCATAAGCATAACGCTTTCTGCCGGATTATCTAAGGCGTTAAGCTCTTTGCCTTTGATAAGTATTTCCTTCAATGTTGCTTTCCCTTCTTTTATTGCCTGCATCATTTTATCCCAATCCTCAACGTTGATGAAGCATAAATTTTGTGGTGGCAATACAGACAAATCAAGTGAGTTTTGTAAACAATATTTTTCAATAGGCTCTTTCAGAAATTCTTCCCAGGCATCAGCGCCAAATCCAAGGTACATTTCCTTATAAGTTATTACTATGCCGTAATGCTCTTTATTTGGATTTATTTTAGTTGCTGTTTCAAGTAACTGTGTATAAGCTTTTACAATTGTGCCGTCAAGGTCATTCATAAGAATATCCTTTGTACGCAAAACTCCTGAACGTGGATGCAGTTCTATAGCTTTAACTTCAATTAATATATCGTTTTCTATTAAAAAGTCAGAAACCTTGCCAAGTTGATATTTTGTTTTTAAAGCTGTTTCGTTTAAATAAGATACTTTGTTCTCACTCAAACCCAACTCAACATATTTTTCTAAACGTTTCCCAAATTCTTCTGGAAAGAGTTGTGAATTTTCTTTAAGGTAGTTGTAAATAAAATGCTTTATTGTTTGAACAAATATTTGTCGGTAAGGTATTCTGTATTGATTGCGAAAGTGAATAAAAGGTTTAAGTGTGAAAAAATTCGTTTCATACAATTGAAGTATCTCTGTATTGAGTTTTTGAAGATTTTCAAAATCATCTTTATCTGTTATCGTCAATAAATCAAGATATTTCTTCAACTCACTTGCTGACCATTTAGATTTGAATATTGCAAAGTAGTCTTCAAATAAATCTCCTTCATACCTGATATCAGGTCTCACTTCATCAAAATTGAAAAAGAAATAGGTAAAGTAACTGTATTCAAGGAAAGCTTTCAGATTTATGCCGGACAGCCTTTCAAACTCTTTGTCAATATCAAATTTTGAGCGAAGCTGAAAGTATAAAATTATTTGTCTTGAAAGGATAGAGTTGTGAAACTTATCTTGTAAGGGGAATTGCTGATTGGCAATTATTTTAAAAGACTGATTTACGTGGCTCCTGTCTTTAAAATTTATCCCACTGTATTTTACCTCAAAATCCTTGATAAGGGTTAACAACTGATTATACTCATGTGGTTGTATTGTCCGTCTGATAATACTATCTATAGTATGCAAATAAGCCCATTTTAAAAGAGTAAGTAAATTCTAAACGGGATAGGTTTTATCATCCCTACGTTGCACTTCATTCAATAACTCAAGTGTATTATGAACAATTGAAGAAAGCCGATGCTTCTGTATTCTGCCTTTTATTAATTCAAAATCAACCATGATATTTTTTATTTCTGGAACAAGTTTTTTTCCTCATTATACCAGTAACCTTTTTTAAACTGCTTGTCTGCTGGTGCTTTTTCATTGAAGGCATTCAGCCGTTTCTTTATATAAGCAAATTCGTATTTTGATATTTTGATATTCCGCTCTTCCAATAATGTTTTATAGTTGAAATAACAAGCAAGAAGGTTATGCCCTTTAGTTCTTGAATTGGCAAGAATAGTCTCAAACTCAAACAATCTTTTTATTTCAAAAGTTAACGGAACAAGTTTTAATCCTTTTATCTCAACAGGTAGTTTCCGGTTTATTTCCCGGATAGTTCCTTCTTCATCCAGTGCTACTTCTTTTATTTGCCTTACTTCATTTTTGCTTTTCTTTTTTGTGCTTTGTAATGACCAATCTCTATCTACAGTTGACAAGCCATGTTCCAGCCACAGGCCTGCATTATCTAATATTATTCCTTCTTTTTTATTCTTTGCTGGCCGCATTACCCTGCCTACCATTTGCAGATATAGTGATAATGATTTTGTTGGCCTTGCCAATTGCACTACTTCACATTCTGGAAAATCAAAGCCCTCAGTAATAATTTCAACATTGCTAACAACCTTAATCTTGCCCGCTTTGAAATCTGTAAGAATAGACGCTCTTTCACTTTTAGGTGTGGTTGCATCAATATGTGCGGCAGAAATGTTTTCTTCGTTATATCGCTTAACAATACTTTGGCTATGTTCTACATCAACAGCAAACACAATAGTTGTTTTACCTAATGCTTTTTCTTTGTAGCTGTCTATCAGGTCGGACATAATGGAGTTATCCATCATTACGCCTGAAAGCATTTTAGTAACATAATCACCCTGCTTTTGCTTTACATCAGTGAGATTTGGATTTGAGCAAACCAAATGACTAACCGGAGATAAGTATCCCTGTTCAATGAATTTTTGAGTATTCATTGAAACAATCAACTCATCAAATAAATCATCAAAGCCTTCTCCACTCAAACGTACAGGTGTTGCCGTAACACCTAAAAATTTTGCATCTGGATATATTTCCCATAGCTTTTTATATGTTTCTGCTTTTGCATGGTGGCATTCATCAATGATTATCAAATTAGCTTCGGGGTGCTCTCTCCTGGAAAGTGTTTGTATTGATGCTACTTGAACTGTTTTAGAATAATCGGCTTTCATTCCGGCAACTATGTGCCCTACAGGAACATTTCTTGCAGTTAGTTTTTCAGTTATTTGCTCTACTAATTCTTTCCTGTGTACTACAATCAAAATCCTTCGGTCATTCTCAAAGCCAAGTTTTACAATCTGAGAAAATAACACCGTCTTACCAGTGCCGGTCGGCATTTGAAAAAGCACACTTCTCTTACCGGATTTCCAGCAATTAAAGATTTTGCGAATCCCATCAGTTTGATATGGTCTTAATTCTGCCACTAAGTATATACTATTTCATGGTATTTGGTTCAATATCATCAGTTAAAACCAGCTACCTCAAACAGATTACCCACAGCACCCAAATTCCGCTATTAGAAGAAAATATTACGAGCCACCGCTTTTTTATACACTATTGAGCCATAAAAATACGTTTTTTGTTAAAATATTTCATTTAATTTGTTTTTTATTCCGAAATACCTCATTTTTGTATCACAAACCGAAAAAATAATACGCCATGTATACCGAAATATTACGAATTATAGAAGGCGGGTTAGCTAAAGACCCAAAGAAGGTGTACAACTATTCAAGATTGCTGGCTGATAAGCTTGATAAAGATGGCGACAATAAGATGGCTAAAATGATTTTGAGAGCCATTGATAATGGGCCTGCTACGACAGTAACTATGGATGAGTTGTTAACTACACCTGTTGACCAGGAAAGCAGATTGAGCATTGTTGATGTGGAAGTTCCTCCAAAGGAACATACACAAGTAGTGCTACCCAAACTTGTAGATAACAAGATTGAGGACTTCATCAATGTTGTTAAACACCAAAAACAGTTGATAAAAGGCGGGGTTGAAGTATCAAATACTCTGTTACTTTATGGGAAACCGGGTTGTGGTAAAACAACCGTTGCAAAATATATTTCTGAGAAAACAGGATTACCACTTGTAATTGCAAGGTTTGATGCTATTGTTTCATCCTTGCTTGGCAATACGGCAAAGAATATCAGGAAGATTTTTGATTTTGCGGATAATAAACCCTGTATTCTTTTTCTTGACGAATTTGATGCTATTGCAAAGGCAAGGGACGACCAATATGAATTAGGAGAACTAAAAAGGGTAATTAATAGCCTTCTGCAAAATATTGATGCTTTTGCAAAGCATAATATTCTTATTGCAGCAACTAATCATCCCGAATTACTTGACAAAGCAATCTGGAGACGATTCAACACAGTAATTGAAATCGGAGCACCGCAGGACGGAGAAATTATTGAACTGGTAAAAACTTTTACTGATGGCTTTAATACAGACTTTAGCAATGATGAAAAGCGAACTGACAAACTCATGAAGTTGCTTGAAGGGAAAACACCATCAGATATAAAGAGTATTGTAAACAATGCAAAAGCTCATGCAATAATAAACGGCAGGGATATACTTGCATACGATGATTTGCTGGTAGAATTATTTGAATTTAATCATCATGGAGATTTAACTATTGATAAACTGGTTGAGTTTCTTAATGATAATGGAATACCACAAGCTGCTATAGCTGAAAGAATGAAGGTTTCAGTAAGGCAGGTAAGAAATTATTTAAACAAACAATCTTAAAACAATGGCAGAAAAAAACCTTCCTATAAAATTCTTCCAGAAAAGGCAGAAAGATGAAATGGACACCGAAGGCGGTGGTGGTGGAACACCGCCACCTTGGTTATTAACTGACCCTCAATCATTGTATGAAAGGTCAATGTATGTAAGGGATGTTCTTGGTACAATTTCAACTAAGCTAACCGAGAAAAGAAAAAAGAACAATTACGTTCCTTCAGTGCTCAAATTAAAGGTAAATGAAGATGCTTTGGCTAAAACCTACAGACGGGAAATCGGAAATCTATTCAATGCCGGTAAGCTTAATACTATTGGTGTAAGCGGGGAAGATGAAGTATTAATAAAAATTGATAATGAAAACGATTTGCAGGCAATTACAAAAAATTTTGCCAAGGTGGATAATGCATACCCAAGTTATTCTACTATGGTGGGTATATCTGCAATAAGTAATGTAGAAGAATTTAAACCAGTAATTGAAGCTGAGGCAGGCAAAGAAAGTGTGTTGAAAGTGAAACTTTTTAGTTACGGCAATGGTGATTTAGATGCAATTTTAATCAAAGCATTTGAAACATACTGCAACGATAACAATTTACAGTTTGAAAGGGCTGCATATTCCGGTGAATTAAATATCTACAGGGTTGATGGCATTACTCAAGACGCATTGGAAGAACTTAAAGATTTTGATGGGATACAACTTGTAACAGAAATGCCAACTTATGATATTACAATGGATGAAGTAGATACTGATGATACTATACCAGTAAGACAACCAAAAGCTGGAGTAAATTATCCTGTTGTGGGGGTTTTGGATAGCGGCATTGCCGATATACCCCATTTAAGTCCCTGGCTTAATGGAACGAACATTACTTACTATCAAGATGAAGATGTAAATAAAAGGCATGGAACTTTTGTTGCCGGTGTATTAATTTATGGTGATGAACTTGAAGGGGAAGAGTACACCGGTTTTGAAGGGTGCAAACTTTTTGAAGCGATTGTTATGCCCGATAAGGATAAGCAAAAGATTTATGAAAGTGAATTAATTGAACAAATCAGGGATGCTATAAGTAGGAATGACCACATAAAAATTTGGAACTTGTCATTAGGAACAGACCGTGAAGCTGATTTGTATGAGTTTTCTGATTTTGCAAAAGCATTAGATGAAATCCAAGAGCAACATGATGTTTTGATTTGTAAATCCGCAGGCAATTGCAACAATTTTAAAATTAATGCCCCAAAATTCAGGATAGCAAAATCTGCGGATACAGTGAGGGGATTAGTAGTTGGTTCACTGGGGCATGATAAAACCCCTTCTTCGTTTTCAAGAATAGGGCCAGGTCCATCATATCTGATAAAGCCAGATGTTGTACATATCGGCGGTGCCGCATGGTTAAATGCAAGAAATGGAGTTGAAATTGCACCAGTGAAATCTTTTTCACCAAACGGCGGTATTGTAAAACAAGTAGGAACAAGTTTTTCAACACCCCGTATTTCTGCTATTGCGGCTGGCCTTGATTCTTTGCTGAATGAAAAATTTAATCCTATTCTTCTGAAGGCTCTTATCATTCATTCGGCTAAATACCCAGAGGAAATGAAAATCGGCATGGCAGATAAAATCAACGCTGCCGGGTTTGGCTTACCATCAAATATTAAGGATATACTTTTTAATGAGCCAAATGAGATTACCCTGGTACTGCAAGACACATTAGAAAAAGGAAATTTTATTGATATTCTTGATTTTCCTTTTCCCCAAAGCATGATTGATGAAGACGGATACTACTATGGTGAAGTAACTGTTACATTGGTAACTGCACCAATATTAGATGTTTCACAAGGTGCCGAATATTGTCAGTCTAATATCAGCGTAATGTTTGGCAGTTATGATGAAAAGGTAGAAAGGGATACCACCAAACCAATCATTAAGAATCCAATTGGCGCCGGTGGAAGGCAAAACGTACTTTCTACAGCCGTGTACAGCAAAGTAGCTACAAAAAACATGGATACGCCATTTGCGACTGAAAGAATGCTTGTGTCATACGGTGATAAATATCAACCTGTAAAAAAATGGAGTGTAAACTTTGATGAATTTACCGACAGTAACAAAGAGAAGTATCTCAAAGCTCCTAAGAACTGGTATTTAAAACTTGAAGGATTATTCAGGCATTTTACAGAGGTAAAATGTGAAATGCAGAAAATAGTACCAAGCCAGGAATTTTGCCTGATGCTTACAATTAAAGACACAAAAAAGAAGGGAAATATTTATAACGAGGTAACACAGTTGCTGAACAATTTTAGTTTCATACACAGTAACGTTAAGATAAAAGAAGAAGTAAGAATAAGATTGAATCAATAAGTTCTTTACAGAAAGGAGAAAGCCCCAAGAGTTCGTACCTCCTAAGGCTTTCAGGAAATGAGTTTGAAAGCGTCTCGTTTCCGTTGTTTTAATTCTGGCCGCTAAGGTAGGTGCTGTTTAATTCATAAACAACACCTGCTAATGCTGGATACCTACCACAATGTCCTTTTTCTACACTTTCCGGCGACTATGCCCCTACTCCGTGATAAGGTTGGGTCAACATTTACTTACCCATTAAATTATACAACAATGGGAAAAAATCAACATGTGGTCCCGCATGGAAAAGATTGGGCAGTAAAGGGTGCAGGTAACAGTAAGGCTACCTACATCACCGGTACACAATCCGAAGCTATTGATTTAGCAAAAGACATCGCTCAGAATCAAAAAACTGAGTTATTTATTCACAACCGTCAAGGCCAGATACGGGAACGTAACAGTTATGGCAATGACACTTATCCGCCGGAAGGCTAAAAGGAGAAAGCTATGCAATTTGAAGGAGCAGTTATCAAAGAACAGGGAGTAACCTTTGCTATTGTAATAGTAAAGCCGCATGTTTTAAACAGTTCAAGCAAGGCACAAAGTGCAAAGTCAAGTTTTAGCGGTATTTTTCCCGGAGTGCCCATTATTTTAATGGCACAAGATTCAAGTGGTAGGGCTACATATCAAGGGAGACCTGACATAGTCAGATTTCTTACACATGTATCTCCGTCAAGAATTCCATGGAAAAGATATACGTTAAATTAATCTACTCTCAGCCCAAAACTCCGGGCTTGGTGTGGAGTATTATTAACCTGTTAAATTCATATCAAATGAGAAAGAATTTAATACCATATATGCCGACAGACCAAGTAAGGCTCTGCAACGCAAATAATGACTGCATTGAAGCCAGGGGCGAAAATGCAAGATTCATTGTTTTGGCGGTTGTAGTTGTTCTCTTTGCTGCAGCAGCATATTATCTTTCCAAGATAGACTAAGCATTTTTCTAAGAATGCCGTTTTAGTATTTACTGGTTAGTAAAGGGCTATTATCAAAAGATGATGGCCTTTACTATTTTAGCCCTGCAACAACTTCACTTTCCCATTACTCACCTTATCAAATAAGGTTTCATTGCTTTTCATGTCGTACATGAAGGGCAGGAACATTTGCAATGGCTTTGCCTGGCCTAATAGAATCATGCTGCATTGTACCTCTGTCCAGTCGGAAAGGATTTTCCAGGCGGTACGGCTGGCCTGCTGTTGAATGGCAGCTTTGGTATCTGGCCGAGGTCGTTTTACATCCTGCCAAAGAATCGTAAAACATTCCTCTACCTGTGCCTTTAAATGAAACGGCAAGGTTTGCTGCAGGTGTGCATCATATAAAAGGAAAGTGATACCGGTACAGATTTTTTCTGCATACTGTTTGTTGATGTTGGATGCTCCGATTTCAACTAAAAGTTCTTCAATCTTTGCCATGCTGCGGCTGGCTTCTACTGATGATGTGTAGTTTTTAATGTTCATAGTTTGATTTTATTCTTGTAAAAAATTTTTTGCAATATGTAACAGCCCCCATGTGTTACATTGTATCCTTTCTTCAAAAGCATCGTTTAAAAAGTTGGCTGATTTTGTATGAAAGTCTAAAAAATGTTCACCGCCATCAGGGTCGTTAAAGCCCTAGGAAATGTAAAAAAGTGTGTCAGCCAGCTTTCCCATGTTGGTAACGATTGCCTGAAACAAAAAAGGTTTTGCTTTATTTGGGCTGGGAGTATAGTAAGCAAAACAGCTTGAAATATCGGATAACAACTGGCCTGCATAAGCAGCGCCGATAAACTCAATTGCTAACATATACTGGTCATCAATTCCCTCAACTGCTTCTCTTGGAATAATAATTTCAAACTCTGTATCATTTTGCACCAGCAGGTATTCGTACATGTTTTTTGAATCATAATGCTGAAACTCGTTAATATTGATTTTTACCATTACTGTCTTTTGTCAAATGAATTATTATCAAAAGCAATCAGATTAAACATCTCTCTCAACCTGCTTCGTACTCTGTTGCCGTAAGCTTCTTCAATTTCACTGGCTGAAAGATTCGTTGTGAGATGTGTAATGAGTTTTTGAGCCACAAACAAATCATACCTGGTTAATAAAACTTCTGCCATTACATTATACTCGTTGCCGTAATATTTCAAACTGCTTTCTACTCCTAAATCATCAAAGCAATAATTCTTTGGCAGGTATTGATACAATGCTCCTCTGCTGTATTTATGAATTACTGAAAAGCCATCTTCAATAAATTCAAAGCTGATGTCCCGGCATGATTTCATTATGAACTTATACTTGTCTGCTGTAACATATCTCATCAAACTCATCAGTGTTGTTTTACCGCAGCCAACAGGACCAGATAATAAAATTCCCTTCTCCAAATCAAGCTCCAACTGAGGCGCTGCAATATCGTCTTGCAGGAACCAGCAAAGCAGCAAGTAAATGGTTTGTTTATCTTCTTTATGCAATTGAAATTTATTGCCATATACTGTTTTGCCTTTTTGTTGCAGCCACTCCCAAACATCGCTGTAGTTATAGCGGCTCTGAATAGTTTTTGTTGGTTGTTGCATGAAGATGTTTGGCTTTAGGCTTTACCGGTTTGCCATTGGCAAACTTGTTTGCATTCAGCATCCAATTTCGGGCTGCAGCTTGCCAGTCTTTCATTTTCGTTCTGCCACCAACAAGCCAGCCGTTGCTTTGGAAATAGTTGTAAAATTTTGATGCTTCAACTACAGGGAACTTTTGTGAAGCAAAATATTTTTGTACTTCTCCTGGTTGCGGTGCAGTGAAAACATTTCTTTTCCCGACACTATCGGTCGGGATTTCGTCCGCCTGCGGCGTACTCAACTTTTTCTTTTGGCGCAACTTTTCTTTTTCTTCTTTTCCTTGCCCGTTCATTTTTTGAACCTCTTTTTTTTGTGCTGGCTCTACCAAGTTTAAAGACGTTTGGTTTATAATATTTGAACCGTTTATGTAAGGCTCTTGTGCTTGTTCAACACCTGTCCCGTTTTTAGTATGGTCTGCACTAAGTGGCTGTTCAATACCTGTCTGGAAATTGAACAAGTAAACAAGGCTTCCTTTGAATGGGTTATAAGATGGTTTGTATTTCAGATAGCCAAAGTCATTTAACTCTTTCATGCATTTGTGATAAGTAGCTTTTGCACTTATTTTACTTACTCTCATTAACTCTCCTCGAGAAATACTGATTGGATTTTTGAACCGACTGGCATTCCAAAATTGGAATAGAGAAACATACATACTGATATGTGTAGGGTTGAGCCGTTCATCAGCGGCAACCCGGTCAAAGAAACCTGCAAGGTGACGGATATAATTCATGGGGTACCTCCTTTTTTTAGTTTACCAAATAGTGTGTTTTCAACAATAGCTTGTTTCTTATTGCCATCCAGCAACGCTTCAATGTCTTCGTAGCTATAATAAATAATGCTACCGATTTTGGTAAAGGAGAGAGTGCCGTTAATTCGAAGGTTCTGCAATGTGCCGGGAGAGATTTTGAGCAGCTTTCTTACTTCGCTGCTTTTAAGCCATTGTTTTTGTTTGGCTGGTTTTGTGTGGATGATTGTTTTTAAATCATCAAGGAGCTGATGCCTGAACTCAGTCAGGTCTTCTTTGGTAATAATATTTACTGCCATACGCTGTGGTGAAATTTAGTATGGCACAAAAAAATATGGAATGAGTGAGATTGCTTCCCAAGGTGTTACCAACTTGGGAAAGATTTTTTTCAAAACGAACTAAAGTAAATGATTACTTATCGTCAGCTTCGTCCATTTTTTTAACTAATGAATTCCTTAATGAATCAATGAATTTTGTACGGCCTGTTTTACGAACCCTTATCTCCAAAAAAGTGCGATAATAGTCCCCCAATTCAACATCAAAGAGATGTTCAAAAACTGCGGCAATATCTTTGATATCGGCTTTGCCGTTATCAACTGCACCTTGTGCATGTAATGCATAAATAAGCTCAATCAAAGCGGTTTTACTCTCTGTCCAGAAGAGTTTTACCTTTGGGGCATCTTGTGTTGTCATACTCGTTTCTTTTCGTTCAAGGTTTGTTAATTCTTCCTCCAGGTACACCTGTAGCCTGTCGTGAGCCAGTATTTTGGCTACTTTAAAATCGTGGCTGGTACAAAACCTTTCATCTGCTTCAAAAAAGAAACTGTCCACAGTAAGCCTTATATCATATCGGCCCCGGAGAAAATATTTATGGTCTAAATAGTTGCTTTGAGTGCGGTAATAACGGTAAAAATCAAGGTTACTGTCAAAATAATGTTTGAGTTTATCTAACTCATTCAACAAATACTTCTTACGGATTTTATCACTTCCATTCGGTTTACGGGATTCTATTTTAAAAACTTTTAAATGATAAATCAATGGCGAAAGGAATTTCGGTTTTATTTCTTTAAAAAAAAGGATTTCTTCGTTTTGTGTTTTGAACTTATGCTTGTGAATAATAGTCCGTAACTTATTTAACGCTTTCAAACAAACATCAATACAAAGCTGAGCAGACTTTATCGGGTCGTCTTGTTCAAGGTCAATAAACTTTATCTGGTCTTCCAAATCATGTAACAGACCTAAAACAGATTCATTCACTTTAGTTATAGATTTAGCTAAACGCACTGAATACAAATAAAAGAGAACCCCATAAAATTAATGAGACAGCGCATAAATTTATAAGCCAACGTTTAGACTTATCGGGACAATTAATTGATTCAACATATCAAATGCAACGGATTAATATTCGCTATTGTCATTTTTAAAAATGAAGACAATGAAAAAAATAGTTATTCCTTACCTGATTTGTACAGTTTATTGTGTACTCCTGATAGTATCTTGTAAAAAAAATGAAGAACAATCTAAAGATTGCTTTGCAAATGAACCAACTATCAGAACTCTTGTAAACAGCCAGGCCACCATTAAGAAAAGTAATGAAGCTTTTTACATAATTGAACAGGGAAGCATTGATACAAAACTTGACCCTTGTAACCTTCCTGAGGATTTCAGGGTTGATAACTTACAGGTAATTGTTACCGGAAAAGTAAAAAGAAATAGCAGATTTGGATATGGGCCATGTTGCACAGAAAATTTTGTGATAGCTAAAATAAATAAATAACTCTCACTAAATTCTTATCAGTGTTAAACAGATAATTCCATTTCATATTGTTCAACAGTAATTTCAAAACCAATTTTCCTTACAAAAGATATTGTTCCAGTATCAGATTTATCAATATTTATTACAGAAAGCTGGATTTCTTCTAAGTAACGTTGAGCTTCGCAAAACAATGCGGAGCCAATTCCCTGTAATCTATAGTTTTTTTCAACGCCGAATTGTTGTACCCTGCCGGTTTTTTTATTAAAACTGATAAAGCCTGCATACCTGTCCTTTGTCATTGCTGCTAATGTAATGTTATTATCTCCACTTCTTATGATGGCATTACCTGAATTTTGATACGTGGGAAATCTGTTGAAGCAGCCAATTGTACTAATGCTGCTATAATTGATTTCTGAAAAACTAATACTTTCATTGTACCTGCTGGCATGAGAATATCCTTTGAAGCAAATCAATTCCCTAACAATGCGAAAGCCCACTTTTTCATAAACAGCATGTGCAATTTTATTTTCAGTTATCACTTCCAATAAATGATAATTGATACCCTCATTTTCTAACAATGGAATCAGATAATCATACATTTTGTTTGTGAGTTTATTACCCCTGTAACTAGGTATAACACCAGTACCAGCATTATAGGCAACTTTCTTTTCATTTAAAAAATCGATGCCGATGAATATAAATGCGATTAACTTATTCTGTACAAAAACTCCGGCAGAGAATGATGGCTCAATTTTCTCAATTGCAATTTTGTTAGATAGCTGTTCTGCAGATAGGGAAAATGGAATCAGATAATCAGCAAATGCCTGGTTAAACGCATTTGCTAATTCATCTACGTTTGTATTTCCTAAGTTTTTTATTGTGTACACTTACGTTTATTTTAAAGAATCTAATTCATAATTTTAGAATATTCAATATGGTTTCGCCCAAAAAGTTGCCGGGTTATTCGTATAGTAATAGTTAAATGTTGTTTTTATTTTATCATTTGTTCTGGTAACTTTTTCTTTTGGCTGTTTGTAATAATCTAGCGGCAATAGTTTTACGCTTGAAATGCTTCTTTCCCGGTTCCATGTTTCCATATCATATTCACTGGTTACCCAACACTCAAACATGTATAGGTTTTTAGCCATGTAGTTATATAAATATTCTTCTTTTCTTTTGCTGCTTTGCCTGTTCCAATTAGCATCCGGGTTTACAATTAATGGTTTGCTGTTAATCAATCGCTCTCTAACTTCTTCAATACTTAATAATTCGCCGTTTTCATCCATTACATACGCATCATTAGTAGGGTCAATCCATACCCATTTATTCAAGTCTTTTATAAAAACAGCATTTATTACATGGCAATCAGGGTCAATTTTAAAGCTGTCTTTTGGCAGGCAGGTAACAAATCTTGATGGTATGCCCAATGCCAAATAACATTCGTTTAAAACAGTGGCAAGCCCCCTGCAATTCAATCCCCGGTTATCCCGTTTACATTCTGTTATCATACTCATGGCATTTCTTACAACAGGGTTTTCATGATTGCCATCATGCGGAATAATATTATGAACCCAATGTAATAAGTTTATTACTCTCGAAACTTCATTTCCTTTTCCTGCAATTGAATCAAGGTTAAACGCTTTTCGGAGAGATTGTAGGTTACTATTGTTGCTATCCTGATACGTAAATGCCGGTACTTGACGATTGTCTTTGCTATTGTATGCAGCTGCTTTTTTTAATAAAGCCATATAATCCGGGGCATGAAAAATGGTTCTGGCACTATCCTTTTCATTAAGCACTACAATAAACTGAAACATTTTATTAGCTTCCATTTCTACACTGATAGAATCTATATCTGTATAAAATGTTACCGTGTGCCTGTTTGCAGCAGTAGTGTAAACATCGTTTTTAATTTCCGGGGAAATAGTCCAGTTCCCTTTCTTAAAGGAATTGCCATCTCTTATGCTTGCTTTATTGGAAAAAGCCTTTAGTACCGGCACACCATTTTGTGCATGCATAGAGCAAAAAATTAGTTGTGCAATTGTGGTGGTTAAAATCGTGATTTTTTTCATAATTAAATTTACTATAGAGAGAGGCTAAACTGGAAATTGTTGCATGCTTACAGAGCCAGAAAGAAGACATTTAAGGACAAGCTTAGAGTTGCATTAGCAAAAGCCAATAGAAAATCAATCTTACTTTAAGTTTCATCTATTTTTATTTGTCAATTTCCAGTTTCAAAACATCTTTCCCTACTGCAAAAGCTGTTATTCCGCCATTAGGTAATTGGATTACCCGTATTTTGTTACACATTCTTGAAGCATTGTTTTTAATCCAGTGTTTGCCTCCATCGGTTGTTTCATACATTCCTGTTTTTGTACCGATAAACCCATTTTTTGAATCAATGAACCCTACACCAAATGGCCTGGCCTGAAAATCGTTGCATAAATCACCTTCTTGCCAGTTTTTGCCGCCATTGGTGGTTTTAATAAAATATTGCTGCGATATTGAACTATCTAAAGAATAGCTTTGAATAGTTGCATACCCGATTTTACGTTCAGGAAAAAAACACTTCCAGCTAGTTTCTGATAAACGCTTTGACTGATAAGCAAGTTTCCAGGTAATGCCGCCATCTTTTGTATAAAATATTTGAGCATAGCTGCTATCTAAATTGGCACTACTCGCTCCGCAGATAACACCTTCTTTAATAGTGAACATTTTTATATCAAAGCACATTTTTGTAACCGCATCAATATTTGTAGCGGTAAATGTATTTCCGTTATCATGGCTAACTAACAGGTTTGTAGGAGAACCAACCCGACCAACAGCATATATATGATACCTGTATGCAATTTCTCCTGCGTTAATAATTTTTTCCTTAACAATATCAATAGCACACAAACCTTTTACATAATTGCCATTGTATGCTACCGGTAACCAGCTTTTTCCTCCATCTGTGGTTTTATATAACGGAATTGTGTCGGTAACATTTGGAAAATATTCTGTGCCAAGATTGCCTGCAAAGCCTGTTAAGCTGTCTATGAATGCGATACACCTGAAGTAAGTTCCTTTTTTTTCGTATTGTTTAACCCAGGTTTCTCCACTATTATTTGTTTTATAAATTCTGCCGAAGCCATTTACATACCAGCCAGTATTTGCATTTATAAAATAAATATCATCCTGCTTGCCTTTATAAGGTTCTGTTTGTAATATTTGCCATTGATAGCTTTGGGCAAGGGTAACTAATGAAAGACTAATGAGAATAATACTCAGGAAATATTTTGATATTATTGGCATGTATTTTCAGCAGTTTTCTATTTTCATAATAATGGCATATATTTTTTATTAATCACTTCAAAATGCCAACGCTGATGTCCCGGAAGCATGAAGCCCATAGACGCCACAGAATATTCTCCTTTAAACCCCTTGCACATACTATTTAACATTTCTAGTGTAAATGATTTGTACAATGCTTCGAATGATTGATGCACTATTCGTAATTCATTTATCAGACTTTCTATGCTCCTTTTGTCGGCATCTGCGGCCGCTGCATAATCATCCTCTGGAAAGAAAGGCATTGCCTGTGTTTCTCTTCGTGCAAATGCCATTACACGGTACGTGAAAGTTCGTTCAGCATCAATTAAATGCTGTAAAATGGTCTTTATCGTCCATTTACCTGCTGCATACGCTTTATTATCTAACGCTTTCCAGGTTTCCAAAGGCAGCGTATCCAGCTCATCAATACTTATTTGAATAGCATCCAGTAATTCAACATCGTCGCATTTATTGATATACCTGTCAAAATACGCCGGCATGGGATTTAACTGTGAACGGGTCATTGGCTTTGGGTTTAAACTTTAGTTGGGATAATTAAATCGTCCTTCTTTCATCTTATCAGCAACATCATTAAAAAAGGAAATTATTTTTGGCATAATTGCTTTTATGTTTTTTCCAGCGGTTTGGTTTTTCATTTGCTCATCCAATAATTCAACCAATCCCTTTATCCAAAAGAAACCTGCTTTTTCCTGTAAGGAAATTTCTTTCTCGGCAGTTGTTTTAATCTCACTATTATGCTTCATATAAACAATACACGATGCCCTTACAAACGATTCATATAAAAGAAATTGCCAGTTATCATAAAAAGTATTTTTTACTCGGTCGGCAACTTTTGGCTGTACCAATATTATTTCGGCATACGGTTGCAGGGTTTTGATATTTTCATCAACCAGTTGATTGGTATATGCATGAATGTATTCGTGCAGCATCATACGTGGAAAGTATTCATCTGAGAAATTGACAGGAATACCGTTATTGTCAAAACTCTTCGTTTCAAAAAATGTGTAGGTGTTACGGCGATTATTTTTAAAGTTAATCCTGGTATACCCACCCATTCTAATACTGAGGCAAATTATCGGGTAGTAATTTTCGGATGCTGTTATCAGAAAAAAATCTTTAATCCAGTTAGTATTAATTTGAGGTACTTTCTTTTTGCAAGCACCTTCAACCGCAGCATAGTAGCTTTGCTGATTCTTAAAAAAAGCGTCACATTGAGCATCATTATAAAACGCACGAAGTAAACCTGCCATTTTCGTATTCAGTAATACTCTGTCTTCCCAGCCATCAACATCTGATATATCTTCTAGTGAAACAATTGGCTCAAAAAAAGGCGGCTGATTAAGATGCACGGCTAAGGCCTCTACGCTCCAATAGCCCCATTCAATATTATTTTTATTCAGGCTGTCGCTAACTGCAACTATGTACTTAATAAGCGGATGATTAACATACTTTTTAAAATGATTGTCAATTGCGTTTGCATACAATGGATTGAGGTGGTCATTGAAATCTTTATTTCCGGCCAGCCTGAATGCTATACTCAGCAATTCAACCCTTTTGTCAACTTTGGGGTTGAGTGAAGTGGCAGCCGGTTGGGCCAGTAAGCAACCTGTAAGGTTAAATAAACAAACTATTACCAATACTTTTACTTTCATTAAAAAAAACTTTTAGTGTAAATTTCCTGTGGTGATTTGATAAAGACATCTTTCCAGGAATTCTTCCCATATCTTATTACATACATCCTCACTATTTCATACCCTATAAAATACCCGATAGCACCAGGCAGCCCGTCATTTATCTTTATTGACCTGTTCCTGAATTTTTGAATTATACTATCGGCTGTACATTTATAGTGCTGTTGGAAAAAGTCTTTAATAAATTTCTTTTGCTCAAAACACTGGTAGTATTCAGCTTCTGAATAACCTAGGTTCTCGGCGGGGGAATATTTTTTTTTCCAGTAAACTTCATTCATATACACAGCAAAACCTTCTCCTATTATTGTGCTTAATGCAGAACTGTCTTTCGTTTTGTTAGACTTTGTCATTATCTGATGTGTCAATTCATGAGGCAGCATTTTAATGATTTGCTCTGCTGAACTATTGGCCTGGTGTGATAAATCAATAAGCATCGCTTCGCTTCCGAGGCCGCCTAAATCGGTCCAGGCGGGGCCATATACAATGTACCATTTACCTGATGGTTCATAGCCAGTAAGTTTCTGCATATCTACAGCTATGTTCTTAAACGCAGTAAATAATTTAGAACCATCAATCTTCTCATTTTTTTTTATAATTATACCTAATGCTGGTATTGCGGTATTTATCATCCAGTCCAGGAAGGAATCTTCTTGCCCAACGTAACCATTCCAAAAATCTTTGTACGGCTTATACAAGGAATCTATGAGTAGTTTACTCCTGTGTGCTGAATCTAAATTTTTCGAAGCCGTTAGTATCCTTATTTCTGCTTGTGATATATCAATAATTTGCAGCCCCTTTCTTTGCGTTGATGAAGTTTGTGCTAATACGCTTATGCAACTACAAACAAAAAGTATTATCATAAAAGTATTTAACCAGGAACGGCAAATGCTTCTTCTACTTATTTTATTAACAAAACAGCGTATCATTTATTGCAGATTTTATCTTTAAGCCTTTCTATGTTAATTTCTGATGTTACTATGTTTTTATTCTTGTCTAATAAAACATTCACCGGCACACCGGATAGTTTAAAATATTTTGCAAGAGCTCCTTCCATACTGTTAACAGCTATTGTTTGTAGCCAAGGGCAATTATCATCTTTAACTGCTTTTAGCCATTTGGTTTTATCAGTATCAATGGAAATTGCAATAATTTTAATCATTGTCGTATCAACTTTATTTAACCATGTTTTTAGTAACTGATTTTCATACCGGCAAGGGGAACACCAGGATGCACCAAAAATTATCAAATATTGGTCATACCCGGAAGAAAGAAGATTGTTAAACTGGACGGTTTGCCCATCCATAGTTTTAACCATTAAATCCGGGTCTGTCAGCTTTGTTGTATTTAAGCGTATTTGCTCTGTCCTTTTTTTATTCTTTTCAATTTCCTCCAGTAACTTTTTTCCTTGTGGGCTAGTTCGGATTTTATCCGGAAACGAGTTAAACATATCAATCCGCTGTTCAATACTGATTAATTTTGATAAGTCGATATTAAAACCAACATAAAAAAGATTTTTCTGGATTTTTTCAGCAGTTCTTAATTTTTTGAAGACCATATAAGCAAATAAATCTGTATTGTAATAGTTAAAGGAATCAACTTTGTATTTAAGTTGCTTATCGTTAGGTTTCAATTTTAATAATTGTCTTGAGTAGTCAAAGAAAGCCTGGTCTAATGACATTCTGTATTTACCCATAGTTTCAAAATCTGGAAAGCTTAACGAAGTATCAATTTTAAACTTACTGAACATGGTATCCTGCAATATCTGCAAGGGCTTATTAATTTCTACTTTCACTTTGCTATTATTTTCCTGCGGGGATGAGCATCCTGAAAATGGCAACAAAAAAAAGCTGCCAATTATCAATATTAATTTTGATGGCATATATTGTTTTTAATTAGAATTAAACACAAAAGGTTTTTCAAGGAATATTCGAACTACAACCACCAACCACTATATTTATCCTAAACTATTTTTCAAAAACCGTTTTTACTGTATTGCTTTATTTAAAGCATATTCCATTGCGTTAAAATCAAAATTCATTTTTAGTATTTTTCCGTCTTTTCCTATAACAAAATGTGTGGGATACCCGCTTAAAGCAAGACTGTCCTGCAGAAAAGCTTTTTGACCCGGTATTACTACATAGGTGAATGAATTTTTCTTTAGAAAATCAAGTAATTCTTTTTTTGTATCCCAGCTTACTGCAAGGAAAAGAACATCTTTCCTGTTGTGGTACCGGGCTTCAATTTCGTTGCACTTCGGAATCTCCTTTACACATGGAGCACAATTAATAAACCAGCACTTTAATACAAGAATCTTACCCTTTGTATCACTTTTGGTGAAAGTTGTGTTATTGCGCACATCTTCAAAATTGTAGTCTGGAAGTTCTTTCCCTTCCATACTGTAAAAATGATTTTCATGTTCAGCCCAGTATTTATTTGACACTAAAATGTCAACATTATCGGCAGGGTTAAATTTGTATAACTGGTATGCTAATGAATCATTTTCCAATTTTAATCTTAAAGCAAGGTATTTGCCTGTTGCATATTGCTGCAGGAATGTTTTTTTTGATACTCTGTTTTGCAATGAATCAAAAGGAATAAAATCTTCGTATAAACGTATATGTGCTTCCCTGTATGCTAAGAAGCTATTCAAATCCTTCAAAATTTGCGAAGGAGCAATAACAGGCGGAATGGAACTGGTGTGCTGTGTACATGAAATTTGTAGTGTTGCTACCAGGCAAGTCAGCAGCTTCACCAAAGTATGTTTATAACTTTTCATACAGCAATAACAGGATTTGATTTTGATTGGCGTCTTTAACATCCCAACTTATTATTTTGTAAAGAAAAATATCTCATTTCCCATTTTTTTGTGCATCAAGAAATTGAGATTCTAAATTTTGAATAGCAGTCATTGCATTTGCATCATCTTTAAATTTTGTCTTTACTACATCAAATATTTCTTTGCCTCTTGGGTCTGCAAGAATTGACACTACCTGAATATTGTAGAAAATGTCATTTACATCGCCGTCAGCAATTGATTTATTGAATTGTTCCCGAATTAAATCATAACCTTTGTTACCAGACCCTAATGCAGCTAATGTTTCGGCGGCAGCCAACCGGTGGTCCCAAACAGATGTTGCTAAGTTCCAGTGTGGCAAGTATGAATTAGTGAGGTATTGCAATGCAAAATCCACTGCTCTTGGGTCGCCCAGTTCCTTTAAGCCATTTAAAGTGCTTATAAGACTTTGATTTTTCCATGAAGATTTATCTTTTAGTTTTATAAGTATATCAAATGCCTTGGGGCTTTTTGTTTTTCCCAGTGCTGTTGCAGCAGCATTAATAACCCGGTCACTGGTATCACTTAAGGCATTGATATAAGTACTTTCATACCGGATGTCTTTTGTCATTCCAAGAAAGGTAATAGCACCCGTTTTAACCCAGGGCTTATCTGATTTAATCAGTTGGTGCAACATTGTAATTATTGATTCGTTATAAGGGGCTTTAAGCAGACTTCTTAGCTGAAATAGTGTGTTACCCCTGAAACGCCAATAAGCGTTACTTAAAATAGCATTTTGGAATGCTGTATAAATTTTCACTTTGTCAAGAGAATCAGTTTTTGTGTCCTTAGCAATTTTTACTAATTGACCTACCGCCCGCTGCTTACCCAACACATCTTTATCATTTTCTACCTGATATAACAATTCTGTTAAGGGTTTTGAGAAATTGATTTCCTTAATCCAATAGCTGCCTGCATCAACCTGTACCAATTTTGGCTGACTGGCAGCAAAGAATGTAAATGTATTTTCAGCCTTCGGTTCAATCCATACCTGAACCATTTTTCCATCTATTTCAATATCCATAAAGCCCTGGAAATATTTCACCTGCGGATACTCACTTGTATAATCCTCATTTTGCACCTGCTTTAATGTAAGCAGGAGTTTCTTTTCATTTGTTTTATACAATTTAGAAACTTCAAACACCGGATGGCCCATTTTATAAACCCATTGATTGAAAAACCAATCCATAGATTTTTTTGTAACGCTTTCAACCACTGTTTGAAAATCTTTTGTGGTAACCTGTTTACCTGCGTATTTTTTTGTGTACTGTTTAATAATTTTCCACCACAATTCTTCACCCACCTGTTTTTGTAAGAGCCGTAAGGTAAGAGCCCCACGTTTGGTGGTATAATTGTCTGAAGTGTATAAAGAAAGGTCGGCGTAATTATTTGTAACTAAGGGACGGCGATAACCCGAATTCCAGTCACTAATGGTGGCTGACAGGTCGGGGTTTACATAATAAAGCAAAAATTCGTCTTTCCCATTTTTATGTGTATTGAACAATCCGTCAAAATACCTGGCAAAAGACTGGTTAAGCCATGCATCGCTCCAGTTGCTTATGGAAATTAAATTACCAAACCATTGAGATGCCAGTGCATGGGCTTCCACACCATCCCAGAGGTATAAAAAATCGGCATGGGTACGGTAATCATCTATCATGTTTTCAGAAACAATGGATGCTGTATTTTGCCCAACCATGCCGGGAAAAGGATAGTCTTGCACCGTTACCTGTGAGTATTGTTTATACGGATATTTTACGCCTGTTTTTTCGGAGAAGAATTTTATCATCTCCGGCAGCCGTGCTATTGTGGCTTCTGTGGCTTCTACTTCATCTGAATAACAAAAGGTGTTAAGGGTAATATTTTCATATTGCCTTTTAACATTTGTATATTTGCCAACTACAAATGATGTAAGATAATTTGGGTAAGGCTTGTCTGATTTGTAGCTATACGTTTTAGTACCATTCTTATTATCTATTATTTTTACCAGGCTACCATTTGCTATAACCATTAGCGGTGTATCAACTGTAGCTGTAAACTCTGTAGTTCTTAAATCACTAATATCATCATAGCAGGGAAACCAATATCTGTTTCCTTCGGGCTCACCACTTGACCATATTTGTTTTTTCTTTTTTGGTTCAGTACTGGTTGGCTGAAAAAAACGAATACCTTTTCCGAAACTGCCCCATATATTATTGGGGTCTGCTTCGTTTACATAATTAGTTTGATAAGTGATTTGAAAAGAGATTGTTTCAGAAGGCTGACATAAATAGCCCAAATAGATAATTAACTTTTGCCTTTTTTTATTGTAAATATATCCATGCCCATTAACAGGAAAAACACCTGTATAAGTGGATTCATTACTTTTTGTTTTTTTTACCAAAAGTGAACTATCACTAACAGAGGTAATTATCAAATCTGCTGCATCTAATTCAATGCTATCAGTGGGTTGTAATGGTTGTAAGGTTATATTTACTATGCCTTCCGCTTTTTTTTGAGCCCAATCGAAACGCATATCAATAGCGATATGTTTCACATCTAATTTTTGTTTATTGGTTTCAGATTTACTCACTGCAACAACCTGCTGTGAAGCGGCAGCAAAAGGAACCAGTAGAACAAAGTTTAGAAGTACTAGTAATTGCTTTGCCATTTGTTTATTTACTTAGCCAGTTTATTAATTGTTTTTTCATCAAGATAAAATCGCAGTTTTTGTTTTGCTGTGGCGCCAAGTCGGTGATAAAACTTTATTGCTCTTTCATTAAATGCCGGCGTTTGCCATTGAATTGCTGAACAACCTGCGGCAGTGGCAGCTTTTGCCATTTCTTTTATTAATACTTCGCCAATACCAAAGCCTCTTGCATGTTCCCTCAGGTATAAGCAATCCATGTGCAAGTAAAACCAAGCATCCCAAGTTGAATATTCAAATGAATAGGTAGCATAACCTATAATATCCAAATTATATTCAACAACGAGGCAATTAAACAGAGGGTTTTCAGGAAGTAATAAAGCCGACAGTTTTTCTGCTTTGCCCGATGGGTCATAAATAGCTTTTTCGTATGCAGCATGTTCTTTGCACAATTCTACAATTTCATAAACATCATGCTCAGTTGCCTCTCTTATAATATAGTTCATTATATGTCTGCGTTTAATTGTTGGTTTAAATAAGCCTGCCAGTCTGGTTTTTCGTTTTGGTTTAATATATGCTTTACCCATGCGTTCCGTTCAAACCATAATATGGCCATCTCCCAAACACAGGTAATAATTCCTTTATCAGAATAAATTTCATACCTATCAGGCGTTTCCTTTTTTGCCAGATAAACAAATTGCTGCAACATACTTTCATCAATCCACCAGTTAATAATTGCAAAACAACCCTCCTTGCCTTCATGTAAAATGAGCGTAGCAATTTTATAATTATCAAGTGGATATAAGTCTGCTTTTGTAAGCCAAGCCGAAAGATGTTTTCTTGCCATCTCAATATTTGAAGTTGATACAACCTGGTTTAGTACAGATATGCTATAAAGCTTAATCACCCATCCATCGTGGTGGTACAGGTCTATAAATCGTACAGGCCTTGTTTTATATTGGCTTTTTATAACTGCTTTTTGCATATTTACTAACAGGCTTTTACTAATAAATTGTATTCCATATAGTGGGCAGTATTTTCGGCCACTTCTTTTCCAAAAAGTTTTTCAACAATATGAAATGATAAATCAATACCTGCGGAAATACCACCTGATGTATACAACCTGCTGGTGGTTTGAACAAACCGTTTTTCAAATTGAGGTTGTGCGGCAGGAGCCATTTCAAGAATATGGTTGTACACGCCGTGGTGTGTGCAAAACGGCTTATCTGTTAGTAATCCAAGTTTAGCAAAAAACCTGGCTGCTGAGCAGATGCTAAGTGTAAGTTCACTTTTTTGGTAAATGGCTTTTATCCATGTTAAAACAGCTTCATCTTCCATTAGCTGCCGGGTGCCCTGGCCACCGGCTATTACCAATATGTCAATTGGCGGATGATATGTGATTGCATAATCCGGATTAACAGAGAGACCATTTACAGCCGTGATGGCTTCTTTTGATTTTGATACTGTAAAAACTTTAAACAAATCAGCATCGTTGATTTGTGAAGCCACCGAAAAGACTTCAAAAGGGCCAGCAAAATCTAACACCTCAGCATCGTTGAAAATTAAGATAGCAACATTTTTTTTCATACTTATTTTTTTAGACAAAGCAGGTTTTGCGAATATTTTTTTACTTTTTAGAAAAGGAATTACTGAAATAAATTTTAAGAAACTTCCCCTTGACAGCATAGCATTTTATTTACGATGTACTGCATATTAATCACGGGTAAAATTATTGCCTCTCATCAAAAGCATGCAGACACATTAAGGACATTTTGAGCCTTTACGAGTAATGTATATTCGGACACCATTATGATAACCAGTTAGCCTCTAAAACAGTGTTATTTACAATAATTTTCTGGCTTATTGTGTCCGCTTATTGTCTCTAAATGCCGCCTTGCAGCTTTTAATTTCACCAAAAAAACAATCATGCTGCAACGGTACTTTTACAGGGCTTTAATCCTTATTATTTTAACCAACATTTCAGTTCTGCAAAATAGACTTGCTGCACAAACAACACTTGTGGCAGGTGATATAGCATTTACAGGATATATATCTTCTAATGCAACTGATGAATTTTCCTTCGTATTACTTAAAAATGTAGTAACCAATACCTCTATTAATTTTACGGATAATGGATGGACGGGTACAGCTTTCAGGCCAGGCGAGGGCACTATTACATGGGTTAGTAATGCTAATTATAATGCCGGCACAGAAATTAAAATAGCTGGCTCCACGGCCACTTTAGCCGGTGCTGGGGGAAGTGCTGGCACAGTAAATGTGGCAACAGCATTGTCGTTAAGCACCAGTGGCGACCAGATATTTGCTTACCAGGGTAATGCAGCTACTCCAACATTCATCAGCGGCATACACATGAATTACTGGACAACTGCAGCCGGTGACCCGGCTAACACTAACGCTGCCAATTGGGATGGCCAATCAACAAGCAATGTTAGTTCTGCATTGCCATCAACCTTAACTACGGGAACAAATGCTGTTTGGATATACACAGCAGCGGCTCAGCACCCTACGGAAAAAACAAATGCAAGGTTTAACTGCAGTGGTTCATTAAATACATTAGCGAATTTAAGAGCAAGTATTTATACTTTTTCAAACTGGACAGGTGATGCAAATACTGCCACTGCAAGTTTTACATTGCCTACCAATTGTAATTACCTAGGTGTGTTATTACCCATTCGTTTGCTTGGCTTTAATGCTGTCCAGAAAGACCATCTAACTGAAATAAACTGGAAAACCAATGAAGAAATAAATCTCGGCCGTTATGAAGTGGAACGTTCTTTTAATGGCCGGGATTTTACTATTGCAGCCACGCTACTTCCGCAGGCAATTACAGGTGGTATAAAGAATTATACCGTAGTTGACAACACTATTTTTTTAGCAAATGAGCCGGTGGTGTATTACCGATTAAAATCTGTTGATTTAGATGGCAGCTATTCCTATTCGTATATTGTAAGGCTTTTATTAAAACAAAATAACACCAGGTTTAGTATTTACCCTAACCCTTCAACTAATTATGCTGTAATTTATGCAGCCCAAAAAGCCACAGCAGTAATTACTGATGTAGCAGGCAGAACAGTTAAAAGGTTTAGCCTTACCCAGGGTTCAAATTTGCTGGATGTATCTGGTTTTTCACCGGGTACTTACTTAATAGCTGTTTCAGGTATGCCTGATGTTATTAAGTGGATAAAGCAATAATGTGGTATTTTATTTAGCGATTAATTATTACACAGGCATTTGACAGCAATTAATTTAATGAGGCACTTTTTATTATTTATTTTAATCTGGGTACAAAATAATTGCTACTGCCAGCAAAACCAAATGGTAATACGAGCCAGTTCTGTAAATGCCCTTATTGCTGAAGGAACGGAAGAAAAAACGAACTGGACCCTTACACCACAAGCCAAACCGGATGTTTACACAACCACAAAAAGCACAAAAGCCAAACAAGTACATTTTTATACGGATATTGACACCGTTATTGTAACCGTTGCCCCTGGCCAGTGGTTTGATTTTGTGGTTTTGTTAAACGGAAAAGACAGTTGCTTTACCAGAATTGCATCACCTGCATTAAAAGATTACTCTGGTATATGGCCAGAAATACATGATACTATTCCTTTTGTACTTACTGCATATAACAATATTGTATTAAAGGTTTTACTTGATAATAAGGACACTGTTGATTTAAAATTTGACGCTGGCAGTACAGATTTTAGAATTACCAATGATGTACTTAAGAACAAACTGCATTTGAGCAAATTGGAAGACCATAGTTTTAAAATAGGCAGCCGCCTGTGGGAGAATCAGAGAATTTATCCTGTTCAATTATCCGGGCAGGGCAGCGACGGCCGGTTTGGCTGGAATATATTTGATGGTATGGTAGTAGAAATTGATTACGACAACAACCGGTTTATTGTACACAGCCGGCTGCCTTACAAGCCAAAAGGTTTTTCAAAATTTGCTATTGAATATACCAATGGGTTATTCTGCATACAAGGCAGCCTTCAAATTCAAAAGAAGAAATTTCCGAACAGGTTTTTATTTGACAATGGTTATCAAAAAACAATTATGCTGGATACTATACTGATGAGAGAGCAAAATTATCCGCAAGACTTACCGGTACTGAAAAAAGTGATAATGAAAAACGGGCAGGGAAAAGATGTACCGGTAATTACTGTAAATAATGAGCGGTTAAATTTAGGCAACTTTAAATTGACTGACATACCGGTACAGTTAATGACTACCGGTAATCCTGCCGGATTTAAAACACATATATTGGGTAATGAAGTTTTGAAACGTTTTAATACCATTATTGATTTTCAGAAAAACATATTGTACTTAAAGCCAAACAAATTATTTTATGCAGCTTATGCTGATTAAAAGCAAAATAACAAGTGCCGTGAATGAGCAAATTACAGACTATATCAAACAAGGGTTAAAGAAACGTAACGAAAAGGAGCTATATCAGCAATTTGATTTTTTGCTAAGTTCCTCTAACTGGATATTGACCTGCGGCATAAATGATGCAGAATTAATAAACCAGATGTTAATAGTCATACTGAGTGTGAGAGTGGGTATGGGACACACTAAATCATACGAATCCATCAGCGGCAAGTTGGATTATGTTTTAGCTTATGAAGCATTAAAACTTGCCAGACTCATTTTTACCGGGGAGGAATTGAAAGAATATATTAAGAGTGTACTTTATTACGAAAAAAATATAGGAGCAAGGGCAATGCTGGAAAATGAATTATCAGAAATGTAACCTCAGCGATTTTTTACACATCAAAATGCGTTTGTACAATATGTTTCAATGATTGTAAAAGAGTAAGGTTTGTAATACCCAGATTCACCTTTAAGGCAATTTTAGAATATTTTACTACTGGTTAGGTATATGGAAAGTAACAAAACCAGCATCTAATAATTATGAAACACACATTACTTTACCGACTTTGTTTCTTTCCGGTTTTTGCCTTTACAACTTTAGTAGTAGAATCACAAATTATTAAAAATACAGAAAAAAGGGAGTTCTCAGAGGACTCTGCATTTTACAAGTTGTACGACTCAATTGAACATAAAGGTTCATTTAAAAATAGTATTACTTTTTCAATAAGTAATCTAAAGAAACTATACTTAGTAAAAGACAGCCTGCACTGGAAAGGATTTATAGTTCGTTTTCCGGTGAATGACTATAATTATCCGGGCAATCAAATTGATGCGTATGGCAATGAAATAAAAGCAGTAAAATTTATATCTTATACATTTAATGGTGATAGCCTTTACAAATTTCTTTTGGGAAGGAATATTTATGGTTTGAATCAGTTAACCGATGAGGATATATCAGACATGTACTCCAAAAGAAAGAATAAAAAAGGCGGATTGAAATATATGTTTGGGCATAGCAGCCATCCGGCGGAAATAATACTCACTACTTTTAAGAATTCAAAAATGAAGGTTTTGCAGTATGAACTGTTATTGCTTGAAAATAAAGAACTTCATTTTATACCCACAATAAAAACATTGTACTTACTGAACAAACTGTTGACAGATTATTAAAGGAGATTACTATCAGGACAATTAGAATATCTGCTTAAATTTTTGCAGATTATTCATAGCAAAGAAATGAAGCCCATCTGCATTCACATAAAATGGTTTTCGCTATCCAGCAGGTAATAATCGTATTCAGCATCCCTTCCAGCGTATATTTTGCCTGTCTACAAAGAGATTAACTCACTCAAGTTCTCTTTTGCTACAAAATCATTTTCGGTACTGTTGGTAATATACTTCATTGCTAATACCAACTCATGCAGGTTTGTAATTACAGGAGCATCTTTCCCCATACGTTTTTGCTAACGTTTGGTACTGGAACTCAAATGAACAGCCTTACACGCCTGACGCTGGCTTACTCCCTGTACCCCTATCATGTGGTCTGCCAGGCTGCTATTTTTATCAGGCGTTAGAGCTATTTTTAAACTACGTCTTTCAAAGCCTCATATACAAGGCTTAGATTCGTATACATCTTTCTAAGCCATGAGTTTTCCTCCTCCAAAGCCTACATTTTGGTAAGCCCCTTTACTTCCATTCCACCATAATGCTGTCTCCATTTGTAAATGGATAAAGTAGAGATTCCCAGTTCACGACAAATCTCTTCTTCCTGGCGGCCGGATTCAAACTTTTTAAGAGCCTTTACAATTTATGTCTCGATGTATTTTGGTCTTTTCATATTGCTTCATTTAAATTTACAAGTTAGTAACCTTCAAATGAACGAAATTTGGGGGAGCTTACAAAAAGTAATACCTAATTATATAATTGAAGATTTTAAATCACTTACCTAGTAAGCTCTACTTGACCAATTGCTGAATAGCCAATATAAATTACAGGATATGATAGTAAGATATCGCTAACAGCTTTAAAATAATCTAGTGATAATGGTAATTGATACATAGCTGAAATTCGCCAAACAGGGTCCATATAACCATTTTCTGTAGAAATGGCAGAAAGGTTTGTGATTTTTAAGTGATGCTTATCAAAAATTGTATACACTTCAGCTTCACTTATTTCCTGCGATATCCATAATTCAACATAAGGTAAAAAGGTAGAACCCCTACACCCACCAATAGAAAGCCTCATATTTGGGTTTATATTACTTTCCTGTATTATTTTGCTAAATGTTTCTCTTTTACGTTTTTCTGTAGGCCAAGGCACACATTGTTGGTAAAAAGAGGATGTATCAAGTGGGGCATATTGCGTTAATTTTTTAAGCGTTTCTTTATAAGCAATAATATCTTTTTGTAAACTATCTGTTATTTCGCTATGAAACATATATTTAGGCTCAAAAGAAAGATACTCAGTAAATACTGTTTTTTCAATAGGAATTAAACCATTAAAAGGGCCTGGAAAGTAAATATATTCTTTACCTTGTTTAACCAGTAAAATTCGAGCTTTTAGCAAAGACCCCGGTATTATGTTTACATATTGCGTTTGTGGTTCATATCCTTCTGCCAGTACATTAACTTTATATATGCCGGGCAGAAGAGCAATAGGTTCAGTGTAGATACCATTAGAATCGCAAAGTGTTACTTGGCCGCTAGTATTATTGTGGCTCCAAGTTATAGTGGCATTTCTTATAGGCTGCTTGACTGTATTAAATACCCAAAATGAGTGTTTAGTAACTTCAGGATATGGAACATACATATAGCCGGTTGGTGCTTCTGCAAATAGGTTTCTTGGTTCATCAAATCTTTTAACCCAATGTGGTGTTTTAAGTACCGAGAAAATATTTTTGTTTATTTTTTTATTTGGACTGCAAGAAAGAAGTAGTAAAAATAAAGTAGGATAGATATTCGTGTAAAATACTTTCATTAATTGCCAATTTACTTTATAGATGTGCTTTTTGATAGAAATATATAAAGTAACTTATTTATTTGTTTAATACCTCTCGAGGAGAAAATATAAACTAGCTATTATTTTCATAATTCATTTTATTTACTCTGATAATTGATTATGGCTTAATCTGCATATTTTCTTTTTAATCTGATACTGTTTGGTATATACGAATGCTTTGTTACAAATGTAATAATTGAATTTTCTTAAGATTATTTGTACCCAAAAAAGGCAAACCGTCTGCATTCATAAAAAGGCAGTCATTATCTAACAGGTAAAAATCATACTCAGCATCTTTTACAACATATCGCTTTTTTGTCCAAAGCGATGTTTGGTGTTTAAATTTTTCTTTTATCACTTGTTCGCTGTGTGTGCCATAAGTAAGATATTTCATAGCAAATATCAATTCCTGCAAAGCATAGGTAATTAAAAATTCATCTAATGATTCTGATACGGTTTCCCCATTCACTCCATATACACCGTTTTCGCCCTGCAGATATACTTTCATTTCCCTTTCACCAGTTTTAGTATACAACGACCAGTTACCTGAGTTTTCTGTGAGAAAGAACATTTTATCATTGTAAAAAGTGAGGTTGCTTTCAGGTTGCAGTATATCCTGTTTAGAAAACAATTCGTTACCTGGCAATTTGATATTATATGCTGCTTTTACATGGTAAAGCTGTTTAAGGGCCGTTGGGATATTACGCTCAGATTTCCTGTTTTCTATTTGAATCGCCAGGTATTCTGAAATAAATAAAGCGAAATCATTCAGGCTCTGTATTTTATCTGTTTGCATATTCATGAATAATTACCTTAATTATTGCAAAAGTTTCTCAATCTCAACCTCAAGCTCTTTCTCGGAAGCGAAAGAACTTACTTTAATAAACTTAATCTCACCATTTTTATCAACAATTACTGTTGTAGGATATGAACTAACACCCATTTTTTCAATAACTGATTTTGCATCAACCATCTTTTGAAACTTAAAATCAGTTTTCCTTAGAAAGGCCTGTACGTCTTCCATTCTGTCAAATGTTATACTTAAAAACCCTACTTTATCACTGGGATATTTATTAACAACTTTATTTAGTAAGGGCAATTCATAAACGCATGGGGCACATTTTATAAACCAAAAATTTATAACAACTATCCTGTTTTTAAAGTCGGAAAATTGAACTTGTATTCCTTGCTCATCAAGGCCTTTAAAATCAACCATTTTCTCGCCAAGTTTGAAAGGATTATAAGCAGTCATTACCAATGAAGCAGTACTATCCCTGGAAAAATGTGTTTCCGAAATGGGTTCGCCTTTAGGGCTTGCTATACTACCGGCATTTTTCCTGTTTTGCATTATACCCATCACTTTTGTGAGCTTTTCTACACCGGAAATTTCAACATATTTTTCAGCATTTTCTATGGCAGTTATTGAACTTGCATCTGGAATGCTGAGGGTGTCTAACAAATACTCACTTTTATTGTTCATATTAATATTAGCAATCATCATTTTCGGTTTGTCAACATAACTGAACATAACCGGTATTCCATCTAACTGCTCAAAAGGATTAGAAATTTTTTTATTCTTTACTTTATACCCTTTATAATACCAAACATCAATACTGCACTTTTCACCAGCTATTAAATAATTCAATATTGCCCGGTTACACAAAAAGTTTTTAATGGTCAATGTGTCTTTCAATAAGCTAATTTCAGGTGTAACTTGGTTATACTGTCCTAAATCAAAAAAGTAGTTTTTATAATCATCCTCCATTACATAAAATTGCTCTAAATCAGTAACGTAACTTTTTGTTGATTGATTTTTGAAATTGCTTATGGTAGTAAAATATGCAGTTTCTCTTGGTTGCATGGTAGTTTTTAAAGCCTGCGGGGAAAAGCTTATCGTGTGCTTAATAGTTTTTTTAACTTCATTACCATACCTGTTTATGATTTTTTGAGTTTGGGTGTACCTTAGTAATGCTACCGGCAGTACTTCCTGAGCGAATACGTTAATGTTTGCGGACAATAAAAAAATGGCGAGAATTAAAATATTTTTTTTCATTTAAGTGATTTTGAAATAATATTATTATAACACATAAAGTCTTTTATCGTTAAAGGAATCAACCAGCATATCAGCTAAAGAAAGATTTTGATTACCTGAACCAGGATTGTAAAAACCTATACAAAACATACCAGCAGCTTTAGCAGCTTTAATACCATTAGCACTATCTTCAATTACAATACATTCAGATGGTTTTACCCCGAAGTAATCAGAAACTTTCAAAAAAATATCAGGGGCAGGCTTGCCGTTAATAATATCTTCGCCACTTACAATCAACTCAAACTTATTTTCAATATTTAGTTTTTTAAGAATGATGTCAATATTCCGTTTTAAACCAGATGATGCAATAGCCAGCCGGTAGACTTTGTTTTCGAAATATTCTATAAGTTGAATTACATAGTCTGTGGGAACCAGTTTTTCCTGATTAAGTACCTTATATTTAAGCTCTTTTTCCATTTCTCTTAATTCTTCCACTTGCTGCATTAGGTGGAACTTATCTTTTAAATGCGTCCACATTTTGGTGGCAGACATACCTACAAAACCATAATGTTCCTCCAGGCTTACAGCGCATCCCAACTCTTTAAAAAACTGCTGATTCATATCCAAGTATATTTTTTCGCTATTCAGCAATACACCATCCACATCAAATATTATCAACTTAGCAGATTCATTCATATACGTACATTACTATTTTGAATTGTTAAACGCTATTCCCCATTTTCCAACAAAATTTTTAAACATATTTTATATATCCAGCTTTGTTCCAATAGCAATCTGTAAATACGTATGTGGCAGTGATATTGGTGCTTTATCCTGGCTGAACAAATAATTATCGTTAACAACCTTATTCAAAAGTGAATACTCTATATGCCCTGTAAGTGAAATTTTCTTGTTTACTTTATACGCTGTACCCACACCACTTAGAACTGAAAATCCCTGCCAATATCCCTTTCTATATGTATCATCATACTTCGTAAATTCTGAATTCTTATAGCAGGTATTCAGCAAGAAATTGCCTGCCAATCCCACGCAAAAATTCAGGCTTATCTTTTGTTTTTCTACAAAACTATAACCCAACCTTATGGGCAACTGAAGCATTCTTAACGAAACAGATTTTGTATTTACTAATTCAAATGTTGGGCTTTGGCGGGGTGATGGAAGAAGATTTTGATTAAGAAAAGCAACTGTATTTAGTTTACGGGATATATATCCTAAACCTGTTTCTGCAAAAAACCGTTTTGAAATATTATACTGAACAGCTATTTCTACACCGCAATTAACGCTGGATTTTGTATATGTATCTTTATTGCGGTAGGCATAATTATTTTTATAAAAACTAAATTCGGGCTGAAGCCTGGTTAAAAGGCAGAACCTATCATTTTGCTGGCAGTATATTGATGCTGTTATAAAAAATACAAGTACAAAAAAGCAGAATTTTTTCATGAGAATTATTTTAATAATTGATACCTACTTAGTTGCTAACTTTTTGCAAGCAATTTTTTTATTTCAAACACTGCAAGTGCTGAAATACCGGCATAAGTTATTTTACCCGTTTTATCTACAACTATATGAGTAGGGTATGTTTCAATTTTTAACTGACTCGTTAACAAATCTGTGCTAATGCCGGAAGCTACCATGTTGTACTCAAAAGGTGTTTTTTTCAAAAACTCATTAATGTCTTCCTTTGAATCTTTGCTGTTAACCGCAATAAAGACAATATCCTTTCTTCCCTTATATTCCTGTACCAGTTTATTTAATACTGGTATTTCTTTTATACAGGGCAGGCAATTTTTAAACCAAAAATTTATAACTACGGTTTTGCCTCTAAGATTATCTGAGGTAATACCATTTCCGTTTATGTCCACTAATGTAAATTGAGGCAAGAAAGTATTTTCTAATTTTTTTACAGCAGTTAATGCTTCATCCACATTTATACTGCCTGATAAATTATTTGTTGAAATCGCTTTTTCTTCTTTTGTATTTTTTACTGAATCTGTGAACAGTGGTAATTCTGCAAGTAAATACTTTTCGGGTTCTAAATATTTATTGTATTCAATTGGTATCATTTTAAGCCGGCCACCAGATTGATTTATTATTTCAGAAGCCTCTTGCATTGTTACAGTATTGCAATTTTGGTCAATTACAGGTGTATACATATTCAATCTTCTGCTTTCCTTAACAGCAACAGGAGCTTTATTAAGTTGTTTTCTCACAGCAATTACAAACCCATCGGTGTTTCCATTTTGAGTAAATATTGGCTCCAGGTAGTACTTACCACTTTCTATGAAAGGCTTCCAATAATCAAAAGCCAAGATTTTTCCAGTTGAATCTTTAACCGTTACACAATTTGTTGCAACTGGCAATGCTGCAACTCTGGCTTTTATAATGATACTATCAGGCTGCGTATTTTCTTTTAAAAGAAAACCATTTTCTCCTTTTGGTAATAAAGCTGACTTTCCTGACTTATAAAGATACATGGCAATACCGGGAGCAATAGTTTCATTTTTTTCGTTTATAATTTTCGAATCCTGTGTAAGCAAATATGTTTTTTGAGCAAACAAAGAATCATTAAAAATGGTAAAAAGGTAAAAACAGAGTAACAAATTTTTCATGGCGTAAGTATTGTAATTAATAATACGACAATGTTCGTACGAAAAAAAGTACTTTTCAAGCCATAGTTCAGACATAAAAAGCCAAAGTGTTTATTTAGCTAAAAGCTTCTATGAAATCGTTCTTACATTCACTTAGCAGTAATATTCATTTTCTTTATTGTTGTCTTGTTCTAAATAACCTTTTCCAGAAACCACCTCTTTGGTTAGATTCAATTATTGGGATAGGCACATTAATTTCTGACAAATCGTCTACCAAGACTCTTATTTCATTAAACACTTCCTGGCCTTCGGCTGGCAATGGCGTTATTTCGTCTAAAGGATAAAATTTGTTTTGCGCATCCATACCAACAGGAAAGTTTGTTCTTTTTACCCAGCCTGTTTCTAATAATTCCGGCAAGGGCTCCATTTCACATTTTTCATCAAAGCTGAGCCGGGCTTTTTGTATGAAAAAATCATCCATATTAGAATTTGCTTTCCTGAAATATGAGATACCCTGTGCAGGAATGTGCAGCAGGAATATTTGAGTTTTACCTTTCAATTCATAAACATCAAGGATTTTAAAATAGCTATTTGCATTAATACAGCAATGGCCATACTTTTCATTATCTGGATTTATTTCGTAAAGGTTAGCAGCCTTTGCAGATGCTATTAAAAATCTTGTATTGAATTTTATACCAGCCCCTTTGCAGGTTACATCAAGGAAATATCCATTGCGGAGTATTCTGGCCTTTGTAAATTGTTCTACAACAGAAATATCCAACTCACAATCCTTGTAATACAAGGTTGCACCGGGATATGTCCAATTAAATATTTCTTCAATTATATTTAACATATAGCTTTTAAAATGATTTTACCATTATACTAGTTATTTGCAAAGCAGCTTACACAGCTTTTTTAATCAAATACTGGTAAATGGTCTTAAAAATTTCGTTGCTAAAACTCTCATCAAAAAAGTCGCCGTTATTAGTTAACAGCACAACGCCTGCATTTAATTCAGGCATTACCCAAATCAATGATGAAAACCCATCGGTGCTGCCATCATGCGACCAACGGAGATTATTATTACTTTTTGTTCTGTCAATACCCCATAATAAGCCTTTGCCATTTTTTTCGATTCCAAATGTCAGCTGGTGAGAAAGGTCTGCTGACTTATTTTCTTTATTTAGCTGCTGCTGCATAAATAAAAGCATATCTGTAACAGTGGAACGAATGCCACCTACTGGAGCAATTGCACTACTTGTCCAATATGGTACAGGTGTGCCGTCATTTGAATAGCCTTGGGCTGCATTTTTTTTGCTGTTTTTAGTAAGGCTAATAGAAGTTTGATTCATGTGGTAGGGCTGAGTGATATATTTCTTTAAAATTTGTTCATATGGCATGGTATAAACTTTCTCCAGAATTAAGCCTAAAACACTTACAGCAAAATTAGAATAGGCCCTTTTTGTACCGGGCACTGTATCAATTTTAATATTGTGAAGCAGGCCAGTTATTAGTTTAGTGTCAATCATGCCAGAAAAAGTCTGGTCCATTGGGCTCTCATTTGTGTTACTGATTACTGGCCTTGAAATTATTCTTGAAGTATGGTTGGCAAGATGGACCACCTGCACTGGCTTGCCGTCATATTCCAAATTAGGATAGTTACCGTCCAAGTACTTTCTAATGTCATCCTCTAATTTTAGTTTACCTTCTATTACCGCATTCGCAAGTAAAATGCCGGTAAAAACTTTTGAGATTGAACCAATTTCGTAGATAGTGTTGTTATTTACCGGTTTTTTACTGTTCTTGTTTACTGTACCGAAATTGTAACTATAAAGTTTACCGTCCTTAACAACACCAACAGATAGTCCGGAAACATTTTTATTGCTCATGTAATTGGTAACTGCCTTTTGTACAGTACTGTCTAAAGGTGATTTTAAAGGATTGTCAGACGCAAATAAAGTTCTTGTTCTGTCTGCAGGAAGGCGGTAAATATCCAAACCGAAACTGGTAAAGCTGGTTGCATTCATTACACCCAGCGTAAGCTTGAGGGATTTTCTTGCACATTGAAGCCTGTATTCATTCGTTTCCTTTCCTTCTGTAAGTAAACTAGTTGAAACAATTTTACCTAAAAGAGAAAAGCTATTCAGGAAGTTTATGAGGTCTGCTTTAGATACTGCGGCCTTGAAGCTGGTATCTCCCATAGCATAAATGCCACTATAATCACCACGATTTAGCTTGGCGGTGATACTGTCTTTTACAATATTGTGAACGGATAGGTCTGCATTTTGCGCTTTAAGCTCAGTGAAACTGCTAACTGTGATAAATACTAAAGCGATTAATTTATTAAACATGTAAAGGAATTTAGTTAATTAAGTGTTTTTAGTTAAAAGTATTCTTTATTAAAAGGCAGGGCCGTCTGTCTTAAGCCCATCTACAAATTCCTGAAAATCATTACAAATAAACCGGAAAGCATCTTCCTCATCTTCATCAGTCCGCATTAAATATATTTTGCCATAAGAATCAGGCTTCAGACTAATACAAAATATCCAGCCCCTTGAGTCGTAAGCAAAAGGCAGCCAATTGTTATTTCCGTGCATTTCCTGTATAACCTGAAAAACATCTTTAATGCTATGCTTATCTTGAATTCCTAAGAGATTTGTTATTGCGATAATTCCATCATACTTTTCGAAATTATAAGGATAGTCATACTTGCAACACCCTCCATTATGCTTTAGAAGAAATTCTTTAAATGATAAAGGGAATACTACTCCAAGTTCAGTTTCAAAATTTGATACATCTACATTAGTTAATGAGGGGCCTGCATCATTAGTTATTACTATACTCATAAATGTTTTACTAAAAGTTAACCGTTAAAAACAGGGGTTTTATGTTGGGTTCATTCTTTTGTAAACTCTTTTTTAAAGTAATACAACAAAAATGGATTATTTGGTCTTCCTTCTTTGTCACTTGTAACATTGGTTACCGTAATTAGAAGCCAACCACTTTCCGCAAGTTTGTTAATCACTTTAACTGGGTCACGAAGGCTAAGTATTAAATTTATTTTAGACCAATCTATCAACGTATCTTTCACCGATAAACCCCTCGGTTTACTAATACTGTTTAGCGAAATATTACCGAGTACATCAACGTTCCCTCTTACTTCTATAAATGCCGATACTGTTTGCTGAGAAAATGAGTTGATAGTTAAAAACAGGAAACACCCAAAAATTATAACCCTACTTTTCATCTTATTAGTTAAATAGTTTTTTATGTTGACTTCACTCTAGCTTTCTCGCTTTCTGAACTATTGGATTCTCTTGCTCTTAAGCTTTTACCTTTATTAAAACGATAGCTGAATGAAATTGTAACAAACCGGCTGTCAAAATAGCTATACCAGCTAGCATCCGAATTAGCCAAGCTTTTAATATTGCCGCCCCTTTGTGAGGTGTAAAAAATATCACTCAAACTTGCCTTTATGGTAGCCTTGTCTTTCATTACTTTTCTTGCTACACCTGTTGTTAATGACCCAAAAGGTATTATAACAAATTGTCCGTAATAAACTCTGCTTTGGTATGAACCTGATAGCTCTGCACTCCATTTTGGAGATATAGCAAATTGATTACTTCCGTTAATAATCCAGTGTGTACCTTCATTATTTACATTCTGATTATACAGTTTTGCAGTAAACTTATTTTTTATTATCTCGGAGTATACCTGTAAAGTCCACCACTTAGCCGGGTTAATAACAGCATTGATATTGATACCATAGGAAACTTGTTTACCAAAATTACCTGGCCTGCTGTAAAAAATGTTACTACCCTGTTCAATAGTTTCTGAGATAACATCTTTTATGCTACTGTACTGAAGGGTAGTAGTTACCCGATTCTTCCATGTGTGTGATACCTCAAAATTATTTGAGAAAGTAGGACGTAAATATGGATTGCCTCCATAAAGCGTATACCTGTCCAGAGGATATGTAAATGGATTCATTGATTGGTAATCGGGCCGGTCAATTCTTCTGCCAAACGAAAAGCCAATCTGATGCTTATCTGCCGAGTCTAATTTATAGTTGATGAAAAGAGTAGGAAACAAACTACTGAAACTTCTTTTGAAAGAAGAATCAGGCCTTACCTGATTGCCCTTTTGGTGGCCAGATAAATTTGTGTTTTCAAACCGCAAGCCAGCCTGAAATGATAACCGTTTTTTTTCTGTACTATAACTAAGATAAGCTGCATTGATATTTTCCTTATAGGTGAAGTTGTTGGAAAAATCGTTGTTTGGAGTAATGACACTGTTGTTCTCGTCAAAAAAAACTGCAATGTTGCTTGTTGCGATAAAGCTTGTTTTGACACCAGCATCTACACGGCTCCCTTTTTTTCCAGGAATTGAATAATCAACCTTACCTGCTGCAATTTTAATTGAAGACGGAAGCTGCCCCAGTAAGTTAGATTTACTTTCAAAAGTTTCATCGGGCTTATAAATACTATTCAACAAAGAATTATTGAGATTAGTAGTATAATTGAGATAGTCTAAATTAATTACCCATTCCCTGCCTGTGCTATCGGGTTTATAAGAGTAGTTTAGATTAATACCTTCGTTATTCAGTGTACGCTTTGAAATAGCCTTAGCCCTTATAATGTTCTGCAGTTTTTCTGTGGAGTCTAAAATTGAAGCACTATTTGTTACATCTTTTTTATCAATATTCGTAAAAGCGGTTAAAACAACACCGAACGTTGCCTTTTTGGAAATATAGTAATCTGCACCAAGTTTTGAATTAAAACCACTAGGCTGACGTTTATTGTAGGAATTTTGATTAAATGCAGTGTTGAGGTTACCATTAGACTTGTAATACTTTCGGTTTAAAAATAAATCCTGGTAGGTATTATTAATGTTGTAGCTGATATTGGTAAAAAAATTTACCTTGTTGATACGATAATTAAAATTGATGCTGTTGTTTGTTCTTGCGTAAACACCTTGTCCGTAACCAATACTTAAGCCTCCGTTAAAGCCCCGGGCTTTACTTTTCTTTAGTTTGATATTAATTATACCAGCGTTCCCTGCTGCATCATATTTTGCAGGCGGGTTAGTCATAATTTCTATAACATCAGCAGCGCCAGAAGGCAATGACCTTAAATAATTACTAAGGTCGGATTCTGACATGTATGTAGGTTTATCATCAATGAATACTAGAACACCAGATTTACCTTTTAATTTGATGCTTCCATTTTCATCTACTGTAACACCTGGGGATTTTTGCAATACTTCTAAGATATTACCACCGGCATTACTTATAAGTGAATTTACATTTACTACAGTCCTGTCAATCTTTCTTTCGATAAATGAACTTTTGCCAGTTACAACAACTGCACCTAATTGCTTATTGTCCTTACTTAAAACAATTACAGGAATACTCATTTGAGATTGAGTTCCGTCAACTGTAAAAGTGGTGCCATAATATTTGCCATAACTAATATGGCTCACATCAAAAAAATATGAGCCTGATTTGAGGATTTTAAACTCAAAATTACCATCGGATTCTGTAATCTGTATTTTAACAATTGATGAATCCCTATTATTTTTTAAGGTAACAACAGCACCTTCTATTGGCTGCTTTTTTTCGTCTGCAACATTTCCTTTAGCGGTTATAGAAAAATTTTGTGATTGTACATGTTTTATAGCTGAGGAGAATAGAACAATTAGAATAATACTTTTAAACTTCATAACTACTGAACTTTTATTGTTTGATACGTTTTTAAAAAGTAAGAAATAGCGAACAATAGTAAAACTGTTACAATGTTTGTATCAGTCTTGAAACCTGCCGTTCACTTGTTAAGCCACAAAGCTTTGCTATTTGGGTTTTTGTAATATCAGGATTCAATAAAAGTTTTTTAATTCTTTCTTTTCGGATAAGGTTTATATACTCGTTAACAGAGAGCCCTACTTCTTTTTTGAAAATTCTTGTAAGATTTCTGGAACTCATGAACGCAATCTCGGATAATTGAAACAGGTTGATTTTTTTTGAAATATTTTCCTGGATATAGTCCTGTACACGATGAATACCTGAGTGTATATGATTTCTGTAATTCATGAACACACTTTGCTGAATTTCTCCGCCGTGTCTTCGCACATAAATTACTAGCTCCCTGGCTACCTGATAAGAAAAATTATCATCCTGTAGTTTACTTAGTATATATAAAGCCATATCTATACCTGCAGTAACGCCTGCACTCGTTAATATTCGGTCGTCTTCAGTAAACAGAATATTTTCTAATAATTTTATCTGTGGGTACATCTGTTGCAATTCACTCGTACGCTTCCAATGAGTAGTGCATTTACGATTGTCCAATAAACCTGTTTGTGCAAGGAAGAAAGCACCGGTGCAAATAGAGCAAACAGTTGCCCCAGCTTCATGGCATTTTCTAATCCACTGAAATAATTCTTTTTGCTTACTCATCTTTTTTGACAATAAAAAGCTTACTTCGGCACCTGGTACAAAAACATAATCCCCGGCTTTTACATTGATTTCATTAAAATGCTTCAGTTTACCAAACGGCATTGATGTAGATGTTGCGATGGAATCCTCGAAGGAACAGTAATCCAGTTCTATATCGGCGCCATGGTCAATGGCTTCATAGAAAACCTGGTCTGGTCCTGCTAAGTCAAGCAAATGAACTTGAGGCAGAATAACAAAAACAATTTTTACTGTGGCCATACTTTTGAAAAGTTATCTCAAATTGCGTTTAAGCTGGACTATATAACTTTGTGTAAAGCTATTGCATAAATATATGCTGCCGACAGCCAGTAATTGGACATTTTGGGACAAGCGGAATTATACATTTTTGGATGTAATCCGCTCTATGGCAAAGCTATCTTTCTATTTATGAAAGATTTTTTTGATGAAAATTTATCCTTTAATTCCATCATATCATCACTCACCTTCCTATCTAAGATTTTTGCGTAATGCTGTGTAGTACGCAAATTTTTATGCCCCAACATTTTGCTTACACTTTCAATAGGTACGCCATTGGTAAGTGTAACGGTGGTTGCAAATGTGTGACGGGCTATGTGAAAAGTGAGTTCTTTATTGATGCCACATAGGTCAGCTATTTCTTTCAAGTAAGCATTCATTTTTTGATTGCTTAATACAGGTAACAGCTTGCCTTCATTTAAACACTGTGGATGCTCTTTGTATTTGGCAATAATTTCTTCAGCCAACGGCAGTAAAGGAATATTTGAACGAGTGTCTGTTTTTTGGCGGTTGGTGTAAATCCATTTTTCACCATCAATACCTATAGTGATGTTGTTCTTTGTTAGCTTCTTTACATCAATGTATGCAAGCCCTGTAAAGCAACTAAACAGAAAAATGTCTTTCACTTGATTGAGCCTTTCAGTTACAAACACTTTGGATGCTAATACCTGCATTTCTTCTTCGACTAAGAAAGCTCTTTCAACTTCCTTAACCTTGGATTTGTAATTTACGAATGGATTTTTATCAAGCCATCCGTTTGCAATACAAATGCGGATTACTTTGCCAAAATTTTTGATGTACTTAACGGCCGTGTTATTGTTGCACTTACGAACGCTACGGAGATAAAATTCATACTCGGTTATAAAGGCATGGTCAATTCTCCGAATATCAATGTCTGAAATTCGGTACTTCCACTTAAGAAAATCAATTGTATGTTTTAAAGATGTTTTGTAACGCTCTAGGGTACCGGGTGCAAATTCATCATTTAGCAAAGCTTCAACCTGGTTATTATGGTCTTGAAATATTCTTATCAGGCTCCTTGCCCTTTCAGATTTTCCGGATACTTTATTTTTGAGGGTTTCTGCTGTAATGGCCTCTCCAGTAGCCAGCAGTTGATTGTGATATTGGTGCAGTTTGCCTTGCAAGATGGATAAATAGGCATTCAAGCTCTTTACTTCTTCTGTGTTACCCTTGGCCAGACCGGCATTAGAATTCCAGCGGTCGGGCATGCATTCTTTGCCTGTGGACATTTCGGCTCGTTGACCGCTTACAGTGAGCCGTAAGTAAATAGGCGCTGGACCCGAAACATAGCCTTTCGGCTTTTTCAAATAGAAAAGAAAACGTAGGTTTGATTGCATGGTGTAGTGACCTTTAAAGTGATAAAATTAGTTTCATCACCGACCGCAAACAAGATGTTCAAAAGCTGAACTGCTTACTGGACAAGCATTTGATAAAAAGCTGGTGAGTAAAGTTTTCGAGAAAGCTTACTCACCGAATCACTCACCAAAGTTTTGGTTTTGGATGAATGGTTTGACATAGTGCCAAACAAAAACCCCCGCTAAATCAACGATTTGCAGGGGTTTGGTGAGTTTTGATACCTTTTATGCGGAGAGAGAGGGATTCGAACCCCCGGACCTGTGACAGTCAACGGTTTTCAAGACCGCCGCATTCGACCGCTCTGCCATCTCTCCGGCGCAAATGTACGGCAAGGGAGTTTTACACCCAAAAAACAGGCAAAATAAATTGTGTTTTTTTCAGCTTATAAATTGATTGTTATTTACTAAGGCAAAATAAAAGGCTGCAGGTGCAGCCAATTGTTTATTTTAAGCAGTTTCCTTTTCCGCAGGCTTGTCTTTTATTACCAGTACGTCTTTTATATCAACCGTAATAGGCACCACCCCCACCTGCAACACGGCTTTTTTTCCTTTTATTTCTTTTACAATACCGGTACTGCGGTTGTTTTTCATTTTTACCTTATCCCCCACTTTTACTTCGCCGCCAATTACATCAAATTTTTCTTCCAGTTTTTTCTGCTGTTTTTCGGCAGTTATTTTTTCTTTTTGGTTAAACAGCAAAGCGCTAATCATTTTCACCACTTTGTCTTTGTCTTCCGCCTTGCGCCATTCAATTACCATGGCTTTTAAGCGGCGCTCCATATCTTTTAAATAAGCAAATTTGTCTTCCGCAATTTTGTTCTGGTGCTTCAGCCGCTCCACTTCCTGGCGGTGGCGCTCTTTATCCATTACCACCTGCATTTCTTTTTTCAACCGTTCATTCTCCTTTAGCAGTTTTTGCAGTTCATATTTTTCCTTATCAATTTTTTGTAAATCCTGTTCGGTGCGGTTAAGCAGTTTGTCTAAAGTAAAATGGTCTTCATCCACCAAAGTCCTTGCTTTATTAATCAGGCGCTTTTCCAAACCAATTCTTTCAGCAATGGAAAAAGTATAACTGCTGCCCGGTTTGCCCACAATCAGTTTATACATAGGCAGCAAATTCTTTTCATCAAACTGCATGGCGCCGTTAATGATGCCCGGAACTTTATTAGCCATTACTTTCAAGTTAAGGTAATGTGTGGTAACAATACCAAAACTGTGTTTGTGTGCCAGTTCTTCCATTATCACTTCAGCAAAAGCGCCACCCAAATTCGGGTCGCTGCCGCTGCCCAGTTCATCAATAAAAAACAATGTTTTTCCATTGGCATTTTCCATAAAATGCTTCATGTTTTTTAAGTGAGATGAGTAAGTGCTTAACTCAAATTCCAAACTCTGCGTATCACCAATATGAATCATCAGTTGTTTAAAAATACCCATCTCACTATCCGGGTGCACCGGCACCAGCAAACCACTTTGCAACATTAATTGCAATAAGCCTACAGTTTTTAACGTAACCGTTTTACCGCCGGCATTAGGGCCGCTAATAACCAGTATGCGTTGTTTATCATTCAGCGAAAGATTAACCGGAATAGTGGGTTTATTATTTCTTGTATTGTACAAAAACAATAAAGGGTGATACGCATTTACCAACTGCACATGCGCCCTGTCTGTTACGCTCGGGTAATTGCCGCCATATTCCCCGGCAAATTTTGCTTTAGCAGCAATAAAATCATATTCACCAGCCACATCATGCCATGTTTTTAACAGCGGTGCATACACACTCAGCTTTTGTGTTAACTGCCGCAGTATGCGGTACACTTCCCTGCTCTCTTCATGCTCTAACGAAAATATTTCGTTGTTCAGTTCCGTGGTTTCTTCCGGTTCAATAAAAGTGGTTTTACGGCTGTCGCTTTCGCCGTGCAGCACACCTTTAATCATACGCTTTTGTTCTGCAAAAACGGCCAGCACCCGGCGGCCGTTCATAAAGCTTTCTTCAATCTCTGCCAGGTAACCTTGTTTGTTAAGCTTGCTCACAATTTTATCAAACAGGCGGCGCAGTTCGTTGCGCTTGCGGTACAGGCTCATGCGTATGCGTTCCAGTTCTTCACTCGCCGTATCTTTTACATTGCCGGTTTCATCCAGTATCTCATCAATCAGTTCGTTAATTACTTTTTCGTAGTAGGTGTTATCAATTACTTTGGCAAGCGCCGGGTAAGCACTGCGGCGTTCATTATCCATCCAGCGAAAAATATTGCCGGTATTATCTGCCAGTTTTTTTATTTGTAAAAAATGCTCACCCTTTAAAGTAGCGCCAGGTATGCCCAGCAATTTTAGTTCTTTGCTAAGGTTCAGCACAAAATCATTAGGAAAGGCAAGACCATGCTGTTGCAACAAACGGTATTCATGCGTTTGCTGCAGTTCGGTATCAATAAACTCCTTACGGGTATGTATGCGCAGGCTGTTTGCCTTTGCTTTGGCAAACTCGGTACGGCAATGCAATGCCAGCAATTCTTTAACTTTTTCAAACTCTAACTGCACCAATGCAGACTCTGGAAAAAACTTCATACTACAACCCTGTTAATTTATTTTTTGGGACGGGCAAAGGTACGTTGATTGGGCGGAAGTGGCGACGCTCCGTTTGAGAGCGGTAATTCTGTTGGGCTTTTATTGAAGCGTAGCTTGTTGGTCAGGCGACCAACAACGGCGGACTCAATTAGTTCAGTATGTTTTCGGTTCCATACTTGTATGCTTTACCCAAAGTATACGAATGGTATTTTTTGTGTAACGATAAGCAATTCTGTAGCGGTGTTTTTCAAAAGCCCTGTAACTTCCGTCGTTATCAAGTTTGTATTTATCAGGGCTGTAATATTCTGGATTGGTTATTGCTTTTTCAGCGGCAGTAATAATATCATTCACCACTTTTATTGCATTTTGCGCTAATGTATTTGTACAATGCCAACAAGTGTTGTTGCGAATGCCTTGTCCAAACCAGGCGGTTTTTTACCATTGCTTAATTTTCTTTTTCATAGCTGTATTGCTGATATAATCGCCTTTTGCATACTCTGCCTCTGCTTCTGCAAGCTCCTGGTTATATTGCTTCATATCAATGCGGCCTTCCTGCTCTATATCTTCTTTTACAAGCGCATAAATCGCTTTCACTTTCGCTTCATCTGCTACCTGTAAATAAGAGGTTAATTTTTTACGGATGGCTAATGTTGTCATGAGATATAAATTTTACTCAAATTTAGTTTATTATTTTATTTTTTGGCACGGGTATTTAGTAAGACATATACCTTTCAAAATGCCTCGTGTACCAACCGAAGCGAAGGCGACCAACAGCGGCGAAAACTTTAACTGTACCAATGCAGACTCTGGAAAAAACTTCATACTACAACCCTGTTAATTTATTTTTTTGGGACGGGCCAAGGTACGTTGATTGAGCGGAAGTGGCGACGCTCCGTTTGATATTATACTTACAATTTGCTTTTTAATTAAACCATGAAAGGTTAGAGATAACGACCAAGGTCAGCAGAAAAATTTCCGTAATTTGTATTGAAAGATGTTATTCCAGATTCAAGCTGTAAGTAATATTTGGGAAAGCTTCATAATATCCATGAGCACCTGCTTGGAAAAAAAACTTGTTCCCCCATCTTCCTATATACTTTACAATATTTGGCGTGCGCATCAGCGCAATTTGCTTGAATGAATTAGCTTGAGGATCATATTCCTGGCATACATTCTGAAGGGCATAATAATAAAACGCCACACCCAAAGAGTATTTTTGACAAGAAATGAAATAGGCCTTGTTATCTTTAACAACCACTTCATATTTTTCACCATACTGAGGATTTAGGTTCGAAGGCACTTGCGGTATTTGTGTCCAGCTGTTTGTTTGTGGATTATAACGCCAGAATTCACTTCTAAAATTTGTTGGGAAGACTAAAGGAATAGCATTATAAAATATATATCCATTACCATTCATTGAAAATCCTGTTGGATTGATCTGGTAACCAGTACCGGGGTAATCAGCAAGTCTAGTCCAAGCATTGGCGTTTGGATTATATTTCCAAAGTTTCCTGGACGGCTGTGCTTCGCCATTTATCATCACAGAAGAATCCGCTCCCATCCCTATATAGAATTCACCATTTAATTCAAAGCTAACCATATTAAAAATTGTAGGAAAAGGAAGTGAATCCATTTCATACCAGGTATAATTAGTTAGGTCTAGCCGTTTCATCGTTTTTTGAAAAATCCTGTGACCGTCCCAAAATGAACCCAACCAATTATATACTGTTTCAATACCACCTATTACATAAATATTATTGTTATGATAATAGCAAATAGGGCTTTCAAGATATTTTTTATTATTCAGCGGCTTCTTTAACCATTGATTTTGCTGAAGGTCGTATTCATACAATGAAGTTAAGTGCATTGATTCTCTGGTATCTGATAAATCGTAGCCGTTAAAAAATGAACCGCCAACAATATAACCTTTAGAATCAGAGTGTGCAGCTCCAAAACCAATCAGGCCTGTTTGTGTTGTATAAGGATTTACGGGATATGGAGCTGAATTAATATTTGCCCATTCACCAAAAAGTACTTCTAAAGAATCTTCAGCAAAAGCGGTCATATTTTTGGCAGTAAGTCTCAATTTGTATTTACCGGTCGCTATTCCAGAAGGTACTCTGAAATAAATTTTTTCTCCAGTATTACTTGTTATTGGGCAAGATACTTGCCCAAGAGTTACCTGTATAGGGGAGCTTATTCCCTGGGCAGAATAAACAAAATTAGTCCGTAATGATGCAGTATCATTATGACTCAAATATGTGCTTGGTAAAAAGCCTACGTTAACTTGTAATATCTTAAGGCTGTCCGTATTATTGTTTACGGTAGTTGAAATAAAACGTTGATTGTTAAAAAGTAGAGCAATATGAAAATAATAAGTTTTGTTTTCTAATAAACCAGTAACATTCATTTCACCTACAAAAGAACCGGTTGTTCTTGCCATAATCAATATGCTATCCGTCGGTTGCTTGAAATCACTAGATGTGCTCCATATTAAATACATATTTGTATATGTTTCACCAATACGTGGTTTAATTTGACAGGTTACTTTAAATTCGTTTATATCGATTTTTGCAACACTTGAAATGCTTAATGCAGTATCGCTTAATTGCAAATTAACCGCACTCCCATTTTGAAAATCCTTCTTTTTACAGTTGCTGAGGCATAAAAGTAGAATACAGATAAATGACAAAAGCAATTGTTTCATACTGGCACTTTTTACACAAGATATAAAAAAATAATAATACTATTTAATTATTTTGAACCCTTTTTTCATTAAATTTTCAGCAACATCTCGTCTCAAGCCTATAGTGCTGGCCAATACGTTGCATCGTTTAAGTAACAGTTCCTATGTCTCGGATCGATCCTTTACAAACCTTTCGCTAATATCTACGCTTCAATAAAGTTTAGCATTGCTATTTAGTACAAGTGAGTGACACAACGATGCTCATCAAAGAACAAATGCCCATCCCAAATTTATTTAACCTACCTTTGCGCCAGCCACGCAAAATATTACGGCAGGTTGTAAGCCGGTGGTGCCAATAATTTTACTTCGCTGTTTTCGAAAATACAACGTCCTTCTCAGCCCACATATTTATAAACCATACTAATGGAATTTAAAAATTTAGGATTAATAGATCCTATTGTACTGGCATTAGCCGAACAAGGCTATACCACCCCAACCCCTATTCAGCAACAGGCCATACCCATTGTGCTGCAGCAAAAAGATTTGCTGGGCTGTGCACAAACCGGCACGGGTAAAACCGCAGCATTTGCATTACCTGTATTGCAATTATTATTTACCGGCAAAACACATACGCCGGGCATAAAAGTGTTAATACTCACCCCAACAAGGGAGCTGGCCATACAAATAAATGAAAGCTTTGAAGCCTATGGCAAATACACCAAAATAAGCCACACAGTTATTTTTGGTGGTGTAAGCCAAGTGCCGCAGGTGGCTGCATTAAAAAGAGGCACGGATGTATTGATTGCCACGCCGGGTCGTTTGCTGGATTTAATAAGCCAGGGCCATATTACCCTACGCCATTTGCAAATTTTTATTTTAGATGAAGCCGACCGCATGCTGGACATGGGTTTTATACACGACGTAAAACGGGTAATAACCAAACTGCCGCCACGCAGGCAAACGCTTTTTTTCAGCGCCACCATGCCGCCGGAAATTCAGCAACTGGCGAATGTGTTGCTCCACAACCCCAGCAAAGTGGAAGTAACGCCTGTTTCATCTACGGCTGATTCAATAGAGCAAAGTTTGTACTATGTTGCCAAGCCCGATAAAAATAAACTGCTGCTGCATTTACTAAAAGATGATACCATAAAAACTGCATTGGTGTTTACCCGTACCAAACATGGCGCCGATAAAGTGGTGAAAGTATTGCATGCACATGGCGTAACAGCCGCAGCCATACACGGCAACAAAAGCCAGAACGCAAGGCAAAATGCATTGAACAATTTTAAAAACGGCAGCATACGTGTGTTAGTCGCCACCGATATTGCGGCAAGAGGTATTGACATTGATGAACTGAGCCACGTAATTAATTTTGAATTGCCCGAAGTGCCGGAAACCTATGTACACCGCATTGGCCGTACAGGCAGGGCGGGCAATACGGGCATTGCATTTTCTTTTTGCGATGCAGAGGAGAAAGATGATTTAAGGGCTATACAAAAACTGATTGGCAAACAAGTGCCGGTTGAAAATAATCACCCGTTTGTTTTAGCGGCAGATGCAAAGCCTGCGCCACCGGCGCCCAAACAAAACAATGTGCGTTTTAAAAAACGTTTTACCGGTAACAGGCAGCCGCAGCGTAATTTTTCAAAACGATAATGGCTATGCAATTATTGGGCGGGCAATTATTTTCCCGCCCAATAATCAATTACCAGTACTTTGTCTAAAACAGGTTTTAATATTTCAACAAATGCTTTATGCGCAGGATGCGGCAGGTAAATTTCACGGCCGGCTTCATTTTTAAAGCTTACAAAAAAACAATGGGTAAAGCCCTGGTTTAATTCTTCGGGGCTGTTGTTTTTGCCCCATTCAAAAGCGGCAATTTCTTTTATCTTATTAGGTAATTCCCTGAAGGCATTTTCCACTTTTTGTATATCTGCTGCGGTAGCACTGTCTTTAAACTTTATTAAAACCACGTGGCGCAGCAGTTGGCCGGCATGTTTGGTTTTAGTTTGTGCAACGGCAACAGTTACCGCTGTTATCATCAGTAATAAACAAACAATCCTCTTCATGTTTTTTTAACAAGATAAGGAAATTTAGAAGTGGGGCTGTTTTAATATAACACCAGTGCATCAAAGAGGCGGTTCATTGTTTCCGTTTCATTTATGCACAGGCCCGGATGTACCCTTGAGGTTTGCAAAATGGTGCTGCGTACAGCAGTAAGCCAGCGAAAACGGGATGGCGCATCCAGCTTTGCTAAAGTGCCACCACCGGGTTGTGCATTGGCAATCTGCTCAAACGACTGAAGGTTTTCTTTGAGTGTATCGATATCAATTTCTTTACAAAACGCACCGATGCGTTCTTCATTAATTTGATAGCGGCATTGCAAAAAACCGGTTTGCTTGCAAAAAAAAATAATGCCCAGGTTGAGGAACTCTTCCCGTTCCACCCGTGGCACCAGCCGTATTACGGCATATTCATATAATAGCTGCTCTTGCATCAATGGCTTCTTTTACAAATTGATCGATTATAGATAAACGGCTATTAAGAAAATCAACATACCCGTTGCGCAAATCACCGGATTGTAATTGTTCGCCCCATTGTAAAAAATCATCGGGCACCAGGTTTACTATGTTTGCAATTACTTCGGGTGTCAGCTTTTCTTTCATTAAAACATCTGCCTGTTGCAAAGCTGCAGCAGCAGGCAGCAACACATGATCTTTAATATTAGCAAACGGTTTTTGCGCCTGCTGTACCGGGTTGCTCCAGGAATGATGAAAGTATAATGCAGCGCCATGATCAATCAACCACAATTCTTTTTGCCACAGCAGCATATTGGTGTTGCGTATGGTGCGATCTACATTCATAATAAACGCATCTAACCAAACAATTTTTGATGCCAGCAATGGATCTGTTTTTGCCACCACCGGGTCAAAACTGATGGCGCTGGATAAATAATGCAGTGCCAGGTTAGTGCCTACGCTTGCTTTTAATAAATCCTGTATTTCTTCGTCGGGTTCGGTGCGGCCAAAAGCTGCATCAAGATTTGCAAAAACAATTTCAGGCACTTTTAAACCGGCAGCTCTCGCCAGTTCGCCGCCAATAATTTCTGCCACCAGTGCTTTTACGCCCTGCCCTGCCCCACGAAATTTCAGCACATATAAAAAATCATCATCCGCTTCGGCAATGGCGGGCAAAGAGCCGCCTTCTCTCAATGGAGTAACATAACGGGTAACTTTTACTGTTCTTATTTCGGGCATACTGTTGTGTGCAAATGTAACCGATTTTTATGTTGCCTTTAGTTTAAAAAAACATTGGCACTTGCTTTTTATAAGAGTGATTGCGCAAAATGATTTTGTGTATAACTGAAATGGCTTATTTTCGAAACATGCCAAAAAAAATAGTGCAGTTACAAACGCCGCATGCAATGCCGTTTTTAAAGTGGGCCGGTGGCAAAAGCCAGTTGCTGGAAAAGTTTGAAGCATTATACCCACCGCAATTAAAAAATAATGCAATTGCGCATTATTATGAGCCTTTTTTGGGCAGCGGCGCTGTTTTTTTTGATATTGCCCGCCAGTTTACAATTAAAAAAGCATACCTGTACGATATTAATGAAGAACTGGTGCTTACTTACAAAGTTGTTCAAAAAAATGCAGCGGAGCTTATTGATTATTTATACCGTTACCAAAAAAAATATAACCGGCTTGATACAAAACAGCGCAGTGATTTTTTTTACAAACAGCGGTTTGACTATAACAGTAAAAAAGAAAGTACCGATTTTAATAACTATTCAGAACAATGGATAGCAAGGGCTGCCCAAACAATATTTTTAAACCGCACCTGCTTTAACGGGCTTTACAGGGTAAACTCAACAGGTGCATTTAACACACCGGCAGGCCGCTATGAAAACCCTGCAATTTGTAATGAAGAAAATCTTTTAGCGGCGTCAAAAGTTTTATCAATTGCCACTATAAAAAAAGCTGATTTTAAACAGGTGAAAAAAGATTTAAAGCCCAATTCCTTTATTTACCTGGATCCTCCTTACAGGCCCATAAGTAAAACAGCCAGTTTTAAAGCTTACAGCAAACATAATTTTGATGATGCGGCACAAAAAGAATTAGCTGCATTGTTTACTTACCTGCATGAAAAAGATTTGTTTGTGATGCTCAGTAACTCCGACCCGAAAAACAGCAACCCCTCTGATAATTTTTTTGACGAACTGTATAAAGAATATAACATACAACGTGTGCCGGCAAAAAGATTGATTAATGCAAATGCTGCAAAGCGGGGAAAGATTAATGAAATTGTAATAACAAATTATTAATTACAGTAGCTGCAAAATTATGGTACAATTTCTTCTACCTGCAATTCTTCCCAGGGTGTTGTTCCGTCGTTTTTACGGGTAAATGTAAACTTGTCACTGCATTGTATGACAATTTCGGCAGTGGTATATATTTTGCAGCTATCCATTAAATGGCCGCCAATGGTTTTACCGGTACTGTCGCTTATACTAATATGAATGTGAGAACCATTTACAGAAACAGTGCCCGTTAAACTTACAATTTCAAAATGGCCACTGTCTTTTGTGCCTTCGGGCTGATTGGCAAAACGGATATTGTAATCAGAAAGGCTGCCCACGCAGGTGCTTATCCAGCCGGCTTTAATTTGTTTGTCGTTAACCAGTTTTTGTATTTCCTGTTTTAAATCCTGCCCCGGTTTAAGGCGAAAAGCGTAAGTAGTATTACTCATTGGTTGAGAATTGTGGTGGCATGAAGATAATAAATACAGCACCAAACCGAAAGCACAAAGCTGCACGATGAGATGCCGCTGAAGTGAGTGACACAACGATGCTGAATAATGAACAAATGCCTGTTTCATAGTGTTATTTGTTAAACTTATTTAAAGATAACTTGTTTTAGAAACTGGAGGAATTAGTTTTGCGTAAATACTGAAAATTGAAAAAATGCTTAAATCATTATTGATACCGGTAATAAGTTTAATGGCGCTGCAAAGCTGTGCTCAAAAAAACAATACCGATAAAACAAAAAAGGAGACAAAAAAAATGACAACTGCAACAACCAATGCAAATTTAGATACAGCCACTTTTGGCACAGGCTGTTTTTGGTGTACCGAAGCGGTGTTTCAGCAATTGCAGGGTGTGGAAAAAGTAACCAGCGGCTACAGTGGCGGCACCGTGGTTAACCCAACTTACAAGCAAGTTTGCACAGGCACCACCGGCCATGCAGAATGCCTGAACATTGTGTACGATACCACTAAAATTACTTTTGATGAACTGCTGGAAGTTTTTTGGCAGGTGCATGACCCTACAACGCTTAACCGCCAGGGCGCTGATGTGGGTACGCAATACCGCAGCGTAATTTTTTATCATGATGATGCACAAAAAGCAAAGGCAGAAAAATATAAGGCGGAACTGGATAAAAGCGGCGCATGGGACAACCCGGTTGTTACCACGCTTGAAAAATTTGCAGTGTTTTATCCTGCAGAGGATTATCATCAAAATTACTACATCAATAATCCTGAACAAGGTTACTGCCAGTTTGTGATAAGGCCTAAAGTAGAAAAATTTGAGAAAGTGTTTAAGAATAAGCTGAAGAAGCATTAAAAAATGATAACACGAATTGAAACGGATTACACGAATTATTTTTAGTTCGTGTTTTTTATTTGTTTTACATGGTGTAATAAAAAATCATTCCTTTCGTGTTCTCCGCAGCTCCAGCAAATTCAAACTGTTTGGTGGAAAATTTTTTATGTTGTTATGTACTAAATGTATTGCCATATCGTACCACAATGGCACTACAGGCGCATCGGCAATAATGAGTTTATCCATTTGCTGATAAAGTTTGTAGCGCAGGCTGTCAGTTTTTTCAGACAATGCTTTTTCATACAACAAATCAAACGCTGCGTTTTTATAGCGGGTGTAATTGGGTGGCGCTGGGTTTTTGCTGTAAAACACACTTAAATAATTTTCTGCATCGGGGTAATCGGCAATCCAACTGCCACGAAAAAATAAAGCTTGTGATTTAGAGGTTTGCTCCAGCAACAAACTCTTTTGTATTACTTCTACCTGTATATTAATGCCCACCTGTTTTAATTCGTTGGCAATATAACTGCCCAAATCGCCGTAAATAGGAATGGTGAGCAACTTTATCTGCGGCATGTTTTTACCATCGGCAAAACCTGCTTCTGCCAATAATTGCTTTGCCTTTGCAGGATTGTAAGTGTAGCCTTTTACATGCACAGAGTCAAAGGATGGTAATCCGCAGGGAATAAAACCACTTTCTGCAGCAATACCAATAGAGTTGCGCAGGTACAGCATCATCTTTCTTCTGTCGAAGCCATAGTTAATTGCCTGCCGCACTTTTTGCAAACGCAGCGGGGAGTTTTTTACCAGTTCATTTTCTGCATCTACTAAAATGCCGAGGTATTCAATATTTAAGTACGGTTGCTTTTGTAATACAATTTTTCCCTGCCATGTTTTTTTAAGGTTACCGGTTTTGGTAAGCACTTCATCTTTAAAACTGGCGTCAATATCATCAATAAAATCTAACCGTTGCTGCTGAAATTCTAAAAACTCCGTTGCCTTGCTGTCGTAAAAAGAAACTTTAATGCCATCGAGATACGGCAAACGTTTACCGGCAGCATCTTTTTCAAAATAGTTTTCATTCTTTTTCAAAATCAGCGCCTGCCCTTCTTCCCATGCCACAAACTGAAACGGGCCGGTGCCAACCGGGTGCCTTCTGAAATCAGTACCATATTTTTCCACCGCTTCATGCGGCACAATGGAGCAATACTGCATACTCAATATGCCAAGAATAGACTGGAACGGCCGCTGTAATTTTAATTGAAAAACAGAATCGTTGATTGCTTTAAAACCATTTACGGAGTCAACACGGTTATTAAAAATCCATGCGCCGGGGCTGGCAGTATTTTTATCAACTATGCGGTTAAAGCTGTAGGCAACATCCTGTGCGGTTAATTTTCTTCCTTTTGCTTTTTCAAAACAGGCATCATCAGTAAAGTAAATATTATCTTTTAAATAAAAAGTAAAAGTGAGATTGTCTTTAGAAATATCCCAGCGCTTTGCCAGCGATGGCACTATTTGCATATTGCTGTCAATTTCCACCAGTGTATTATATAATTGATGCACTGCCCACATTACCTGCTTGTTTTTAGCAAAGGCAGGGTCGAGGGAAGCAAGGCCGCTGCTTTCGTTGTAGCGGAAAATGGCTTTATCGGAATGTGAATGATTTTTGCATGAAAAGAAAATTGCACACAAAGGCACTAAGGCACTAAGAAATATTTTATTTGATGAAAGGTGCATGTTTGTTTGTAAAGAAATCTAAATTAGCATTTAATAAACAAACTAGTATGAAGCAACTGGTAAAAACCATTTTCATTGTTCACTGTTCATTATTCATTATTCATTGTTTGCAGGCGCAGCCTTTAAAGCCTTTACAAAAATTCACCCATGCTGATACTTTGCGTGGCACTTATGGCCCAACAAGAGATTGGTGGAATGTATTGAAATATGACATTCATGTAAAGTTCAATATTCCTGACAGTACCATTAGTGGTTATAATGTAATTCAGTTTAAAACTTTGAAGAAAGGCAGTGTAATGCAAATTGATTTGCAGGAGCCGATGATACTGGACAGTATTGAATGTAATATTGCTGGCAATCAGTACACTAATAATGGTACCAAAGTAATGACCCGTACTGCTGTTCGATACACAATCAGGGATTTTAAAAAGGATGGCAATGCTTACTTTTTAAACATTTCAAACGACAAGCTTCAAACTATAAGTTATATAACTGCTTACTTCCACGGCAAACCCCGTATTGCCCGCCGTCCGCCATGGGATGGTGGGTTGATATGGAAGAAAAGTGCGGATGGCAGCCCTTGGGTAAGTATTGCCTGCCAGGGTTTGGGCGCCAGTGTTTGGTATCCTTGTAAAGATCATCAAAGCGATGAACCCGATAGTGCAGAGCTGCACATTACCTGCCCTGATACTTTAATGGCTGTGGGTAATGGCCGTTATCGTGGTAAAATAAATAATGGCGATGGTACAGCAACTTATGATTGGGCAGTTACAGAACCTATCAATAATTATAACATCATTCCATACATTGGTAAATACACTCACTTTGGCGAAGTGTTTAAAGGCGAGGCCGGAGATGTGGATATGGATTACTGGGTGCTGGAAGAAAACCTGCAAAAGGCAAAAGAGCATTTTGCTGATGCACCACGAATGATGAAGGCTTTTGAATATTGGTTTGGCCCTTACCCTTTCCGCAAAGACGGTTATAAATTAATTGATGCACCACACTTGGGAATGGAACACCAAAGCGCCACGGCTTATGGCAACAAATACTTAAACGGTTATTTAGGCAGGGATATGAGTGGCACCGGCTGGGGATTAAAATGGGATTTTATTATTGTACATGAAAGCGGCCATGAATGGTTTGCCAACAATATTACCAGTAAAGACATTGCAGATATGTGGGTGCATGAGGGCTTTACCAATTACAGCGAAACATTGTTTACAGATTACTGGTATGGCAAACAGGCGGGCAACGAATATTGCATTGGTACAAGAAAAGGTATCCGTAATGATATTCCCATCATTGGCCCGTATAATGTAAACCAGGAAGGCAGCGGCGATATGTATCCCAAAGCAGGCAATATGCTGCATACCATACGTAACGTAATTGATAACGATGAAAAATTCAGGCAGATATTAAGAGGGCTCAATAAAATATTTTACCATCAAACAGTTACCACACAACAGGTGGAAAATTACATCAGCAAACAAAGCAAAATTAATTTCAGCAAAGTGTTTGACCAGTATTTACGCACCACACAAATTCCCGTGCTGGAATATAAAATTGAAGGCAATAAAGTTTCTTACCGTTATGATAGTTGTGTAAGCGGCTTTAACCTTCCTGTAAAAGTTTGGTTTGGTAAAGAAGATAAAAGCGAACAATGGATTAAACCAACTGATAAATGGCAAAGTATATCGCTGGCAGATTGGTACGATAAAAAATCGTTTACTATAAATCCTAATTTTTACATTAAATCAAGAAAAATTGATTGAGTAAAACAACTGATAAAAAAAAAGGGAAACATTACTGTTTCCCTTTTTTAATTTTCATAGCAAAATTATTTTATTGCTGGTTATTATTTAATCGGCCGCCACTAATGTATTTGCGGCTGTAATAATCATCATTAAGACTGTTAATGGTAACGCCGCTGTGTACGCTGCTGTGTGCAAAATAACTATTACCCAAATACACACCCACATGGCTTACACCTCCCCTTGTGTTAAAAAAAACCAGGTCACCTTCTTGTAAATCTTCCCTTTGTATTTTATCACATTGTGCATACTGGTCTCTTGCAGTACGGGGCAATGTTGTTGCAAATGCCTGGCTGTAAACAGTTCCTGTAAAAGCGCTGCAGTCAATACCTTTTTTAGTGGTGCCGCCATAGCGGTAACGGGTAGCCCACCATTCTTCAATGGTTTCATACAATTTGGTATTGGTAATGGCTTCCACTTCCACATTCATTAACTGTGCATACTTAAACTGTAATGATGTACTGCTTTCTATTGTAGCAGCGTTGGTGGTAACTGCTGCAGTTACTTTAGTTTCTTCCTTAACTGCCGGTGCCGCTTTTTTTGCTGGTACAGCCCATAAATCAACTTCAGCAGGCTTTGCTATATCACGTTTTACTTCAATACCTTCAATAAATTTTACTGATTTATTCTGCAACGGGGCGTTGCTGAATTTAACCGAATTAACAGCAGATTGCGCTGTTACGGATATTGGTGTTCCTGAAAATATGCCAACGGCAACAGAAACAATAAATAAGCTTTTCATACGTAAACTTTTGGTTTAAGCGTATGTACGACTTAATCTTGTGTTCTTTGGTCGTCTGATTGCTCTTTAACTACGCTGTTTATCTATTCTTGCCTTTAAACCTTGTCCTACAAACTAATTAAAAAAATATAGATTAATCTTATGCCCGGCAAAGGTAAGCCCCGTTGCCGGTAAATACAAGCTTTTATGCAATTTTGTTATCAGATAAACGAGATAGTATATAAATAATTGTGTCCTTTCAATGCACTATAAATCATTAATTTCTTGTGTCTTTACCTATACTTACTTTCAATAACTTATCTTCTTCTTTATTAAACAGGAAATATATATACAGGCCCTTGTAAGCCAGGCGAAAATTATGAGGCATATAACTGTCTGTAACTTTATAATCCTTTAGTTTTTCTTTAACAATTTCCGGGGTTTCATTTCCGGTAAGTTTTAAATTTTCAATTTTTAGTACCCCCTCAAACAGTTGCTTGGGAACAACTCCATTCGTATCTGTTAGTGCAAAATAAAATTGTACTTCGTTTACAGTACCGGAAGGCAGCTTTTGCTCATCATTTTTTTCAAAAATCACCATACCCAGTTTATCAAACGTATGCGTAGTATTATACCCGGCTCTTCTTCGGTCGTTTTTCTTATCCAGCACCGTCATCAAAGGGTTAATTTCCCAGTCTTTAGTAAGTACGGCTGTTCCAATGGTAAAGTCACCGTTTTTAACTGCTGCCGTAACTTTTTTTGTTGTGTGCTGTGCATTACTGCTCAGTAAAAAAGCAAAGCATGCTAAAGTTGCAAGAAATATCTTCTTCATACAAAAATGTTTGTCTCAAAAGTAACATGTATCATCAGCAATTAAAATACCCATTGGCAGGTATAATCAATATAAGTGTTGTGGAAAAAACAACTGTTTCCAGCGCTTAATATCAACGATATTTGCTGCATTGTATTAATACAAGGCATTTTACAAAACATGAAGTTTTCTCACTTACACGTACACACACAATTTTCTTTACTGGATGGTGCCGCTTCCATTAAAAACCTGTATAAAAAAGCCATTGCCGATGGTATGCCTGCGCTTGCAATAAGCGACCACGGCAATATGTTTGGCGCTTTTGAATTTGTAAAAGAAGCGCATAACCATAAAAACCCGGATGGCTCTTTAAAAATAAAACCTGTAGTTGGCTGTGAGTTTTATATCACTGTCGACAGGCACCGGAAAAATTTTAGTAAAGATGAAAAAGACCCACGCCATCACCAGATTTTACTGGCTAAAAATGATGTGGGTTATAAAAATTTAGTAAAGCTTACATCGCTGGGATATATTGAAGGAATGTACAGCAAATACCCACGCATTGACAAAGAACTAATTCATAAATACCATGAAGGTTTAATTGCCACTACCTGTTGTTTGGGTGCGCTGGTGCCGCAAACCATTTTAAAAAAAGGAGAAGAAGAAGGCGAGAATGAATTTAAATGGTGGCTGAATATTTTTCAGCAGGATTATTATGTTGAGTTACAAAGACATGGTATACCTGACCAGGAGAAAGTAAACAATGTATTGCTGAAGTTTGCAAAAAAATACAATGTAAAAGTTATTGCAAGTAACGATAGCCATTATGTTGACCAAAGCGATTTTAATGCCCATGATATTTTACTCTGCATTAACACCGGCGAAAAGCAAGCCACACCTGCCAACCGGGAATTTAGTGACGATGATATTGCCATAAAAAATAAACGCTTCGGTTTTCCTAACGACCAGTTTTATTTTAAGAAAACAGAAGAGATGGCGAAGGTGTTTGAAGACTTACCCGAAGCCATTGACAACACCAACGAAATTGTAGATAAAGTTGAAGTACTGGATTTAAAGCGTGACATTTTATTGCCGCACTTTGTTGTACCACCCAACTTTAAAACACAGGATGAATATTTAGAAAGCATTACCTGGGCAGGCGCTAAAGAACGTTACAAAATTTTAACTCCCGAAGCAGAAGACCGCATAAAATTTGAACTGGGTGTTATTAAGCAAATGGGCTTTGCCGGTTACTTTCTTATTGTAAGCGACTTTATAAAAGCTGGCCGGGATATGGGTGTATTTGTTGGCCCGGGCCGTGGTTCTGCGGCAGGTTCTGTAGTGGCATATTGCATTGGCATTACTAATATTGACCCAATAAAATACAACTTACTGTTTGAGAGATTTTTGAATCCTGACCGTAAGAGCATGCCCGATATTGATACGGATTTTGATGATGACGGCAGGCAGAAAGTTATTAATTACGTGGTGGACAAATATGGTAAAAACCAGGTAGCACAAATTATTACCTACGGCACCATGGCGGCCAAAAGCAGCATTGCCGATGTGGCCCGTGTTATGGATTTGCCATTGCCCGAAAGCAGGGCATTGTCAAAATTAGTTCCGGAAAGGCCGGGCATTAATTTAAAACGTTTGTTGCATGCGCCGTTTACTGCTAAAGAAGCAAAAAACGGAGAGAAATCGCTGGAGGAAAAAGAAGCGTTGCAGGCCGATGATATAGAAAATGTAAAACGCCTTCGTGAAATTTATGGCAAAACAGATTTGCATAGCACCATTTTGCATGAAGCAGAAATTTTAGAAGGAAGTGTGCGCAACACAGGCATACATGCCGCAGGTATCATCATTGCACCAAAAGATTTAACAGAGCTGATACCTGTTGCCACCAGTAAAGAAAGTGATTTGTGGCTTACACAAATTGAAGGCAATACCATTGAAGAAGCAGGTGTAATTAAAATGGACTTTTTGGGGTTAAAAACCCTCAGCATTTTAAAAACGGCGTTATCACTCATCAAGCAAAATCACGGAGTGGATATTGAAATTGATGCCATACCACTTGATGATGAAAAAACTTACCAGTTATACCAGCGTGGTGATACAAACGGCACATTCCAGTTTGAAAGCCCCGGTATGCAAAAATATTTACGGGAGTTAAAGCCGGATAAGTTTGATGACTTAATTGCAATGAACGCATTGTACCGCCCCGGCCCCATGAGTTACATACCGGATTATGTTGACCGCAAGCATGGTAAAAAACAGGTGCAGTACGATTTGCCCGATATGGAAGAGCACCTGAAAGAAACCTATGGCATTACAGTGTACCAGGAACAGGTGATGCTGTTAAGCCAAAAGCTTGCAGGCTTTAGTAAAGGTGATGCAGATGTGCTGCGTAAGGCAATGGGTAAAAAACAAATTGCTGTGCTGAATAAAATGAAGGCGCAGTTTATGGATGGCGCCACTGCAAAAAATCACCCGGCAGAAAAGTTAGAAAAAATATGGACAGACTGGGAAGCATTTGCTCAATACGCTTTCAATAAATCTCACAGTACCTGTTATGCATTTGTTGCTTATCAAACTGCATATTTAAAAGCGCATTACCCCAGCGAATATATGGCTGCAGTTTTAAACCATGCAGGCAGTATTGATAAGATTACTTTCTTTATGGAAGAATGCAAACGCATGGGCTTAAAAGTGCTGGGGCCCGATATTAATGAAAGCCAGAGTGGTTTTGCCGTAAATGATAAAGGCGAAATTCGTTTTGGTTTTAGCGGTTTAAAAGGCGTGGGTGAAAAAGCTATTGAAGACATCATTATTGAAAGAAACAAACACGGCAAGTTTAAAGACATATTTGACCTTGCCAAACGTGTTAATCAAAAATCAGTAAATAAAAAATCGCTGGAAAGCTTGGCATACAGCGGTGCTTTTGATTGCTTCAGAGAATTTCACCGGGCACAATATTTTTACCAGGCACCGGGAGATATATCCGGGCTTGAAAAAATTATCAAATTCGGAAACGTATTTCAATCGCAAAGCGCCAATACCACCAACACATTGTTTGGTGATTTACAAATGCCGGAGATAGCACCGCCCCGTTTATCTATTTGCGAACCCTGGCCATTAATTCAGCAACTGGATTTTGAGAAAGAAGTTACGGGCATGTACATGAGCGGCCACCCGCTGGATAATTACAAATTTGAACTGCGGCATTACAACATAACGGCACTGGCCGATTACACAGAGTATAAAAACAGCATCGGCACTATTTCTAACCCCGGCCGCTCCTTCCGTGTGGCGGGCTTGGTAACTGATGGGCAGCACCGGCTTACCAAAACCGGTAAAAATTTCGGAATAATAACCATTGAAGATTTTAGCGGCAAGGCCGAGTTCTTTTTATGGAGTGAAGACTATGTTAAGTATAATCATTACTTAGAAAAAGGGATGATTATATTGATTGAAGGCGGCTTTAAACCACGGTTTAACAGCGACCAGTATGAATTCCGTCTTTCAAAAATTCATTTATTAGATACGGTTAAAACAACACTTACCAGGCAGGTTACTATTGATGTCCAGCCGCAGATTATCAATACAGACTTTATAAATTTTATTGACAGAAACGTAAAAAATAATCCCGGCACGGTTAAACTTAAATTTAATGTGGTGGATGTGCGGAATAATATTAAAGTAGGTATGGAAACACTTGAAAAAGGTTTTACCATGAATGATGAAATGGCCGTGTTTTTAAATGAAAACACAGATGTAGAGGTAAGTGTGGTAACGGGATAAGATTCAAATAATTTTATTATTGCACACTACTATTTTATGGTTCTTCATTTAATAAATTATCAATAACATCGCTAATTCCCTGAACCACCTTTTTAAAGGCAGTATCCCTATCATAATCTTTAAACCCTGCAATAGGTTTATCTAAACTGATATAGCCTTGTATGTCAGTAAACCACATATTCTTTGCAAAAACATCTCTTAAAAAAATAGGAATTACTTTGGTTTTTCCCAAATCATATTTTTGTTTTATAATTGGCAATTCTTTGTTCCATATATATTCAGAATCTATAAAATCCGGGCTTACCAGTAAAAGAACAATATCCGCATTTTGTAAACCCTCCTCTATTTTTTCGTTCCACTGATCTCCACCATGAATATTATCTGTGTCTTGCCAAATACTTACGCGTTCATCACGTTTAAGTGCAATTAAGCTTACATCTAGTTCATCTTTTAGGTCAACATCTTTGTGTGCATAAGAAAGAAACATTTTCAATTGCTTTTTCTTTCTTACTTCTTCCCTATTTTTCTTTAAATCTTTCTTCATAGCAAACTCCTCCTGAAGTCTTCTATAGTATTGTTGATTTTTGGCTTCAGATTCCAATCCGCTATTGACAGCAGTAATAATTCTTCTTAATATTTCACTCTTTTTTTCAGGATCCCATGATTCTTCCATGTCCTTAATTTCCATTTCAGTTGCCAAATCATCGTCTATGTTAAACCATTTTTGTATACGGTCTTTTTGTGTATTCCAAAAACCTTGTGAATCACCTCCGGTAAAAGGCAATGGGAAAGCTGGTTTATTGATTGTTACCGCAAAATCAAGTACCATAGAAGTATGTTTTTTTCCTTTTACTGTTATAATAACGTCCACGTTCCGTATCATCGAAAATCTTCTTGCTTGTGCTGATTCCCCCATTAATTCTTTTACTGCCCCCTCCTTAAATCTTACAACACTTTTTTTATCCGTATCAGTTTCAACATGGGGATCAGGTAACCATGTTTCGAGAACATCCTTTAGTTCTAAACCTTTTTCATGAGCGTATTTCTTAGCACCTTGTAAAACAGAAAAATCGGTCGAAATAGCTCCAGGCATTTTTTCTGGCCAATAAAGAAAACCTCCAGTTATAATAACTATTTCACCATTGGTTAGTAAGCCATAAGTGAGTAATTCAATAAAGAGGGATTCTGCTGCAGAAAGCGCTGTACCTCCATAAATAGCTATTCTTTTTATCATATACTTTCCCGTATTTATTCAATTATAAAAATCTCTCTTTTACCTCCTTCCACGCAATCCATATAACCATTCATAATGTTCTTTAATTCGTCGCTCATAGTAGCCGAGCGCAGGTTGGTAAAAAATGCACCCAGGTTCTCGGTTTCAGTTTCCACCACAACCGTCCAATAAGTGCTTACAATATCCGTCAGCACTTTCATATTAGCTATATCCTGAGTTTTTTGAAAATGAGGGGCAGCCAGTTTAAACATTTTAACCAAATCTTTGGCTTTGCCGGGTTTTGCCTGAAAAACTTCCCTGATGAGATACATAATTGTAGGTTTTAGGCATTAAAGTTAACAGCCAGAAAATCAAAATGCAAGCCTTTTCCGCCACAATGTCTTATTAAGCCTGCCACTTATTTTCATCACATCCTGTGGATATGTCATAACATCACCTTAACAGGATTGGGCTTAAATTTGCCCTCTTCTTTTAAATCTAAAAACAAAAATATTATGGCACTCGAATTAACAGATGCGAACTTCAAAACAGAAGTTCTGGATTCAGATAAATTATCAGTTATTGACTTTTGGGCAGAATGGTGTGGCCCCTGCCGTGCAATTGGTCCTGTAATTGAAGAATTAAGCAAAGAATACAGCGGCAGTGTAAAAGTGGGTAAGGTAAATGTTGACCACAATCCGCAGGTGAGTATGAACTACGGTATTACCAGCATACCTGCAATACTTTTTGTAAAAGGCGGACAGGTAGTTGATAAATTAGTGGGCGCACAACCCAAAGCAAACTTTGTTAAAAAAATTGAGCAGCATAAATAAACTGTAATCTTTTTAAAATAAAAATCCTCCGTTAATTGCGGAGGATTTTTTTATTTAGTGAGATACATTTGTAACATCTTCAGGGTTATGTTTATGCCTGAAAAAAATACTGAACAACACCGCAATAACCAATGCATAAATTGAAAACACCAACCATATACTATGCCAGTCACGGTTGCCCCCTTCACTTGTATAATATGTTTGTATAAGCCAGCCACTTACTTTACTGCCCAGTACAGCGCCTATTCCGTTTGTCATCATCATAAACAATCCTTGTGCGCTGGAACGTATTTTAGAATCTGTAGTGGTTTCAATAAATAAAGAACCTGAAATATTGAAAAAGTCAAAAGCCATTCCATATACAATACAGGAAAGAATAATCATCCATAGCCCTTCTGCAGGATTTCCGTAAGAGAATAAACCAAAGCGAAGCACCCAGGCTATCATTGAAATAAGCATTACCTGCTTAATACCAAAGCGCTTTAAAAAGAAAGGTATAGCCAGTATAAAGAGCGTTTCTGAAATTTGAGAAATAGACATGATAATAGTGGAATACTTTACCACAAACGAATCGGCATATTGCGGCATTTTAGCAAACTCAGATAAAAACACATCTCCATACATATTGGTTAACTGTAATGCTGCCCCTAAAAACATAGAGAAGATAAAGAAAAGTGCTGTTTTAGAATTAGCAAAAAGTTTAAATGCATCTAACCCCAATTTTTGAGAAAGGGATGCATTTTCTGATATTAGTTTTGGAGGCGGGCATTTAGGTAATGTGAAAGAAAATATACCTAGAATTACTGCAGATGCAGCAGAAATGTAAAACATATTTGCTGTGGCTTTATTACCTGTAAGGTTGGTAACCCACATGGCAACAATAAAACCAATAGTACCCCAAACCCTTATTGGCGGAAATACTTTAACCACATCGTAATTATTATTTTTAAGTATGGCGTAAGCAATAGAGTTGGATAAAGAGATAGTGGGCATATAACAAAGCATGGCACCAAAAATCGTCCAGAAAAAAGCATTTGGGCTGGTTGCCATAGGCACACATGCCATAAAAATACCGCCGGCGATATGTAAAATGCCATACAATTTTTCAGCATTCATCCATTTATCTGCAATAATGCCGGTTAATGCAGGCATTATTAATGATGAATAGCCAAGTGTGGCAAACACATCTCCAAACTTACTACCATCCCATTGTTTGGTGCCGAACCAATAATTGGCCACTGTTATTAACCATGCACCCCACACAAAAAATTGCAAAAAACTCATTATAGTAAGCCTGAACTTCAAATTCATACAATTAACGTTTTTTGGTTTTGATTAAGCTGAAAGTTAATTATAAAAGACAAGAATACTCCATTTAATTTTGAATAGAAAATGACACAGGCTGCCGCCTGTAGGCTCTTAAATATTTTCCGTATTGCAATGCCGGTTTCCATTTTCTTGATAATTTTATTACACGTACTGCTTCAGCAGCAGTTCCATAGCCGGCATCATTTTCAGCAACAACCTCATCAACTGTACCATCATTATTTACCATGAATTTTACAATAACTGTATAAACTCCCGAGGGGGCATTGTTCTTTGATAGTATATCAATATTTAAATTTTTATACAAGAATTCCCGCCATGCCCCTTCTCCTCCGGGAAACTCAGCGTAATTAATTTTTCGGGTAAATACAGAGTCAGTTTTTATGTTGCCGGTGCTGTCGTAATCTTTTAATAAACCCTTATCTCCTTTAAAATTCACTTCATACCTTATTTTTTCAACTCCATTTTCTATCCAGCTTTTTCTTTCATACAAAGTATTATTAAGGCTGTCGGTATACGAATAGTTAATATCGTATCCATCTTTTTTTATACTGTCAAGAGTTGGGATAAATACTTTATAATACTTATTAAAGCCATATAGGTATTTACCAAAAATTGTTCTTACACCGGTATTGTAAAAAATACTGTCTGTTATTAATCCATACTTATTCCAGCTTTTCCACCAACCGTCCATCTCTCCTTCGTTATACACTCCCTGGGTTTCAATAATATTGTCGTCGTAATAACTGGTATATAACCCATTCATAGTTTGAAGACTTGAATCTTTAAACGATGCAGTAAAGATTATTTTACCTGATGCTTTACTAAAGCAATCTACTATAACCAAGTCGTCTTTTTTGTATGCTTTCCCAATTGCCAGGGCTGCATCTTTACTCGTAAAACTCAGGTTACCATCAAAATAATATACAAACTTATAATCCTGAGCGTTTACATTAAGAAAAACTGTGCAAGCAATAAAAAGTAAAAAAAGGTATTTCATTATAATTTTTTAAAATAGCAAATTACATTATTTAACAAAACGGAAATATGCTGTTTTATTAACAACTTTAATCACCCTAACTTTGCAAAAATTTTAAGTGATGTCAGCTTCAATAGATACCCTCATAAATAATACAACCGACAGCCAGCTAAAAATCATTGCCCAAAAAGTAAAAACCGGTGAAAGAATAACCGACGAAGAATGCCTGGTGCTTTTTGAAAAAGGCAGCCTTGCATTTGTGGGTGCGCTGGCAAATTATATTCGTGAAAAACTGCACGGCAATAAAACTTACTTCAACCGCAATTTTCATATTGAGCCAACAAATGTATGTGTGTTCAGTTGTGCATTTTGCAGTTACAGCCGCTTATACGCACACAGGGAAGAAGGCTGGGAATTAAGTATTGACCAAATGCTTGATATTGTAAAAAGCTACGATGGTAAACCAATTACCGAAGTGCATATTGTTGGCGGCGTACATCCTAAAATGGATATGGCTTATTTTATTGAGCTGATGCAAAAAATAAAAGCACACCGCCCCGAATTGCATGTAAAAGCATTTACCGCAGTTGAACTGGACTATATGTTCCGCAAAGCAAAATTAAGTGTGGCAGAAGGCATGAAGAAACTGCATGAAGCAGGGCTGGATAGTTTACCCGGCGGCGGTGCAGAAATTTTTCATCCTGAAATAAGAGAAAAAATTTGTGCTGATAAAGTAAGCGGCGATGGATGGCTGGCTATACATGAAGCAGCACACAATTTAGGCATGCATACCAATGCAACTATGCTGTATGGCCATATTGAAAAATATGAACACCGTATTGACCACATGAGAAGATTGCGGGAGCTGCAGGATAAAACAAAAGGCTTCAACACATTCATTCCATTAAAATTCCGCAATAAGGATAATGATATGAGCAATGTGCCCGAAAGCAGCGTGGTGGAAGACATGCGCCTGTATGCCATTGCAAGAATTTATTTAGACAACTTCCCCCATCTTAAAGCATACTGGCCCATGCTTGGCCGCCAAAATGCACAACTTACGTTAAGCTATGGTGTAAATGATATTGACGGCACTATTGACGACAGCACTAAAATTTACAGCATGGCCGGCAGTGAAGAACAAACACCAGCCATGAACACAATGGAATTAGTAAACCTGATTAAACAGGTAAAACGCCAGCCGATTGAAAGAGATACTTTATACAAGGAAATTAAAGACTACAGCAATGTTGATTTTGCCAATACTGAAACGCTGGCACAATTAAATTAATTTGCTGCTTTATTCTTTATTCAACATAGGTGTATGCAGATAAGTAGAAAATGTTATAATCAAATAAGGGCTTTATCATACATCCTGTTGTTAGCAATGTTTTCCTGTAATAATCAGCATCATAAAAATTCCGGCACTGCAACTTTAACTCCGGCAATGCCTTCTGATACAATTACCGGTAAAAACCAACACAGTAATAATATTTGCTGGGCAGGAACATTAAATGGAAAAATACCCGTAATACTGCATTATAATATCGACAGCAATTTAATTATTGGGGAGATTACTTACCTGAACACTAAAGACAAATTACCCATTACTTTATTGGGCACAATTGAAGAAGATAAAAGTTACCGGCTTTTGGAATTTGAAAAATCAGGAAACATTACAGGTATTATTACAGGCACGCCAGTGGCAAACACTTTTAATGGGAGCTGGTTTTCACCAAAAACAAGAAAAGAGCTGGCATTAAACCTGGTTAAAAAAGATACACTTATTGAAACGGCCTCAACAGGCACAGAATTAAACAGTATTTTCGGTCACTATCATTATCAGTACAGTGAAGCCGGCTACCAGGGAGATTTTGAAATAACCAGGCTGCCGGGTTCAAAGGCTTATTTCGGTATTACTTCTGTAACTGGTGCACCGTCAAGAAATATTGCACAAATTGATGATGATACCATCTTATTAAACTCAACACAATTTATTTATAAACTGCCTGAAACGGACAGCTGTGAGTTTAGTATAAAATTTTATAAGAGATTTGTTTATATAAGGTATACCAAAGGCTTTTGTGAAGGACAATTTGGAATGAATGCAACAGTAGATGGTATATTTTTAAAAACAGAGTAATACTATATGCAGTTTAAACTATTAAAATACAATAGTACGCACTAAATTAAACAACATGAATCCTAAAGTTGATTTCTATTTTACAAAAAATAAAAACTGGCAGCAGGAAATTGAGCAGTTAAGAATAATTGCGCTTAACACCGGTTTAAACGAAGAGTTGAAATGGGGCTCCCCTTGCTATATACATCAAAAGAACAATGTTGTTTTAATACATGTATTTAAAGAATATTGTGCATTGCTTTTTTTTAAAGGAGCCTTATTAAAAGATGCTAAGGGCATTTTAATTCAGCCAACCGCAAATGTACAGGCGGCAAGGCAACTGCGTTTTACCAATGTAAAAGAAATAATAAAGCTGCAAAAAGTTATAACAGCATATATTTTTGAAGCCATTGAAGTGGAAAAAGCCGGGCTGAAAGTAACTTTAAAAAAAGTTGAAGAATTTGCAATGGCTGAAGAGTTTAAAAAGAAGCTAACCAAAAATGCTGCATTGAAAAAAGCATTTTATGCTTTAACACCTGGAAGACAAAGAGGATACCTGTTGCATTTCTCACAACCCAAACAATCTAAAACCCGTGAAGCAAGAGTTGAAAAATGTATACCGCAAATATTAGAGGGAAAAGGCCTTAATGATTAAAACAAGCCTTATAAACTATTCTACAATGAGTAAAAATAAATTATCACCACAAGAAGCTGCAGCGCTTTTTAAAACCCTGAAAGAGCGTTTTGAGAAAAACATGAACCGCCATAAAGGGCTTGACTGGAATGCCATACAAACCAAATTACAGGCAAACGCCGGCAAATTATGGAGCCTTAATGCCATGGAAGAAACCGGCGGCGAGCCGGATGTGGTTGGGTATGATAAAAAAACCGGTGAGTTTGTTTTTTATGATTGTGCCGCAGAAAGCCCTAAAGGCCGCAGAAGTTTTTGTTATGACCATGAAGCATTGGAAAAACGAAAGGAACATAAACCGGCAAACAGCGCCGTTCAAATGGCTGCGGATATGGGCATTGCATTATTAACAGAAGAAGAATACAGAAACTTACAGCAACTGGGTGAGTTTGATATAAAAACCTCCAGCTGGATACAAACGCCTGCTGCTATTAGGAAATTAGGCGGAGCAGTATTCTGTGACCGCCGTTACAATACTGTTTTTTTATATCACAATGGTGCAGATTCTTATTATGCTGCCAGGGGGTTCCGGGGTGTTTTAAAAGTTTAAAAGCGCTCATGCTTAAAATAAAAATGGCACCTTACGGGGTGCCTAATTTTTTTACATTCAGAGGTTTTCTTTTGGTTTTCAGATACCAGATTCAGTGTTGGTTTTCATAAGAACTGGAACTCAAATTGGTTTATTGGATGTTTGGATTTAAAATTGCTGATGTGTTGTATCAATCAATTTCTAATGTAAAAGTACAGCAGCATGCAATATTGTACAAGCGCAAAACTGCCCCTTTTTCAGCTATCAGAAAATACACAGCAAATAGTAATAAATACAAAAACAGATTCGTAAAACTACTAGTGTAAAACCCCGATTTTATACCCGGCAGCTACCCTGCTTAAAGTATTTAATTAGACTATAAAACACAGACAGGAAAAGATTTTAAAACTTGATAAACAAAATTGTTACAAGTGTAAACACAACTACAAATAATGTAAGACAGGCTACAACTAAATAGGCTAAAGCTTTCATACAATAGGATTTTGGTGTGTATTATTCATACCAAAATTGTACCAGCAGCCTGTTTTGTTAATAAAAATCAGCTCATTTTTACTTTAAAAAAAGAATTGTAAAAACAGTAAAGCCGGTTATAAAAGCAATAAGAAGGAAAATTATCAGCACAGATATAGCTTTCATAATTTTTCGTTTATATGCATTAAAAAATATATAACGCCTTGGATAGATTATTATTGCTATTCGTTATAGTAATATTTCTACAAAGTAATTTTTAGTATTATATTTTATCCTGTTTGCAGTTTGTAAATTCAATAAAAAACAGGGCACTTAACCTTATCAGCCGAACTGTTATACTTGTTATTAAATGCTTTGTAAGAGAGTGTTACCTCGTAAGCACCCCGGTATTGCGAAGCAGATTTGAGTTTGCTGGTATTTACATCATACGATATACCCAGGCTGTAGTCATAATAATCTAATTTAACCACGGGCATAAATGCATCATTCCAGCGGTAAAATATTCCTGCAGATATACCGGCTTTTTGATCTTCATCATACTGCACAAAATCATGGTTAATCATTAAACCACCTTGTATTTGTTTGGCTCCGCCCTGCATAAAATAATCTGCGTACATAATCAGGCGATTTTCATCACTTAAAGGTGCTGCAAGCCCCGCATTTACCACCCATTTATGGTTTAAAATAATATCATTTTGTTTTTGAAAAGCCACTTTGGGTTGTGTAAAATGAAACATTCCAACACCTAAATAATAACGGGTGCTTTGCCCTGCCACGCCGCTAAAACAAACACCGGCAGCAGCATCCCAATAAGCTTTTTTAGTGGTGTTAAAAACCTCTTTTGTTGGGTTCGTAGTACTGTAAGCGCCATTTACAAACTGATCATCAAAATGCAGTTGACTTGGATCAAAACGCTGCATTACACGCCCTGCCATTACACCTGCAGAAAGATATGCTCCTTTTTCTCCGCCCCCCAGTGATTTATGATAGTTAAATACAGGCAGTACCTGTGTGCGGCTTAATTTAGAATCGCCGGCAATATCATTGGTAAGCTGCAGGCCGTAAGTAAAAAAATCATCGCTGTTGCCAATTGGTTTTTTAAATTCTCCGCCTAATGCAAACGTGCGGTAAGGTACCGTTACGCTTTGCCATTGATTACGGTACGCACCTGTAATGCGTATATCTCCTGCAAACAAACCGGCAAGTGAAGGATTGCGCAATAACGGCACATCATAAAACTGTGAAAAATTAATATCCTGGCTTTTTGCAAACTGTGCTATGAAAACAGCAACAGCAAGCACTACTATTTTTTTGTTTGTTTTCATAGGAGTTTATTTTAGCAGGGTTACGTTGCCTTTATAAGTGTAGGGAATATTGTTATCACAAAATACTTCTGCGGTGTATACATATACATCCGGCGTGGCAGGCACACCCCTCACCTTTCCATCCCAGCCATATTTTATTTCGTTGGGAGAAAAATTTTCTTTTTCAAAAACCAGTTCGCCCCAGCGGTTAAATATGCGGAAAGACTTTACAGTAACACCTCTTCCTCTTACCATCAATACATCGTTTAACCCATCGCCATCTGGTGTAAAGGCATTGGGTATATACACCTGCGAACTTTTACAGAAAGGATTAATGAATATAGTATCGGAAGCAACACAACCAAATGTGTTGGTTACTGTGATGGTGTACATTGAATTATTTCTTACAACTGTTGATGGCGAAGGACAGTTATTACAACTCAAATCATTTGCCGGTGTCCATATCCATTTTATAATTGGCCCGCCGCTGGCAACTGCATTTAAAATAATGGGTGTACCAACTGACAGGTTTCTGTCTGGCCCAATATTTACATACGGTTTTGGCCCCACAACAATTGTTACATAACCGGTATCAGTAAAGCATTGATGATTATCAAAACCAATTACCCGGTAAGTGGTAGTTGTATTAGTACTTACTGTGGGGTTTGCAATATCTGTTCTGTTTAATCCTGCTGCAGGAGACCACACATACCGGTTGGCATTATATGCCTGTATATTTATGTGCTCACCTGTACATAAAGTATCTCCAGGAGAAACAGTCATATCAAATGGCATAATCACATTGAGTAATACAGAATCTGTTGCAGCACAACCGGCGGAATTGGTACCTGTTACTGTATATTGTATGGTATCAGAAGGTGAGGCTATTGGGCTGGCACAGTTTACACAACTTAAATTTATTGCCGGGCTCCATGTGTATTGTGCAGCACCTGTTGCATTTAATTGTACCGTTCTTCCACGGCAAACATCATTATTTTGAGATGCATGAACATCTGGTGTTGGGTTTACTGCAATAGTAAAGGTTTGCGACTGACCCTGGCAAGCCGCTGTTACAGGATCAACCTTAATTACAGCAGTAACCGTAGTTTGTGTTTTATTGATTGCCTTAAATGATGCTATATCACCTGTGCCAGAAGCTGGTAAGCCAACAGTACTGTTTGTATTTGTCCAGTTATAAGAAGCACCACTTACACTACCACTAAATTGTATAGAATTTGTAAAAGCGTTATTACATAAAGCCTGGTTACCCACCTGCATTACATTTGGGGTTGGGTTAACCGTTATGGTAAATATTTTTGGAGCACCCGGGCAACCATAAGCAGTTGGGGTTACAGTAATATTTGCAACCGCAGCATTTGAAGCAGTAGTTGAATTGAGTGCTGTAAATGACGCAATATTACCAGAGCCATTTGCGCCAAGGCCTATTGTTGTATTACTGTTTATCCAGTTATACGTAGTATTGTTTACAGCACCAGTAAAGTTTATGGGCAGTGTATTATTGTTACTGCACAGTACCTGGTCAACCGGTTGTTGTATATCCGGTGTTGGGTTTACCGTTATTGTAAATGTTTGTGGCATACCTGTACAACCGTATGCAGATGGTGTAACGGTAATGACAGCACCAGTAGCTGTATTGCCCGTATTTATTGCGGTAAAAGATGGAATATTTCCATTACCACTTACTGCTAAGCCTATGGCTGGATTTGTATTTACCCAGTTGTATGTTGCATTATTAACTGTACCAGAAAAGTTGACGGCCGTTGTATTGCTGTTATTACACAAAGTTTGATTAACTGGTTTTACAACACCCGGCACCGGGTTAACAGTTATTGTAAATTGTTCGGGTGTACCAGTACAACCGTTAACAGAAGGTGTAACAGTAATTATGGCGGTAACAGGCACATTGCTGTTTGAATTTATTAAAAATGAAGGAATATTTCCGGTACCACTTGCAGCAAGGCCAATGGATGTATTATTATTCGTCCAGCTATAAGTTGTGCCGTTAACAGCACCACTAAAATTTATGGCAGTTGTATTACTGTTATTACACAACACCTGGTCTGTTGGTTTTACAACATCAGGCATGGGGTTTACAGTAATGCTGAATGATTTTGGTGTACCCGGGCAACCATTGGCTGTTGGTGTAACTGTAATTACAGCAGTGGTTACATTACCGCCGTTTGTTGTTGCAGTAAATGATGGAATATTACCATTACCTGATGCAGCAAGGCCAATTGCCGGATTATTATTTATCCAGTTAAAGTTTGTATTACTTACTGCACTGCTAAAAGTTACCGGCGCAGTATTACTGCCGCTGCATAACATTTGATCTGTTGGTTGTGATACAGCGGGAATTGGATTTACCGTAATGCTGAAAGCTTTTGATGGCCCCGGACAACCATTAGCCACAGGTGTTACCGTTATACCAGCATTGGCAACAGACACGCCATTGCTGTTTGCAGTAAAAGATGGAATATTTCCTGAGCCTGATGCCGGCAAACCAATTATTGGTGCCGTATTTGTCCAGTTAAATATGGTACCTGTTACAGTTCCTGCAAAATTAATTGCATTGGTATTGCTGCCACTGCATAAAGTTTGATTTGGAATTGCTGCAACATCCGGTGTTGGGTTTACAACCAATGTATGAGTGGTTGTATCATAACATCCATTTACCGTTCCAACTATTAATTGAAAATTATACGTACCTGGTGTATTAAAAGTTGTTGTAAAAGAAGTACCACTTCCTGTGTAACCATTCGATACTGTCCAATGATAATAATTAATTGCATCCGCAGAAATAACTGTGCTGTTTAGAGTTACCGGTACGCCCTGGCAAACTGCCGCAGGGCCGCTTACAGTTACAGCAGGTATGGCATTAATTGTTATTGTTACAGGAATACTAGCCGTATCAGTACAACCACTAATTCCTGTTATAATAAGTTTTACTGTATAATTACCCGGCGCTGCATAGCTATGACTATGAGCAGTGCCACCGTTAATAATAGTTCCATCGCCAAAATCCCATCGCCTTGTACCAATACCAAAATAAGAATAGGAAGTATCAGCTACATTCAACGTTGTATTACCGCAGGTTTTTATAATGCTATTTGTAAAACCTGCCTTTAACATTTCCACACGTACCGTGTCAGTTGCAGGCACATTGCTTACACAACCGTTTAATGACTGTAATTGAAGGGAAGGAAAATAAATTCCAGGTGCATTGTAAGAATGATTTACTGTTGTTAATGTGGTATGTAAAAAAGTTCCATCTCCAAAATTCCAGAATAAACTGTCTGCGTTATTTGTAAGGGCATCAAAACGGACTACCTGGCTGTCACAATAAAAAGTTCCATTAAAAGAAAAACTACCCACCGGTTGTGTAACAGTCACCAACCGGAAGCCGGAGCCAATACAACCATTTGGTAAGGTAACATCAAACTTTACCAGGTAGGTGCCGGGCAAATTATAAATATGCGATACGGTATCTCCCGTTCCGGTGGTTCCGTCTCCAAAATCCCACAATGTACTGGTGGATGGCAGATAAGGATTATAAAATGTAAACGAATGCGGTGCACAAATTCCGGATGTATCTGAAATAGTAAAGTTTGCAGTAAACACACCGGTAATTTTTACTGGCAATGTATCCTGGCAACCAAAATTATTGAAAGGAATCATCTCCAGCCAAATAGTAGAATTTTGTGTGGGCCCCGGATTTAAGACCAACGTTTGACCTGAACCCAGCAGGGTGGTAAATGTTGAATCCCACCAGTTGTAAATATTAAAACCCGGGGGAGCAGTTAATGTGGTTACGTGTGGCGAATCACAATCATAATTTATTTCTGCAGCCTGACCGCAAGGCTTTTCAACATCAATGTAAGAGTAACCCCAATGGCCACGGCGCACACAATCTGCATTGGTAAAATCCAAATACATGGTTCTGCCGGCATAACCACGCAGGCTTAAAAAAACGGTTGACCACGGTTTATAAATCACTCCTGTATCAACTGTACTTCTTGTAAATCCTGGTAAGCCTGAAGTTGAAATATATTCAAAAGTGGCGCATTGTATTGGCAAATTGGTAGCAGAGTCAACTACTGTTACCTGGAAACGGGGTTGTGTCCACTGTGTGTGCCCGGGGTCTTCAAACACTACGGCATAATCATATTTAATAGAAAAGTTAGAATCATTAACGGGTACATGAATGGGATACCGTACTTTTTCTGCCTGTGCACCTATTTGTGTATTACCCAACTTCAAAGCAAAGTTGCTGCCATCAGGCGGGTTTATAGGGAATAAACCAAAAGGATCTAAAGGAGATGGTAATACACGGTTAAATAAAGTGTGCCTGTTAACAGTTGGAGGAGATGGTGTAACGGTAATAACATTGGTATTGCCAACAGAATCAACCTGTCCAATAAAGCATTGCCAGTTTTGAAAAGAGCCAAATTCAAAATCAATATTATCAGGACAAACTGAAATAGAATTAAAGGATGATACTGACGCCGGAGATGGTTTAGAAGGTATATTCAGCAACGGAGCGTTTGCAGTTGTGTTACTATAAACAATATTGCCTGTAACATTAATGCTTCCCCATTTACCTGCCTTTGAAATTTTTGCCACCCCATTTTTAAAACCATAAAATGCGTCAATATCCAATTGTTTAATTACAGTGCCGTTGTTATTAATCAATTGCCATTTTCTATCCGCATAAACCGCAGTTACTGCTTCAGTAAAATCATAAACAATATCATATTTAAAGCCGATAACAACTTGCCCTGTTGGATTAATGAAACCCCATTTACCATTTTGCTTTACGGCTGAAAGCTGGTTACTGAAGTTACGGGCTGCTTCAAAATTTACCGGGTGAATGAGGTTACCCGAATTATCAATAAAAGAAAAAAAGTTATGCTGCATTACACGTGCAAAGCCGTGTACGTAATTTTCCTGTTCTTCCCACTTTTGCGAAACTGTGGCATTTTTAGTTTGCGCAAATGCATTAAAAATGTTTAAAGAAAGAGAAACAGTAAATAAAAAAGGCAGTAGTACATTTTTGTTCATAGGCAAAAGGTTGCAGTTGACATTCAATAGTTGTTTGCCTGAATTGGATTAAAAGGTATGCTGATAACGGAGCAGCACTTATTTTATTTTGCAAATACTGAAGATTAAAGCGGCCTCTGCAAATATTGGGTGATTATGCGTTATAGCTGGTAAAAATACTATCTGCAAAAAATGGAGAGGTACTAAAGTAAAATACCTGCCAGTTGGCAGGTATTTTAAGAAATTTTAAAAAGAAATTATTCAAAAAGTTCTGGCTGGCCATCTTCTTTGTGCTCTTTTTTCTCCCACTCCATTTCCATGCTTTTTGAAAATTCTGTAAGCTTAGCGCCTACAGCTTTCCATCCCATAACTTCCACCAGTTTTATTACTTTAAACTTTGCGTTACGCACCATTTGGCCACGGCCGCTTTGCACTTTTAAAATTGGTTCATCGTCTGTTGTTACCATTTCCACCCTGTTTCCCTCTCCTTCTTTAATAAAGAAAAATTTATTGTGCAGTGTGGTGGTTTCAATTTTAAACCGTTTGATGTTGAACTGCAGTTTTTCATTATCCAAATAAACGGCAGTTACAATTTTTTCAGGATTGAATTTTTCTATCAGCAATACTTTCTCTGCATCAAAACGCTGTGTTAGTTCCTGGTCGGTTATTTCGTAATTACCATCATTATAAACAACCAGCAGCCTGTCTTCTGCATCAAACTTGCCAAGATACTCTCCTTTTTCTTCTCCATTAAGGCGGCCAAACTTATTATCAAACCAAAGCTTCTTGGCATCCAAAGTTGATTTACCTGCCTCCTTAAACTTAACTGACTTTACAGGATACTTTGTAACAATGTTACCTAAACTGCTGCGGCCCTTTATTTCCTGTTCTTCAAAATAAAAATCAAACTCTTTGTTACGGGCTGTACAATTAGGGCTTAATGTTACTTTCACTACTTCCGCTTCTCCATTGGCGTTGGCACTAAAATAATGCACTTTATTTTTGTCTTCGCTTTTGGCAAGATTGTATTCTTTATCTCTTGTTATACCCGTTACATTAAAACGCTTGGCGTAGCTTACCCCGCTTTTACCATCACTATAAATCATATTGTACGTAGTGCGTTCATCATTTTTTTGGAAAACGGCTACATGTAAAATGTCCTTACCAATAAAAATTTTATCAGCCACCCGTACCACTTTCATAATACCGCCTTTGGTAAAAGCGATGATATCATCCAAATCGCTTACTTCTGCCACCAGCTCATCTTTCTTTAAACCACTGCCGATAAAACCATCGGCACGGTTTACGTAGAGTTTTGTATTAGCAATAGCCACATGCTTTACCTGTATGGTGTCAAACTCTTTAATTTCAGTTTTACGCTCACGGCCCTTGCCATATTTTTTCAGCAGGTTTTCATAATATGCCACAGCAAAATCGGTAAGATTGGCAATATCATGTTTTACCTGTTTAATGTCGCCTTCCAATCCTTTAATCTGTGCATTCAGTTCATCAATATCCAAACGGTAAATGCGGCGTACAGGTTTTTCTGTAAGCTTAATAATATCTTCTCTTGTAATCTCTCTCTTTAACTGCTTTTTAAATGGAGTGAAAGCAGTATCAATTGCCTGCAATACTTTATCCCATGTTTCATGCTTTTTCTCCAGTTCCTTATAAATTTTTTCTTCAAAGAAGATTTTTTCAAGCGAAGTATAATGCCATTTCTCCTGTAACTCCGCCAGTTTAATCTGCAGTTCTTTCAGCAATAACTCTTTGGTGTTATCTGTCGCTATCTGCAATAATTCCTTTGCACCTAAAAAGACAGGTTTATCTTTTACAATTACACAGGCGTTGGGGCTAATACTTACTTCACAATCGGTAAAGGCATACAATGCATCAATAGTAATATCAGGAGAAATGCCCGGCGCCAGTTCCACAATAATTTCAACATCTGCAGCAGTATGGTCAGTTACTTTTTTTACTTTAATCTTTCCGGCATCATTAGCTTTTACAATACTTTCCATTAACTGCGTGGTGGTAATGCCAAACGGAACGCTTTTAATAACCAGTGTTTTTTTATCCTGCTCTTCAATTATTGCACGCACTCTTATTTTTCCGCCACGTTTACCATCGTTGTAATTGCTGGCATCCATGGTGCCTCCCGTTTGAAAATCTGGTAAAATTTCAAAACGTTTGCCACGCAAATATTTTATAGATGCTTCAATTAATTCACAAAAATTATGAGGCAAAATTTTTGTTGCCAAACCCACAGCAATACCTTCTGCGCCTTGTGCCAGCAACAGCGGAAATTTCATAGGCAATGTTACCGGCTCATTTTTACGGCCATCATAACTTAATGCCCATTCAGTAGTTTTATTATTAAAAGCAACTTCCAGTGCAAACTTGCTCAACCTTGCTTCAATGTAACGTGGGGCTGCGGCTTCATCACCCGTGCGTACATCACCCCAGTTTCCCTGCGTTTCAATCAGCAAATCTTTTTGCCCCATGTTTACCAGCGCATCGCCAATGCTTGCATCACCATGCGGATGGTACTGCATACTTTGCCCGATTATATTGGCCACTTTATTAAAACGGCCATCATCCATTTCCTTCATGGCATGAAGGATGCGGCGCTGCACCGGTTTTAAGCCATCTTCAATTGCAGGCACCGCCCTTTCTAATATTACATAACTGGCATAATCTAAAAACCAGGTTTTGTATTGACCGCCAATGCCCGTGTCTGTGTGTGTGTAGTCTTCTTTATTTGTCTTAGCCATAAAACCTCAATCAATTTTTTCCAATACTTCCTAAATGAGTGAATTTAAATCCTTCAAAATATTTTAACCCATATCCTAGCATCCTGTCCATAGAGGAATGCCCGAAAATTATAATACCTGCAACATCTAAACCCCAGCTTGTTGTAAGAATGCCAATAGCCAGCAATGCAATACCAATTGCTTTATGATGAAACAGGTTGTAACAAATAGCCCCGGTTTTGTTTCCTGCCAGGTAACCCAGCATACTTATATCCGGGCCAATAAGTAACAAAAGATAATACCACCATTCAACTTTTAAAAAGTACAATGCGTAAGCACTAAATGCAAGCATTGCCAGTTCTTCCAGTTTAATGATGTTCTTCATTATGATGCTGCTTTTGTTTTCACTTCAAAATCTTTCATAGCCGCCACTTTTCCCTGCACATCAAATATGCCATCTGCAATCATTCCTTTCAATCTCCACAATAAATACATATCACCAGTGGTATGCTTTGCCTTGGCTAAAAACTGGTGGATAATTTTTGATGCTTTCTGCCAGTCGGGTATAATAAACTTTTTCAATTCAGCATCATAAAAATCATAATCCTGCTGCACTATTTTTTTACCTCCTTCCAGCAAACGAACACCTTTGCTTTCCGCACATATTTTATTCCACTCATCAGGGTCTACTTCAAACTCACTCAATGTAATTTCCCTTGCCAGTTTTTTTGCTTTTAAAAATTCTTTTGCAGGAATTTCAGAAAGCCAGTTGGGATAAAACACGCCGCCTTTTTCATTAATAAACGGCAGGTTGTTCAGGTATAAAATAAAAACCCTTCCCTGGAACTCTTTCATGTAATTCAGCAGCCAGTAATAGCCACAAACATCATGTTTATTTTGTGCGGCCCATATCCAGATAGTTTCTTCTTCGTTGCGGCGCATGGTGCCTACCAGTTCTGCGGCAGTTTTATAATCGTCTACTTCATCAGTCTCAACCTTTCCATCTAAATCTCCGCCAGTTAAAACTTCTTTCCACCATTGCCTGCGGGCATCTATTCCGTCTCCAACATAAATATTACTGAGTGGGCCAACAGCATAGTCATCTTTAATTTGTATTACTTCGCCCTGTAAAGTTTCATCCAGTTCAATGGCTTTTTTAAGCACATCAACATCAGCTTCGTTAAACACAATATGTATCATCAAATAATTATTAAATTCTAAAAACTAAATTCTAAATGCATTCTTCTAACTTCTGCCTTCCTTCTTCTGTTTACTAAACTTCTTCCACCAAGTCAACTTCCACCTTCAGGTTTTCAATAATAAAATCCTGGCGGCTGGGTGTGTTTTTACCCATGTAATATTCCAGCAATTGCTGTATATGTGTTTCGGGCAGCAGCATTACCGGCTGCAGGCGAATATCCTTTCCAATAAAATTGGCAAACTCATCAGGACTAATTTCTCCCAAACCTTTAAAACGTGTAATCTCCGGTTTGGCTCCCAGCTTTTTCATTGCGGCCTGTTTTTCACTTTCATCATAGCAATAAATTGTTTCCTGCTTGTTACGCACACGGAACAAAGGCGTTTCTAAAACATACACATGCCCGTTCTTCACCAAATCAGGGAAAAATTGTAAAAAGAAAGTCATCAGCAACAAACGAATGTGCATACCATCCACATCCGCATCAGTTGCAATAATTATGTTGTTGTAACGCAAATCGTCATAACTCTCTTCAATATTCAAAGCATGCTGTAACAAATTAAACTCTTCATTTTCGTACACCACTTTCTTCGTAAGCCCAAAACAGTTTAATGGTTTACCACGCAGGCTGAATACAGCCTGTGTTTCCACATCCCTGGCTTTGGTAATACTTCCGCTGGCACTGTCACCCTCTGTAATAAATATGCTGCTTTCTTTCAGCTTCTCTAAAATCTTTTCTTTCTCTTTACCGCTGGGTTCATCGTTGTAATGATATTTACAGTCACGCAGTTTTTTATTATGCAGGTTTGCTTTCTTCGCTCTTTCATTTGCTAACTTTCTAATACCGCTTAACTCCTTGCGTTCCCTTTCACTTTGTTCAATACGTTTTTTCAACGCATCAGCAACAGCGGAGTTACGGTGTAAAAAATTATCCAGCTCTTTCAACAAAAAGTCGCCCACAAAATTTTTCATGCTTGGCCCGCCTTCATACACATTCAGCGAACCCAGTTTTGTTTTTGTCTGGCTTTCAAACACAGGCTCCTGCACACGTACGCTTATTGCGGCGCAAATGCTGCCACGTATATCAGCCGCATCGTAATCTTTTTTATAAAAGTCACGTACGGTTTTTATAAACCCTTCCCTGAAAGCTGCCAGGTGCGTACCGCCTTGTGTGGTAAATTGTCCATTCACAAAACTGTAATATTCCTCACCATAACTGTTTTCATGTGTTATGGCCACTTCAATATCTTCGCCTTTTAAATGAATGATAGGATAACGCAATTCATCCACATTGGTTTTGCGTTGCAATAAATCAAGCAAACCATTTTTACTTACATAGCGCTTGCCATTCAGATTCATTACCAAACCTGCATTCAGGTAACAGTAATTCCAAAACTGGTTATCTAAATATTCCTGTACAAAATGAAAATTTTTAAAAATGCTTTCATCCGGAATAAACGTAACAAACGTACCGTTCTCTTCTTTGGTAGCCGATTCTTTATGCTCTTTAATTAAATTACCTTTTTCAAACTCCGCCACTTTTTCTTTACCCTCACGGTAACTGCTTACTTTAAAATAATTACTCAGTGCATTTACCGCTTTTGTACCCACACCATTTAACCCCACACTTTTTTGAAACGCCTTACTGTCGTATTTAGCACCCGTATTTATTTTGCTCACCACATCCACCACTTTACCCAACGGAATACCACGGCCATAATCCCTTACTGTAATTGTTTTACCATCAATAGTAACATCCACATGTTTACCGTAGCCCATGGTGTGTTCATCAATACAGTTATCAATCACCTCTTTCAGCAACACATAAATACCATCATCAGGGCTGCTGCCATCGCCCAGCTTACCAATGTACATACCCGGGCGCAGGCGAATATGCTCTTTCCAGTCAAGACTTTTTATCGAGTCTTCCGTATAATCAAATAAATCTTTTTCTGCCATTAGCTCATTTTGTTTCAGCCTGCGAATATAGCAGAATGAGTGCATTAAACAGGGCAGTTAATTATCCACATTAACACCAAAACTGTGCGTAAAAACAAAGCCATTTTTACAATAAAAACCGGGTGATTTTGGGGCTGTAAGCCACAGTACAAAGCCATGCCCCGTTTCCGGCTTTTCGCTGCAAGTTCGTCAACCGCCAACGGGGCATAAAGCCGCCGTCGGGGTTTCCTCCTTTCCGCTTCCATCCGGCAGCCCTTCAGCATTTAAAACATTTTTCAACAAAGCCCATAATAACTAAAAACTTACTTTTACAGCATGGTTACCAGCCTTGAAAAAATTGCAGCACTTTCAACCGCCAATGAACAGGAAAATGATGCGTTTGCAGATTTTTTAAAAAACCAGGATGAAAAAGAAATTGATGAAATGGTTTTTAATATTAACCAAACCATTGAACCAATTATTGACTGCACTGCCTGCGGCAATTGCTGCAAAACTTTAATGATAAATGTTACTGAAGAGGAAGCTATTAATCTTGGTAATTATTTAAACAAATCATTGCCTGATGTAAAAGAACAATATCTTGAAAAAGGTTTGGGAGATAAATACATCATCAATAAAATGCCCTGTCATTTTTTAGAAGGAACCAAGTGCAGTATTTACAGCCATCGTTTTGCAGGCTGCCGGGAGTTTCCCGCATTAAACCAGCCCAACTTTACTCAGCGGTTGTTTACAGTATTTATGCATTACGGCCGCTGCCCTATTATTTTTAATGTGGTGGAAGCATTAAAAACTGCTACGCAGTTTAATAGTGCCACTGAGCCACAGAAACACTGAATTTGTTTTATATTTTCTGTGCTTCAGTGAAATCAGTGGCAAAAAACAGTAAGCGAAGCTTAATAAAATTCGTAGCTACATTTATTTTTGTAAAAACTTAAATAATGAATTTAGACTTAACAGGAAAAACCGCTGTTGTTTGTGGCAGCACACAAGGCCTTGGTTACGCCAGCGCTGTTGAACTGGCTTTGCTGGGCTGCAATGTGGTATTATTTGCCCGAAATAAGGAAAGTTTAAAAACCGTACTTAAAACTTTACCCAACAAAAACCAGCAACATAAATATTTAATTGCAGATTTTACAGACACCGCCGCTGTTAAAAAAGCAATTGACGAATTTGTAAAAACTAATACCGTACACATTTTAGTAAACAACACCGGCGGCCCGGCCGGTGGCCCGGCGCTAACAGCAAAGCCGGAAGAATTTTTGCAGGCATTTAATAATCATCTCATCAATAATCATAATCTTACACAAGCGGTGGTGCCAGATATGAAAACAGCAGGTTTTGGCCGTATTGTAAATATCATTTCCACGTCAGTAAAAATTCCGTTGGCAGGTTTGGGCGTAAGCAATACCATACGTGGTGCTGTGGCAAGCTGGGCAAAAACGCTTGCAACAGAATTAGGGCCTTTTGGCATAACTGTTAACAATGTATTGCCGGGTTTTACCAAAACCAGCCGTGCCGATTATGTAATTAATAAAAAAGCAACCGATAATGGTAAAACTGCCGATGAAGTACTGGCGGAACTGGTGGCAGAAATTCCTGCAGGCCGCATAGGCCAGCCTGAAGAATTTGGCGCAGCGGTGGCATTCTTATGCTCGCCTGCGGCAGCTTATATTAACGGCATTAACCTGCCCGTTGATGGTGGCCGCCTGGGGTGTTTATAATTTTTTTGTAACAATGCAACTGGTAACAAAAAAATAACGTCTGCTTCCACCGTAGAAAAAAATGTTGATATTAAGTTTACAAGTCACCGTTATTTTCTTTTAATTTGTTCACTCAATTTTTAATCAAAAACTAAAATCATGAAACTTAGTAAAGTACTTATGGGAGCTGCTGTGATGGCTGCCCTGACTTTTGTAAGCTGCAAACCCAAAGATGCAGATGTTAAAGCAAGTGTTGAAGCTGTATTAAAAGCTGATCCTATGATGGCTGGTACCACTGTTGATGTAAAAGATGGTGTTGCTACAATCAGCGGAGAATGTAAAGATGATGCCTGCAAAGCAGCTTGTGAAAAAGCAGTTGGTGCTGTTAAAGGTGTAAAATCTGTTGTAAACAATTGCACTATTGCGCCTCCTCCACCGCCACCACCTGCATCAGTTACTACAACACTTGATGAAGCAACTATGCAAAAAGTAAAAGATGGTTTAAAAGATTTACAAGGTATTACTTTAACTTTTGAAGGAGATAAAGCAGTATTATCTGGTGAAGTTACCAAAGCAAACAGAATGAAAATTATGCAAATGCTGATGGCTGCAAAAGTAAAATCTGATGTAAGTAAATTAATGGACAAGAAATAATTACAATCACAACTAAATACAAACAAAATGGCTTTACAAGATAAATATGCTGAACTGATACAAACTGCTACTACGTTAGGAGTAAGTGGTTTATCTGTTGCTGAAAAAGATGGTGTGCTGCATGTGGCAGGCACAGCAAAATCAACCGCAGATTATGATGCTTTGTGGGCTTTATACGATAAAATTGACCCCAACATGGCAAGCGGCGATTTAATGATGAACCTGGACATTAAAGCTGATGCCGGTGCACAATTAAAAGTTACAACTGACAGTACTAACCTTAACATTCGCAGCACACCCAGCACAGAAGGTGCAATTGTGGGTAAAGCAGCACACAATGAAGTGGTTACGTTAGTGGAAAAAACTGACGACAGCTGGTGGAAAATTAAAACCGCCGATGGTGAAGAAGGATATGCTTATGCACAATATCTTTCTCCACTTTAATTAAAATACTTTTCATTAAAAGCCACCCTTAAACAGGGTGGCTTTTTCTTTGTAATTTAGCAGCAAAAAACAAACAGCATGAACCGTTGTTTTCTAATTTTACATTTTATTTGTACAGCTTTTATTGCCTGTACCGCACAAACAAAAAATAATTTAAGTGTCGATGAATTTGAAAAGGCAGTTACAAAAGATTCTGTACAAATTTTAGATGTACGCACACCCGCCGAGTATGCATCAGGCCATATAAAAAACACCCTGCTTGCTAACTGGAACGACGCTAAAGAATTTGAACGCCGCATCAGTTTTATTGATAAGAAGAAACCGGTTTATGTGTATTGCCTGACAGGTGGCCGCAGTGCCGCTGCAGCCGTAAAAATGCGCAGCAATGGTTTTGAAAATGTGTATGAATTAACCGGCGGCATTAACGCATGGAAAGCCGCCAATAAAAGTTTAGAAGGCACTAATACTGCAAAACAAATGACGCCTGATGAATTTAATGGCGCACTATCTTCATCAAAAACAGTACTGGTTGATTTTGGTGCGGAATGGTGCCCGCCATGTAAAGCGATGGAGCCCGTTTTAGCAAGCCTTCAGAAAAATAATGCCAGCAAATTTACTATGTTTAAAGTTGATGGCGGTAAAGATGAAACCATTTTAAAAACTTACAACGTTACAGCACTGCCTGTGTTTATTATTTTTAAAGATGGTAAACAGGTTTGGCGTAAAGATGGCGTGGCAACAGAGAAAGAAATAGCTGCTAACCTTTAATACCGGCTTTGCGAACTTGCCTTTACAAAGTCACACACCAACGTACTGATTAATTTACCGGTGCTTTCATCTTTTCTTCCGTCTGTTAATTGCACGGCGCCTTCACAAATATGCAGGTAAGCGGCCTTTGCATCTGTAGCCGTAAAATTAATATACTGCCTGGCCTGTAATACAGATATACCAACCGGTGAAGCAGCGCTGCTTAAAACATTTTCAATACAATCTAAATCGAGTTCAATGCCGGTATAAGTATCTTCAGTAAAACCGGTGGCATGTGCAATAGCCTGTATAAAATTGCGGCGTTCATTTATAAAAATATTTTCAAAGGTTATGTATTCAACAAACGGGTTCTCATGCATATCATTTAATACATTTTGAGAAATATTATTTTCCTGCACACACAGTACACAGTATTTTCCCAAATACCCGTCATCTTCTGCATAACGGAATGCATTGCCGCTGTGGCGGCCTTCTGCCGGGCCATAATCTGCATGTGCATCAAGGTTAATACAGTTTATCTGCGCCAGTGGAATAATATTGCTTTTTGCAAGACCTTTTGCCACGCCTTTTATTATGGGATATGCATTATTATGTCCGCCGCCTATTATAACCGGTATTTTATCAGCTGCTGCAATTATTTTAAGCATTGCCTCCACTTCTTCATCAATTATATTTACCGCATGGCGATAGGCTTCAATTAATTCATCAGGATTGTATGCATAACTGTCAATTAAAAATTTCACATCCCCAAAATCAAAATGGCCCAGTAATAAAATATTTTCTCCTGTTAAAAAATCATTGCTTTTTGTATTTACAAAGGCTGATAAAAAAGGTATCCATGCTGTTGCGGTTCCGGCAATACCTTTATTGGCCACCACGCCAATATCTTCTGGTATACCCAGCAGCACATATTTTGCGGTTGACTTTAAAAGTTCATCCTGCCAGCTCTCCTCTTGTTTTATATGTTGCAGCCGCTCCCCTAATCTTGTTTCAAAGCGGCGCATTTTAGTAAGTGACAAAATATCTTCCTTGCTATAAAACTTAAAGTGCCTCATAATTATTTAAAGTATTAACTAAAATAATGTTACCTGTAATAAGATACTACTCTTGTAAGATCTTCCTGGCTGAATTTTGCTTTTTTTCTGTAAATGGCAATGAGTGAATCCGCCGCTTTATTATTTTTTGCTTCTAAATTAACAGCTATCAGCTCTAAAAATCCTTTTTGAAAATCGGGCATTGTGCCAACCACTTTTTTAAGACAGGCATTTGCATGTTCGCTATCCTGCAAAAGATTATAAGAAAGATACCGGTAATAGTCCAGCAGCGGATCTTTATTAATTTGTGAGTCTAATGCATTAATGGCATTTAATGCACTGGTATAATCCTTCTGCAAAAAATAACCATCAATCATTATCATATTAAGGTTGGGCTCGTTAGGAAAATGCTCCTTATACAGCGCTATGGCTTTTGAATATTTTTCATTCTCCAGGTTTGAACAAATACGTGTGTTCATCAGCAAAGCGATTTTTGTGTTGCGCAAATAAAGTGGCAGCTTGTCAAATATTTCTTTCGCTTCTGCAGACTTTCCTTTTTGCACAAGGTCTTTCAGCCTTTTAAAATCTTCAAGTCCATCCAGGTTTTCAGGTGAAAGTGATTTGTTAGATGAGGATGCATGATTACTAAAAATTGTATAGAGATTACCCAGCGTTTCAGCCAGTGTTTCGCCAGACATATAAATATATACATCTGCAATTTTACATTTATCCCCCGATTTCATCAGTTCATAATCATGATAATTAAGGCTGCCATCATTATCCGTATATAACCTGAAGAGCACATGCTGGGTATCGTTTTTAACATAATGCTTTACAAAACTAAAGTTATCCTTGTCTGTAAGCGCATTGGTTATTTGTGACCCAATTGTTAGTTTTTGCATTACGCCTCTTGCATAACCACGGGCTTCATTATCATCAGGTAAATTCATCCGTTTTGTAAATTCCTTTTTATCGAAAGCCTCATCTAAAAAACTACCATTGCCCTTGGCCATATTTTGCTGCAGCTCTTTAGCAAACTCAACAGCTTCGTCTTTGGTAAGCTGTTGTTTTGGCGCAGAACATGAGGCTGTTAAAGCAGCTATTAAAACCACCAAGTAATATTTTTTTATACAGGGGTACATATGTTTTATTTTATTACAAGATAAAAAACTATTTACTTAAACAAGTTTTCTGTAACAAATAAAAAAACTTAGTTTCACAAAAAAAACGATGCGCCTGCTAAGAATCCTTTTGTATATTATTGGTGTACTCATTATTGTTTATCTTTTTGGCCCACGGCCCGACGCACCAAAATACTCAACGGATATGCCTGCTGTACCTGCTGCAAACCTGCTTGATACATTTGTGGCAACACAGGAAGCGCATCATAAACTAAAACCTAACAACCAGGCAAGAATTGTTTGGCAAACGACAGCAACAAACAGAAAACAGAGTATGCCATAGTTTACCTGCATGGTTTTTCTGCTTCGCAGGAAGAAGGTGAGCCGGTACACCGCAATATTGCCAGACAGTTTGGGTGTAATTTGTATTTATCCCGACTGGCGGAACATGGTATAGACACCACGGAACAATTGATGAACCTTACGGCAGACAATTATTGGGAAAGTGCAAAACAGGCATTGGCTATTGGCAAACAGTTGGGCAACAAAGTAATTTTAATGGGCACCAGCACCGGTGGCACACAGGCTATTCAGTTAGCGGCAGCTTACCCAAATGATGTAGCTGCCATTATTTTATACTCGCCAAATATTGCTATAAACGATCCTAATGCATGGTTGCTTAATAACCATTGGGGCTTGCAAATTGCACGGTTAGTTAAAAGTGGCAATTATAACGACCCTGCCGATGAACGTGCCATATACAAACAATACTGGAACAAACCTTACCGGCTGGAAGCATTGGTAACACTGGAAGAAATGCTGGAAACTGCCATGAATAAAGAAACATTCAGTAAAGTAAAACAGCCGGTATTACTGTTGTATTATTATAAAGATGAAACGCACCAGGATAAGGTTGTAAAAGTAAGCGCCATGAAGGAAATGTTTGCTGAACTGGCTACGGATACTTTACTAAAACGATCAGTAGCAATGCCAAACACCGGCGACCATGTTATTGCATCTCCTATAAAATCCGGCGATGTGCAGGGCGTGGAAAACGAAACAGTAAAATTTTTAAAAGAAGTAATGAAGCTTACGCCTGTTTCGCAGTAAGTAAATTTTTATATTCAGCTATGTGTTGTTTTGCCACTGCGGTATAATTAAATTTTTGCTGAGCAGCTGCAGCAATTTGTTCACGCTGATAGGATGTATATTTTTCCATAACAGCAATCATGGCATTTGCCAGCTGTTCTGCATTTTCACTTTCCACCAAAACTCCGTTTACATCATTTATAACTTCCGGAATGCCGCCCACATTTGTGCAAACAACCGGCAATCCGCAGCATAGCGCTTCCAGTACAACGCAGGACATATTTTCGTGGCGGCTGAACATTACCAACGCAGCAGATTGCTGCATTTCAAAAGCCACTTCCTTATAAGACACCACTCCTTTAAAAAAAACAGTTGTATTTAATAACCCATTTGCAAAGGCAATATCTTCCAGCATTTTATTTTCTGCACCAAGCATCAGCAATTCAAAATCATACCCTTTATCTTTCACCAGCCTGCAGGCAGCTAAAATTCCTTCGGGGTTTTTTACATGCACCATGCCGGATGGATGTATAAAACGAAAACGTGCCGCAGCAAATGGTTTGTAGAAGAATAAACCGGTATCAACCACATTAGAAATTACCTTATAGGGCACTTGTACAAAATCGTTATTGATTGTTTTGGCTAAATGGCCGGATACCGTAATAAGAAGTTCCGCCTGTTGTAATACTTTTTTGTTTAAACGGTTTAAAAACCAGTTACCAGAATAAACATTGGGTGTACAATATTTATAATAACCCGACCAATGTTCTGTAACTATAAAAGGTTTTGCAAACATTTCTTTAAGATGCAATGCCAGCATGCCGCCTTTCATAGCAACCTGCACATGAATAATATCCTGCTCACCCCTTTCGCTTACAATTTGGCTGTACAGCTGTTTTTGGTAACTGCGGTATTTTTTAAATGAAATCGCTTTTTCAATTATTTTACTGGAGGATGATGGCCCGTAATAACATTTGTACAGCGCTAAATTGCCTTCTGTATTTTTTTCGATGCTGAAAGTTCCTTTGGTCATAGCATCATCCTTTACAACAAACAAAACCGTAAGTTCTGCATATTGACTTACAGCTTTAGCATGACGCTCAATAAAATCTCCGTCAAATAAATTTGTTTTATTGGGATACCAGCTTGCTAACCACAACACTTTCATTTCACGCTTTTTTATTGATGATAAAAATGGCCATTATGCAATCTCCGCAATAAGGATAGCTGCGAAGTATTGCATTTATTTTTGTGCCGGGTTTATAATACATACCAAAGTGCAATTGTTCCAGTGTAAATTTTTCTGCAGCAAATAACCGTAATAATGTATAAGACGAAAAATACCAGTAATGATGTGGATGAACCGATTCTGTTTTATGTAATGATGCGGCTATATTATCCAACGCCATATAATTGGGTACAGTTACAAGCAATTTTGTTCCATTTGCAAATTGATTATATAGTATATTAATGGCCTCATGCGGATTTTGCAAATGCTCCAGCACTTCGCCCAGCAAAATAATATCCGGTTCAAATAATAAAGCACTCTCAGGATATACAGATGTTATATCGCAGTAAGAATTATTTCTGTCGCCTGTTGCATCAGCATACATTGTGATGGCTTTTTCATCCGCATCTAAACCATAAATTTCTTTAGCAACTTCTTTTAATTGCAAATGCAATAAACTTTTATCAGCAATGCGCTCGTTGGTAAAGGGATAGTCTGTAAAACCAATATGCAGTATTTTTTTATTACTGCACTGCTCTTTAATAAAATCAACCCGGTTAAAAATTAAACTGTTACTCACCGGTATTGTTTGTAAGAAACCGGCAGCATCACCTTGCAGTCTTTTTTTAAGCGATGTTTTCAACAGCCTTAATGATAAGCCTGTAAGCACCCAGTTTATTTTAGATTGTATACTCAATTTCTTTTTATATTAAACAGACACTAATCGTTTCAGATCCGATAACTTTAAACCAAAAAAATCTGTTGTAAAAAAATATTCCTTATGCTTTAGTTGCCACAATAAATACATCATACAAATAAAATAGGCTAAACTGCTGGCAATTGCAGCGCCATTTATACCACATAAGGGAATAAGTAAAATATCCCCGGCAATTACTACTATAAGTGCTATGGCTGATGCGGAAAGATTAGTAATAACCATTCCCTTGCCTCCTGTGTATGCTGCCAAAACAGTAATAATACTCAGCGCAAAAAAACCGGGCAGATAAAAAAGCATGGTTGTGTACATTTGATCAAAACCATCGCCAAACAATGCAGGAAAAAGCCAAAATCCTGTAGCCGCAATGGCCAGTATTACTGATATAAATAGCCATGTAATAATCCGGCAAAAAAACTGTGTCCTTTCCAAAATCATTTCGTCTTTTTCCGAAGCTGTGTATGGGAAAATTACAGCAGCAATCATTGATGGCAGTAAAATAAGCAACTGCCCAAATTTTGATACTTGTATATAATTACCAAGCGCCTGCGTTGTGCAATATTTGCTTACAAAATAATAATCAATTCGTGTAAGCAGAAAAAAAAGAATATTACTGATGCAGGCAATAGCAGAAAAACGCAACAGCGCTTTTGCAATTCCTGTAATATTTAAAGGGGTTGTTTGCTTTTTATAATTTTTCAGAAAAAAGATAAGCAATAGCAATGCCTGCAGCACAAAACTGTAAATGTATAATTGAACAGGGCTTAAAATAAAACCTGGCGCTTTTTCATATGCAACGGTATTATGATAAACAAATAAAGCTGCCAGTAATATAAAATTTACAAAAGCAGCAATAATATTGGGTGTTATAAAATTTTTATTAGCAGCGAACAAAGCAGTTAAATATGTTACCGCAATATTAGCACATACAAAAAAAACTGCTGCTGCTTTTGAAATGGATGTATGCACCATAGATAAAATAAAAGCGGAAAGTAATACCTGCACTAACAGCCAGGCTGATACAGTAAAAAAAATGGCCGGCAAAGTATTTTTATCTTTACTGCCTAAATAAACTATGCCCGATTCAAGGCTAAAACCCTGTAATAATACCAGTAATCCCAGCAGTGCAACATCATAATAAAATACACCGCTTTGTGCTGCACCCAGCAACCGCACCAATAACAAATTGATGAAGAAAGTAAAAAAAGTGTTTACCACCTTCCAAACTATATTGTGTCTTAGTGCCTGGTTAAACTGCATAAGCCATTCAATGGTATGTTATACAAATATAACAAGCATATCATAATGCTATAGTTGAATGTTTGACGGCATTGAAGAATAATAGTAAATTACAGTATAAACCAAACCTGCATGTCGCTTTTAAGAAAATTGAATACAAAGGCAAAAACACAAACTAACACCGGCTTTGGCACTAACACTGCCGATTATGGAGGTCGTTTTGTAAACAAAAATGGGCAGGCAAATGTAGAGAAACGGGGAGTAAATTTTTTTGAACGCATCAGCTGGTATCATACCATGCTTACAATGCCCAGGTGGAAATTTTTAACCCTTATTTTTCTTTTTTACATAAGTGTTAATTTACTTTTTGCAGGTATTTATTATACCGCCGGCGTTGAAAAATTAAATGGAGTAACCAGTGGCAGCGTAGGAGAAAAATTTGGAGAAGCATTTTTTTTCAGTGCGCAAACACTTACAACAGTTGGTTACGGGCATGTAAGCCCTTCTGGTTTTTTAATGAGTTCAATTGCTGCTATTGAAGCATTGGTAGGTTTATTAACATTGGCCATTATTACCAGTTTATTATATGGCCGCTTCAGCAAGCCAACTGCATATCTCAAATTTTCTGAAAATGCGGTTATTGCTCCCTATAAAGATATTACCGGGTTAATGCTGCGTATTGCACCTTTTAAAAACATTACCCTGAATGATGCAGAGGCAAAACTCACCACTTTTATGGCTGTTGAGGAAAATGGAAAAACAAGCAATAAGTTTTTTTCACTAACGCTTGAAATGGATAAAATAAATTCGCTTCCGCTTAGCTGGACGATTGTTCATCCTATTAATGAAGAAAGCCCATTTTACGGATTTACAAAAGAAGATTTTGAGAATATACAGGGTGAATTATTTATTTATATAAAAGCATTTGATGACATGTTCAGCAATACTGTTGTTACAAGAAGCTCCTACCTGTTTAAGGAAGTAATATACGGCGCTAAATTTATACCCATGTATCACCGCAGCAGCGATGCTAATGCTACTGTGCTTGATTTAGAAAAATTAAACAGCTTTATTGAAGCCGACGTTTCTTTTGCTGTTGCCGACCTTAATAAAGCTGTTAACTCTTAATACCCAGTTTTATTTAAGGCTGTTTATAATTGCAGCAAACTCTGCAGCAATTAAACTGGCGCCGCCAACCAGGCCGCCATCAACATCCGGTTTACCAAAAATTTCTTTTGCATTGGCCGCTTTAACGCTTCCGCCATATAATATTGAAATGCTGTTGGCCACTTCGCTGCCATATTGAGCAGCCATTACCGCACGTATATGCGCATGCATTTCCTGCGCCTGATCGCTGGTAGCTGTTTTGCCGGTACCAATTGCCCAAATAGGTTCGTATGCAATTACAAAACCAGTTAACTGTGCTGCTGTTAAGTGAAACAGGCTTTCTTTTAATTGTGTTTCTACAAAACTGTTTTGTGTACCAGCTTCACGTATTTCTAAAGGTTCGCCGCAACAAAAAATTGGTTTTAAACCATATTCAAAACAAATGTTTACTTTTTCTGCAAGCATGGCATTGCTTTCATTAAAATATTCACGGCGCTCACTGTGTCCCAATATTACATATTGAATATTGATGCTTTGCAGCATTTCTGCACTTACTTCTCCAGTATAAGCCCCGCCTTTTTTGCTGTAGCAATTTTGTGCCGAAACGAATACATTTTTTTTACCCGCCAGTTTTGCATTAATGGCTGTTAAATAAGGAAAGGGCACACCAAAAACCGCCAGTTGATTTTCTGTAAGATTATGCGGTGTTTTTATCAGTTCGTCAATTAAAGCTTCCCCCTGTTGCAGGGTCAAATTCATTTTCCAGTTTGCTGCTGCAATTTGTTTTCGCATTTGTATGTAGGTTTAAAATTTTTTATAAATATAGCTGAGTATTGCTCTTTCTTTTTCTGTAAGATGAAACCCCTTTAATTTTTTCCATTTATCAATATCATCAGCAGCCTTGTCAAGTTTATAGCGGGTAATACCATCGCTGCCCCAGGTAAAGTGCGGAATGTATTTGGGTGTAAGCCCTTGTGCAAACACGTTGCTGCTAACTCCTACAACTGTGCCGGTATTAAATGATGTATTAATGGCAGCACGGGAATAATCACCCATTAACAGGCCGCCTTTATTGCCTGCACTTATTTCTTTTTTATCAGCATGAACGAGATAAGTTACATCGCCGCAATTATTTTTCAGGTTACTGTTGCTGGTACCGGCACCTAAATTGCACCACTCGCCTATCACACTGTCGCCCAAATATCCATCATGTGCTTTATTACTATAGCCCATTAAAATTGAATTTTTTATTTCCCCCCCGGCAAGGCAAAATGGCCCCAATGTAGTGGCGCCATAAATTTTAGCACCCATTTTTACCAAACTGTTTTCTCCGGCTGCAAAAGGCCCTCTTATCATACTGCCTTCCATTATTGTTGCGTTTTTACCAATATAAACCGGCCCGGTGGATGCATTTAAAATACAATGCTCTGCTTTAGCCCCGCTTTCAATAAATATTTGTTTAGGGTTGACGAGTTTATTCGTTTTTGAAATGGGTTTGGTTTTTCGTTTCGCTGTTAATAATGCAAAGTCTTTACGCAGTTCTTTATCATTTAGCTGAAACAGCTGCCATGGATAATGCAGCACATCAATTACACCATCAAATTCTACCGAATGCTGCATTTTTATTTTATGCAACCCGGTTATTTCTTTTGCAGAAAATTTATAGGCAACAGGTCCTTCGTCTTTTAAAGTAATAAACTCTCCCGGCTGAAGCTTTTTTATTTTGTTAACCAGTAATGGTGTTGGCAGTACATTACTGTGTACCATTACATAAGTATCGCTCCCAATCTCTTTATCAATTTTTATACTTTGCTCATCATCTAAATAATACCCTTCCCATTTGTTGTAAGAAGTTGCAAGCCCCAGCATTTTTTCCCACTTTTCCCGTATGGTTAAAATACCAATACGCAAATCCTGTATATGCCTTATTAAAGTAAAAGGATGCAGGTTTTGAGGTTTACAATACTCTTCGGTAAAAATTAGTTTGAGCATACGTGGTAAAAATACATAAAATAAAAATCCCCCCGGAGAACCGGAGGGACTTAAAGTATAGCCATGAAAAACAAACTTGTGCTAAAGATAGTAATCTCTTGCAATTATTTTGTCTTTTTTTCGTAACGTTTTTTGAACTTGTCAATACGGCCCGCTGTATCTACCAACACATTTTTACCGGTATAAAACGGGTGAGATGTATTAGAAATCTCTAATTTAATTAATGGGTACTCGTTGCCGTCTTCCCATTTAACGGTTTCTTTGCTATAAGCTGTTGAGCGGCTTAAGAAAGAGTAACCATTACTCATATCTTTAAAAACAACTGTTTTGTAAGCCTCAGGGTGAATTCCTTTTTTCATGATTTTTTTGTTTTAGCTGTACGGATTTTGCCGTACAAATTTTTGAGTGTGCAAAGATAAGGAGATTTATTGGTTTGTTGCCGGTAGTTTGTAGTTTTTTGTTAGTTCCCGGCTCATTGAAGGTTTTTATTTAAATAACCCCAACATCAAACAGAAACCACAAACCATCCTAACTTTTCATATTTACTACCTGCAGGGCAATACCTAAACCCCAACTTTTACTTGCTTGTATAACTTCCTGTAAATCATCTATTTTTTTACCCGTAACCCGTATAATATCATCCATAATTGCAGCCTGCACTTTAAGACCGGCATCTTTAATAAGCTTTACAATCTTTTTAGCATCTTCCTGTTTAATACCATTTCTCACAATTACTTCCTGCTTCATTACTTTGCCGCTTTGGTAAGGCTCCTTACTAAAATCATATATTTCGGCTGCAAGCCCTTGTTTCATACTGCGGCTTATCATTACATCTTTTATCTGTCCAAGCTTCATATCGCTGTCTGCTTCCAGGCTTACTTTAAAGTCCTTTTTATTTAATTCAATTACCACATGACTGCCTTTAAAATCAAAACGGTTGGTAATTTCTTTATGTACTGTGTTTATAGCGTTGTCTAAGGTTTGTAGGTCTACTTTACTGCTAAAATCAAATGAAGGCATTTTGTTAAGTTTTGTCAAAATTAAAAAACCTGTAGCATAACCGCCACAGGTTTTTTAACAAAATGCCTTAATGAAATTTTAATTGGCGCCCTTAACCCTTCCTTGTTCGTCTCCTGCACCGCCAGATTTTCTTGTTTTTATGCCTTTTATGGGCTTACCAAAACGATAAGTAAAACTAATAGTAGCTACCCTGCTGTCTCTTGACTGATGAAAATTGGCTTCCACACCCTGCACACTTAACACCTGCCCGTACGGTTTCATTGATTTAAAAATATCACGTACACTTAATTTGATGGTACCTTTCTTTTTTATAACCTGCTTTTGAATTCCCGTACTCACTTGCCATAAAGAATGAATGGCAATTTGTCCTTCAATGCCTTTTGTACGGTAGAAACCAGACAGTTCTCCGCTCCAGCCCTTACCAAATGTAAACTGGTTGTTCATATTAAATACAAAATTAGATGCGCTCAGTTTAATGATGCCGGAAGAAAATTCTCCCTTGTAACTATTATAGTTGTATTCGGCATAAGGTATTGCCATCCACCATTTGGTTACTTGATTTTGTGCAGTTACTGATAGGCTTAAATCATTTGAACTGCCGTAATTCCTGTGGGTTATCACTATTGCATTGCCATTGGGTTCAAAAACTTCTCTGAACAAAGCTTTAGTGTGTGTGTAGTTAACTGATGTTGTTAAAAAATCTTTGAACGTATGGGATGCTTCTAAAGTATTGGCAATTGATGGCTGTAAAAACGGATTGCCCTGCTCATAAGTGTAATTATCAATAAAGAAAAGAAACGGATTCAAATCTTCATAATCAGGGCGGCGTATTCGGCGTCCATAAGAAAACGACAACTGGTTTTTAGCATCGGCTTTATAACTTAAAAATACATTGGGAAATAAACCTGTGTATGAATTTTTAAATGATGAATCAGCATGCAACGGGTTACCAAACTGGTTGCCACTATTATTGGTGTTTTCCATTCTTAACCCCGCCTGTAAGCCCCATTTTTTAATTTCTTTTGCCAGGTTAACATAAGCTGCATTAATATTTTCTTTGTATTTAAAGCGGTTGGTTTTTGAAAAATCAACCGTTTTAGTACCACCAACTACATTAAAATACCCGGCAGTATTATCGGTGTTTACATATCCTGATTTTATACCTGCTTCCAGTTTAATACCTTTCTTAAGATTTTGGCTGTAGTCCATTTTTACAGTGTAAATATTTACATCTGTAGGAAGGTCGCCAACTAAATTATCACCTCCCCTGTGCTGCCAGTTATTAGAATAGTAGGTATTTAAAAGATCCATTGTTTTGCCCGAACGGTAACTTACATAATCCGCATCCATTGTTAATTCCCTTCCGGTTGAATCAAATGTATGACGGTAATTGAGGTTAAGAGAACCGTTTTTCCATGGGCCATCTTCGTTATTTTTTGCAACAGCTACAGAGTCTAAAATTTTTGAACCATTGTAAAAATAAGTAGTGTTCAGCCCGTCCTGGCCATGAAAAGCATTAAAACCAGTTGCTACAAAACCTATGGTTGTTTTTTTAGTGGCATAAAAATCCACCCCTATTTTACCATTGTAATTTTTATTGCTTCTGTACATCAAAGCGTCCTGTTCAAACACCCTGTCTACATTACCATTGGTGTTGCTGAATTTTCTTAAAATGTATAAGTCCTGGTAGTTTTTATCAAAGCTGGCACCCAAATTACTAAACACATTAAATTTTCCGTTGCGGTAGTTAAGGTTTAAGCTGTTATTATTTCTTGCATAAAAACCCTGACCGTAAGATGTATTGGCACTGCCGTTAAAACCTTTTTGCTTATTCTTTTTGGTTTTAATATTGATAATACCCGCAGTACCCGATGCATCATATTTTGCTGAAGGGTTTGTTATTATTTCAATCTGGTCTAAATTACCCGATGGCATTGTTTTTAATAAATTAGTAAGATCCTGGCCAGATAAATATGCAGGTCTTCCGTCAATCATAATAGTAACACCTGATTTTCCTTTAAGGCTTACGTTACCGTCTTTATCTACTGTTACGCCGGGGCTTTTTTCCAACACCTCTAAAGCTGTGGTGCCTGCATTGGAAATAGCAGCGTCAACATTCACAATTGTCTTGTCAATCTTTCTTTCAATAAATGGCTTTTTAGAAACTACGGTAACAGCTGTTAAGCTTTTGTCTTGTGGAACCAGCTGCAATACGCCTACATTTACTGCCGGCTGCTGCGCAGAAACTGTAAATACATTGCTGTATGTTTTAGAATGACCAACAGAAGTGGCTAATACAAGGTAGGAACCCTCTTTTACGTTTTCGATAATAAAATTGCCTTCTTTATCAGTTATTGCAACTTTAATTAAACCAGAATCTTTTGCTTTTAGGAGAGAAACAGAAGCGGCGTCAATAATTTTTTGTTGTCCGCCGTCTTTAATACTGCCGGTTACTTTACCGGAGGAGTTTGTTTGCGCCTGGCTGCACATAGCAATAGTGCTTGCAACCAGCAGGTTGAAAAATCTTTTCATGGCTATACTTTTTTTGTTTTAACCGGGTGGCTAATCCCAGGTTTGGCTATTAATAAAAGCAGTTATTTACTTTGATAACTACTTCACAAAAGTAGGTACTTTGTTTTGCATAGTACATTGTTTTATACTGAACGGTAAAATAGCTGGATGACTGGCAATTATACACAACTATTGTTGCTATTTGTACGTAGCCAAAGCAGAAATAGTTACAAATTGTACAGAAATAAGGAAATTATGCCGCCTTATTACGTCTGTACTGGAAGAGGCAAAGGAAAATTCCGCCAATAATGAGGAGTACAGCTATCACTTGCGCCTGGGATGGATGAAATCCAAAAATATTATATGTATCGTTTACCCGGATTTTTTCGATAGTAAACCTTTCAATACCGTTTAAAATGAGGTAAATGCCGAACATAACGCCGGGCACTTTAATACGGCTTCGTATAAGCCATAAAAATAAAAAGATGATTAAGCCCATTATTGTTTCATAAAATGGGGTTGGAAAAACCGGCTGGGGCAATACCCTGTTATGTTCATCATTATCACCCGGTATTTTTATACCATCAATATTTACATTTTTAGGATAAGTGTACGCAACCATCCACGTTGGTAAAAATGAAGGAGCTTTAAAACTAATATGCGGTACTTTATCTAGTGAAGGGGATCTGTGTCCATTATGATCATTTGATTCGGGCAATTTACCATACAGGTAATAAGCAGAATCTTTTTGTAATGCTTTTTCAAAATCTCCGGGTGCTGCAAGGCTTACTTTTCCCGTATTGTCAGAAATATATGCACTGTTGTAAACACCCCAGTCACCATCACCAGCCACCTGGCAGCCAATACGCCCAACAGCGTAAGCCAGTATAAGTGCCGGTGCAGCAGCATCCACCAAATGCACAATTTTAATTCCTTTTTTAGATGCGTACCAGATAATAGCAGCGGCTGCTAATATTAAGCCGCCATAAAATGTTAGTCCGCCGGCAGAAAATATAGTACCAATCGGGTCTTCAACAAATCTGTCCCAGTTTTCAAATGCATCAAAGAGCTTAGCTCCTAGTATACCAAAAATCAGCCCAAGTATTACTATATCTCCCACCCTGTCGTGTGGCCAAATGCGCACATTGCGGCGTTCCGGTTCTTTTAATTTTTGTTTATTTTTTTCATACCATTTTAAACCGCCTAAAACTGCAGCCAATGCCAGGCCTCCCAAAATATTTCCTTGTAACGAAAAAATATAAGACTGTGGGTTTACATCATCCGGACGATTAAACAATAACCCAAAGACTTTATATCCAAAAACAAAACCTACAATTGCATTTACAATTAATTCTGCCAGTGAAGCCGGCTTGCCTACTGTTATCATTTCTTCACGTGGAAAAAGCAATCCAAGTTTTTCCTTGCGCTTTAGCTCACTGGAAAAAGCTATTGCAGCAGCCACAAAAGACAAAGCCACCATCAGGCCGAACATATTCAAAATTCCTAAGGCTTTCCATTCCACACCAAACCAGTCTTTAAAAACATAATATAAATTGGGATACATACTGCTGCTTGTTTCTTATAATGATGCAATATATCTATTTATTTAAAGCAGTAAACAGGCTGTAAAAAAAATCCCGCCAAATGGCGGGATAACTTACAATCCATCATAATTATTTTAATTGCAGTACTGATCAAAAGCACCCATCAGGTTTTCTGCAATCATTTGTGCATTACGTCCTTCTATCATGTGGCGCTCTACAAAATGAACCAGCTGTCCATCTTTAAATAAAGCAATTGAAGGTGAAGAAGGAGGATAAGGCAACAGGTGTTCTCTTAATTTTTTAACAGCTTCCACATCAAAGCCGGCAAAGCTGGTGGTAAGATGATCTGGTTTTTTTGCACTGTTAGCAACCGCCATTAAAACACCCGGCCTTGCGGTACCAGCACTGCAGCCACAAACTGAATTTATAACTACGAGTGTAGTGCCTTTATCGCTTAAAGCTTGTTCCACCTGGTCGGCAGAAAGCATTTCTGAAAAGCCATTTTCCGTCAGCTCTTCTTTCATCGGTATTACAATTTCTTCCGGATACATATTGTTGTAGATTTTTAGAACCACAAAATTAGTAACTGATAAGCAGATGGCGAAACATTGATTTTTCACACCTGTGAAATTGCTTAAACATGAAATTATGTCGCATCAACACAACCAAACAAGACAAAAAGACTGACAAAAGTTTACTAAAATGAAACTTTGGCTTTGATTTTAGCCATGGAACAGCTTTTGAACGATAAAAGGAAACAAACAAATTTTAAAATTTAAAAAATATCTGACCATGACACTTGTAAGAACACACAATCCATTTGGTAAATCATTTGATGGTTTAATGAACGAATTATTTAACGAATTGCCATCAACCCTTGGTAAAACTTTTCGTGAAGATGTTTGGGCTTTTCCGCCTGTAAACATTACCGAATTAAACGACGTTTACCAGGTACAGCTTTCGGCACCGGGTTATGACAAAGCAGACTTTAACCTGAAATTAGATGGCAACCTGTTAACAATAAGCGCTGAGAAAAAAACAGAAAACAAAGTGGAAAACGAAAAGGTTATCCGCAAAGAATTTAGTGCAAAAAGTTTTAAGCGCAGCTTTACAGTAGATGATAAAATTGACGGAGGCAATATTGCAGCAAAATATGAAAATGGTATTTTGTTTGTAACCCTTCCTAAAAAAGAAGAAGTAAAAGCTGCTGCAAAAGAAATAGCTATTCAATAAGAGTTTTTCATAGCATACAGTTGGTTTTGATTTTAAACCCCGTTATTCTTAACGGGGTTTCTTATTGTACACCATTCCCTCTCTCCTGCCGGTGCTTTCGTTTTTGTATCCAGTCTTCCTCCTTTGGCGTGGTAAATGCCTGCACTAGTGCAATTATAAAAAGCAACGCAATATTGCCGGCTAAAAAAGCAAGGCTGTAGCTATAAAAATCACTTATTTCATAAGATGCTCCTTTTATTTTAAAATAATGCACCAAGTCAGCTACAAGCAGCACCAGGCAAATACAAAAAGCAATCATCATTAACACCTGCGAAATAATTTTAACCACTTTTGCAGGATGTGTTTTAGTACGGCGGATAAATATATAATACACTGCAGCAAATAAAGCCGCCGGAATTACAAGTACAACCAGTTCATAAAAAATATCTAACGGGCGGGATGCAAAAATTTTAAAAAACCCATAAAAGAAAGCGATGAACAAACTAAAAAAAACAGGCACACACAAAAACAGCCCGAATATGAGAAAATATAATTTTGAATATTTAGTAAACCGATCTTCCATAATTATTGCGTATGCTTATTAATTGTTTCAGCCTTTATTCTCAACAGTGAATCAAGGGCTTTATTTTGTTGCTTAATGCTTTCATCTGTACTTTTTAAATCTTTATCTATTGTTTTAAAGTCATTTAAAATCTGTTCAGATTTTTTCCTTGCTTTATCCGCAGTGGTTTTTAAAAAAATTATGCCGGCACTTATAAGCACCACAATTGAAATAACTGTAAATGCTATTTGCTTTTTAGACATTGTATTATTTAAAAATAACTCAGGTTGGTTTTAGGCGTAAGGGCAAGCAGCGATTCATACATCAGCTTCACGGTGTTTTCCACATCATCCTTATGCAGCATTTCTACTGTGGTATGCATGTAACGCAGCGGTATAGAAATTAAAACCGAAGGACAACCATCGTTGGCATAAGCAAACGAATCAGTATCTGTACCTGTGCTGCGGCTTACCGTACGCAGCTGTACAGGAATTTTATTTTTAGCAGCTGTATCCTGTACAAAACTCAGCAGTTTATTATGTACTGCGGGGCCATAAGCCAGCGAAGGCCCTTTACCACAAGCGCAGTCCCCCTCAATAATTTTATTAATCATGGGTGTGGTGGTATCATGAGTAACATCGGTAATAATAGCCACATTCGGTTTAATGCGGCGTGCAATCATTTCAGCACCACGCAATCCAATTTCTTCCTGCACAGCATTTACAATGTACAGGCCAAAAGGCAGTTTTTTACGGTTTGCTTTCAGCAGCCTCGCCACCTCGGCTATCATAAAACCGCCAATGCGGTTATCAAATGCACGGGCAATTAAATAATCATATGCCAGCTCTTCGTATCCCTCTTCATAAGTAGCTACTGCGCCAATATGTATACCCAATGCTTCCACTTCCTTTTTATTGCGGGCACCACAGTCTAAAAAAAGATTATCTACTTTAGGCTGGGCTTCCTTACCATCATTATTGCTTAAACGGGTATGAATGGCGGGCCAGCCAAATACTGCTTTTACGGCTCCTTTCTTTCCATGAATAAGCACACGCTTAGCGGGAGCAATCTGGTGATCCACACCGCCATTGCGTTTAAGATAAATTAACCCATCTGCAGAAATATAATTAACAAACCAGCTTATTTCATCGGCATGCGCTTCTATAACTACTTTAAAAGTTGATGTGGGATTTATTACACCAACCGCCGTTCCGTAAGGATCGGTAAAATGTGTATCCACAAAAGGTTTTATGTATTCTAACCACAGTTTTTGCCCGCTGCTTTCAAAACCAGTGGGTGATGGTGTGTTGATGTAGTTTTTAAGAAAATCATACGATTCGCCAGTGAGAATACTTTTAGCTTTTTTGGATTTTGCCATTATTATAAATTTTACAGGCAAAATTACTTAAATGGATGCTATAAAAGTTACAGCGGCAGAAAACAACATTAATCCGTCAACAATAAAATAATAAAAAAGGTATCCTTGTTTTTTTAAGGAGTAATAATAAACAGTGGCAACGGTGAGGCCAATTATTAAAATCGCTGTAATTTGTTTGGTTTCGTTAAAGTATAACCTGAAAAAAATTCCGGCAATTAAATAAGCTGCAAAAAGCAGCAGCATTATAAACTTTACTGTTTGCGGACGCAGCATAGTGGTAAGGCTTTGCAACCCTCTTATTTTATCCACTTCGGTATCTCTTGCATCAAATATTATACAAAGCATCAGCATAAACACAAACCGTATGCAAAACAATAACAGCAATGCAGTGGTATTAGCCGCCTTAATATATACATAAGGGATACAAACCGTTATAAATGCCCAGGTAAACGCCAGTAAAATAGTTTTAAGCAACCCCGCATTACGGGTAAACCTGAGCCATTTAAAAGGCAGCAGCGGTATTGCATAAATAAAAGTAAGCATTGCTGCAACAGCAATTACAGGCAATATTACAGTAAGATGAAAAACTGTAACGCCCAACCCAACAGCAGCAGTAAGCAACACAATAACATTAGAACGGTGCTGCATTAAATATGTACTGATGCTGCCGCTTTTAAAAGCATACCCGCTGAGTAACCAGTAAAAATTATAACTGCATATGGTGGAAAAAAAGATAAAACTGTAAAACCATGCATCTAATGTAACCTGCAGCAGCTGGGCAGTTTGAAAACACAATGCCGCAGCACAGGCAGCAATAAATAACGAGTGAGAAACAATAAAGTAGAGCAGTTTCATTTAAGGAATGAAATAGACAGGTTTGCCTGTTTTAATTACATTACTTTTATTTTTAGCAAAGTCCTTCACATACACTTCAAAATAAATGGTATCCCGTGTTGAGCGTGTGGTACCCAAAAATTGTTTCATAAATACTGATATATCTGCTTCAAAATTTTTTACGGCTATGGGTTTTATATTGGGTAATAGTGCAGAATCCAGCTTGTTGGTACGCAGGTTTTTCAGGTAAATAAAAGAAGTGTCTTTTCCATCAATCAATCCTAAATCACCTTCGGCATCAGTTATATGCACTTTAAGTACCGGCAGCTCATCATCGGGAGTACTGTTATTGTAAAAATCGGGCTTAAACTCGTTAAAGCTTATTTCGGGCACGGTATTAAACTTGTCTTTTTTGCAGGCAGATAACATCATTGTGGCAAAAGCAATCAATATAATGTAACGCATTATTGTAATTTTGTTATTCAAATTTAATAATAGTATTTGAAACAACCCGTTAAAAATATTGACCTTGAGCAGAACATATTTGCTGCCTCCCCATATAACTTTAACGAATTGGCCCTGGCCGTTTTTAATTTTCAGTACCAGCATAATAACATTTACCGGCAATATTGCGATGCACTCCATATAAATGCGGCGGCAGTAAATGCTATAACACAAATACCTTTTTTGCCCATTTCGTTTTTTAAAACACATGAAGTAACCGCTACCAGTTTTGATGCTGAAAACATTTTTGAGAGCAGTGGTACAACAAACACCATAAACAGCAGGCATTATGTAAAATCCGCAGCGCTGTATAAGCGAAGTTTTATTAAAACCTTTGAACATTTTTATGGCGGTGTTCAGCAAAAATGTATTCTTGGTTTATTGCCCTCGTATCTTGAAAGAGGCAATTCTTCGCTGGTATTTATGGCGGATGAACTGATACGTTTAAGCAATAACAGGCAAAGCGGATTTTATTTGTATGATTTTGAAAAACTACGCAATACCATTTTGCATAATGAAATATTAAAACAACCCACTTTATTAATAGGTGTAACTTATGCCCTGCTGGATTTTGCTGAAAAATATCCTATGCAATTACGCAATACAATAATTATGGAAACCGGTGGTATGAAAGGGCGGCGGGAAGAAATGACAAGACAGGAAGTGCATAAATATTTACAGCAGCAATTAGGCATCAGCCTGGTACATTCTGAATATGGAATGACGGAATTATTATCACAGGCGTATTCAAAAGGAGATGGCATTTTTCATTGTCCGGCGTGGATGAAAATTTTAATAAGAGACGAAGACGATCCTTTTGCTGTTACGGATGCAAGTACTTTAAACCAAAAGCCAAAGAACGGATGCGTAAACGTAATTGACCTGGCTAATTTATACAGCTGCAGTTTTATTGCTACCGAAGATGCCGGGCGCCTTTACCCGGGCGGAAGTTTTGAAGTGCTGGGGCGTATTGATAACAGCGATATTCGTGGATGCAGTTTATTAGCAGTATAAACCAGGTTATTCACAATTTTATTTTTTTAGTGTAAAAAATCATTTTTTTGGTGTTGATTTTTAAGTGAATACCCCTATCTTTGCAATCCAAAAATTTTAAAGGCTGATTTGGTAGCTCAGTTGGTAGAGCAATACACTTTTAATGTATGGGTCCTGGGTTCGAGTCCCAGCCAGATCACAAAGCCCTCCGCAACAGCGGGGGGCTTTTTATTTTTTTGAAAATGTATCGTTTACAGTCATAATCAATATATTTTTGTCAATAATATCTTTTATGAGCAGTTTTTTTAAAAATAAAGTGGTGGCAGTTACGGGTGGCAGCGATGGTATAGGCAAAGCGCTGGTGGAATTATTACTTCAACTGGAAGCTAAGGTGGCCACATGCGGCCGCAACCAGGATAAATTATACGATTTGCAGGTTGCCAATGCAGGCAAACCCTTACATACATTGGTAACAGATGTTAGTAACCTGAACGATTGCAGGAATTTTATTAATTCAACCATCAGCACTTTTGGCGGTATTGATATTTTAATAAACAATGCAGGCATTTCTATGAGGGCATTGGTAAAAGATGCAGAGCTGGATGTTTTTAAAAAAGTGATGGATATTAATTATTACGGTACGGTGTATTGCACCAAGCTGGCACTGCCTTCTATTATTGAGCGAAAAGGAACAGTAGTGGGCGTATCATCCATCGCCGGCTATCGTGGGCTGCCGGGCCGTAGTGGTTACTCTGCTAGTAAATATGCGGTTAATGGCTGGCTGGAAGCATTGCGGACAGAACTGATACATGACGGTGTAAACGTAATGTGGGTTTGTCCCGGCTTTACGGCATCTAACATACGTAACGCCGCATTAAATAATAAAGGCCAGCGCCAGGGCGAAAGCCCCATGGATGAGGGCAAAATGATGACATCTGAAGAATGTGCCGGCCACATATTAAAAGCCATAGAAAAAAGAAAGCGTACGCTGGTGCTTACTTTCACCGGTAAAAGAACGGTGTTTATGAATAAGTTTTTTCCCGGATGGGCAGATAAGCTTGCACACAAATTCTTTTTTAAAAATGGGGAATTAGTAAGATAGCAGTAAAGAGTTAATCAATAAATATAAACCGATTAACCAGTTATCTGATTAACTATTTAAACAATAAACCGATAAACTATTTAAACATAAATGCCTGTAATTTCCCTTACATCCGACATTGGTCACCAGGATTTTTTGGTGGGTGCTGTTAAAGGGCAATTATTACAGGCAAATGCAGGCTTTAATTTAGTAGACATTACGCACAACCTCTCTCCTTTTAATTATCCGCAGGCTGCTTATGTGTGCCGCAATGCTATAAAAAATTTTAGCCCCGGTACTTTTCATTTGGTGCTGGTTAATTTGTTTGATGAAAAACCGGAGCACATGCTGCTGGCAGAACATAACGGGCATTTTATTGGCTGTGCCGATAATGGTTTAATTACAATGATACTGGAAGAAGTGCCGCAGAAAGTAGTGGCGCTGCAATTAGAAAAAACACAGCAAAAAAACACTCTTTACTGTACCAGCATTTTTGCAAAAGCATTTAATGAACTCAATACAGGAAAACGCATTGAAGAAGTGGGTGATGCCGCTGTTTCCATACATGTAAAAAACCCGTTAAAACCTTTATTGGGTAATAACTGGATTGAAGGCCAGATAATTTTTATAGATAATTTTGAAAATGTAATTGTAAACATTACCAAAGACGAGTTTGAAGAACAACGGCGTGGCCGCAGCTTTAAAATTGTTTTTAAAAGAGATGAGGTAATTGACCGCATAAGTGAAACGTATGCTGATGTTACAGAAGGTGAAAAACTGGCACTGTTTAATTCTGCCGGGTATTTAGAAATTGCCATTAATAAAGGCAACGCCGCCGGTTTGCTGGGTTTACAGGGTTACAGTGAAAAACAGCAGCAGAGCCAATATATTAACAGCCGGATATTTTATCAAACAGTAAGGGTGTTTTTTGAATAAATGGCCTGCGTACAACATAATTAAAGCTGAACAACGTTTAACTGTTGAAGTGTGCGACGCAACAATGCAACATAGCAGCACAAAAGCTTGTCACCAAAAAATAAAATTGCTTCTTAACCACTGTTTTGAATTTTTTACGCAACATATCAACCAACGATACTGATAAAGAACTGGTTACTGCTTTTAAACAAAGCGGCAATATGGAGCATTTAAGTGCTTTGTACCAGCGGTATATGGATTTGGTATTTGGTGTGTGCCTTAAGTATTTTAAAGATGCCGAACGCAGTAAAGATGCCGTGATGGATATTTACATAGAATTAACGGCTAAGCTAAAACAACACGAAGTTGAAAATTTTAAGGGCTGGCTGCATGTGCTGGCACGCAATTACTGCCTGATGCAGTTACGCAGCCCCCGTAATGTAAAAACCACTGAATTTAACGCCAATTTTATGCAATCGGCAGAAAATACGCATCTGAATGGCGAAGCAGTTGAAAAAGAAACCAACTTTGTAAAAATGGAACAATGTTTGGAAACCTTACCACAGGAACAAAAAGAAACAGTAAGGCTTTTTTACCTGGAGAACAAATGCTACAATGAAATTGCAGCAAGCACAGGTTATGACTGGAACAAAGTGCGGAGTTTTATACAAAACGGCAGAAGAAATTTAAAAATTTGCATGGAAAGCAAAATGGCCGAAACAAAAAATGACTGAGTATAACGGACATAACAACATTTACACAGCAGCAGATATTCAAAATTACCTGGAAGGCAAGCTTACGCCATTGCAGATGAATGCTATGGAAAAAGCTGCGCTGGAAGATCCATTGCTTGCGGAAGCTATGGAAGGTTATGCCGGTATGCAAACCGATGACTGGAAAAATACATTGGCAGACTTAAGAAATGGTTTTGCACGGCAACATGAAGGCGCCAAAGTTATTCCGCTTTCTAAAAATAAAAATAACTGGTGGAAAGCAGCTGCGGCTGTTTTGCTGATTGGTACAACTGCTGCACTGTCGTACTTTTTAATTAATAAAAAAGAAAACAGGGAAGTTGCTGAAAATACCACAACTGAAACGAAACAAACCCCGGCTGAAGCCATAACAGCAGACTCTGTGGCTGTAAATGGTTATAAAACTGATACGGAGCTTAAAACAAAAGATGATAATATTATTATTGCCGAAGTAAAGCCGGAAAAACCAAACAACACCATTGTTAGAGATGTTACGCATGCACCTGCGGCTACAATTGCAGACAGTATGTTTGTGTACACCCCTGCTAAGCAACAACCTGCAGCGGGCATTGCATCTGCAACAGGCAAAACAGCTGAAGATGAGATGGCAAAAAATGCTGCATCACCTGCAACTGCCAATGCTGTTCCGCCACAGCAAAATACATTTAACAATACTGCTGCTGAAAGCGTAGCAAAAAATTATGGCTACGATAACGACAATTACAGAAAAGAAAAAAAGTCAGAAGTTGTACTGAGCGATAAAAAAGAACCATTATTAAACAAAACTTTTTTTGCGCAGGTATTGAGTGCCGATAACAGCCCGTTACCGTTTGCAAACATTAATATTAAAAGTGAAAACTTTGGCACGTATGCTGATGTAAAAGGTAATTTCAGGCTGCTTTCTAATGACTCTTTATTAACGGTGGAAGTAAAAGCTGCCGGTTACAAACCGCAAATAATAACGCTGAGAAGCAATGCACAGCAAAACAGGGTTGTACTTTCTGAAGATAATAATTCATTTAAAGAAAGTACTGTGGTTACAAGTGGCAACGCCAAGAGTAAAGCATTAAAACGTTCATCTTTAATAAAAGATTCTGTAATGAATGTGGAGCCGGCAGATGGCTGGGATAATTACAATACTTATGCTGATAATAATATTGAAATACCGGATGACATATTGAAAAACAATATTCATGGCCAGGTAGAACTTTCATTTGATGTAAAAGCCAATGGCGCTATTACCAATATTAAGGTGGATAAATCACTTTGCGATAACTGTGATGATGCTGCCATTCGCTTATTGCAGCAAGGCCCGCAATGGAAAGTAAAAAAGGGAAAAAAAGGGAAAGGGAAAATTACAGTACAGTTTTAAGCACTCTCACAAAAAATATCACCGTCAATTAACACACATCTGTTAGATTTGTGCCTTAAAATTTTATTTATGAAAAGATTGACGTTTGTATTGTTTGCCGCTTCATGTATATATACAGCAGCAGTTGCGCAAGTAAAAATGCCTCAACCATCATCTACCCAAACTATAAAACAAGATTTTGGTATGGGCAGCATTGAATTAACCTATAGCCGCCCCAATGCCAAAGGCCGTAAAATTTTTGGAGATTTGGTGCCTTATAACAAATTATGGCGCACCGGTGCCAACGGCGCTACAAAAATTAAGTTTACAGATGCAGTTGAATTAGGAGGTAAAAAAATTGACACCGGCACTTATGTTTTATACACCATTCCCGGTGTGGACAGCTGGGAAGTAATATTAAACAAAGGAGTGAATAACTGGGGTATTGACGGGTACAAAGAAAGCGAAGACGTAATACGCTTTCGCACCGTGCCAATGAAAGCTAAAGGCAAAACCGAAACTTTTACCATGCAGTTTACTGATATTAAACCCGAAAGCTGCGGACTTGAATTAATATGGGAAAAAACATCCGTTACTATTCCCATTGCTACAAATATTAAAGACCGCTTAAAGGCACAAATTGATGCGGCAATGCTGACAGATAAAAAACCTTACTGGCAGGCAGCACAATTTTATAATGAATACGAAAACAACCAGAATAAAGCGCTTGAATATGTTTCAAAAGCAATTGAAGGCAATGATAAAGCTTACTGGATGTGGTTATACAAAGCAAAAATTCAAAAAGAAATGGATGATAAAGCCGGCGCAAAAGAAAGCGCTAAACGATCATTAGAACTGGCGAAAGAAGCAAAGAATGATGACTATGTAAAAATGAACGAAGAGCTGTTGAAGAAGTTATAAGATATGAATGATAAGTTATAGTTAAAGCGCTGTAATTTTTACAGCGCTTTTTGTTTTACAAAAGGTTGTAAAATGATACTCAGCAAAATAACCAGCAGTGCCCCTATTACATTCAGCCATAAAAAAGAAATAATATCCAGCTTGTAAATTACAATTACCAGCAATTGTGAAATTATGGTGGCAATAAAAACAGCTTTGCCTTTTACTTGCTTTACAAAAAAGGCTACCAAAAAAACACCCAGTATTACACCGTAAAAAATGGAGCCAATAATATTCACCACTTCTATAAGGCTGTTACCAATGTTAGTGGCAAACATACTCATAGCAATACAGAACAATCCCCAGCCCAGTGTATACCATTTAGAAGTTTTATAATCCTGTTCCTCTGTACTGTTTTTAGAAAAATACTTTTTGTGTATATCCACCATAGAACAGGCCGCCAAAGAATTAAGCGCTGCAGCAATGCTGCCCCATGCCGATAAAAACAAAATAGCTACTATTAACCCAATAAGCCCTTTGGGTAAATAGTCCATTACAAAGCGTAAAAAAATAAAATTGGTTTGCTTAACATCTTCTTCAGGCAATGCCTTAACCAAAATAGCATCATACATTTTTTTTGCTTTTAAAGCATCGGCGGTATGCCCGTTTTTTAAAGCTACTTCATAAATAATTGCCTGTGTTCTTAATGATTCAGCATATGCTGTCTGCATTCCTTTTTCATGCAACAACTTATCATTGTATACCGGTGCCTTTATATTTAAATAAAAAACAAACACTAAAACACCCAGCAGCAAAATAAAGAACTGCATGGGCACTTTTATTAAGCCGTTAAGCAGTAAACTTGTTTTAGTTTCTTTTTCGTTTTTACCACTAATATAACGGCCCACCTGGCTGTGATCGGTACCAAAATAACTAAGCGCCAAAAAAAAGCCGCCAATAATACCACTAAAAATATTGTAGCGGTCTTTCCAGTCAAAACCATTTTCAGTAAAGCCTGTTGTAATCACATTCATTTTACCGGCTGCAGCACCTGTATCAATAGCGTCTGCAAAATTTTTACCGGGTAATGCCTGCACCATAAAGTAAAACGTTAGTGCCAGCGTAATAAAAACAAGCAGCATTTGTATTTTTTGTGTATGTGCCACTGCTTTTGCACCACCGGTAATGGTATAAATAATTAAAAAGCCACCCATTATTATATTGGTAACATAAATGTTCCAGCCCAGCAAAGTGCTTAACACAATTGAAGGTGCATATACACTAATGCCTGTGCTTAAACCCCGGCTCACTAAAAACAAAACAGAGGTGAGCGTTCTTGTATTGCTGTTAAAACGATGTTCTAAAAACTCGTAAGCGGTAACTACTTTTAACCGGCTGAAAGCCGGCACAAAAACAAACGCAATTACAATCATGGCCAAAGGCAATCCAAAATAATACTGTACAAAACGCATTCCGTCAGTATACGCCTGCCCCGGGCCGGTAAGAAAAGTTATAGCGCTTGCCTGCGTGCCCATAATGCCCAGCAGCAGCAAATACCAGGGCATATTGCGGTTATTTAAAAAATAGCCGTCAATATTTTTAGAGGTGCGGCTTTTATACACGCCGTAAATAATAATTCCGGATAAAGCGGCAATCAGTATGGTCCAGTCAATAAAACTCAAAACAATAACTTAGAAATTTAAAAGCAGTACACTAATATATAAATGGAAGCGGTGTTATTTTTTGTTTTATTTTTTTGTAACAAACATTTAGGCTTTGTTCAGCATCGTTGTGTCACTCACTTGTACTATCAATTCTTTATTCAGCCTTAATGGCATTATGCACCAAAAAACATTACGCCCCTTCGGGGCTAAGAGAAAAAAATCATCTTCCTTTCCTCTTCACTTTAATCTATTACACAATCAGTTCCCCCTTCAGGGGGCGGAGGGGGCTAGTCTACCCCTTCGCTCCTTTACCATTAAATTTACTCGGCACTTTAATATTAATCTCTTTTGAATTGTTTTGTTTAGGTGCATTAGCAGTTTTTCGTTTATTAGCAATAATGTTAGCAAACAAACGGTAAGCACCGGGTACACCTGCAGGCAGCTCTCTAAAGAAAACCAACCCGGTATACACAAACCTGCCTTGTCCGTAATTAGCAATGATTAAACTGCCGTCTTGTTCATTTTCGCCGGGGTCTTTCATACTGAATATTTTTTTATACGCCGTATCAGTATTTTCTGCATTGTAAATGCTGCGTTCCTGTATCCAGCCTTCAAAATCTTTATCGGTTATTTTATTGGGGAAATTTAATACCGGGTGCTGCGGCAACAGGAAGTTTACTTTCGCTTCTTCATCTGTAATTCTGTTGCGGCTTATATTAAAGGTATAAGGCGCAATTTTTGCACGTACGGGCCCAATCTGGTTGCTGGTATTATATTGAGAAAACAACACACCACCTTCTTTTACATACAACATCAATGCATCGTATACATTGTTCATCCACTCGTTGGTGTTGTAAGCCCGTACGCCGGTAATAATTACATCAAACTGTTTTAAATTCTCTGCAGTAATATCACTTTCTTTTAGTGTTACTACTTTATAGCCCATTTGCTCCAATGCTTCCGGGATTTTATCTCCTGCGCCGGGGATGTAGCCGGCGAGAGAACCAAGGGTTTTTAAATTGTTATTAAAATCAATAATTTTTATAACTGCTGGCGAAAAATAATTAATAGAGGGAATATGATCATACTGAATTGTACGAAGTTGTTTTACCGTCTCATCAAATTTTAAATTTTTACTTAATGGCGGATAATTAATAATCTCCGGTTCCTGCACCAGGTTAGCTTTTGCTTTACTGTTGTTTATGGGCCATCTTAATGACTCATGTTGTGGTTCAAAATACGAAACCACATCCAGGTGATTAATATCTTTAAATGTTTGAAATGTTACCGAAGGTTTTATATCATATACAGTGGCACTTTTATTTGTGCGAAAAACTGTTTTTGTATAATTAGTTACAGCTACCGGTGCAATTACATTCACCGGCTCATAAATCTCACCCTTCACAGGATCTGTATACTTATAACGCACTGGCTTGGTAAACGTAAACTCCTTCCCTTCTATCATCATACTGAATGTTACACTCATTGGATCATTTTCAGCTTTACCAATAAGCTGTTGATCTTCTACATTAAAGCTGCCTTTGTCTTTTTCATTTTCCAGCCAGTAAGGCTGAGAAAGCTTGGCATTGGGTTCAATAAACCAACTGTATGTTTTTACAGCATTTTTATTTTTCTGCAGCTGGTCAAACAAAACATAAGTGGTGTCAATTTGTGCATCGGCACTTAAAATATTGGCACCACTGCGGTTATTTACAGTCAGCGTAACTTTTAAGGTATCTCCCTGTACAGCATATTGAGCATTTGCAGTTGCTTCCATAAATAGGCCGCTGCACAGCTCAACCAGTTTTTTTATCTCCGCCTGCTTTTGGGTTTTCCAGTAAGCGTTATCCACACTTTCTAAATCATCATAAAGTTTAACTAATAAGGGCAACGATTTTTCAGGTTGTTCCGTTGAAAACTCTGTTATAATTTTTTGAATTGCAGATGCAAAATAATTCTCGGGCAATAATAATGCTGCCTGCACTTTATTCCAGTCTGTATAAATCCCCTCCATTAAATCTTTTTGCGGTGCAATTCCTTTTATTGTTTTAAAATACTCCAGTGATTCACCTCTTTGTGCCGGCACACCAAAGCCCTGGCTTTTGTGCTGACTGCGGCTGGCTGCAGCAATTTCTCCATAACTTTTTCCCAGCAATGCATTGTAAACACCACAATCAATTTTAAACTGGTCTTCCCGTTGTGTGTTAGTACTGCCAAAATTAAACGTGTTCCATAGCAACCGTTTAGCCTGCCAGGTACTTACATACTTTAACTGCTCAGGAAATTTTGTACTGTCTGCCGCTGCATCAAATGCCTCACCTGCTAATATGGCCGATGCGGTATGATGCCCATGCCCGCCCTCGCCGGTTGTGGGAAAACGGGTAATAATTACATCAGGCTTAAATTTTCTTATTACCCAAACCACATCACTTAATATTTTATCGTGTCCCCAAATTTTCATAGCCTCTTCAGGGCTTTTACTAAAACCAAAATCAAAGGCACGGCTAAAAAATTGCTCTGCACCGTCAATGCGTCTTGCCGCCAGTAATTCCTGTGTACGTATCAATCCTAAATCAACACCTTGCTCATCACCAATTAAATTTTGTCCACCGTCCCCACGTGTTAAACTTAAATAACCGGTGCGGTATAATTTCTCATTTGCCAAATAAGCAAGTAACCGGGTATTTTCATCATCCGGGTGTGCAGCAATGTATAATACGGAGCCCAGCACATTCAGTTTTTTTAGCTGCAGTAATATTTCTGATGACGTGTACGATTTAGGCGTTTGCGATTTTGCTTCGCAAAAGAAAGCCATAAAAAATAAAAAGAAGATTTGCTTACGCAAATAAAGATTTGCCACTGAGGCACTGAAACGCTGAATTATTTTTTTCATACTTAAAATACTACACGCTTTATTTGGAGTTTGGCTGCGGCAAAGTTTAAAATTAAACCAACTTTACAACCAGACACTTTTAAATAATTAATTGCTTGCGATAAATCTTCTTCTGCAATACCGCCCTGCTTTGCTTTCACTTCCACAATAATCTTTTCAAACAATACAAAGTCTGCATAAAACTTATGCTTTAAAATTGTTTTTTTATAAGTGATTTTATACTCTTCTTCTCTGGTAAAATGATAATTATTCTCATTAAACTCATATTCCAGTGCATCCTTATAAACAATTTCTAAAAACCCCGGACCTAATATTTTATGCACCTCTATTGCAAGCCCAATTATCTTATCTGTTTCGTCCTGCAAAGGGTAACTGTTAACATCTAAAACTGGCATATCAGGTAAATGTATTTTTCAGTGTTTCTGTGCAATCTGTGGCTAATAAAATCAGCCCAGCTGATTATAACCGCATAGGCTCATTGCCCACCATAAATACTGCATTTAACAACAGCAGCTTTCCATTTTCCCAAAAATTACGGAATACAGGATCGTCCGCCATATAAATAATTTTACCACGGCCCATTTCCTGCACAGCGAAAATGGTTCCGTCTTTTATCTTTTTATTTACAGCACTGCCCGCAAAACCGGCTACTTTATTTTCTTTTTTTATTGTACCCACATTCCAGCCGTCTTTTAAAAATTCTATTACAATGCTGTTTTGCTTAAGTGTATAAAATGTATTGCCAATGCCAAAGGCCAGCGGGTGTGTATCATCCATTTCCACTTTATAAATGGCGCCGGGTATACTGTTTACCAAATCATCCCGTTCCCTGTCTCCATATTTGCGTAACAGCGAATAATCAGCATCTTTTTTATCGTCCTTTTTTTCTTCGTCTTCTTTTTTAATTTTTATACCCCAGTCCGCATCTGCAAATTGTGATACAGCGCTTTCTAATGCAATAATGCGACCGCCACTACGAACCCATGCTTTTACATCATCACTCATTTTTTTATCACTAATAAATGAGTAATCACCATCGGGTAAAATCAATACATCAAACTGCTTTAATGTATTTGCACGCAAACGGTTTCCATTAAGCATAGTAAGCGGATACTTTACCTGTTGCTCAAACAAATGCCATATTTCTCCTGCAGCATTAGGATTTACGTCATCACCAGTAACACAGGCCACACGTGGCGTAGCCAGTTTTATTATATCAGGGCTCCCCATATCAGGCCCGGCATCCATAAAACCACTGTTGAGTGTAAGTATGTCTTCATTTGCTCCGTTCAGCTGTTTAACAACAGCATTCCAGTCCGCAGTATTATCCCTTCTTAAAACAAGCAGCGAGCCTTTACGTATTTGTTTGCCATTATAAAGAATGTCTTTTTCATTTATACGAACGCCCACATTATTATTTAACAGCTTTGCTAAAAATACAGCACTTGCAGTTGAATTGTATGGCACGGCAAAACCATAACTGTTTTCCTGCAGTGCAGGCATATCTGCAATTGTGTTTTGAGACAGCGGCACATATGTTGTAAGCGCATACGCATTTACACCATATGCATAAGGAATACTCCATGCAGTTATATCATAAGTAGCGCTGTCTTCCAGTTTGCCAACGGGCTCCAGTAAAACTTTTGCCAATAAACTTTTAGGCTGGTTTGCATTTATACCAATGGCATAATTAAACTTTGATACAGTTTCTGTTTTGCCGTTGTAATAATTATACCCCTGCAGTTTTGCAACATCTGTAACAATACCATATGCAATATTGTTGGCAGTCAATAATTTTTTTATCCCTTCAATTCTTGCTTTATCATTTGATGCAAGAATGTAAGCTTTATAATTACTTCCAATGCCTGCTTTTGCATTGTCAAAATATTTTTTAAACTCGGCAATTAATTTAAGAGCGTTAGATGAAGCCATTTCCACGGTGCTTAATCCTGTAGTGGTGTGGTGCAGTAATCGATCTTTTAAAGTCAACAGTTCCCCTTCATCTGTTTGTACTGCAAGTCCGCCACGGCTGTGGCCACCTTGTTCATAGGTCATACCAATAGAACCATTATATATAGGATATGTATCCCCATAACTTGGATAAAATAAATCAAACCGTTCTTTGGTAAAATACAGCCAGCCATTTTTATCAAAATAGCGGGCATTGTTTTTTCCTATCAGTGTTTGAAAATCTTTTTGCCAGCCGGTAATTACTTCATGAAAAGGTGCTGCCGCCGGTGCAAAATAATAGGGCTGATTATATCCCTGTTCATGATAATCTACATGAATTTGCGGCATCCACTGGTTATACATTTTTAAACGCTGCTGTGTTTCTATTTGTGTTTGCCATGCCCAGTCACGGTTTAAATCAAAATTATAATGATTTACCCTGCCGCCCGGCCATGGTTCTTCATGCTCTCTTGCCAGCGGGTTTGCGTTTGCAGTTACACCCACCATTCCGTTAAACCAGTTAATATACCTGTCCCTTCCATCAGGATTTAAACAGGGGTCCATTATAACCACAGTATTGTTCAGCCAGTTTGCATGTTCAGGTTTTAATAATTCATAAATGGTTTGCATAGCCGCCTCGCTGCTGCTGGCTTCGTTGCCATGCACATTATAACTCAGCCATACCGTTACAGTAGATGTAGATGATGCGGTTGTGCCACCTTCAAGCCCTGCAAGTTGTAAGTTGGTTTTACGTATGTTTTCTAAATTGCTGATGTTTGCAGCAGAAGATACAAATGCCAGGTACAATGGACGGCCTTCATAAGTTTCGCCATACTGCTGCAGTTTTACCTGCTGTGGCAAAGCAGCCGCCACCTGCTGAAAATAATTTACAATTTTAAAATGGGGTGTAAACTTTGTGCCGATTGAGTATCCTAAAAATTCGTCGGGGCTTTTTACTTGGGCTGTTATTGCTGATGATACAAATAGCAATATTAAAACCAGATATTTCTTCATAAATTGGAGCATTAAACTAAAACAGATGAGAATTTTTACCGCAGTTTTATTTTTTAGTACACTGCAAAGTACTGCGCAAATTAACCCTTATAGTTACCACTCACAAAAAAATATAACCTGCAGTAAAGGTGCTGTTGTATCTGCACATCCGCTGGCAAGTAAAGCGGGTGTTGCTATTTTAAAAAAAGGCGGTAATGCTGTTGATGCAGCCATTGCCACCCAACTGGCATTGGCGGTGGTGTACCCCGGTGCAGGCAATATTGGCGGCGGCGGTTTTATGGTGGCACATTTAAAAAATGGTAAAAATGTAACGCTTGATTACAGGGAGAAAGCACCCGGTAAAGCCACAAGAGATATGTATTTGGACAGTGCCGGTAATCCGCAAATGCATCTTTCGCAGGACGGGCATTTAGCAGCAGGTGTGCCCGGCACAGTAGCTGGTTTATTTGCAGCGCACAAATATGCTAAACTTTCTTTTGCAGCATTAATTGAACCTGCAATTGAACTGGCAGAAAAAGGTTTTGCCATTACAAAAAATGAGGCCGCATCTTTAAACAGTCATAAAGAAGAATTTTTAAACCTCAATACTTCGCCAACAGCATTTGTAAAACAAACTGCATGGAAAGAAGGTGATACTTTGATACAAAAAGATTTGGCAAATACGTTGAAACGTATTCGTGATAACGGGCAAAAAGGATTTTACGAAGGTGAAACAGCAAAGCTTATTGTAGAAGAAATGCAAAAGGCAAAGGGTATTATAAGTTACGAAGATTTAAAAAACTATACTGCCAAAGAGCGTGTGCCAATGGTGTTTAGTTATAAAAACAACACTATTATTACCATGCCACTGCCCAGCAGCGGCGGCATTATTTTACAGCAAATGCTCAAGATGATTGAGAAAAGAAATATAGGTGCAATGAAATTTCAAACTGTACAAAGTGTGCAGTTAATGACAGAGGTGGAACGAAGAGCTTATGCTGACCGTGCCGAATTTTTAGGCGACCCTGATTTTGTAAAAGTGCCGGTAAAAAAATTAACAAGCGAATCTTATTTAACCGAACGCATGAAAGATTTTACTGCAGGTAAAGCAGGCAACAGTATTGCCACAAAAGCAGGAATTATTGCAGAAAGCGAAGAAACCACCCACTTAAGTGTAATTGATGAAAGCGGCAATGCAGTAAGTGTTACCACCACATTAAACGGCGGTTATGGCAGCCGCACAGTTGTTGGTGGCGCTGGTTTTTTATTAAATAATGAAATGGATGATTTTAGTGTAAAACCCGGCGTACCCAATATGTATGGTGCACTAGGCAATGAAAAAAATGCCATTGCTCCCAATAAGCGCATGCTTAGCAGTATGACACCTACTTTAGTTTTAAAAAATAATAAACCATATATTGTTACCGGCACACCGGGGGGCACCACTATTCCTACAAGTGTTTTTCAAACGCTGGTAAATGTGCTGGAGTTTGGTATGACGGCCGATGATGCAGTGAACAAACCAAAATTTCATCATCAGTGGCTGCCAGATGTAGTTTTTATTGAAAAAGATTTTAATGCTGATACAAAAAAAGCACTGGAGGACATGGGATATAAAATACAAAACCGTGGGCAAATAGGAAGGGTTGAACTGATTATTATTAAAGACAAAAAAATAACAGCCGTGGGTGATAAAAGAGGTGATGATGCAGCGGAAGGGTATTAATTAAAATGCATAAACATGAAAGATCTGCTGTCTGGTGATTTTACTGAAAATGTTAACCTTATTATTTTAAAGAGAATACGGATTTTGTCAAAAGCAGTATTGATTCTTTCTTTGATTTATTCTGTTGTTGAAATAATAAATTGGGGTATTATTGTTAACAGTTCAGTAAATAATTTACCTCTTACGTTCAAAGCTTTTTATCTCTACAGAATATTACCATTAATTTTTTTAGCGGTTATAACAATAAATATTTTTGGGTATACTTTTAATGTAAAAGCTGCTTCATTAATCGTTAAAGCTTTTGAACATAAAGATGCAGAAATATTCAACAATGGTTTTTCATTGGTATACAAAACTGCAATATTGTCAATAACATCATTTTGTATTGCAATAATTAGCGCAATCATCCGGTTATTTCTTAATTAATAAACTATGTCTTTATCAACCACATTCCTCCAATCAGCCATTAAACGCCTCTCCTATTACAAAGAGTTAGGCGATAAAACATTTGCACAATTATCAGATGCAGATTTTCATTATCAACCCAACGAAGCCAGCAACAGCATTGCTTTAATCATTCAGCATATGGCAGGCAACATGCTCAGCCGCTGGACGGATTTTTTAACCACCGATGGCGAAAAGGAATGGCGCAACCGTGATACAGAGTTTGAAGAACAGCATAAGAGTAAAGAGCAACTGGTTGAATTTTGGGAAAAAGGCTGGGCTTGTTTATTAAATACCCTTCAATCGCTTACAGAAGAAGACCTGCTTAAAACAGTAACCATACGCACTGAGCCTTTAACAGTTGTGGACGCTATTAATCGTCAACTGGCGCACTATCCTTATCATGTGGGGCAAATTATTTTTTTGGCAAAAATTATAACCAATAACAACTGGCAAAACCTTTCCATACCAAAAGGGCATTCATCATCTTTTAACAGCCAAATGAAAGCTGCTGCAAACAAGCAACCATAATTAAAAATTTACCAACTAAGTAAAAGCTTAGCTTTGCGGCAATTTTTTATACAATGAAAAAAATCATATTATTTGGCTGTGGTCTTTTTTTGTTTACTGCAATACAGGCACAGGTTAAGATTGGTGTTAAAGGCGCCTGGAATTATGCCGGCGGCAATGCTGTATATACCGGCGCTAAACAAAGCACTTCGTATACACAGGGATTTGGCATTGGCGCCATGGCAAAAATTCCATTTGACGGGCCGTTGCATTTTTCTCCTTCAGTAATGATAAATAAAAGAGGCTTTACAGTAAATAAACCGGCAGGCACTACCAACCAAAAAGAACAGTATAGTATTACTTATCTCGACCTTATTCCTGCATTAAGCGCCGACTTTGAAAATGGCAACAATGCTTTTTCAATAACTGCAGGCCCTGTGTTTGGATTTACAAATTTTGGCAAATTAAAAATTACCGATAATGCCGGTGTTAAAGGCACCCAAAACCTGAAATTTGGCTATGGTGCTTATGGCTGGTTCGATTTAGGGTTGCAGGGCAGCATTGGTTACCGTATTAATAAAATTACACTGGAAGCCGGTTACTACATGGGGCTTGCAAATATTAACAACCAGGAAGAAGTTGACGGCCGTAACATGAAACACCGTGTTATAAACGTTGGAATAGGTTATTATTTCAGGCAATCTGCGCATTAAGCAGCTGCAGCCAATTATCTAATAATAGTTTAAAGTTTGGTACTGAATTTGCCCATAGCAGGCGAAACGTTATTTTTGTATCAATACTAAATACCCTGAGCAAAAGCCTTAACATATTAAAATGGGCCGCCCTGGCTTTGTTGTTTTGGGCGAGTTTGGGTGCATTATTCTTTTTTGTATTTGCCGTAAACAAATGGTTGTTTTTTATTTTGGTGGCTGCCTGGCTGGCCGGCTGGTGGGTTATATTTAAAAAAGCCAAACATAAACTGTGGTTTATAGCAGCATTTCTTATTCTTTTATTGAGCAGTTGGGGGCTTATTAATTATCCCCCGGTTCAAAATTTTTTAGTTAAACAGGTAACAGATGCCCTGTCTGATAAACTACAGACAAAAGTTGAAATAAAACATGTTAACTTTTCTCTTTTTAATAAAATGTTGATTGAAGGCGTGCTGGTGGAAGATAAAGGAAAAGACACGTTGCTGTATGCCGGCACTGCTAAAATTAATATTACAGACTGGTTCTTTTTAAAAGATAAAGCCACCCTTAAATATCTTGGGCTGCAAAACACCGTTGTTAATTTAAACCGTACAGACTCTGTATGGAACTACCAGTTTTTAATAGATTATTTTTCATCGCCTAAAAAAACTTCGTCAGGCAAAAAAGGGCTTGATTTTGATTTTAAAGTGCTGGAGCTGGAGAATATCCGCTTTAATAAAACAGACAAATGGGTGGGACAGGATATGAGCGTGGCAATAACAAAAGGAAACATTGAAGCAGACAGCCTTGATCTTACCAATAAGCTTTTTGTAATTAAAAGCATTACCCTTGATCATCCCTATTTTTCTCAAACAAATTACACCGGTAACAGAAGTAAATTAAACATTGTGCCGGCAGCAAGTACTGCTGCACAGGCACCAAAAGAATTTAAATGGAATAATGATGGCTGGGTGTTTAAGGTTAACAGCCTGCACTTAACCAATGGTGTTTTTAAAAATGAAAAAGAAACAGAGCGGTTACCTTATAACGATCGTTTTGACGGGCAGCATTTATTATTTGCTGATATAAATGGCGATATTAAAAACATCAGTTTTACAAAAGACACACTTTGGGCAGATGTAAGCCTTGCCACCAAAGAGCGAAGTGGCTTTGAAGTAAAAAAGCTAACCAGCCACGTAAAGTTTACGCCGGATATAATGGAATTTAATAAGCTTGATCTTGTTACAAACAAAAGCAGGCTGGGTAATTATTATGCAATGAAGTATGACGACTTCAACAGTGATATGAGCGATTTTATACACAGTGTAAAATTAAACGGCAGTTTCGAAAACAGCACCGTATCCAGCGATGACATAGCTTTTTTTGCACCGGCATTAAAGGACTGGAAAAGAACTTTTGAAATAAAAGGAACTGCTAAAGGAACCATTGACAACCTGGTTACTAAAAATATGATTATTAAAAGCGGCAATACCATTGTTGATGGTGATATTGCACTGCGTGGCCTGCCCGATATAAAAAATACGTTTATTGATTTTAAATCGAATAACCTTGTAACCAACTATAATGATCTTATTGCCATTGTACCCACGCTTAAAAATGTTACACAGCCAAAACTAAGCAGGCTGGGTAACATAACTTTTAAAGGAAATTTTACCGGCTTTCTAAATGATTTTGTTACCTACGGCAACATCGGCACCAACCTGGGCACTTTAGTAGCCGACCTAAATATGAAGCTGCCCGAAAACAAATTACCCACTTACTCCGGAAAAATTTCTTCGCCGGGCTTTAACCTTGGGCAGTTTATTAACAGCACAGATGTGGGCAATATTGCCTTAAACGGCAATGTGACGGGCAGTGGTTTTGCGTTAAAAGATTTGCAGGCAAGTTTCAGGGGCGATGTAAAGCAATTGTATTTTTCAGGTTACAATTACAGCAATATTATTGTAGACGGAAAATTCAATAAAAAACTATTCAGTGGCCATGGAAGCATTAACGACCCTAATTTAAAACTGGATGACTTTAATGGCTCCATCGATTTTACAGGCAAGGCGCCTTCGTTTAATTTTGATGCAGTGCTATTGAAATCAAACTTTAAAAAACTGCAGTTAACCAACGATGACTTTTCACTTACCGGGCATTTGAATTTAAATTTTACCGGTACAAATATTGATGATTTTTCGGGAACTGCCAGGGTATACAGTGCCACATTGCAGCATGACAGCACCAAGCTTTCTTTTGATTCACTTACGCTTAAATCATATGTAGCAGATAATAAAAAACATTTGGAGTTTGCAACAAATGAAGTGGAAGGCAATATTACCGGCGACTTCAATATATTGGATCTGCCGGATGCTTTCAGTGTTTTCCTCAGCCGTTATTATCCGGCCTATATTAAAAGCCCCAAACGGTATGTAAAAAACGAAGACTTTAATTTTTACATTAAAACAAGAAATGCCGATGAGTTTGTACAACTGGTTGATAAACGTTTAAAAGGATTTAATGATGCTGAATTCAGCGGCAACATTAATCTTGCAAAAAACGAACTGAATGTAAAAGGTACAGTGCCTTATTTTGAATACGATAAAAAAATATTCAACAACCTGGTGCTGGAAAGCAAGGGTAATTTTGATACACTCACCACTAAAATTACGGCAGGCGATATTGCATTTAACGACAGTTTGCACCTGCCCGGCACCAACCTGCTTATTAAATCTCATAACGATGTTTCTGTTATACAATTAAGAACAAGTGCCAGTAAAACATTGAGTGAAGCACAACTGAATGCCTCAGTAACTACATTAAGTGATGGTGTAAAAATTCACTTCTCCCCCTCTTCATTTATAATTAATGATAAAAAATGGGAACTGGAAAAAGACGGCGAGCTCACAATACACAAATCATATATAAAAGCAAGTGAAGTAAAATTCATACAGGGTGAACAGGAAATAATTTTTGCTACAGAGGAAGCACAAGATGGTACCAATAATGTAGATGTGGTGGCTTACCTCAAAAAAGTAAACATTAACGACTTTACTCCGTTGTTTTTAAAAAAGCCGCGGCTGGAAGGTGTGCTTACAGGAACCATAACACTTAAAGATCCTTTTGGCAAACAATTTATAGAATACAATGCAGCAGCCAAGAATTTTCGTATGGATGATAAGCTGATTGGTGATGTGCCGCTGGAAGGAACCGTTAATACACAAACCGGGCTGGTTACGGCAAAGGGCAGCGCCAACAGCGATCTTTATAAATTTAAACTCAACGGCAGTTTTAATTATAAAGACAGCAGCCAAAACCAAATGAATATTGATTTTGATGCAGAGCGTTTTGAATTAAGCTTATTGGATAATTATTTGGGCTCTATATTCAGCGATATTAAAGGCAATGCAATAAGCACTTTAAATGTAAAAGGAGGCAACAGCCACAGGTATATTACCGGAACAGTTACTGTAGACACCTGTTCTCTAAAAGTAAATTATACGCAGTGTAAATATAAATTCAGCAACAAAACCATCATTTTTAATCCCGATGAAATTGATTTGGGAACACTGCAGTTAAAAGATACATTAGGAAACAGTGGCATTGCCAGCGGCAAACTGCAGCATACTTTTTTCGACAATTTTTATTTTGATAATTTAATGTTTAAAACAGGTGATGAAAAAAGCAGCGGAAAAATGCTTTTACTTAACACCACCCGGTTAGACAACAGCCAGTTTTATGGCAAAGCAATTGGCAGTGCAAGAATGACTTTGAATGGCCCGGTTACTGATATGAGAATGAAGATTGATGGTAAAACATCTGCCACAGACAGCAGCCATATTTATTTACCAACAAGCGACAGTAAAGAAGCAGGAAAAATTGACTACATAGACTTTGTGCCTTTTGGCCGGGAAATGGAAGTAACAAGGAGTAAGCAAGGAACCAACTTCCTGGTGGATATGGATTTGGAAGCAACACCATCCTGCAAAATTGATGTGATACTGGATGAAACAACAGGTGACATTGTAAAAGGACAGGGAAATGGTAAACTAAATATAAGGGTAGGCACAAGAGAACCTGTTACAATGCGTGGGGAATACAATATTACCCAGGGTGAATACAAATTTAACTTTCAAACTTTTTTACAACGCTATTTTAATATTACAGAAGGTTCAACAATTAAGTGGAACGGGGACCCTTATCTTGCAATCATAAACATCAGTGCATTGTACGTGGCAAAAAATGTTGACTTAAGCAGTTTATCATCCAGCAGCGGCAAATCTGTAAAACAAAAATCAGACTTAAGCATTATTGCACACCTTACCAATACACTTAAAGTACCAAAAATAACTTTTGAATTTGTATTGCCGCCGGATAAAGATATTTCGAGAGACCCGATTGTTTTAGAAAACTTAAAAAAATTCACCCGTGATGAAAATGAAATGAACCGCCAGGTGGCATCATTGTTATTGTTCAATACATTTATTACTGATAATGGCGGGCTGGGTAATTCCACTTCTGCTTTTTTAGCAGGTACTGTTGGCCAGGTAATTTCTGGTTACTTAAATAACCAGCTTACAAGATTTTTTCAAAAAGTATTTAAAGATCCTTCCATTACTCCATACCTCTCCTTTAATTCAAATTACGATATAACAAATCCTGAATTAATAAAAGCATTGCAGGCATCGGGCAATCTGGGTTTTAAGAAAGAATACCTTGATGGAAGACTGGTGGTTTCATTGGGAGGAAATATAGATTACAACAATCCTTACATATTACAGGCACGTAACACCAATATACTTTTAACACCGGATATTACTGTGGAATACCTGTTGAGTAAAGATGGAAAGCTGCGTATTGTTGGTTTTCAAAAAACCAGTGTGGATGCTACATTGGGCCAGCGGAACAGAACGGGTGTGCGCCTCTCTTACCAAAAAGAGTTTGATAAAAAACGTTTTAGAGTTGAGGCAGATAAACCCAAACAAAAACCTGTTGTAAAGGGTACACCGGGCAAAGGATAAAATTCAAAAGTAAAAATTCAAAAGAGAGTACTTCTTTTTTACTTTTTACTATTTCAGCTATTTAAAATATTGTGACCGAGTTTATCTTTTTTAGTTTGCAAATATTTTTCGTTGTGCGGATTGGGCGCTATTTCAATAGCAACTGTATCTACCACTTCAAGGCCATAACCTAATAAGCCTGCCCGCTTGCGTGGGTTATTGCTCAGTAATTTCATTTTTGTAATACCCATATTACGTAAAATTTGCGCCCCTACTCCATAATCCCTTTCATCCATACCAAAACCAAGTTCCAAATTTGCTTCAACAGTATCTCTGCCTTGTTCCTGCAACTTATACGCTTTTAATTTATTGAGTAAACCAATTCCTCTTCCTTCTTGGTTCATATACAGAATAAGGCCTTTGCCTTCTTTTTCAATCATCTTCATAGCATGGTGCAGTTGGTCGCCGCAATCGCAACGCAGCGATCCTAAAATATCACCCGTCATACAACTGCTGTGCACACGTACTAAAACAGGTTCATCTTTTTCCCATTGGCCTTTTTTAAGTGCCATGTGTATTTCGCCTGTATTAATTTGCTTAAAGGCAATTAATTCAAAAGCACCGTATTTAGTGGGTAATTGCACATTCACCTCTTCAGTTATCAAGGTTTCTGTACGCAACCTGTATTCAATAAGGTCTTTTATGCTGATGAGTTTAAGATCAAACTTTTTGGCAATCTCTTCCAATTCCGGCAAGCGTGCCATACTGCCATCCTCATTCATAATTTCCACCAGCACACCGGCAGGATAAAGCCCTGCCATTTCGGCTAAATCTATGGTGGCTTCTGTGTGGCCGGTGCGGCGTAACACTCCGCCCCTTTTTGCTCTTAATGGAAAAATATGCCCCGGCCTTCCTAAATCTTCAGGTTTGGTATTGGGGTCAATTAATGCCTGCACTGTTTTAGAACGATCATGTGCAGATATACCTGTGGTGCATCCATTACCGAGCAAATCTACGCTTACAGTAAAAGCAGTTTCGTGTAAAGATGTATTACTGCTTACCATTGGAGGCAGCTGCAGTTCATCACAACGTTCTTCAATAAGTGGCGCACATATAAGCCCACGGCCATGCGTACTCATAAAATTTATCATTTCGGGAGTTACACAACTGGCGGCTCCTATAAAATCACCTTCATTTTCACGGTCTTCATCATCAACTACAATAACTAATTTCCCTTTTTTTATATCTTCTATAGCACTCTCAATACTGTCTAACATATACAACGGTTTCATTTAAAACGCAAAGTTAACAAGCTTTACTGTAGTATAAATTGTATAGTTTTTTTGATATTGGGAATATTTACAACTAAAGCGTTTTCATATTATTAACAAATCATATTTCAGTGACAAAAGCAGCTATTGTAAATTAATTGTTGCCTCATTGTTTTGTTAATAAAAGTTGGCGCAAATTCAGTGATTATTTGCTTTCTTTGCAGCCAGAAAAATAAACTAACTATGCTTTTAAAGAAAATTATTCCGTTTTTATTAGCTGTTTTGGCAATTCCTGCCTTAGTTACGGCCCAGGTTACAACGGGCACACTAACAGGTGTGGTTAAATCAGAAAAGGGTGAGTCATTAAATGGTGCTACAGTAACTGCAATACATGTTCCTACAGGTACACGGTACGTTACAGCTGCAAAAGCTAACGGGTTATACACTATTCCCAATATGAGAGTGGGTGGCCCATACTCTGTAACAATTCATTTTACAGGGTACAGCGACCAGGTAATTAATGACGTAAATATTGGCCTGGGTGCTCCTGTAAGCATTGATGCCAGCTTATCATTAACAACAACTGAGTTATCGGTAGTAACCGTTACCAGTAAAACGAGGGGAAGTATTATAAGCTCTCAAAGAAATGGTACTTCAACCTATATTAGTTCAAGGGTAATGCAGGCTTTACCCAGCATTAACAGAAGTGTACAGGATTTTGCACGTCTTACTCCACAAGTAAAGGCTAGTAATAATGGCTCGGATGGTAACAGTACAGGTCTTTCATTTGCAGGCCAAAGCAACAGGTACAATCAATTTTCAATTGACGGTGCAAATGCAAGTGATGCGTTTGGTTTAGGCAGCACAGGTACCAATGGTGGCCAGGCTAACCTTAATCCTATTTCAATTGATGCGATACAGGAAATACAGGTAGTGCTTTCTCCATATGATGTAACACAAGGTGGTTTTACCGGTGGTGGTATCAACGCTGTTACAAAAAGTGGTACTAACAAATTCCATGGCACAGTTTATGGCCAATTACAAAACCAAAGTTTAGTTGGTAAGAGTAATGTTTATAATGATAAAATAACCCGTACTGCCATTCCTGATTTTACCAATAAAACATTTGGTGCAAGTATTGGTGGCCCAATCATTAAAAACAAACTGTTCTTTTTTGCAAACTATGAAAGGTTTATAAAATCTACTCCCGTAGCTTTTGACCCTACCGATCCGGGTTCTGGTTCAAAAGTAAACGTAGATACATTGAAAGCTATTAAAGATTTTATGCTTTCTAAATATGGATACGATTTGGGTTCATATGGTGCAATTAACAACGAAAACCAGTCTCAATCATTCTTTGCACGTATTGACTGGAATATTTCTGATAAACATAAACTTACTTTACGTAACAGCTTTGTAGATGGTAGTAATGACATCAGAAGCCGTGCTGCTACAACTCCTTTATTTGAGAATACAGGTTATAAGTTTACTGATAAAAACAATTCAGCTGTACTGGAGTTAAACAGTACATTCTCTTCTAAATCATCTAATGTATTAAGGATTACTTATAACGCTATAAGGGATGCAAGGATTAGTAAAAAAGCGCCAAATCTTGCTATTTACAATTATGATGCTACTCAAAAAGCAACCATTTTGTACAATTTAGGTTCTGAATATTCAAGTGCTGCCAACAGCCTTAATCAGGATATTGTTTCTGTAACAGACAATTTTACCCTGTATAGAAACAAACACACTTTAACTTTTGGTACCAGCAATGAGTTCTTTAAAAGTGAAAACGTGTTCTTGCAAGGTTTTTATGGCGCTTACACATATGGCTCTAGTGGCACAACTACAACCAATAACTTAGCCAACTGGATGAACAATACAGGTTTAACACAATATCAAATCGGATACTCAACATCCGGAAGAGGTGATAAAGCTACTGCTGCATTAAAAGCTGCTCAATTATCTGTATATGCACAGGATGTTTATGCTCCTACAAAAAACTTCAGGTTAACTTATGGTATCCGTATTGACAGGCCTTTAATTACATCTAAACCTGCAGAAAACACTGCATTTAACAATGATTTTGCTGCATTGGATGTTAAAACAAATCAAATGCCTAAAGCAAGGTTGATGTTTTCTCCAAGAGTAGGTTTTAACTGGGATGTAGAAGGAAATGCCACTTTACAGGTACGTGGTGGTGTTGGTTTATTTACCGGCCGTATTCCATTTGTATGGATTTCGAACCAGTTAAGCAATACTGGTATTGCAACTAAAAACCTTACTTATAATACTGCTGCTGTAACAAGCAACGGTATTAAATACACTTTTGATCCAAACGATGGCCAGTTAGGTGCGTTTATACCTGCTTCAACAGCTGCTGCTGCAACAGTTATTAATGTTATAGATAAGAATTTCAAATTCCCACAAGTTTTCAGAGGTAATTTGGCAGTAGATAAAAAACTGGTTCCAAATGTGGTTTTAACATTAGAAGGCGTGTTTACAAAAACTGTTAACAATGCATTTTATAAAAACCTGAATATAAGTGATAATGGTGAGGGTACTGTAGCCATAGCATCTACTACCCGCCCTTTATGGACGAAATATACAAATGCCAATTATGCACAGGTAATAAAACTTCAAAATACCAATAAAGGATACTCAATGAACTTTACTGTTCAGTTACAAAAAACCCTTTCTAAAGGATGGGCTGGTTCATTAGCTTATACCTGGGGAACAGCAAGTTCTTACAACGATATTCCTTCATCAGTTGCATTATCTAACTGGAGAGGTACTCAAACAGTTAATGGTTTAAATAAACTTGATTTTTCTGCATCAAACTTTGATATGGGTTCACGTATATCAGGTTTTATTACAAAAGAATTTAAGTACTTAAACAAACAAATGGCAACCAGCATTACATTGTTCTATAACGGACAATCAGGCCAGGCATTATCATATGTTTACAGCAGAAACATAACTGGTGATGATATTGGAACTACATCTTCAACTACATCGCTTGCATACATTCCTGCAACGTTTACTGAAGCAAGCTTTGTAGATATTACTGGTGGTGCTACAGCATCTCAGCAATGGGCCGATTTTCAGGCTTATGCTGCGGCTAATAAATACTTGCAAAAAAATGCCGGTAAAGTTGCTCAAAGAAACGGCGACAGACTGCCTTTTGAAAATCACTTTGATTTACGTATAGCGCAGGACTTTATGGTTAAATCTCATAAACTGCAGGTATTTTTTGATGTAGTTAACTTAGGAGCGTTGTTACAGCAGGATGCCGGCCGTTCTTACGGTAATGGTGATGGTTTCTTCCCACAAACATCTACCCTGTTTACTGTAATTAACAGCGGTGCTCAAAAACGTGATGGTGTAACTGTTGCAACACCAACCACTGCTGCACCTGTGTTCCAGTTTAATATTAATAACTTTACTAAAATTGGAGAAACTTACAGGCCATATTCAGTATCTACCTTTACTTCAAGGTGGAGCTCTCAAATTGGCTTAAGATATTCTTTTTAAGTTATCCTGATATTTTATAAAAAAGCTGCCCGATTAACCGGGCAGCTTTTTTTATATATAGAAATGATCTTGTAAAGCGCTCTAAATCATTACACTTTTAATCATCAAAAACAATATGGAAGGATATTATAGCCTGCCTCATGCTGCAAATGAAATCCATAACAAAATGTTAATAAACTGGTAATTATTATGAGTTTTACCCGAAGTACATTTGCAAAAACTAAACTATTTATGCCTAAAATGTACCGAATTGTATCCAGTTTGCTTATATTTTTATTTATTGCAAACTATTCGTTTTCGCAACAAACTACTGGTGAAATTGTCGGAAATATTTTTTCTGGCGGCAAACCGGTTTCCGGTGCTTCTGTTCTTGCAGTACACGTACCAAGCGGAAGCAAGTACACAACCGTAAGTAATAACAAGGGGCTTTACCGCATACCCAACATGCGTGTAGGCGGTCCTTATACCATAACGGTAACAAATGTGGGTTTTAAACCGCAAACTGCAGAAGGTATATATGTAAGCCTTGCAAATGCTACCAACACTGATTTTGATTTACAATCAAATGTCAGCAATCTGCAGGAAGTAGTGGTAACCTCACAGGGAAGAAGCGGATTAATAAATAACAAGAGAACCGGTGCTGCAAGTAATTTTAATAATGATGCAATTGTAAGAACTCCCACCATTGGCAGAACAATTACAGATGTTACCAAATACAACCCTTACAGTAACGGGCAATCTTTTGGCGGTTTAGACCCCCGCTTAAATAACTTTACCATAGATGGTTCTGTATTTAACAATGGCTTTGGCCTTGGCAGTTCTGCCATTGCAGGCGGACGTACAGGTTCATCAGCTATTTCACTGGATGCTATTGAACAGTTACAGGTAAACGTAGCTCCTTTTGATGTAAGACAATCTGGCTTTGCCGGAGCGGATATTAACGCTGTAACAAAATCTGGTACAAACGAATTTTCAGGCTCTGTTTATAAATTCACCACTAACCAGGGTATGGTTGGCGAAAAAGCGGCCGGCACTTATCTTGCTAAATATGATTTTGGAACCAAAACATGGGGTTTTCGTTTAGGTGGCCCAATTATTAAAAACAAATTGTTCTTTTTTGTGAATGGAGAATTTGTTGATTCTAAAACGCCGGCCTTATCATGGCAGGCAAACCGCAGCGGTGTTACCGGTAATGTGTCAAGAACATCGTATGACTCATTAGCTGAATTAAAGAGCTTTATGATGACGAATTTTGGCTGGGATATGGGTGCTATTGATAATTTTAGCCAAACCACTAACAGTAAAAAATACCTTGCAAGAATTGATTACAACATTAACGACAATCATAAATTAACGCTGCGTTATTCTCACCACGATTCTAAATCGTATCAATTAATAAGCAACAGCAGCAGTGGTAACACGGCTGGTAATGGTAACCGCACCAATTCTGCCAACGCTATTTCCGGGCAAAATACAGGTTACAACATACAGGATAATACACGTTCGTTTGTTGCTGAATTGAATTCAAGTTTTAAAGGTAGATTTTCAAACAAACTGATAGGCACTTATAATAAACAAATTGAAGACAGGGCTTATCTTACTGATGTGTTCCCTACCATTGACATTCTTGCCAGTGGCGGTGTTGGTTCATCAACTTATACAGGTGTTGGTTTTGATCCTTTTACGCCGGATAACAAGCTGAATTACTCCACCACCAATATTACTGATAACTTTACCATGTATAAAGGAAACCACACTATCACCGTAGGCGCATCGTTTGAACATTTTGTTTCTAACAACCTGTTCTTCTATGCTTCAAATGGCGTGTGGGTTTTTAACAGCATTAAAGATTTTGAAACTGCGGCGCTTGCTTACAAAGCAAACCCTAACTTAACTACTTCTCCCGTAGCTATTGCACGTTTTAATTATAGGTATACGCTTTTGCCCAATGGCCAAAAGCCATGGCAGCAATTAAAAGTAAATACCATCAGCTGGTACGCACAGGATGAATACCAGGTTAAGCGCAACTTTAAAGCAACTGCCGGTATCCGTTTCGATTATATTAACGTTCCTACAGGAGCAGCATCACAATATTTTAACCCTGTAGTAGATTCATTTACTTTTAATAAGCCTGATGGAACTACTATGAAAATAAACACTTCGCAAATGCCTTCGTCAAGGGTTTATATTTCACCAAGAGCAGGTTTTAACTGGGATGTATTTAGTAATAAAACATTACAGGTACGTGGTGGTACTGGTATCTTCCTTTCACGTGTGCCTTATGTGTTAATTTCAAACCAATTGGGTAATAATGGTGTAAATATTGGTTTGGTAAATGTTACAGGTTCTGCTGCAGCCAACTATCCTTTTACAACTAATCCAAGCAGGTATACTCCTACATCTACCAACCTGAGTGCCATTACAGGTTATAACCTTAATGTGAATGATCCTTCATTAAAGTTCCCTTCTGTTTGGAAAACTGACCTTGCTGTAGATTATAAGATTCCAAAAACTGATGGTATTATTGCTTCACTGGAATTTGTTTACAGCAAAAATATTAATGCACTTTATTATTATGATGCTAACTTAAAAAATTCATCTGCTGCATTCAGCGGTGCAGATAACAGGCCTTTTTATCCTGCACTGGGTTTATCAGGTGCTGCTGCTACCAATGCAAGGTTTATTAACCCGAGAATTAACAATGCTTATGTACTGTCTAACAAAAATGAAGGTTATGGCAGAACATTAACCATGAAACTGGAAAAAACAGTTACCAAAACATGGGGCGGTATGGTGGCATACACTTTAGGCCGTGCAAAAGATTTGAGTTTTGTAGCCAGCACTGTAAATGCAAATGTACCTGCAGTTGGCGGTGTTAACTATCTTGTAAGAGGTTACTCTGACAATAATTTAGCGGCAAGGTTTGTGGCAGCAGGAAGCTACCGGTTTTTATTTAAAGGAAAGAAAGTAGACAGGGCTACAACTATTTCTGCCGGCTTTAACGCCTTACCACAGTTTGGTAATAATATTTCCTATGTTTATTCTGGTGATATGAATGGCGATGGTTTAAATGGTAACGACCTGATTTATGTTCCAAAACAGGCAAGCGATTTACAGTTTGACCCTTTAACCGTTGGTACTGTTACCTACACTGCTGTACAGCAACAGGCTGCATTTGATACTTACATCAGCAACAATAAATATTTATCAAAAAGAAAAGGAAGTTATGCTGAAAGAAATGGCGGCGCATATCCATGGTTAACCCGTATGGACATAAGCGTTCAGGAAGATTTTATCTTTAAAACCGGTAAACAAAAACACACCATTCAGCTGCGTGCAGACATATTTAACTTTGGCAATATGCTGAACAGTTCATGGGGATTATCAAAACAGTTAACAGGTTCAACCAGCAGTTCTGTTTCTAATCCACTGGTATATGTACGTAAAGATGCAACTACCAACCAACCAGTTTACAGGCTGGCCACACAGGTTGACCCTGCAAACGGCCAAACAATTCTATTAAGAGATAATTTTATCACTTCAAAAACATTGAATGATGTATTCCAGATTCAATTTGGAATACGCTACATTTTCAATTAATCAATTTGATTTAAATAAAAAAGCCATTCTGTGTTTAACAGAATGGCTTTTTAGTTTTGTTTAATGCAGTTACTCCATTACTTCATTATTTATACCCCAGCCCCATAACAAAAATGAAGGAAAGGCTTTTGCCCAGGTGGGTACATCATGCTTACCATCGGTTAGTTCTACATATTTAATATCTGCGGGTGCATTGTAACCCTTTTTTTCCAGTTCTGCTATCAGGCTAACGGTATCGTCTATGGCATCAATAACACCATTGTTATTTCTGTCGGCCGTCTCATCCTGTGTACCTACCTCAAAAAAGAATTTAAGCCAGGGAGAATAGCTTCCTTCCCGTACTTGCCGGTGCATTATGCGGTCAACATTTTCATCAAAATCTGCATCGTCCTGGTCTTTATCCCGCCACCATAATGAACCGCTAAAAACCCCTACCCGTCTGAATTCTTTAGGAAAATTCCAAACAATATCCAGTGCACTTAAACCGCCTAAAGAAAATCCTGCAAATGATTTTTCTTTAAATGATGTTGCTTTTAATTCTTTACGTATAAAAGGCAGCAGCTCTTCGTAAATAAAACGGGTATATAAAGCAGCTTTTGCCCCCCTGCCTTTATAATCTAAAATTTTAGCTGTACCGTATTCATTTTTACGGTCGGCACTGCAATGAATGCCTACGCAAAGCATGGGGCTGATTAAATTTTCATCATATAATTTTCCCAGTATTTTTTCAAATTGCATGGCAACCAAATCCTGCCCGTCGTTTACAAGCAGCAGGCTTAAATTTTCTGACGCAATATCATACGAAGGCAGGTAGAAATCAACCTTTACTTCCCTTACTAATATTTTGGAGGAGAATACATGATTTTGTACGGCAACACTTTCCTTTTTACTGTCCATATTCCGCCAAAAATAAAGAAAGAAGATGAAAAACACCTAACAGAAACCCGGCTACGCTATAAACATTATTTGTTTTATTGAAGCCGAAAAAATATATTTGATTACGTTTGAACATCATCTTCTTTTTATAATAACAAAAATTAATTGCAATGAAGAAAATAGGAATGCTCTTTGGAAAAGAAAGAAGTTTCCCCATGGCTTTTGTAGAAAGGGTTAACAGTAAAAACATTGACGGTATTGTGGCCGAACCTGTAAGTATAGATAAAGTAATGCAAGGTGAGCCGAGTGGCTATGCCGTAATTTTTGACCGTATTTCCCAGGATGTGCCATTTTACAGGGCTTATTTAAAAAATGCAGCACTGTGCGGCACTACGGTTATTAATAACCCTTTTTGGTGGAGTGCCGATGAAAAATTTTTCAATAACTGCCTGGCAACAAAAATTGGTGTGCCGGTACCAAAAACAGTTATTTTACCCAGTAAAGATTTACCACCCGATACCAGCAACGAATCATTTTCAAACCTTGCATACCCATTAGACTGGGAAGGTATTTTTAAATACATTGGTTTTCCTGCATACATGAAACCATTTGCCGGTGGCGGATGGAAAAGTGTATATCAGCTGAACAGTATTGAAGAATTTTTTGAAAAGCATGCAGAAACAGAACAACTGGTAATGATGCTGCAGGAAGAAATTAAGTTTGAAGAATATTACCGCTGTTATTGTATTGGCGGTAAGTATGTACGCATTATGCCTTATGAGCCACGCAATCCGCATCACCTGCGGTATGTGGCAGATTTTTCGCCAACACCGGAACGTTACAAACAAATGGAAGATATTGTACTGCGTATTTGCCAATATCTTGGTTATGATTTTAATACAGTAGAGCTGGCTGTACGCAACGGCGTTCCTTATGCTATTGATTTTTGCAACCCAGCACCCGATGCAGAAGTTACGAGTGTGGGACAGGCAAATTTTGACTGGGTGGTGGAAACAGCAGCAAACTATGCCATTGAAAAAGCAATGGAACATAAAGAAAACACCGACAATTTAACCTGGGGCGAATACATTAAAAGAAGTACATCTAAAACAAAGCTGTATTAAAAGCTGAGTAAAGATGTATTGCTGAAGAGTGCGACGCCACTAAAGCTGAAGCAGGATTGAATGCCTGTAACCAAAAAAATTATCAACTTAAAGCAGTGATTATACAATGGCAAACCTGAGTTACAAACATTTTACTTTAGGCGTTGAAGAAGAATACATGGTGATTGACCCTGTTACAAGAGAATTGAAAAGTCATGACCAAAAAATTGTACAGGAAGGACAAAAAGTAATTAAGGATAAAGTAAAAGCCGAAATGCACCAGGCTGTGGTGGAAGTGGGCACTGATATTTGCAATGATGTGGATGAAGCATTTATGGATGTAGCCACACTGCGTAAAACCATTAGTGGTATTGCAGGTGAATTAGGTTTATGGGTTGGCGCCAGCGGCACACACCCATTTAGCCATTGGGAAAGCCAGCTTATTACTGAACATGCCCGCTATAACGAAATTGTAAACGAATTGCAGGAAGCTGCACGGAGTAATTTAATTTTCGGGCTTCATGTGCATGTGGGTATGGAAACGAGAGAAATGGCCATACACATTGCAAACAGTGCCAGGTATTTTTTGCCGCATATTTATGCCCTCAGCACCAACTCTCCTTTTTGGGAAGGAAGGCTGACCGGTTACAAATCTTTCCGCACAAAAGTGTTTGATAAATTTCCCCGTACGGGCATACCGGATTTTTTTGAAAGTATTGAAGCCTACGACAACTACGTAAAGCTGCTTATTAAAACGAACTGTATTGACAACGCAAAAAAAATATGGTGGGATTTAAGAGTGCATCCATTTTTTAATACGGTTGAATTTCGTATTTGCGATATACCGATGACGGTGCAGGAAACTATTACCATTGCCGCACTCTTCCAGGCAATATGTGCCAAACTGTATAAACTACGCAGCCAGAATTTAAATTTTATGATGTACAGCAGGGCACTGCTTAATGAAAATAAATGGCGGGCAAGCCGCTATGGTATTGATGGCAGCCTTATAGATTTTGGAAAAGAAGGCGAAGTAAATACCCGTGTTTTATTATACGAATTACTGGACTTTATTGATGATGTGGTGCCGCACCTTGGCAGCCGCCATGCCATTAATAATGTACACAAAATGATGGAATTAGGCACTGGTGCAGACAGGCAGTTAAAAGTTTTTGAAGAGACGAATAACCTGGTGAATGTAGTAGACTATATTCATGAAAGTTTTTTATCAGGCTTATAATGATTTGGTATGTAACTATAAACAGGCTATATTTGCACCCCAAATTAATGGCTGCGTAGCTCAACTGAATAGAGCATCTGACTACGGATCAGAAGGTTTTAGGTTTGAATCCTAACGCGGTCACTAAAAACAAACTGCCTCTTTTACGGGGCAGTTTTTGTTTTACCTTTATTATACAATGCTTCAACCTGTTTTAGCAGCTTTCGGCTTACCGGCAAATGCCAATATTATTTCGTTTGGGAGCGGCCTTATTAATAATACCTGGAAAATTGAGGACGGTGCAAACTGGTATATACTTCAACGTATAAACAACACCATATTTAAAGACCCCTACGCCATTGCACATAATATAAACAGCATTGCACTTTATTTAAAAGAAAAAGAACCCGGGTATTTATTTCCTGTTCCGGTTAGCACTACTACTAATAATACTATTTATGAGGATGCCGGGCAAAATTTTTTCCGGCTTATTCCATTTGTAGAAAAATCTCATACGGCAGATGTACTTACTAATTCTGCACAAGCTTATGAAGCTGCTTTGCAATTTGGAAAATTTACCAGCCTGCTGCACGGCTTTAATTACACCGGGTTAAAAACCACATTACCGGATTTTCATAATCTTACACTGCGGTATACGCAGTTTGAAAATGCATTAACAACCGGCAATGCAGATAAAATAGTACAAAGCAAAATGCTTATTGAAAAAGCAAAAATGCATTACCCGCTGTGTAATACATTTGAAATGATAAAAAGCAGTCCTGATTTTCATTTAAGAGTAACACACCACGATACTAAAATAAGCAACGTACTGTTAGATGAAAATGAAAAAGGCTTATGTGTTATTGACCTTGATACCGTAATGCCCGGCTATTTTATCAGCGATGCCGGAGATATGATGCGTACGTACTTAAGCCCCGTAAGCGAAGAAGAAAGTGATTATTCAAAAATTGAAATACGAACAGCATATTTTGAAGCATTGGCAAAAGGTTATTTAAGTCAGATGAAACATAAATTATCAACTGCTGAGCTGGCTCATTTTATTTATGCCGGTAAGTTTATGATATACATGCAGGCATTACGTTTTTTAACTGACCACATTAACAACGATGTTTATTACGGCGCAAAATATGAAGGGCATAATTTTGTTCGTGCCGGCAACCAGTTTACATTATTACATAAACTAATTGAAAAAGAAGCTGAGTTAAACAGTATATTACTCAAACTGTAATGAATGTTTAAAAGGTGTTTTCCCGGTTAAGTAAACATGCATGCCATCAGTTTTTAAACTGCCGAAATGTGTGCTGTAGCGCTCCCCTTCCAGGTTTTCTATGTTTTTATGTGTTACTGTGCCCGGGCCAAAAAGTATAGTATCATTTTCAAACTGGTAAGTACCCATATCTTTTTGCAAAAAACTATTATTGGCAGTTGTTTCAGTTCCCGTTATTCTCCCTCCTTCATTAAAACAAAGCTCAATTGTTACAGGCACATCCTGTAATCCATTAATCTCAAAATCCAATGTTACTTTTCCTGCAATTTCTGTAAGTACAATTGTTGTGTCCAGCCTTTTTACATTACTTACCGGACGGTCTTTAAAATCCATTTTATTCCAAAAACGGTCATCAATACTTGGAGACAGCAGGTAATCGCCTTTAGTATTTCGTTTATTTTTTGGTAACGGCTGGTAGTAAGGTACTTCTATTTTTTTATGCAGGATATACTTATTACCTGCTTTCTTTAAACCTTCGCTGTAGAAATAGCCCATACTAAAAAAACCTGATGAAAGCCGCATGTATTTTAATATTGCCTTTCCTTTTCTATAAGAAAAAAAGTTGGGGCTGCAGCTTCTGCCCGATGCAATTATCAGCGGCCAGTCAATACCTCCAAATAAAGTAACCGTAGTATTCCTTCTTTTTATTCGTAACAAATGCGAGGTGGAAAACAGTTTTTCATACTCCTCATTCAAAAGCATTGGCGGTGGTAATTCTTGCTGCAAAGTTTCATCTTCTAAAAAATAAATCAAAGATTTATTAAGCACCTCTTTGTCAAACAATATACCAGACTCTATTTTTTTTGTTACTGCCGAAAAGAAAGCGCTTTTATCCAGGTTTGCCATATACCTGTATTGCAAATAAAAAATTGCTGCACTTCGGGCTGCATATTGATCTTGCCTGCGGCTGTCATTACTTACAAGCTCACCATTCTGTTCCATGTAATAATACATCAATTGCAAATTTTTACGCACTCCTTCTAACAATGCAGGTTTTTTTATAAAACGGGCTATGTTTATAAATGCGGCTGTTTCCACAGAGGAATAAGTGCCGCTGCGTTCAGGGAAATGCCCGTCTCTGTCAATATAAACGCCTTCATCCAGCCAATCAGCAATACGGTTGGTATATTTTTTATCGGGGTATAAAAAGTTTATTTGAGATAAAGCAGAACATATTACCCAACGATGGTTGGGTGTATGCACTCCCCCTTTACTTAAAGCATCACCGGCTTTAGTAATTATTTTTTTCAGCGAAACATTTATTGCATCCAGTGGTGCAGACTTTTCTTTTATCAAAACCATATTGGCTGTGCAAAGTATTTCTATTAAAAAAGCGGTATCAGGCGGCGACTCCAGGTTACCAATATTTACGGTTCCATCAACAGCCTGTGCGTCAGACAAAAACTTTACGAGTATTTCAAGTTTTGAAATCAGCAACTGATTATGATAATAGGCAGATTCACTATAACAATACGCTGCAGTTAATGCTGCAATATCATAAGCTGTTTTGCGGCTAAAGCTAAGGTTACCTTCTTTTACAGATTCTACTAAAACCGCAACCTGTTTATCATTTGCTTCGCTTAGTTTTTTTAAAAAACCGGTATCAATATTCTGCAATCCATTATCAGCGGTATCCGTATTTGCTAAAACTTTATTGCTTAACACAGCCAAAGAGGCCATACTGCTCATCTTTAAAAAATCAGTCCTCGTTATTTTTTTCATGGTTGAACTATTTTTACCAAAAAATGGTGTACAATGCTGCCAAGATCCCCAATATAAGCAGCGACAAAATTTTAAATCCTGCAGTTGTTTTAAAAAGCGATGTATCTACTTCAAAAACATTTTTCTTATCTCCATCTGGCTTTAAAATACTTATAATTATCATTACCGTTACTACAACAAAAAAAGTTATAGTCATCCTGTCCAAAAAAGGATAATCGGGGAAAGCTCCGCCAGTCCATTTTGGTAAAAACTTAAGCAAGGTTGAAACAGGTATTGTAATTAATGCACCCGTCATTGCTGCATTGGCAGTTGTTTTTTTCCAAAAAAAGCCCAGTAAAAAAATTGCCAGCACACCCGGAGAAATAAAACCCACATACTCCTGTATAAACTGGTATGCCTGATCCAACGATTTAAGTGCAGGTGTTACTAATGCCGCAATAATCATTGCAATTATTACAGCCCATCTCCCGGTTAGTACTAATTTTTTTTCTGAAGCATCTTTATTAAAATATTTTTTATAAATATCCAGCGAAAAAATAGTGGATATGCTGTTTGCCTTACCTGCAAGCGATGCAACAATAGCGGCCGTTAATGCAGCAAAGGCAACACCTTTTAATCCCGCCGGCAATAAATTCATTAATGTTGGATAGGCATGATCAGGTTTTAATGTTCCTGCTGCATCTGCCATTTCTTTTTGAAACATACCGTTTTGATGCAGCACATACATTGTAATACCGGGCAATACAGCGATTACAGGAATAAGCAGTTTAAGAAATGCGGCGAATATTATTCCCCTTCGGGCTGTTTTTAAATCGGCACCCAATGTGCGTTGCACGATGTATTGGTTGCAGCCCCAATAAGCAAGGTTATTAATGAGCATACCACCAATTAACACGGAAAGCCCCGGCAACTCGGGGTAATATTTATGTCCCTTTTCAAATATCATATGAAAGTGAGTGGGTGCTTCTTTACGCAACACACCCAGTGCTTTAAAAATATTTCCATCGTAACCAAATTTATCTGCCAGTAATGACAAAGCAAGATAGGTTGTAACCAATCCACCAATTATTAAAACTACCACCTGCACCACATCAGTATAACCAATCACCTTCATACCACCTAACGTAACTATAACAGAAAAAACGGTAAGCAGTATAATGCACCATTCAAAACTTAAAGGGCTTATGGATGATATTGCCAATGCTCCTAAATAAATAATAGATGTAAGATTTACAAACACGTAAGCCAGCAGCCAGAACACTGCCATTACTGTGCTTACTTTATCATTATACCGCACTGATAAAAACTGCGGCATGGTATAAATTTTATTTTTTAAATAAAGCGGAATAATAAAAACCGCTACTAAAATCAATGTGGCTGCAGCCATCCATTCATATGTTGAAATAGCCAGCCCCAATGCAAAACCGGAACCACTCATGCCAATAAAATGTTCTGCAGATATATTGGAGGCAATTAATGATGCGCCGATGGCCCACCATGTTAATGAGCCTTCTGCCAGGAAAAAATCTTTTGAACTGGTTGCTGCAGATTTTTTTTTGTGGTAGATGTAGTAACCATACGCAGTTATTGCTAAAAAATAAATAAGGAATACAATATAGTCTGCAGGCTGAAGGGTGTTCATAAGCAAGTTTTCTTTACAAAAGATGATACATTATAATTTTAAAAACATTTTTTTCCGGTATAACAAATACAACAGAAAAAACTGTATTACTGCCACTCCTGTCCATAATAAAGCGTCGTGCCATACTTGCGGAAACAGGTTAAAAAGACCGCCGAATAAAAATGCTGATGTGGCTTCAAAATTTACCACTCCATGCGCTGCCATATAAATTAAAATAGAATTGCTGCCCATCCATACAAATGGCATGCACCATTTCTTCAACTGAAGTACGTCAATAATACAGTAAAACAATGTAAGTAAAACAGCGCTCCATCCTGCAGTATATAATACATAGCTGCTGCTCCAGATATTTTTATTTATAGGAAAAACAATATTCCACAACAAGCCCAGCAATAACAAAAGCACACCCGCAACAAACAAATACAAGCATTTTTTTGCTGGTGTGTAAGCCTGCATGCGAAGTAGTGTTCCTGCAAATATGCCCAGCATGGCAGATGCAATAGCAGGAATAGTTGATAAAATTCCTTCGGGATCATATACTGTGCGATGCAGCCTGCCGGGCAGCAGCAGCCTGTCAATATATGCGCTTAAGTTACCTTCTGGTGTAAGCACTCCTGCACCAAAACCCGGCACCGGTACCAGCATCATTATTGCCCAATAACCCAATAACAAAGCTGCCAGCCATATTAATTGTGTACGCCAGTTTGTATTTAAATAAATAATTGCAGCAAAAAAGCAGCTTAATGCAATACGGCCCAGCACACTGGCAAAACGTGTTTGTTCATAACCCTTAAACTGCAATAAACCATTTACCACCATGCCCAGCACAAGCAGCAACAATGTGCGCTTTATTAGTGATGCATATATTTTCTGTTTGGCTATTTGGCTGTTAACACCGGCTTTGCTTAACTGGCCTGCAAATGAATAAGGCATACTTACGCCTGCTATAAAAATAAACAGTGGAAATATAAGATCGTAAAAAGTAAAGCCATTCCAAACTGTATGATGCAGTTGATTGCTAATGGTTACCATAATACGTTCAGCAAAAGAAAGATTTTTTGTAATTTGAATTTGCCAGTCCGTTGTATTTTGTATTAAGCTGTATTTATTTTTTGTTACTGCAGCAATGCCATGAAAAATACCTTCGCCACAAACAATCCAGAACATATCAAACCCACGCAGCGCATCCAGCGATAACAGCCTTTCCTGTTTTATGGGTGTTGCTATATTACTTTCCTGTATTGTCTGCATAAATTATTTTGTAACTATAGTACTGTAAATTATTTTACCGGTATCATCAATTGTTTGCACCAGTATTTCTGTTGCTGTGGCAGATAACAGCATAAAACCATATTCGCTTGCAGCCATCTTACTTTCAGGCAGTAATTTAACCATTGTTTTTTCTGAGGCGGAGCCTGAAATAAAATGATGTGTTTTACCTATGGGGCCAATATGCTGCAGGTTATGTTCATGCCCTGCCAGGTAAATATCCACTCCGTATTTATCAAACAATGGTTTAAGTGAGCTGCGTATAGCTTTTGTATCATAACTGTCCGTTCTGCTGCCCCCGGTAAACATGGGGTGATGCCCCACCACTATTTTCCATTTAATGTTTGATGCCGTATCACTCAGTACTTTTGCAAGCCATTTTTTTTGTTTTGTGCTGTCCTGTGTTTTTACATTGGGCCCATACTCAGCATTTTTATAAAACTCCGGTATCAATGGATTGGTATCAATAAAAGCAATCAGCACCACCTGGTTTGTATCGTTATTAATAAAAAACTTTTTACTGTAATAGCGTGCAGGCATTTTCCAGCGGCGGCTGATGTTACTGTATTTTACCTGGGCGTCGGGGTTGGTTTTGTAATCATGATTACCCAGTACAGGATACCAGTCCCATTGCAAATGAAAGTCGGTATAAATATCTTCAAAAGAATATTTCCATAATGGATCCCATTCGCTTATTACACCACTGGGATAAAAATTATCGCCAGCAGCAATTACAAACTGTGTTCCAATTGCAGTGGCTATTTTGCCCATTTGTGCCGCTACTTCTTTTTGATGATCGGCACCAACCCTGCCCCAGTCACCCATTACAATAAAATGCAGCGCTTTATCTTTTTTCTGCAAAAGTTGATTGCTAGCCTGTATAGCTGTACTGTCTTTAATAAAAACCTGTGCCTGTAACTGACTGGTGCAACAACTTAAAAGTATAATTAAAATTTTCTTCATAAACATATTACAGTAAGCTATGAAAATTATTGCAGAAAAAGCCCGGGGCAATAAAACCCCGGGTGTGATTGATGCTATCTATATAAGAATAAACAACTCTTTATTAATAACCTGGGTTTTGGGTTAATTTAGGATTAACTGCAATGGCAGATGTAGGAATTGGAAATAAGCGGCGGTATGTTTCATTATTTGTTTTTGCAAGCCCCCATGCACTTTCATATGTTCCAAACCGAATCATATCATTTCTGCGCCAGCATTCCCAGCTCATTTCACGGCTTCTTTCTGCATAAATATCATTAAGCGTTACTGTCACCAACGGAGCACTTGTAGTTCTTACCGCACGGAGCATATTTATTAATGACAAAGCAGTGTGGCCCAATGTAGCGGTTCCTCCACGTTGTATGGCTTCTGCTTTCATTAATATAATATCTGAATAACGGAAAACAGGTGCATCGTTATTTTGGTTACGTGTTGTTGAATTAGGATCGGCTAAAAATTTAATATTCCTGTAACCGGTATTCCATGCAATTTCATCTTTGCCTAAATCAAACGAGGTTGCTCCTAACCTTGAACCACTTCCTAACGGAGTAAGATTTAACTGATACGTATATGCAGCACTTGGGCTTGCACCAGAATAAAACTGGTCGTAACCAAGGTTTGTTGTACGTACCATAATAGGATTGCCAGTACCCCAATATTGCAGGCCGGTAAGCCATTGCCCGTTGCGTATATCGTTGGGATCGTTAAAGAATGCATAGAACTGATCTGTTGTGCAACGTGGGCCGCTTGGTTTATTATTAACCAAACCATTACCTGATGTAAGATTTAAAACCGGATCTACATTAGTGCCAGGGGTTGAACCTGAATAGCGGTATTTAATACCCAAATTTCTGTTTAAATCGTAACGGGCATAAAACATGTAACCGTTAGATGTGGATGGATCGTAAGGAATAGCAAAAATAAATTCTTTAAACGATGGCCCGTTAGTTGGCGCAAATTGGCTAAAGTAAGTTGCTCTTGATTCCAATGCATATTGCGATCCTCCTCCGGCATTAATAATACTGTCGCAGGATGTAATACAATCATTATAACGCTGAGTGCCTGTATATACTTCTGCATTTATATACATTTTTGCAAGCAGAGCATACGCCATATAACGGGTAGGCTTGCCATAGGTAGCAGCACCCGATGCAGTTTTTAAATATGGAATAGCTGCTTTAAGTTCACGTTCTACATAATTAAATACATCTGTTCTTGATGCCCTTTCTTTTAATTCGGTAACACCATAAGTAGTATCTAAAGGAACACCGCCAAATAAATCCATCATGTTAAAATAAAACATGGCACGCATTGCACGTAATTCTGCAAGGCTGGTGTTTTTAGTTGCGCCATCAGGAGATTTGTTTACAATAAATATAGTTTGGTTGGTAGTACCTATCAGGTTAGCAAAGTAACTCCACTCACCACCAATATTTGGATGATCTTTTGTCCACGTGTGGCGGTGTAATTCCAGGTAACGGTTACCGTCAATCCAGTCTGCTGCATACGTTGGTAAAACAGATTCGTCAGTTGACTGGCTTGTTACAAAGAAATGCCCCGTTGTAAAACCATCTCTGAAAAGTGTGTACACCGGGCCCATTACTGCATTAAACTGTGCTTCGGTTTGAGGAAAAGTTTCAGGGGTAAGTTCTGATGTAATGGGCACATCTAATTTATGACAGGATGTAAATGCTGCAACCGCCATAACAAGAAGCGTTTTATAATTAAGTATCTTTTTCATATCTCGTAATTGTTAGTTGTTATTAAAATGAAACATTTACACCAAAAAGAATAGTACGTGTTTTTGGATAAAAATTGTTGTAATCAATACCCGGCGCTATACCGCCCTGGTTAATTTCAGGGTCAATGCCTGAGTATTTGGTAATAGTAAACAGGTTGTTTGCGGTGGTGTACACTCTTAAACTGTTAATGCCCTTTACAGGTTTTGAAAAAGTATATGCAAGGGTTGCATTGTCTAACCGTACGTAATTTCCTTTTTCAATATAGCGGTTGGAGTAGAATGAATTTTTATTATCTGCAATGGCATCATCTTTTGCACTTACCAGTATGTTGTTGGCAGTAGCAGCAGTTACATAAGATAAATCAGCACGTGTGGCATTGAAAATTTTATGACCAAAAACGCCTCTCATAAAAATATTCAAATCAAAATTTTTGTAACGCAGGTTATTGCTCCATCCCACCAATAATTTAGGCTGTGCATCACCAAGATAATAGTAATCGCTGCCAATACCGGGAGTAGTGGTTAACGTACCATCTTTTTTATAAAACTGAGAAACACCGCTTGCATTTTTACCTGCATAACTTAAAGTAAAGAACTGGCCAATTGGTTTGCCAACTTTTAACAGTTGCAGTGTTGCACCTGTTTGGCCCGGCCCTTCAGGATCTGAGTGACGCGTAGAATCACCATTGGTATATGGATTGGTTAAGCTTGTTACCAGGTTTTTATTATGTGCCAGGTTAAATGTTGATGACCAGCTGAAATTAGCTTTATTAACAATGCTGCCTGTTAAAGACAATTCAATGCCTTTATTTTCTACACTGCCGCCATTAATCCAAATAGCACCGCCGGGAATGATTGATGGAGAAACAGTAGCACGGAAAAGCATATCACTTGTTTTCTTTTGATACCAGTCAAACGTACCCGTTATTCTTCCTTTTAAAACAGTAAAATCTAAACCAACGTTTGTGGTTGCCACTTCTTCCCATTTTAAATCAGGATTATTACCCTGTATTGGACCATAAGCATTTTCCTGCACACCATTGTTATAGTATGTGCCGGTAATACCATAAATTAATTTACCGGTATAAGCACCAATGCCACCAGAGTTACCCGTAACACCATAACTTAAGCGGAGTTTTAAATCGCTTACAATATTTTGGTTTTGCATAAAGCTTTCGCTGCTTACACGCCATGCAGCAGAAACTGAAGGGAAATAACCCCATTGATTATTTTCACCAAATACAGAGCTTCCGTCACGGCGAAGCGAAGCCTGCACCAGGTATTTATCTTTGTAATTATAATTCACCCTTCCAAAGTCTGATATCAACCTTATTTGTCCATAAGTAAGATCGTTACCCAGGTTAATACGATAGCTTGATACACCATAAGGATTACCCATTACAAGATTGTTATATCCTATATAATCATTAATGAAATTTGTGCTGGAAGCCTGGAAGCCTTCGCCATTAATATTTTCCTGCCATGAATAACCTGCAACGGCTGTTATAGCATGGTTACCAAATTTTTTATTCCAGGTAAGGAATGATTCCACTGTTTTAAAAGTGTTTTGAAAACTGTTACGCAGTGCTGAACCATTAACACCAAACAAACTGCCTATTAAAGTGTGGGCAATACCAATCCCGGGGTCGGGGTTGTTATAAAAATTTGATGTTGGATATTTACCATAATAGCTGCCATAGTATTCGCCATGCAGTGAGGTGGTTTTTTGATAAGATGCATTCAGGTTATAAGTAAGATCAAAAGGCAATTTTACTTCTGTGGTAAAGTTGCCGGTAAACACATTGTATTTTGAATCATCTTTTGCATTATCAATAATAGCAACAGGATTAAAATAACCGGTGGTATTTAAATTTTCAAAATAAGTACCATCAGGGTTCATTACAGGAGATACAGGCAAATGCTTTGCCGCCTGTAATAGCACTATGTTTTGCAACGGCACATAATTAGCATTGTTACTGGAGTTAGAAACATTTAGTCCAAATTTCACTTTATCATTTAAAGCATATTGCTCTACCCCAAGCCTTGCAATAACACGTTGTAAACGGCTGCGTATTAAAATACCTTCTTTATCCAGGTAGTTAATGCTGGCGCTGTATGTACTGTGCTCTCCGCCTCCGCTAAAAGAAAGGTTATGATTGTTTGCAATTGCTGAGCCTCTTTGTATTGCAGCCATCCAGTCAGTAGAAGCGCCTTTATCATCATTAGGAGAAAAAGCTGCACCGTTTGAAGTAACATACGAACGCAATTGTGAAGCATCCATTAAATCCAGTTTGCTGCTTACTTTTTCTATACCTACATAACCGTTGTACGATGTTTGAACACTACCCTTTTTCCCTTTTTTTGTGGTGATAATGATTACACCATTTGCAGCCCTGTTACCATAAATTGCAGTTGCCGCAGCATCTTTTAAAATATCTATAGTTGCAATATCATCTGGTGCAACAATAGAAATATCTGCGCCGGGTATACCATCAATTACATAAAAAGGCCCGCCGGGGCTGTTTACAGTAGAAGCTCCTCTTAATATTACAGCTGCAGGCCTGTTGGGGTCACCGCTGGCAGTAATGTTAAGGCCGGGTACTTTACCCTGCAGCAACTGTCCCACATCTCCAATAGCGCCCTTATTTAAATCGCCTGGTTTAAGTGAAGTTACCGATGTAGAGAGGTTGCGTTTAGTGTTACGGCCGTAACCCACCACTACTAAATCACCCAATGTGCTGGATGTTTGTGTAAGTGTAATGTTTAAAAAATCGCCGGTACCAACTTTTACTTCTTTACGTTCAAACGAAACGCCTGAAAGCACCAGTGTACTGCCTTCTGCAGCGGTAATGGTAAACGTTCCATCTGCAGCAGTTGAAGTAGCAGCTCTTGTTCCTTTTACAGAAACGGTAATAGATGCAGCGGGCTGCCCTTTATCGTCTGTTACTTTTCCTCTTACTTGTTTTTGTGCCTGGGCAGTAACAAGTAAAGGGAAAATCAGCAGTACTGCACCTGTCAATACCCTGATTTGTTTTTTCAATTTTGAAATTACATTCATAATAGCAGCGTTTTTGTATTTAAGAGTTAATAAATCAGAATTTTAAATTTGCCGGCAGGTATTTCTTTACCAGCTCTTCATAGTAAGGTTTTAGTTTTTTCCAGTCTGGTGGTTCCGGGCTTTTGGAGTACAGGTCGTATGGGTTAAACAGTTCCACCCATTTCAGCATTTCACGGTCATGATCATCCAGCAGGTAACCATAAGCGCCTTCCCTGTGCCATGAATAAAAAGAATGGTAGCGTAACATATACAAACCTTGTTCAGGCAAATAATCTTTCAGCATTTGGTAAACATATTCATCATGCCCCCAGCTCATTGTTACATTGCGTAAACCACAGTTTTGTGTGTACACTCCCAGTTGTGTGTTGTATTGCTCGTTGGTATAATCCGGGTTGTGTTTAAAAAATTCGGGGTAAACAATTTTATCTGAATAAGCACAGCCTACCGGGAACGTATCACCCACCACAGCCCATTGCGGTTCACCAAAAAGACACAACACTTTGCCCATATCATGCATCAGGCCTGTAAGCACCATCCAGTCCGGGTGCCCGTCCCTGCGTATTGCTTCAGATGTTTGAAGCAAATGCTGCAGCTGATCTAAATCGGTATCAGGATCTGAATCATCCACCAGTTGATTTAAAAAATCAAAAGCATCCCAAACAGACATTTGCTTTTTGTCAAACTTTAAAAAATTGTCCCGCTTTTCCTTCACAAAATCATAGGTTTGATAAGTGTGGTTAAGACGGTAAAACTCTTTCACCGTATCCCTTACAGGGTCTTCATAATTACGGTATGCTTCTGTGGCTTTTGCAGTGGCAATTGCTTCTGGATCGGGGTAACGCCTCAATAAATCATCTTCCCATTCATCCAGGTTTTTTAAAGGAACTGCTTCAAAATTTGCATGACTCATACGTCCGGTTTTAGTGTAATTAAAAAATGGTTAAGTGTTGGTGAAAATAAAAATGGCACATACGTTCGTCTGTGCAGGAGGTTAATATCTGCAGCAGGTTTGCGGCAATAAATAGTAATGAAGATGGTGTGCACCTCATATTACAAGCAATGTGTGTTTCTGTTAAGAGATGTTAAAGTGACACATTTTTTGGGAGCTTGCTGCGTTATTTGCCTTTTTTATTTGCGAAACCGTTTTCGGCAATTGGCAGAGTAAGTATATATTTACAGCATGGTTTTTAATTATCGCCGCCAACTAAACACAGCATGAGTAAACTCACAATTAAACTTTTAGCCAAAGAATTGGGGCTGGCGGTTTCTACTGTTTCAAAAGCATTGAGGGACAGCCATGAGATAAGTGCAGAAACAAAAGCAAAAGTTTTAGACTTTGCTCAAAAGCATAATTACGTGCCCAACCCTTATGCCAGCAGCCTGCGCCGGCAGAAAAGCAAAACAATTGCTGTAGTGTTGCCCGAAGTAGCCGACAGTTTTTTTTCATTAGCCATTAACGGTATTGAAAGTGTGGCAAAAGAAAAAGGCTACCATGTACTTATTTACTTAACACATGAAAGTGTGGAACTGGAAGAAATTATTTTAAGTGACTTTAACAGCGGACGGGTTGATGGCATATTAATTTCTGTATCTCAGCAAACACAAAACGGGCAGCATATACAAAAAGCAATAGGAACAGGCTTGCCCATTGTTTTCTTTGACCGCATTTGTGAAGATGTGGCTGCTTCTAAAATTATTACTGATGATTTTGACAGCTGTTACATGGCTACCAAACATTTAATTAATAAAAGATGCAGGCAAATTGCTTACCTGTCTGTTTCCAAAAATTTATCTATTAATAAAGGAAGAGAAGAAGGGTATATTAAAGCACTGGAAGATGCAGGCATACAACCCGATGAAAAAAATATTGTTGAATGCGGAAGTAATGAAAAAGAAAACCTTGATAATATTCTTGCACTGCTAAAAAAACAAAACCGCCCTGATGGCATTATTGCGTCTGTTGAAAAATTAGTGCCCCCTGTTTATATTGCCTGCAATAAATTAAAACTGCAAATACCCAGGCAGATTAAAGTAGTAAGTTTTACCAACCTGGCAACATCACCTATATTAAACCCGCCACTTACAACTATTACACAACCTGCATTTGAAATGGGCAGTAAAGCAGCTTCCCTTTTATTCAGGGCTATAGAAAAGCCTGCAAATACAAAGGCAGAAACTGTGGTAATAGCTTCTGCCCTGCAAAAAAGAGAGTCAACAGATTTTTAAGTTTAACTGCTAGTATGTTTTCGTCTTCGGCAAAAAGAAGTTTGCCACAGAAGCACTAAAACACAGAAAACGCAAACTCGAATTCAGTGCTTCTGTGGCTCTGTGGCAAATAACTATGTTGCGAAGCAACATGAAATACGCAGCGGTTATTGTAACAACTGCTCCAGCTTTCTTTCCAGTGCAGCACCCCGTAAATTTTTTGCAATTACTTTCCCTTCCGGGTCAACTAAAAAATTTTGAGGTATGCTTTGTATTTGAAATTGCTGCGCCACTGCATTGCTCCAAAACTGAAGGTCGCTTACATGCGTCCATGTAAGGCCATCATCATGTATTGCCTTAAGCCAGTCGTCTTTGCGGCCGGGCCTGTCAAGCGAAACACCCAGTACTGTAAAGTTCTTGTCTTTAAATTTATTATAGGCAGCCACCACATTTGGGTTTTCCATACGGCAGGGGCCGCACCAGCTTGCCCAAAAATCTATCAGCACATATTTACCTCTGAAAGATGAAAGACTAACAGGCACGCCAGATGTATCTGCCTGTGTAAAATTCGGCAATACATACCCGGTAGCGTTTTGCCTTGCCTGCGCCAGCACACTCGCCAATGCGCCACTCATGGGTGATAATTTTACCTGCTGCGACATTTGATTAAACAACGCATCTGCTTTAACAACGTCATCAGTTGACTGAAAAAAACGGTAGATAGCAAAAGGTGTTATGTATGATTCAGTATGTGTGGAAGCAAATTGATAACTGGCAGCCGCCGCATTTTTAAACAACACTGAATCGTACTGTGCATTTTGTGAAAATGCAGCTATATAGGGCTCCATTAATTTTGTAAACTCAGCAAAATCTTTATGTGCAGGCGAACCGCTTATTTCCAGCTTATCATATGCTGCGCTGCTGCCTTTTACAGTTATAACATTATTATCTAAAAAGATACTTGCATAAGGCTGCATACGGTTAAAAGTTAACAACCGGATATCCGGCGATTGCATTTTACCTTTTAGCTCAAATTTTTCTTTGTTAATGGTTGTCTCTGCTTCCGTGGCACCGGTTTGAGGATTTATAATTGCAACTGAAGTACCGTCTGCTAAACCAGTTACTTCACCTTTAATTAAATAACCGTCGGTTACAACCGGTGCAACCACTGCTTTGGTTTTAGTTGCAGTTTTTGATTTGTTGGTTTTTATGGGGGCTTTGGGTTTTGATTGTGCAGCAACAAAACCGGGCAGCAATAATAAAAGCAATATCCGCTTCATAATAAAAATTATGCTGCAATTTACTTTGTTTTATCAATATAGATTAACCGGTAATACTTTTTAAGAAATCTTTGGTGGTTTGAGTGATATTATCGCCTTTTTCAAGTGCTTTTATATAAGCGCTGCCAATAATAGCTCCATTAGTGTGGCGACTGGCAGCTTCAAAAGTTTGTTTGTCTTTTATGCCAAAACCCACCAGCACAGGGTTGTTTAATTGCAGGCTTTGCAATTTTTTAAAGTATGCTTCCTGCGCTTCAATGGGTTTGTTTTTACCAGTGGTGCTGCTGGATGATACGGCGTAAATAAAACCGCTGCCCAGTGCATCAATTTTGCGAATGCGTTCTTCGCTTGTTTCCGGCGTAACTAAAAAAACAAAATCTAATCCGGCGGCATCAAACAATTTTTTGTAAATGGTTTCGTATTCATACATCGGTAAGTCAGGCAGAATAACACCATCCACTCCCACTTCTTTTGCTTTGTTACAAAAGTTTTCAATACCGTATTGCATTAGTGGGTTTAAATAACCCATTAGTATAATTGGAATGCCCCCATCCCCTAAAGGGGTGTTACGCAGGTTTTGTAATTGTTGAAAAAGTACTTCAATCGTCATTCCATTTTTTAAAGCCACAGCACTGCTTGCCTGTATTACTTCACCATCAGCTAAAGGGTCGCTATAAGGCATGCCGATTTCTATAATGTCTGCGCCATTTTCCTGCAAGGCTTGCAATACTTCAACAGTAGAATCCAGTTTTGGAAAACCAGCAGTGCAGTAAATATTGAGAACATTATTTTTTTTATTGCGAAATAACTCTTGTAACCGGCTCATGTTTAAAATTTAGTAATCGTCTTAATATTAATTGGAGTACGGTCGCCGAGTTTAATACATTTATAAACCGGGTTTGCAGTTACATCCAATGTTAATTTAAATAATGCTGTCTTTGTTTGCTGTGCCTGCGGAAAGCTTACAAACAAACTGTCTCCCTTTCGCAGCACACTATATGATTTACCGTCAAAATTTTCCGGCAGGCATTCTTCAAAAACATAACGTTCACCGTTAATGTTCGATTCCATTTTTACAGAAGAAACATCTTTATTGCAAGGTCCCATTTTCTCAACAGCCATTTCATGTTTTACATACGGCTCTTCTTCGCAGGCATGTAAAAACAGCGCTGTGGAAAAAACTATTGAATACATTCTTTTCATATATACTTCATATAAGTTGCTAAATCTTTATCGCCCCTGCCGCTTAAACAAATCACCACCACATCATCCTTTTTAAACTGCAGCATGTTTAATGCATGCAATGCATGTGCACTTTCCAATGCAGGAATAATACCTTCCAGTTTGCATAATTCAAAAACCGATTGCAGTGCTTCATCATCGGTAGCACTTAAAAAAGTACCACGGCCGCTTTCAAACAAATGTGCATGCAAAGGGCCAATGCCCGGGTAATCTAATCCGGCAGAAATACTGTGCGGCTCCACCACCTGCCCGTCTGCTGTTTGCATTACAATACTTTTACTGCCATGCAGCACACCCGGTGTACCCAATTGTGTAGTTGCTGCACTCATGCCACTGTTAACACCACAGCCTGCCGCTTCCACTGCAATTAATTTTACAGCGGCATCATCTAAAAAATTATAAAACGCACCGGCTGCATTACTTCCACCGCCAACACATGCAATAACATACTGCGGCAATGCATTACCTGTTTTTTCCAATAATTGTTTTTTTATTTCTTCGCTAATCACACTCTGAAACCTTGACACCATATCAGGATATGGATGCGGTCCCACCACGCTGCCAATAATATAATGTGTGTCAACAGGATTATTAATCCAGTCACGTATGGCTTCGTTCGTCGCATCTTTTAATGTTTTGCTGCCGCTTGTTGCTGGCACTACTGTTGCGCCCAGCATTTTCATACGTGCCACATTAGGCGCCTGCCGCTCAATATCTTTTTCGCCCATATACACAATGCACTCCAAACCTTTTAATGCACACACGGTGGCTGTGGCAACACCATGCTGACCGGCACCTGTCTCCGCAATAATTCTTTTTTTACCCAGCCGCTGCGCTAATAAAATTTGCCCAATGGTGTTGTTTATTTTATGAGCACCCGTGTGGCACAAATCTTCCCGCTTTAAATAAACATTAGTATTATACTTTGCACTCAACCTCTCTGCAAAAAAAAGTGGCGTGGGCCTGCCCACATAATCCGTAAGCAATTGCCAAAATTCTTTTTGAAAATTTTCCGAATAAATTATTTCCAGATATTTATCCTGCAACTCCTTTACGTTTGGGTACAGCATTTCCGGAATAAAAGCGCCGCCAAAATTTCCGTAATAACCGTGTTCGTTAACTGTGTAGTTCATATTTTTTTGTCACCCTGAGCTTGTCGAAGGGTTATTTTTTATTACAAGCATTTGTAATGCTGTTCAACATCGTTGTGTCACTCACTTCAGCTTTTATTTCTTTATTCATCTTTTATTGTAGCGTAGTTGTTGGTCAGGCGACCAACAACGGCGAAAAATTATTTTGTTTTGCACATGCTTAGTTTCTTAATAAAAGAATCAATATCCGATACTGGAATAATGATAAAAAAATTCATAGGCGTTGAAACTTTCTTTTCAATTCTATCAATTTCTCGTTGTTGCTCTTTTCCTAATGACTGTACTATTTGCAATTGCCAGTTATTAGCTCCAAATCCTTTTAAGTAATTTGAAGAAATAGAAATACAGTCATTCACTTTGTCTACAGTCGAGACGTTACCAATAGGCTTAGTTTTAAATTCAGTTTCTGACAACCGGTTTAGTATTGAAATACATGAATCTATATCCTTGAGCTCCAAAGCAATTACATTAGCAGAAAGTAATACTCCAAAACTCTTAACAGCTTGGGTCACAGAAACACTCTTCAATGTATCACCACCTGAAGTATAAGAAACTATTTCAATTATTATATTGCCGACCCTACCGATTTTCTCACTTACCGATTTTACACTATTATGATTTCGCATAAACATAATAACTGTACTGGAATCACATTTGTTTTGTGATATTGCAGTAAAATGAATAAGCGTAAGTACAGTTATTAAGAAATACCTCATAGTTATTATCATTTTCGTCGTATACTTTCCTTGCCTTTATTAGCCGTACCTTCAAACTGGCGTCCCTAGGGGCTTAAATAACATGTTCATCGTTCTACCAATATGCCACCATGCTGAGGCTAAATAAATTGTATCGTTTCAATCTTCGCATTAATCTCCTCTATAATCAGTTCCCCCTTCAGGGGGCGGAGGGGGGGTTACTTCAACCCCTTCTTAAACAACAACACCTGCGCCATATCTTTCACTCCCGGTTCTTTTTCAAATTTGCTGTTAATGTCCACGCCGTAGTAATCAGGGTGTTTAAAGCGTTTTACTTTGTCGGCATCCTCCACACCAATACCACCGCTTAAAAAAAATGGTTTTTCAATTTTTGCCTTGCTTAATACTTTCCAGTCAAACTGTTTGCCGGTGCCGCCGCTTTCGCCATTGGCTTTAGTGTCAAACAAATAATAATCACACACTGCATCGTAATCGGCTATCAATGCATCAATATCTTTTGTATCGGCATCAATGCTAAAAGCTTTTATCACTTCCACTTCGCTGCTCAGGTCTTCGCACATTTCGGGTGTTTCATCGCCATGCAGTTGTACGGCATCCAGTCCGTATTCATCAATGGCATCCAGCACATCAATCATTTCTGGGTTTTTAAATACACCTACTTTTTTTAAATCAAAGTCAGCATTCTTTACAGCGTCTTTATCCAGCTTATCCCCCACATAACGTGGAGAGTCTTTTACAAAAATCAATCCTGCAAATTCAATGTTCAGCCCGTCTAACTGCTGCAGTTGTTTCAATTGGGTAATGCCGCATACTTTAATATTCATTTCATTTTCTTTTAGGTCACGAATTACACTAATTGTAACTAATTAAAAATTCGTGTAATTCGCAATAATTCGTGTAATAGATTTTTATTTCAATTGTTGTGTAAAATTCTTTATCAGTTCTATATCTTTTATGCCCGTACTTGTTTCAAACTTACTTGCAAGGTCAATGGCAAATAAAGCTTTTGCTTCGGGGCGCTGTGTAAATTCATTTAGTGTTGCTGCATCGCCAAGTTCAATCATACCGCTTAAAAAATAGGGTTTGCCTACTGTTATACCATTCAATCTTTCCAGGTTCAGTTTTTTTCCGGTGCCGCCATAACCAACACCTTCCGTGTCAAACATAAACATGTCGCAATAATCCATGTATTCCTGTATGCGGTAACCAATATTATCTGTTTCACTGAAACGAAAAGCCTTTACCACCGAAATATAATCCGCAATTTTTTCACAGAACTTGGGTGTTTCATCGCCATGCAGCTGCACCATATGCAGGCGGCATTCATCCACCATTTGCAGCACTTCATCCACCGAGGCATTAACAAACACACCCACTTTGTTAATGGCGTTTTCTTTTTTAATCTGGCTGGTGGTCATGTGCCGCAGCACATACCGTGGCGATTTAGGATAAAAAATAAACCCGGCAAACGAAGCGCCTGCTGCAGGCAACAGGTGCAGCTGTTCCGCATCTGTTACGCCGCAAACTTTTACTCTCATGTAACTTTTGCTTTAAATTGTTTTACAAATTCAGCAAAAGCAATCGTTGGGTCGGGTGCTTTCATAAAGTTTTCTCCAATTAAAAAACCTTTAAAGCCCGCCTGTTTAAAAGTACAAATTGTATCAATATTGTTAATACCGCTTTCCGCAATTTTAATTTTATCTGCCGGTATTTTTTTCCCCAATTCTACAGACCTGTTAATATCTACCGTAAATGTTTTTAAATCCCGGTTGTTGATGCCCACAATTTCTGTGGCATCACAAATATGCTGCAGTTCCTCTTCGTTGTGTATCTCCAGCAATACTTCCAGTTGCAGGCTTTTAGCAAACAAAGCCAGCTCTTTTACCCGTTCAGGAGTTAAGCAAGCCGCAATCAATAAAATTACATCAGCACCCATTGCACGGGCTTCAGCAATTTGGTATTCATCAATAATAAAATCTTTACGAAGAATAGGAATATTATTCACCCTTGCTTTTTGCAAATCTTCTGAAGTACCACCGAAAAACAATTCATCTGTTAAAACCGATAAACAACTGGCACCATTTTCAGTATACGCTTTTGTTACATCCACCACATCCGCTTTGTCATTTATAATTCCTTTTGATGGTGATTTGCGCTTAAACTCAGCAATAATGCCGGTCTTTGTTTCATCCAGCAAAAATTGCTTTAAAGAAAAAGTAGTACGCTTATAAAAAGCAGACTGCTGCAAGTCATCAATTTTAATTTTTGACTTTTGCTTTTTGACTTCTTCCTTCTTTTGTTCAATTATTTTATCAAGAATATTCATGGTTAGTTACCTGTAATTTTTAAAAGTGACTGGTACGCTTTGCCGCTTTCCAAACTTTCTACTGCGGCGTTGTAAGAATCTGCGTAGCTTTTATATTTTCCGGTGCTTTGCAAAGCAACAGCAGAATTACTTAACACCACGGCATTTTGCGCCCATGTGCCTTCACCCTTTATAATTTTTAAAAACAGTTTGGCAGCTTCTTCTACCGTGTTGCCGCCATAAATATCAGTGGCACTTACCGTACGTTTACCCAATTGTTCTGCTGTGTAAATCTTCTCGCCTTCGCTGGTAATTATTTTCGTGTCGCCTGTCAATGAAATTTCATCGTATCCGTCCAATGAATGAATGATGGTGAAGTTATTTCCTGTTGGTTGTAATAAATAATTATAAATACGTGCCATTTCTAAATTATACACTCCCACCAACTGGTGCTTTGGAAAAGCCGGGTTTACCATTGGCCCCAGCATATTAAAGAATGTACGCACACCTAAATTTTTACGTATCGGCCCTACTGCTTTTAATGCAGGATGAAACATAGGTGCATGCAGGAAACAAATATTGGCTTCGTCCAGTTCCTTTTGTAAAGTGGTTGCATCATTTTTAAATGTGTACCCCAACTGCTCCATTACATTGCTGCTGCCGCTTACAGATGTGGCGCCGTAATTACCATGCTTGGCAACTTTATTTCCTGTGCCCGCCACAATAAAACAACTGAGTGTTGAAATATTAAACGTATTTTTTCCGTCACCACCGGTACCTACAATATCTATTACATCACCATCATTTAAGTTTACCCGTACACACAATTCCAGCAACGCATCACGGAAACCTTCCAGTTCTTCAATAGTAATGCTGCGCATTAAAAACACTGTGATAAATGCTGCCACTTCACTTTCATTGTACTGGTTTTTTGAAATGTTTACCAGCACTTCCTTTGCCTGCGCACGGGTGAGGGTTTTGTATTCGAATAAGTAGTTGAGTATTTTTTTCATTTGTCGGAACCACTGATTTTAATGATTGTCCTGATTTTTTTTATATATTATTGTTGCTTGAACTTATTGTTATAAAGCCTTTTCCATTCCAGGCTTGTCGCACCAAAATTTATTAAAAGGCCTACTTCAAGATTAAATGCCTCTAAATAATTTTTCCCCTGAGCAAGATGAACATCCTCCAATTTTACTAACGCCTTTAACTCAACACATATGTTACCATCTACTAAAAAATCAACTCTTCTTTCGCCTATTAATTCATTTTTATAAAATACCGGGATACTTACTTCCCGTCCGAAATTTATTCCCAATAACCTGAATTCAATTTCCAAAGCCCGCTGATATATTACTTCCTGAAATCCATTTCCAAGGATAGAATGAACATTCATTGCTGCCCTTAAAATCAGCTTAGTTACTTCACTATATTTATACTCCATATAAATCATTTAAATAAGCCTGATAAGCAAAATCAGTGGTTCAGACAACCAACCAGTTTCTCAAAATAATTTCTCCCATTGGCGTCAGTACACTCTCCGGGTGAAACTGTACACCCTGCACATCATACATTTTATGCTGCATGGCCATTATATAACCATTTTCATCTACTGCGGTTACTTCCAGTTCGGCAGGAAAGTTTTCGTTGCTTACAATCCAGCTGTGGTAACGGCCCACTTCAATCTCCTCTCCTAATCCTTCTAGAATTTCAGATTTAGTATTTATAATTTTTATTGGAGTAGCCACACCATGATACACTTTGCTCAAGTTGGTCAGTTTACCACCAAATGCTTCACCAATAGCCTGGTGGCCGAGGCAAACACCCAATATTGATTTTGTGGCGGCATATTCTTTTATCAATGGTAATAACAAACCAGCTTCTTCTGGAATGCCGGGACCGGGTGATAAAATTATTTTATCGTACTCATTCACTTTTTCTAAGCTTATTTCATCGTTACGGTACACATCCACTTTTTGGTGCATGATTTTTTCAACCAAATGAACCAGGTTATACGTGAAAGAATCGTAATTATCAAAAACTAAAATCTTCATTGTTGATTTGTGTTATACTGTACAAGAGTGCGATGCCACTGAAGCTGAACATTGCACTGCTGCCTGTTACATAATTATTTTATTTGCGAAGCAAATTCTATCGCCTGCTTCAAAGCATTTAATTTATTATTTACTTCCTGCAACTCACTTTCCGGCTTGCTTGCCACCACCACGCCGGCACCTGCCTGGTAAATCAATGTATTGCTGCGGCTTAAAAAAGTGCGAATCATAATGGCGTGGTTCACTGTACCATCAAAGCCAACAAAACCAATAGCGCCGCCATAATAACTTCTTGCGGTGGGTTCATAACTGTCAATCAGCTGCATGGCTTTAAACTTTGGTGCGCCGCTTAATGTACCTGCAGGGAAAGTAGTTGCCATTAGTTTAAACGGGTTGCTGTTGAGTGTAACAGCTCCCGTTACTTCACTCACCAAATGAATTACATGGCTGTAGTAATTTATTTTTTTGTATTGTGTTACTTCAACCTTGTTACACATGCGGCTTAAATCGTTACGGGCTAAATCCACCAGCATTACATGTTCGGCATTTTCTTTTTCATCTGCTTCCAGTTTTAATGCAAGGGCTTTGTCTGTTTCATCATCGCCGGTGCGTTTAAACGTTCCTGCAATGGGATGCACAATGGCTTTACCGTTTTGTACAATCAACTGGCTTTCGGGTGAAGAACCCATGAGTTTATAATCGCTGTAATCAAAATAAAATAAATAAGGCGATGGATTAATGCTGCGTAATGCCCTGTACACATTGAATTCGTCGCCGGTAAACTGCTGTTCAAATTTTCTGCTCAGCACAATTTGAAACACATCTCCACGCTGGCAGCTTGCAATGCCTTTCTTTACCACATCTATATATTCTTCATTGGTAAGATTGCTGCTTTCCTCTCCTTTTATTGCAAAAGGAAATGTGGGTACATCTTTACTGCGTATTAAACTTTCCACCACGTTCAGTTCGCTTTCTATTCCGTTAATTGCATTTTCGCAGATGTACAGTTCATCTTTAAAATGATTAATGGCAATAACGTATTGATACAAACGGTAACGCATCAAGGGAATATCGTTGTTCGTTGGCCGCTTATCGTTATTCAATTTGATAGACTCAAAAAATTGCACTGCATCAAATGTTGTGTAACCAAATAATCCTTGTGCAACATTTACAGGCTTTGGTACGGCCCCGGTAATTTCAAAGCGCTGCATAAAATCCCACAACTGATTGGGCACTTCTGCCGTGTTATTAATTGCAATTTTTTCCGGTTGCTGCCCCGGCAGTTTAAATTCAATTACAGCTTTGTCACGTATTTCAATACCGGCAATAGCATTAATACCAATAAAAGAATAACTGTTTTCACCTGCATGAAAATCGGTGCTCTCCAGCAAAATGGTATCACGGAAACGGTCACGCAGCCGCAGGTAAATGCCTACGGGTGTGTACACATCGGCCAGTAATTTTTTAAAAGTGGTTTGTATTTGTATTTTTTTCATTTGTCTGAACGGGGATTTAGGAGGATTGATTGGATTTTTTGGATGTGAGTGATGGATTGTGTTTTGGATTTTCCAATCGCATAAATTCTAAAGAAATATTTCCAAAGTTTATCAATAATCCAACTTCCAAATTATATGCTTCTAAATAATTTCTTGCTTGTGCATAATGTGTTTTCTCCAATATTTCCCTTGCTTTAATTTCAACACTTAATATTCCTTCCACAAAAAAATCAACCCTTCGTTCTCCAATTTGTTCGCCATCATAAAAAATAGGCATCGAAAACTCTCTTATAAAATTCAGCCCTGTCTTACGCATTTCAATTTCCAGTGCTCTTTGATAAATCACTTCCTGGAAACCATTGCCCAGTGTTGAATGTACCTTCATGGCACATCCAATAATCTTTCCAGTTATTTCCTCATATTTAAACTGCGGCATAACAGTATTACTCTAAAGTTTAAAAAATCATCTTAATCCATTCTATCTACCTCAATCCCCGTTCAGACAACAAAAAACCCGGCAACATGTGCCGGGTTTAACTATTTTGAAATACAAACATAATAATAGCATAATGGCACAATCAGTTTACTGACTGCCACCACCAATTGCTGCTATGTGTATTATTAAATTTCATTTACAATGCAAATATGTGGTAGATTTAGAACATAAAAAAATTTTCACCCCATAAATTTTATAGGCTATGAACATTCAACAACGAAAAGATGGTAACAAAGGCGCTTTCTTTATTGAGGAAAACGGCAAGGAATTAGGCGAAATGACCTACAGCATGGCTGGCCCCAGCCTTATGATTATTGACCATACCGAAGTGGATGATGTACTGAAAGGGCAAAACGCAGGCATGCAATTATTAAATAAAGCGGTGGATTTTGCAAGAGCCAACCAGTTAAAAGTTATTCCGCTGTGCCCGTTTGCCAATGCCATGTTTAAGAAAAAACCTGATGTATATGGCGATGTGCTGCATAAAAGCTAATGTAAATGGTTTGAAAAATTTTAATATGCCTGTTCAGTAATTATAGATTTATTAAAGACAGATATCATAAACATGACCCTTTTAATAAAATTAATTACAGCATAAAAAAAATATAACAGCATAAAAAAAACAAATTGGTAAAACCTGCTAAGCAACTGTGCTTATTTATGTAATTTTAATAAAAATTTTTACTATGAATATTGTAGTTTTTGGCGCCACCGGCCAAGTGGGCAAGCAAATAGTAAAGCAGGCGTTATTTCATGAATACCATGTAACTGCTTTTGGCCGCAATGTGTTTACCGAATTTAATATGGATGAAAAAAACCTGGAATTAATTAAAGGCGGTGTGTTTGATGAAGACGAAGTACTGGATGCTGTTAAAGGTTGCGATGCTGTGCTTTCTGCCCTTGGCGGCAGTTTTGATGGTACAGGTAAAAGCCGCTCACTGGGTATAAAAAATATTATAGCACAAATGCAGAAAGCCGGTGTTAAACGCATTGTTGCTTTAGGCGGAATGGGCATTTTAAATTTTGATGAAAATACATTGGTGATTGATACCGAAGATTATCCTAAAGAATACATACTTGTTGGTGAAGAGCACCGCAAAGCGTATGAATATTTAAAAGACAGCGGGCTTGACTGGACTTTTGTGTGCAGCCCCGATATTATTAATGCCGATGCCACCGGCGAATTTATTACCAGCGCCAACTACCCGCCAGAACCCAACAAGTATAAAATTAATGCCGGAGACCTGGCTTTGTTTATGCTAAACGAAGTGAGCAAGAATAATTATGTGAGGGAGAGAGTGGGCATTAGTGAAAAATAATTTTTTGTAACAGGCATTAGTGCCCTGATGAAGCTGCAGTGGCAGAGTTTATCCTGAGGGACGAAGGACTCCGTTCAACAGTATTTCTTTGTTCAACTTTTATGAGTGCGATTATGGTTTGGCTAAAGCCAATACACTCTTAGCATTTTCATCCTCCAGCTAAAGCTGGAGGCAATTAAACAAATCAGCATCCTTTAAAAAACATAAAAAATAAACCAAAACTTTCAATTGCCACTGGCTTCAGCCAGTGGACAATGCTGCAAATTAAATACGGCTTTAGCCGAAACAAATGCCTTTTGTAAAAGTATATATCCATTTTGTACGGAGCACAAAAAACAGAATACTTCGCCGTTGTTGGTCGCCTGACCAACAACATACGCTGCAATAAAAGCCCAATAAAGATTTATCAGCACAAGTGAGTGACACAACGATGATGAACAGAATTACTAAAGCATATAACCAAAACTTAAACACAAACATGAAAAAACTACTCCTTCTCTCCTTTTTGTTTTGCAGCATACAACTGTTTGCGCAAGATGCTATTGAATATCAAACACCACCCAAAGCCATTTACGATTTGGTGATGGCGCAGCCCACACCCGGTGTAAGTATTGACAGTAAAGGAAACTATATGCTTATACTGCAGCGCAGCAGCATGCCTTCGGTGGAAGATTTGGCACAGCCGGAACTCCGCATTGCGGGCCTGCGCATTAACCCCAATAATTTTTCACTCAGCCGCGGTGCATACTTTACCGGTGTAACCATTAAAGAGGTGCAAAGCGGAAAAGAATATGCAGTAACAGGCTTGCCCGCCAATTTAAAAGCCGGCAGCTTTAGCTGGAGCCCCGATGAAGATAAAGTTGCTTTTACCAATACCACCAACACCGGTATAGATGCTTATGTGCTTAACATTAAAACACACAAAGCCGCAAAAGTGAATAAAACAGCATTGAATATGGTGCTGGGTGCCGCATGGGAATGGCTGGACAATAACACCCTGTTGTACACTGCTATTAATAAACCCGTAAGTATGGCGCCTAAAAAACCGCTTGCACCCAAAGGCCCGGTGGTGCAGCAAAACTTAGGTAAGGTTGCTGCCAGCGTTACGTACCAGGATTTAATTAAATCGCCGTTTGATGAAATGCAGTTTGAATTTTATGGCACGGCACAATTAGTAAAAAATGTAAACGGTACAGAAACCAAGATCGGCGCCCCTGCAATTTTCAGCAGTGTAAGCCCCTCGCCCGATAAAAAATATTTATTGGTAGAGCGTATTGACAAACCATTTTCTTATTTGGTAACAGCAAATGGTTTTAACAGCACCATGCTTATTACTGATATGAATGGCGCCATTGTAAAACAACTGGCTAAAATTCCCAGCAGCGATTTAACGCCTTCCGGTTACGATAATGTATTGAATGCCCCACGCAGTTTTAACTGGTTAAACAACCAGCCTGCTACTGTGCAGTGGATTGAACCATTAGACAGCGGCCTTATGAAAAAGAAAGTGGATTACCATGATGCAGCTTACACACTGGCAGCACCGTTTAGCGGCAATGCAAAAGAACTGGTAAAAACCGCCTGGCGCATGTACGGCGTACGGGATGTTACCAACAGTTTATTTTTTGTTACCGAAGGCAGCCGCGTAAAACACCGCCAAAAAATGAGCAAGCTGGGCAATGGTGTTTTAGAAACATTGTTCGACCGCAGTACCGATGATGCTTACAACGACCCCGGCACTCCCGTAACAGAAAAAAACAAGTATGGCGAAAATGTGGTGAAGCTTATTAACGGCTCACAAATTTTAATGCGTGGCATTGGCGCATCACCAAAAGGCGATTTACCTTTTTTAAACAGCTTTGATATAAACACAAAAGAAACCAAACAACTGTGGCGCTGCGAAGAACCGTATTACGAAAGTGTAACCGATGTGCTGGACTTTGATAAACTGGTTGTGGTTACCAACAAACAAAGCCAAACAGACCCGCCAAATTTTTACATACGTGATTTAAAAAATAACAGCACCAAACGCATCACCAATTTTACCGACCCACAACCCGGCCTGCGTGGCATTACCAAACAAAAAATTACGTACAAACGTAAAGATGGTGTGGACCTTGCCGCCGATTTATATTTACCCAAAGGTTACGATGCTGCAAAAGATGGAAAGCTGCCTGTAATTATGTGGGCTTATCCACGTGAGTTTAAAAGCGCTGCCGATGCGGCACAATTGCGTGGCAGCAAATATACATTTACACGTGTGGGTTATGGCAGCATGGTGTTTTGGGCAACGCAGGGTTATGCCATTATGGACAACACAGAATTTCCTATTGTGGGTGAAGGCGACAAACAGCCCAACGATAATTTTGTTGACCAGCTAACATGGAGCGCCGAAGCCGCCATTAATAAAATTGCCGAAATGGGTATTGGAGACAGTACCCGTGTTGCCGTTGGCGGCCACAGCTATGGTGCGTTTATGACGGCCAACCTGCTGGCACATACCAAACTGTTTAAAGCCGGTATTGCACGCAGTGGCGCATATAACCGCACGCTTACGCCTTTTGGTTTTCAAAATGAAGAACGCACTTACTGGCAGGCGCCGGAACTGTATTTTAACATGAGCCCTTTTAGTTTTGCCAACCAAATTAAAACACCCATGTTAATGATACATGGCGAAGCCGATAACTACCCCGGCACCTTCCCCATACAAAGCGAACGCCTGTACAATGCCATTAAAGGCCACGGCGGCACCGTGCGTTTTGTACAACTGCCTTTTGAAGCACATGGCTACGCCGCCAAAGAAAATATTTTACACATGCTTTGGGAGCAGCACCAGTGGCTGGAGAAGTATGTGAAAAAGTGAGAACGGGGATTTGGGTGGATTAAAAGAATTTACTGGATTAATAAACGCAAATCCTTTTAATCTTATCAATCCACCCAAATCACCGTTCAGACATTTTTTGGGGACAAGCATTTGTTCATTGCTCAACATCGTTGTGAACTTGTTCTGTTCTCTTTCTCTTTCAGTGAAAGAGAAAGAGAATCTCACTTTGAAGGCATACCGATGTTGAGCTTTTATTTTAGCGTACATAGAAGCGAATGGCTCGTGAGGCACAAGCCAAGACGAAGAAGTAAAGTTATGTTACGGGCATTTGAGCCCCGATGGAACTGCAATGGCCTTCAAATCTTCCAGTGGAAGATTTGCTCCGTTTAACGGTGTGCCGCCATTGTGCTTTTATTAAAGCGGAAAAAATTAAAATGGTAATGCCTCAAGCTGTATTACTATTTCTTTTTTAACCAGCCCATTTTTAAGCTGTTTGTAGCTTATACGTTTTGAGCTGCCTTTTTTTCTAAATACAAGATTTCCTTTGTATAATTCAGTATATAATTTTTCAGGAAAACCACTGCTGATATCCCTTACTTCCCTCCAGTTTACAAGCCCAATATTTAATAAAGGGTTAAGGTACTTTATATGTACAATTTGTTCCATTTTCAATTGAAAATTAGTACTTTTTGGAACAAAAAGGGGCGTATATTTACGAGTTAGCGGCAATTCATGGACACAGCAAACTACTTTGAAGAGCGAAAATAAAAATGGCAGACATAGCATACAATAGAGCAGGCAGGCAGAGGCAATATCTTTCGACAGCAAAGCATCAAGCTAATGCTCATAACAATCATGCGAAATGGACAAGTGTAAATATTGAACGTTTGGTATTTGACAATGCTGATTTTGGGAATTTTACCCATACTGTTAATCCCCCTTCAATCGCATGGGTTGACAATACTGGTAACATGTGGGGCTTTCTTCAAAATTATGGAGAAGTTGGAACGAATCGGGAACAGTTTGGATATTTTGAAAATCCAAACAATGTTGCTTTGCAATGGCACGGATTCCCTGTTATCCCATTTTCGAAATCAAGATATTCTATTTCTAATGCACTAATAACACTTTGGGTTACGTCAGGTTTTATGGACGAAGACGATGTTCCCGCTTTACTAGGTAAAAAGCGATTAAAATGAAAATAATAGCATCCATATACGCCTACAATTTTCATTTAATTGTTTCATACTTAAATGAAGGGCTTCAAATTGTCCCATTCAAGGACAACCGAAGCAAATTCTATAACTCAAAGGCAGAATACTCATTTGAGATAAAAAATATTGGTGCGTTGACCGAATTGCAAGCTAGTAAACATATACTTTACGGGAATAGCGAATCAAAACTTACAAGTTTTAGTATGCTAAGTGAAGAAACTTCCAACTTCCCAAATATTCATCAAAGGCAAATACCTCTTGATAATGTTTCTCAACTGACTATTAATTATAATCAGCTTGACCTTTTTGCTTTATCAGATACACAAGGGATTTATCAAATTGACATTTCACGCCCAAGACATCAAGAAATAATTAACAATTTCATACCGAGTTCATTTGAAAAACTTGGAAATCCGTCAGTTTCCAACATTGAATCAAGTCATGACAATTTGCTAATCGCTGTTAGAAACTTTGGAATTGTAAATATTGCAGTTGATAAAAATAAGCATCGAGAAAGGAAGGAGTTACGTTCTGAAGACCCTCAAGATGTAAAACGCTTAAGCTTACATGATTTAATAGTTGTTGCGGATAGTGAGGAGGGAATTATTTTATATGATTTCAAGAACAGTAGGCAAATCAAAAAGTTCAAGCTTCCAAACAATGACTTCCCACAGCAAATAGAAACCACATCTGCTGCAATAATTATCAAAGGAACATTAGGACTGTATGCGTACTATTTTACGACAGACCGACTAATTGTTTTACGTGAGGGTAAACTTGGAGCTCTCACAATGTATTATGACTACATCTTTTTTACCAGTAAAGGCAAGTTATATTCGTTGACAATAAATGATTCATTTGAGAAGCATGGCTTTACATATGACAGACAAAAAATTGATTTAGAACTTGTCAAAAGCAAAAGTTGAACATGCCGCTAACATTGCATTGGCAATATGGCGGGGCGACGAATATATTCTCAGCTTTTTGTTCGCTAATCAGCTTCGGTTTCAGCAGACGAATAGAGCCGAGCAACAGAATAGACAATGAGCTTTTGTATCTTTAATCAGCATTGGTTCCGGGCTGGACGTTCAATGAATACCGCCACATCGCCAATGCTTCAACGTTGGCTGTAATGTTAAGCAACCACTTCATTATTTGTAATTAATATGACAGGAATTATTCATTTTGAAACATTTTTGTTGACAGGAATATTGCTAAACCTGACGCCAGGTAATGACACTATTTTTATTTTGACAAAGAGTATTGCACAAGGGAAAAAAGCAGGAATAGTTTCAGCATTGGGCATCGGGACAGGAAGTATTGTTCATACAATTTTGGCCGCATTTGGACTTTCAATAATTATTGCGAAATCAATTTTACTTTTTGACATAATCAAATATTTGGGAGCGGCATATCTGCTTTACATAGGCTACAAAATGTTGACAGACAAAACTGAATTGAAAACTAACGCCCCATTACAACAAAAAAAAAACAGATTATTGGAAAATTTATAGAAATGGAATTTTGACAAACATTTTAAACCCAAAAGTTGCATTATTTTTTATTGCGTTCCTACCTCAATTCATTGACCCTAATTTAAAAAACACAGTATTACCTTTTTTGACACTCGGTACGACATTTATTACAACAGGCACAATTTGGTGTTTAATATTGGCGACTTTTGCATCAGGAATTTTCAACAAGTTAAAGACTAACAGAAAATTTTCAGCATACATAAATAAGCTTTGTGGATTAGCAATGATAGTACTTGGAATTAAAGTGGCATTGACAAACAGAAAGTAACAAAACACTACAGCCAACAATGGGTTTGCTGCAATTTGGGCTTGACGTTGTAAACATCAACTTTTTTCAGGACGGGTCATAATTCTATTTGGCATTTGTTCGGGCTGGACGTTCATTGCTGAATTTTTGTACTTAACTTCAGCAATAAATTTTTAATCAGCAGCGGTTATGGGCAGACGGAATGCTATTCCCCAGCCTTCGCAAATACCTGCCCGTTAACAGTAACTTTATGAGAAACAGTATTTGCATATTAGAATTCCCCTCAAATCTTGGCTTAAAAGAACCTTTCGCAGGACAAGAACCAGGGGTTAAAAATCTACCGGATTTTTTAAGAAAGCATAACTTTCATTCAGCATTAAACCCTATTAGCGTTATTAAACTTGAGCCACCGGATTACAGCATGACACTTGACGAACTTTCAGGCGTAAGAAATTCAGACAAGATTGCCAATTATTCAAAAGAACAATCGCAAGTGTTGGAAAAAGTTATTACAGAGAAAAAATTTCCGATTGTAATAGGTGGCGACTGTAGTATTTTAATCGGCAATTCATTAGCTTTAAAAAACATCGGAGAGTTTGCTTTGTTTTTTCTTGACGGACATACTGATTTTATGTGGCCGGCTTTATCACAGACGGGTGGGGCTGCAGGAATGGACTTAGCAATTGTAACCGGCCATGGACATAACAAACTCACAAACATTGATGGACAAAAACCATATTTTAAAGAAGCTAATGTTTGGTGTGTTGGCAACAGAGACTACGAAGATTGGTATGTAAAGGCTATATTGGAATCCAATATAAATTATGTTGATCTTAATGCGCTAAGACAAAATGGGGTAAAAAAACATATCGCTGACTTCCTTCAAATGGTGGAGGATAAAAATTTAAAAGGCTTTTGGATTCACATTGATGTTGATGTTTTAAATGACAACATTATGCCTGCTGTTGACAGTCGTCAGCCGGACGGTTTAGAGTATAAAGAATTTAATGAGATATTACAGTTACTCTTAGCCGACTCAAAAGCAACAGGCTTAGAGATAACTATTTTAGACCCTACTCTTGATCAGTCAGGTAAGTACACAAAAGAATTTGTAAATAATTTTTGTGCCATCATTAATTCAACCAAGATAAGCTAACGCTAACATGGGTTTGATTAAAGTGTGGCTGAACGTTGGCAGCATCAGCAGCAGTTCGCTGTTCGGCTTCAGTCCGGGCTTAAAAGAATACTATTGCACTTTTAGTTTTTAACCTGTACTTTTAAATCATCAATCAACAACCGCTTCGGGCATACGGAATGTTAATACCACACCTGCAGCAAGTTCTGTTCTTTGTGCGGTACGGTTTATATTTTGAGCATTCTTACAAAGAAGAGATTTTTATATGACAACTTAAAGTATTGTTCAACCTGGTCATTCCTGTATTATGAACTCGATTCTTAAATCATTAACAGGTATTTTGTTGCTGCAGTTTTTACTGTCATGCCAGAAAGAACTTTCCTGCGAAAACTGCAGCGGCTCAAACAAGTCTCCCGTGGCAATTGCCGGAGCCGATCAGATTATCTTTCTTCCTGCAGACAGCGCCAGGCTTGATGGAAGCACTTCGTACGATCCTGATGGAAAAATAACTACTTTTCAATGGAGAAAAATATCCGGGCCTGTGTCCTTAAATATCATTAAACCATCAGATTCAATTACAAAAATTAAAAACCTGGTTGCGGGTGTTTACCAATTTGAATTAAAGGTTACAGACAACAGCGGCATTTCAGCAAAAGATACCATGAGTGTTACCGTAATTCCTTTGGTCACCAATAACCATCCACCGGCTGCCAATGCTGGGCCCGACCAGGCCATTACTTTACCTGTAAACTCTGTAACGCTGGATGGCAGTGCTTCAACCGATCCTGATAATAATATAACCGGTTACGCCTGGACAAAAATATCCGGGCCGGCAACATTCAATATTGCAAACGCCAATGCCGTACAAACTCCCTTGTCAAATCTTGTACAGGGGATTTATAAATTCGAGTTAACTGTCACTGACGCCGGCGCATTATTTTCTAAAGACACGGTGCAGGTCTTTGTAAATGCGGCTACCGTTATCTCCTGCAGCAACAGGCCCCTTATAAATGCCACCCTGGTACCCATAGGCTCACTTTCCGATGCCGGGATACAACTGGCAAGTGCAGCAACCGGTAATAAGATATTCTTTGCCGGTGGACAAAGGACATTAACCGGTTATTCTTCCCGGGTGGATATTTATGATATAAGCTCCAATACATGGGCTACTGCCGAATTAAGCAGTGGTAACAGGCTTGGTATGGCAACCGCAACGGTAGGCACTAAAATATTATTTGCCGGTGGAATGGAACTTGATAACGGTCTAACTACATCCAGGGTGGATATATATGATGCATCAACAAACAGCTGGTCAACTACAGCGTTAAGTAAAGCAAGATCCTTTCTTGCAGCCGCTACGGTAGGGTCTAAAGTATTTTTTGCTGGCGGAGGATCTTATGAACCCTCTTACATTGGTTCAACGGTTGTGGATATTTATGATAACGCTACAAATACATGGTCAACAGCTACGCTTAGCAAGGGAAGATTTTATCTTTCAGCAAATACGGTTGGCAGCAAAATATATTTTGCCGGTGGATCTGCCGGGCCGGGTATGACAGGCAATGCTTCAACAAGAATAGATATTTATGATGCTTCCACTAACTCATGGTCAACTGATGAATTGCAGGAAGCAAAAAGCAATATGGCCAGCATTGCTGTTGGTAATACAATTTATTGGAGCAGTGGATGGAATGGCCTAACCGCAGCTTCACTGTCAGACCAGGTTGAAATAAAAGATGTGACTACCGGTATTTCCACATTCGCATGTGCTATTCCAAGAACCGATTTTTATGCAGTGGTGAAAGATGATAACATAGTTTTCTTCACAGGCAATAGCAGTGATTTTGCAACATTGGGGAACAGGTTTGATATATACAATACTACATCACATACATGGTCAACAGGGCTGCTGGATCATAAGATCAGGTACACAAATGTTATTTCAGTAAACAATACTATTTATATAGCCGGGGGAACAGAAGATGGGTCTACTATTCCTGTTTACTCTGATAAGGTGTGGAAGTTGGTGTTTTAAATGTATATGCAGCATCAATTACCTTTTAAAAACCCTACCTGGGTTTGTGTCTCTGCAAACCTTTCGCTGATATCTCCGCTTTTTAATTGTCTTTGCATTTACAACTCCTTTGTCGCCACAAGTGTTCCACTCTGTTCTATGCTGCAGCAATCAAATACTGCTTACTTATCTATTTGCGAAAACAAAATTGAAGGGCTGCTGGTACTGTATGCACCACCCGTCCAGTAAGCTGCTACAGTCATCAGCATTGCTTTTTTGCCCTGTGCATCCCATGCAATGGTGGCAAACTGGCTGTTGTAACGGGTTATGGTGGAAAGCGAAGTTGGGTAACCACCCAGGCCTGTAAATTCTTTATGGAAAAAATTTTCTTTTGCTGCGTTTTTGGTAAGGCCGGTATTTTTCCAACTGCCGTTTTTATAAAAACTTCCATAACACTCCGTGCTGCCGCCGTATGAACCTGCTTCAAATGTAACAGCCATTTCACCACCCGGCCCCTGTTTTGCCTGGAAGGCAACAATTGAAACACCTTGTTTTTGAATAGATGCCAGCACAGTGGATTTTTTAGTAGCCGGGTTATAATCCCATATCTGTTCGCTTTCCAATGTGGATGCTGCCGGCTTAAAAATAATATGCTCCACTCCTTTTTCATCCGTTAGCAACATAGGCGGATGGTTAAAATTATTAAACGTACCAAATTTTGGGTAAGAATAAATTATTTCAGAAGTGCTGCCATTAAAATATTTTACCTGCTGCATGTTATCATGCACTTCTTCAAAAACCAGGCGGGGTTTATTCGCTGCATCTACATAGCCATTTAAATTAATGGCGCCTTCCTGCGGAGGTGCGCCACCTGCATACACAGGAGCAGATGGTGCAGTAAGGTCAACAATAGCGCTGTGGCTGTTACCGTTTAGTGCCACCACCCGTAAGTAATCGGCATAATACCAGGTGTTCCAGTTATTTTTTAAACTTTCAAGGCTTAGTTGTGTCCAGAAAATCATCACATCGCCACGTGGCGTAACAGTGGCAAACCAGGAGCTTTGCGCCTGTTCGTTTTCATTCAACTGCACTGCTTCACTCCATGCGCCCCCTTGCAATACTTTATAAAATAAGGTGCCGAATGTATAACCACCCGGCCCGTCCAGTATAACACTGGCAACAGGATAATTGCTTTTAGTATTGCCATAGCGTTTCCAAATGGCATAAATATTTCCTGCTGCATCCTGCAATATGCGGGGGCAACCGGCGCCATTGCCGCTGTTATCGTTACTTATATTTACAGGCTTTGTCCATGTGCCGCCCCGGTTTGATGAAGAGGTATAATAGATAAATACCGGCTTACCATGGTCGGGGTATTCCTGGAAAACAGCATGATATTTTCCGCTTTTATCAATAAGCATATCCACCAATCCTGCTTTTTCAAACTGCGATAGTGTTTGTGCTGAAAGGTTACCGCAACAAAGCAACGTAATAAAAAAAGAAACTGTTATTGTTTTCATGCCGTTTTTATTTTTTTAAAAATAACCAACATCATAAAATGGCATATACCCACCAACACGGAGTTTTTTGAAAGTGCTGTTACCAACCGGCGGCTTAAAATAATTTACTTATTTTAGTCCTGTAATTTTTTAAAATGACATTAGTAGCTATCCTTCTTCCCTGGTTGTCTTTTTTATTGCGGGGCAAATTACTCACCGGCATCCTCTGTTTACTTTTACAAATAACTTTAATAGGCTGGGTGCCTGCTGCTGTCTGGGCCGTAATATCATTGCAAAATTCACGGGCAGACAGAAGAAATGAAAAATTAATCAGGCAACTTAAAGCAAGATAATTTAGTCAACTCATCTGCATATATTAAAACGTTATCAGCATTTATATTAAAACGTTATCAGCATTTAAACATACAGGTATAACAATAATTCTTAAAAAATGAAAATTAAATTCTTCCTGTTCATCTTCGCCATTGCCTCCTTAGTAAGTTGTAAAACTAATCAACTCATACATGTATCAACAGCAGGCAATGAATTATTTAAAGTAGCTGTATTGTATCCAAACGGAGAAGGGAAAACTTTTGACATGGCTTATTATGAAACTAAACACATGCCCATGGTTGCCGGGTTTTTAGGCAACAACTTAAAATTTTATGAAATTGATAAAGGCATAGCAGGCAGAACGCCGAATGATAAAGTGCCTTATTTAGCTGTTGGTTATTTTTATATAAAGGATACTGCCGAATATAATAAAGCCATTGGCAAAAACCGGGATGCCATCATCAGCGACTTTAAAAATTATACCAACATTCAGCCCATTATACAAATAAGCGAAGTGCGGCACATTGGTTTTAATAATGCAAAATAAAATACTGCTTTCGTCCTTGCAGGTAACAATGCTGTATTTGTTAGTTTGTAGATAACAAGAGTAAAAATGCCTGTTGCAAACCAAATGTCTTTGCTATATATTTATAGTCTATGCAGCAAGTCCCCGTTTTTGTAAACCTGCTTTTTGAACTCACCACACTAATAACGGTATGGTTTTTTTACCGTGCAACCCAAAACTCAAAAACAGTACTGATCATTTTATTTGCATGGATGATATTGCAGGCTGCATTGGGGCTGGCTGGTTTTTATACTGTTACCAATACTACTCCACCCCGTTTTTTATTATTGGTGTTGCCGCCGGTGCTTTTAATTATATTGTTATTTACAACTGCAAAAGGGCGCAGTTTTATTGACGGGCTAAACTGCAAAACACTCACCATGCTGCATATTATACGCATACCTGTTGAAATAGTATTGTTTCTTTTGTTTACTTATAAAACCATTCCGCAGTTAATGACTTTTGAAGGCCGCAATTTTGATATTCTTTCAGGCATTACCGCTCCTGTTGTTTTTTACTTAGCCTTTATAAGAAAAACAACAGCTGCAAAATTGTTACTGGTTTGGAATTTTATATCCCTTGGCCTGCTGGCAAACATTGTTATCAATGCTGTATTATCTGCCCCCTTCCCTTTTCAAAAATTTGCATTTGATCAGCCAAACATAGCTGTACTTTATTTTCCGTTTAACTGGCTGCCGGGTGTAGTGGTACCATTGGTATTGCTGTCGCACCTGGTGGTAATAAGACAGCTGGTTAAAAAATAGTGCTTTTACTGCACAATAACTTTACCGGTTATCATTTCTCCATTTGAACCACTTATTTTAATGATGTAAAAACCTGCGGGCAGTTTATTGTTTTGCGCTGCAAGCTGTAAACGCACCGGTACGTCTGCAGTAATTTTTGCAAGGTTTTGCTGTGCAACAGCCCGGCCATTAATATCTGTTACAGTAATTATTGCATTGCTGATGTTGCTGCCTGTTTTAAACAGTACAGTATTATTGGTTACTACAGAAGGATAAAATAATCCTTTAGTACCATCTGAAGTATTTGTTACCCGTACTGCCACAATATTTGAATAATAAAAGCTGCCGCTTATATCGGTAACTTTTAAGCGGTAGTACCAGGTTCCGGATGTAACTGTTTTATCGTTAGCAGTGTAATGCAGGCTGGTATTTCCTGCTACTGTAGCTGTTGTTTTAAAATTAACCGCATCTGTGCTTCTCTCTACATCAAATTGTTTGGGTGTACTTCCGGCACCAACAGCCCAGTTTAATTCCACTTCATTATTCTTCGGTACCGCATCAAATGTGGTAAGGTTTACTGCTAAAATGTTAAGTAACTGCATGGATACAGACACCCTGTTATCGCCACCATTTTCATAATACTCCAGCACTAAATTATATGTACCATTAAGTATAACTGAAGGAGATACTGTAGTGTTATACGATTGTAAGTTCCATTGATTAACCAGCCATGTGGCGCCGCCATCAATGCTTAAGCGGTAACCATCGTCGCCTCCTACAGTAAACACATAATTTCCTGCAACAAAATTTTTTGTAAGGCGGTAGCGGGCGCTGAATGTTTCTGTTTGCACATTACAACTGCTGGTTAAATACAATACATCGTTGCCGCCAAAATTTTCATCAAAATTAAGACTGGCAGCAGTGCCTTCTGTTACCATACCCGCATAAACATTAAAATCTGTGCCGTCATATATATACCCGTTCCATACATTGTTAACTCCGTAAAGCAATGTATTTTCTGTGCCAATACAGGAAGATGCAACATTAAAACTAATACGGTTACCACCGCCGTTTTCATAATATTCCAGCACCATATTATATGTGCCGTTTAACGAAACTGAATAAGTACTGATGGTATAACTGTGGTCGCCCCAATTATTAATAATCCAAGTTGCACCTCCATCCAGGCTCAGCCTGTAACCATCATCTGCCCCTACCGTAAAAATATAAAAGCCGTTGCTGAAATTTTTTGTAAGCTTATACCGCATACTGAAAGTGCTTGTAAAAACACCGCAGCCGTTGGTATTATAAGTAACATCATCACCACCAAAACTTTCATCAAAATTGGGGCTGCCGGTTGCACCTTCATTTACATACCCTTTGTAGTTTGTAAAGTCTGCATTATCATAAGCGTATCCAATCCATACATTGTTGGTTCCATAACTTGTTTGGTTACCCTGCGGAGTACAGGTTTGGGTGTATCCAACACTGCAAAAGCTCAGTATACAAAGCAGGAGGATAATAGAATTTCTCATGATAAAGGATTTTTAACAACAACCTCAAACGTAGTTTTACGATTCGTTATTGCCTTTTTTCGACAGAATTGTAGAAAAAACGCCACGTATTTAAGAATTACAGCTACAAACTCCTGTTTGAAACAGAGCAGTTTATGTTAAGAAAGTATGTAACAGCGCTTAACAGCTTGCCCATTTGCTTTATTATAGTTTTGTACCTTACAAAAAAATGAAGTGTGTCTCATATCCTCAACAATCCCATATGGTATGCCTTAACAACAGGCAATAAAAAGTTTGCCTGCGGAAGCAAAACAGTTAAATACATTAAAAGAGATGTAGGCTTTTTTGCAGCCATGAAAAGAAACAGCCAAAAGGCACTGTATGAACTGTACGGCTTATTGCCACAAGGCAGTAAGGTGATTTTATTTACTCCCAAAAAAATAATCATTCCCAATAACTGGAATATAAAAGTGGAACGGCCACTGCTGCAAATGGTTTATACAAAAAAGCAAACAGCAAAGCCGGATAAAACAGGCATTGTTGCGTTAACTGACAAAAACATTGCTGCCATGTTAAAGCTTACACACCTTACCAACCCCGGCCCATTTTTACAGCGTACTATTGATTTTGGAAATTACGAAGGCATTTTTTTTCGCCGCCAGTTAGCCGCAATAACAGGGCAGCGCCTGCATGCCGGAAATTTTATAGAAGTGAGTGCTGTTTGCACACATCCTGAACATACAGGCAAAGGCTATGCTGCTAAACTTATACAAAGCCAGTTACATAAAATTGTAAGAAAAGGAAAAACACCTTTTTTACATGTGTATCCCGAAAACCCGGCATGTTACTTATATGAAAAACTGGGTTTTAAAGTAAGAAAAGAAATGATGGTGTACTTTATTGAAAAAGTAAACACACAGTAAAATTTAATTTTAATAAACGATTGTTTTTATGCAGTCAGAAATTTTTAATGCAGCGCCTGGTTGCTGCATCATAAGCACAAGAACCGTTAATGCTGCACAGGAAATGATTTATGAAGCATGGACAAACCCGGAGCATTTAAAAAACTGGTGGGGGCCGGCCGGCTTTACCAATACTTTTATTGAGCACGACCTGAAGGTTGGTGGCCGCTGGAAATTTATTATGCATGGCCCCGATAAAGGCAATTACCCCAACGAGTGTGAATTTATAAAAATTGAAAAGCCATCACTTATTGCCTGGTTCAGAATTTCAAAACCGCTTTTTAAAGTACTGGCCACATTTGAAAAGCTGCCGGCAAACAAAACGCATATTGTTTTTAAAATGATTTTTGATACTGCTGAGGAATGTGAAAAACTTAAAAAGTTTGTAATTGATAAAAACGAAGAAAATTTTGACCGGCTGGAGGATGAATTACTCAAAATGAGCGATGCCGGTTTCTAGCATTTTTGCAAGCCATATAGTTAAATAAATTTAACAAATAGGCCTTATCTTAATTGCAACGCTGGCATAATTTTTTCCATCTTTGTACAAAACAAAACGGTTGAAGAAATTTTTACCTTTTATTTTACTGCTAATTACCACCGCTGTAAAAGCCCAGCAGGTTGATAGTATTTATGTAAACCTATATACAGACAGCCTTAAAAAAGGAACCTACAATTACATTAATATAGACGGGCTTTTAAGTAACGGCCGTTACCTGCCGCTGGACAGTAATCAAATACAATTTACCGCTTCTGCAGGGCAATTTTATGGCAACAGCCTTTTAGTAAGTAAAGATTTTGCGGGTGAAAAAATTACAATAAAAGCAGTACTGCGTAAAAATCCTTTGGTATTTAAGGAGTTTACCATGTACATTAAAATAAAACCCGATAATGAAAACTTAAAAACAGTGGAGGAACTGTACGGAATACCTGCTCCGAAACCAAAGCGTAAAAAGGGTTAAGCAACAGCTAACTTTATAACGTAAAAATGCCCGGTTCATCAGTACGATTTGCCGGGCATTTTTGATTTTTGTCAGGTTCTGCAATTAACAAATATCTTATGCAAACTTTTTAGCGTCTTCTAAAAATTGAGCAAGGCCGTTGTCTGTTAAAGGATGTTTTAGCAAGCCTAAAATAGAAGCAAGCGGGCAAGTACATACATCTGCTCCGGCTTCTGCACATTTAATAATGTGGTTAGGGCTGCGGATAGATGCGGCCAGTATTTCTGTTTTATAACCCTGTATTGAAAATATCTGGCGCAACTGGTATATTAAATCCATGCCATCCCAACCGGTATCATCCACACGGCCAATAAAAGGAGATACATAAGTGGCACCCGCCTTTGCAGCTAATATTGCCTGCCCCGCAGAAAATATTAGTGTACAGTTTGTTTTAATGCCGTTTTCTGTAAACCATTTTATAGCTTTAATACCATCTTTAATCATAGGTACTTTAACCACAATATTGGGGTGTATAGCTGCCAGTTTTTTGCCTTCTTCAATAATACCCTCGTAATCGGTAGAGATTACTTCGGCACTAATATCACCATCCACCATTTCGCAAATTGTTTTGTAATGTGCCATTACCGCATCAGCACCTTTAATGCCCACTTTAGCCATTAACGAGGGGTTGGTGGTAACACCATCTAAAATTCCTAAATCATTGGCTTCTTTAATCTGTGCAAGGTCTGCAGTGTCAATAAAAAATTTCATTGCAACGTATTTTAGTGAGGGATAAAAAAATAAAAATGGCAAGTTACTTACATCGCACCGCTCAACCACCTACCCTTGCTGCCTTCCGGCCCTGGGGGAGTTCAGCAGGAGCTGGCCGTATAAGACTTGCCGCCGCAAATATACAGCCTTACAGCCAATAAAATGATTGCAATAAGAAGATATTTTGTTGCATTATAATTAATACAGCTCACCAATAACTTTTGCAACAAGTTGCAGCCGTATTCAAATTATTGCTAAAGAACTATCTATTAAAAACTAAACCCGGGTCTGTTAGCCCGTGAGTTTATGTGGGCAACGCTTATTATCCTATCTGCCCTGTCGCTAAATGCTTTATAATACATTATTATGGTATAACTGTTTTCTGTTTCCCAATAATCACCTTCTAAAGATGTTTGCTGTAAAGGATTGCTTTTATCTGCCAGTATATAAGTATAATTGTAATAGCCTTGTTTTAAAAATGCACTGCATTCATACACCCCTTTTTCAGCATTAAAAATCATTTTTGTTTTATCGTTTAGTGCGTAGTCGGTTAACTGTCCTGCCAAATAAACATCTTTATTGGCATAAGCCTGGTTTGCCGGCGGTGCAAAACTAAAATGCACGGTTGCAAAATCTCCCTGCCAGTAAGGGTTAATACTTTCGTAAGTGGCTACTAAAAACATTCCATCAAGGTCACGGTAATATACATAACGGTCATTGCTGCGGTCGCCATCGGTACGCACATAAATATCAGTACTTGTTTTTTTATAATCAGCATGGTCTACCCTGTCGCTTTGCAGGCGAAAACTCCGTAAATCCAGCCAGCGCCATTCCTTACCTCCGGGAAAAATTAAATTGTTTTCTGTATTATATTCTAAGTTGGTACCACGAATAAAAGTGGGTGTTACATCTTTCAATGCATTATCCCAACGGTTGTTTTGCAGCACCACCACTTTAATTTGTTGTGCAGCACTAAAAGCATTTAACCCTGTAATGTTAGCAGTAAACTGAATTTTTTGATGAGTGCGAAACCATTGCGGTGTAAGCGGCTGCACCACCTGCGCCGTTATAGCAGCTTTTTGCTCCAGCACCAGCAGCCTTCGTGTAAAAGCAAGTTTAGATGTGTCTGCATCTAAAAAAACTTTCAGCAGGTAATTACCACTCATTGTAATAGTGGTATTCCTGTCTGGCAGCATGGCCTGGTAATGCGTGTATTTTGTTAATGCAATGGATGAATAACGGTTGGTGCTAATACGCTGCTGCGTAAAACCTTTTATGTACATAAACGGGCTTATGTCAACCGGTTTCCAGTTATAATCACATAACTGGTAAGTATAGTAATAGCTTTTTACATTTCCGTCCAAATCATCAAAGTTCAGCTCCAGTTGATCGCTGCTGTTTAAATTATAAACCGGCATACTTTCCTGGTCGCCATACATATGAAAGCGAACACACTTAATATTTTCTTTGTACACCATATCGGGCAGTTGTGCATAACATGCAAATGCCATTGTAAAAAAAGTAAGAAAGAAAATACATTTTTTTGTTACAGGCTTTAGTGCTCTGTTCAGCACCGTTGCGTCGCATCCCGAAAACATTCGGGATACTGCAATACAACTGTCAACTTTTTTTATGTTATCAGTCATGGTTAAGTATAAATAAAATACATTTGTAAGATACCAAAAGTATGCCATTTGAACATACCGTTCTTCATAGCTAAACGCATTGCATTTAACCGGCAAAAAACATTCAGCCGTTTTATCATACGCCTTGCTGTTGCTGCCACAGCCATCAGCGTGGCTGTTATGATTATAGCTATGAGTTTTGTTAATGGCTTTCAGCAGGTAATCAGCAATAAAGTATTTAGTTTTTGGGGGCATATACGGGTGCAGCAGGATGTTGAAGAAAAAGCCACCATTGCAGAAGAATACCCGATTTTAAGAAACGATACGGTTGAAGCAAACCTTAAAAAAATACCTGAAATAAAATCGGTAGAACGTTTTGCAACTAGGGCTGCCACGCTGAAGTATAAAGGCGAAATAGAAAATGTGCTGCTGAAAGGGATTGATTCTTCATTTGACTTTGCAAGAATGAACAGCCTGTTACGGCAGGGCCGCTGGATACAAATGCCCGATTCTGGCTACAGCAATGAAATTGTACTTTCTGCTTACACTGCCAATCAGCTTAACTTATCTGTTAACGACAGCATTTTTGTTTTCTTTCTTAAAAACGGCCTTGGCACCATACGGCAAAGAAAATTAAAGGTTACAGGTATTTACAAAACATCTATTGAAGAGTACGACAAAGCATTTGCAGTTTGCGACATTAATTTAATACGCAGGCTTAACGACTGGCAGCCCAATCAAATTGGCGGCTACGAAATTTTTTTAAACAACTACAGGCAAACAGATGAGGTAAATAAAAAAATTTACAGTGTTGATATTTTGCCGCAAAGCTGGTACAGCAAAACCATTAAAGAAATTAACCCCAATATTTTTGACTGGCTGTCATTGCAGGGAAGAATAAAAAACATACTGCTGATTATTATGATTGTGGTGGCAGTGGTAAACCTTATTACCTGTTTAATTATTTTAGTACTGGAACGTACAAAGATGACGGGCATTTTAAAAGCTGTTGGAGCCAGCGACTGGACACTACAACAAATATTTTTATACAATACAACTGTTATAGCATTAACAGGTATAACTATAGGTGCATTATTAGGCCTTGGCATTTGCTGGCTGCAGGAAAAAACAGGCTTTATAAAACTGGATGAAGATGCTTACTATATGAGCCAGGCACATGCTGAAGTTGTATGGTGGCAGGTGTTGTTAATTTGCCTTGGCACTTTATTAGTTTGCTTTGCCACTTTAATTATACCAACATTGCTTATTAAAAAAGTAAAACCCGTAAAAGCCATCCAGTTCAGGTAATGCATTTAGCAAATTGCTGCTAAAATTATGCCCGTGGCTACCGCGGCATTTAATGATTCTGCTTCGCCAATTTTTGGAATGGTTATTTTCTCATCAGTCAGGTTTATAACAGCATCGCTTATCCCCTTTCCTTCGTTTCCAATTACAACAATTGCTTCGGTTAATTTTGCAAGCGTATGAAGCGGTGTACCGTTTAGCGCCGCTGCATATTTTTTAATGGTATTGTTTTGCTGCAGCCAGTTTTCTAAATCAGTATAAAAAATATTTATTCTTGCAAGGCTGCCCATAGTACTTTGCACCACTTTAGGGTTGTACATATCTGCACAGGTTGCAGAGCATACAATATTTTCTGCGCCAAACCAATCTGCAGTTCGGATGATGGTGCCAAAATTGCCCGGATCCTGTATACCATCCAGCACCAGTGTAATTTTATTTTGAGCTGTAACGGCTGCAGAAGTTTTCTTTTTAAAAACAGCCAGTACATTATTGGCAGTTGTAAGCATACTTACTTTTTCCAGTTCAAAATCTTTAACAGTTATTATTTGCGGACCGGGGTATTTTTGCAGTAACTTATCATTCGCTTCAACCCAGTTTTCTAAAGCAACAATATAAATGCAAACAAATTCACGGCTGTCTAATAATTCCATTACAACCTTTGGGCCTTCGGCTATAAATTCTCCTAATTCATCCCTGAATTTTTTATGGTGCAAACTTTGGATATATTTGGTATGTGTTTTGTTAAGCATAAGCACTAATTAATTGTATGCACACTGGCATTTCCGGCAAAATAACGTCCCTGAGGCTGATTAAATTAATTTTATTGGTAACTGTATTGCTGCCAGCATGCACCATTTTAAAGACGGAACAAAAAGGCAAGCCATTCATCGTTAAAAACACCATCGAAGTTAAGGGAGGAAATTTTAGCAAAGATGAATTGATTACGGTAAAATCCCGTTTAAATACTCAACTGGAAGACAGCTCTAAAATAAATGTGGTTGATAAACTGTTTTTTTGGCATATTTATGAAAAGCCGGCTGCATTTGATACGGCTTATACTGCACTGTCTGCTAAAAATATGCAGGGCTCCATGCTGCATTTAGGTTATTACAGGGCAACCCCAACGTATAAAACGGATACTACATTTATTAAAAATCATACTGTTTTTAGCTTCCGTCATTTTCCCGGATATAAACAAAACCAGCAACGGGTGCATGTTACCTACACTATAGATGCCGGTAAACCCACGTTGATTGATACGGTAAGTTACCGCCTGCGCAAACCAGACCTGCAATTGCTTGCACAAAATAATACTGACAAAGCTGTTTTAAAAAAAGGAGACATTGTTACAAAAGCAGCAGTGCTGGGTGAAATAAGCCGCCTGGTAGATGTTTACCGTAACAATGGTTATTATAAATTCACCTCCGAAGAATTGAAGGTTCAGGGTGATACATCGCTGGAAGCATTAACAAACATCAGCGATGATCCGTTTGAACAATTGCAGCAATTAGTACTGGCACAGCAAAAAAAGGATTCGCCTAAAATTAAACTGGCCGTTGTTCTTAATCCTCCTGCAGACAGCAGCAGGCTGCAAAAATTCCACATACGCAATATTTATATTTTACCAGACTACAGGCCCGGAGATACATTAAATGATCCAACATTGCAGCCACGGTTTATGAAGCGTTCCGGTTATACCATACTTTTTCATAACAGGCGCTTTCGTTCTGGTTTTTTAGTACGTAATATGGCTGTTAAACCCGGAGATTTATATAACCAAACCGCGTATTATAAAACACTCAACAACTTTGCCCGTATTGGCGCATGGCAAAGTGTTAATATTGAAATTATAGAAGCGAAAGATTCGGTTGGAAAAATTGATTTGGTGGTACAATTAATTCCTGCAGGGCAATATGTTTTTGAAGCTGCCATTGAAGCAAGTTATTCTGCCAACACCAATACCAATAGTGTAACAACAGTTAATGCCGGTAATTTGTTAGGTACATCGGGCAATATTTCTTTTACCAACCGCAACCTTGCAAAGCAGGGCATTAAATGGACAAGCACTGCAAGAGCAGGCGTAGAATTTAATTTAAAACCCGACCGTAACGATCGCAGAAACTTAATTAACTCCAACGAAATTGGCCTTTCAAACACGTTGCTTATTCCTAAATTTTTATTTCCAAGAAGTGCAGATACCAGCAAAAGAAGCAAAGGATTACAAAGTTATATAAACAGGCATTTTTACGATCCGCAAACCTTTGTAAACATAAACACCTCTCTAATTAACCGTATTAACCTCTTCAACCTGCAGTCTGCAAACCTTGGGTTTGGTTATACATGGCATAATAAAAGAAATGGTGAGTGGACATGGAAACCAATTAATATTGAATTTGCAAAACTTTATAACGAAACAGACAGTTTTACAAAAACCTTACAGGAAAATCCATTCCTGCGTTACTCATTTAATACTGCGCTTGTTGCCGGCGTATTTTTTAACGGAAGCTATTCTTCTGTAAAAACAAATGCAAAATTTCCGGGCCGGCAGCATAAGTTTAAAACCAACCTTGAAACATCAGGAATACTTCCGGATATTTTTAAAAACTATTTAAGGCGCTTTGTTAAACTTGATTTTGATTACAACCACTCACGCAGCCGTCCAAAGTCTGCCATAACTTTTCACAGCTTTTTGGGCATTGGCATTCCATTTGGCAAAGACAGTGCACTGCCTTTCTTTAAGCAATATTTTGGTGGCGGCAGCAACAGTATGAGAGGCTGGCCCGTACGTGGCATTGGCCGTGGCTCTCAACCACTGGCTCCATATGAAAATAACCGCTTTAACGACCGCACCGGTGACATACAATTTGAAATGAACCTGGAATACCGCTATAATATTGCCCAGATAGTTCCTAATACAATGATGCTGAAAGGTGCTTTCTTTATTGACTTGGGCAATGTGTGGAACCTGCGTAATTCTAAACCAAGCGGTAGCGGCATTGTTGACAGTGCTCAATTTCAGTTTAAAAACTTTTTGAGAGATTTAGGTGTGAATGCCGGTACCGGTTTCCGGCTGGACTTTAATTATTTTGTTATACGGCTCGATTTAGGCTTCCGGTTTAAACGGCCCGAGCTGGCTTATGTAAACAGCGGCTGGAAAATTCCTTCACTGAGTTTTAACGATGTATTGCCTAAAATTTTTGCAAGAGGAGAAAATGATGAATACAGGAAATGGCGCTATGAAAATTTCAACTTTACCATTGGCATTAACTATCCGTTTTAAGGAAATAATCCTGTAGCGACTGTTCAAATACTTCAACAGTGAGTGCATCGTTTACATCAACATCGCCAATTTTTGTACGGCGCAGGCTGCTTAAATAACCGCCACAGCCCAATGCCGCACCAAAGTCGTTTGCTAAACTGCGGATGTAGGTGCCGCTGCTGCAGGTTACTTTAAATTCAATTACAGGCAGATGAATTGCAGTAATATCAAAAGAAAAAATAGTTACGCTTCTTGGTTCTAATTGCACCTCTTCGCCTTTACGTGCCAGTTCATATAAAGCCACACCATCTTTTTTTATGGCAGAATAAATGGGCGGGTATTGTTCAATAGCACCTGTAAACTGCTGTTTTGTTTCGTTTAACAATGCTGCTGTTACAATAGAATAATCCTTCTGTTGCTCGGGCTGGCTTTCTAAATCGTATGTAGGCGTAACAGCGCCCAGTGTTATGCTGCCGGTATATTCTTTTTGGGCAGCCATAAATTCATTTATTTTTTTGGTGAATTTTCCTGTGCAAACAATAAGTAAACCAGTTGCTAAAGGATCTAACGTGCCGGCATGGCCAATTTTTTTTATTTGCAGCAAACTACGCAGTTTACGCACCACATCAAACGATGTCCAGTGCAGCGGTTTGTCAATAAGCAATGCTTTTCCATCTAAATAAGTTTGTTGTAATACGGCATTTACAGGTGGCCGTGGTATGCGTTCCTTTTTAGCAGGAGCTTCTCCGCCTGCTTCCACAATAGTATTGGTATAGCGCTGCCGGTATGTTTGTTTACGTGCCAACTTATTTTTTTGCAAATGTAACTGAATGCTTTTAGATAGCCTGCCTTGCCTTCAGCTCCAGGTATTTATTTACTGCATTAATGGTAAGATGTTCCGGCGCAGTTAAAACAGAAAGTATGCCGTGTTTCTGCAGTTCTTTTACAATAAGGCGTTTTTCATAATCAAATTTTTCGGCAATAGTTTTTATATATACTTCTTCCACATTGTTTGCATCAAGCTTGGAAAGCTTATGCAGTTCTGTATTTTCGAAAAAAACCACCAGCAATAAATGGTGCTTGGCAATACTGCGTAAATAATTCAATTGGCGTTTAAGCCCCGTCATCGATTCAAAATTGGTGTACAGCACCAGCAGGCTGCGGTGTTTTATGCGGTTGCGTACCTGCATGTACAGCATTTCGTAATCACTTTCCAAAAAAGCGGTATCCTGGTTATATAAAAGCTGTAAAATATTTTCACGCTGTATGGGTTTACGATCGGCAGCTATTAGTGAACCCATTTTGTTGGAGAAGGTAAGCACTCCCACCCTGTCTTGCTTTTGCAGGCATACATTACTTAACACCAGTGTGCTGTTAATAGCGTAATCCAGCAGTGTTAATTCATTAAAAGGCATTTTCATCAAACGGCCTTTATCAATAATACAATATACCTGCTGGCTGCGTTCGTCTGTATAATTGTTTACCATTAAGCTGCCCTTACGTGCAGTGGCTTTCCAGTTAATGGTGCGGATATCATCGCCCCGTACATATTCTTTAATATTATCAAACTCCATACTGTGCCCCAGTTTGCGCATGCGTTTGTTGCCGTATTCAGTTTGTATGGTGGTTTGCGAAAGCAGCTCGTACTTGCGCATTTGTATATAAGAGGGATACACAGGAACCGTCTCTGCAGTGAATGCATCACTCCTGCGCTGCAAAATTCCCAACAGCGATTTTGAATAAAGAATGGTGTTGCCAAACTGGTATTCGCCACGCTCAACCGGCCGTAAATTGTAAATGATATTTTTCCGTTCGCCGGCTTTAAAGCGGTGTACCAGTTTCCAGTCTCGCTTTTGAAACTGCACCGGCAACTCATCAATAATTTCTATAATTACCGTGGAAGGCATATTGTTTATTATCTGCAGTTCCACTTTATTATCATCACCGTTACTAAGGCGGTCAGCTATTATTCTTTTAGCTGTTGGAGGTGAGCCGACGGCAACAAGAAAAATATAATCGATTATCACAAGTACTGCAAATACAACAATTGATGTTTTAGCAAAAGGATATAAAGCTGGCAAAAAATAAGAAACAATGAACAATACAATAGAAAGGCTTAACAAAATATAAAATCTTGCATTAAGGAATATATCCCAGAATACTTTATTTACCAGAAATTTTAGAAACCCAATACCCATAAAAATTAATTAATCGCTTCTCTTTTATAAGCTTATTCTCAATTTTATTGATACAGTTACCGCGGCACTTCTATTGATTTTAAAATAGTATCAATTAAATCATCGGCAGTAATACCTTCCATTTCTTTTTCGGGAGTAAGTATTATGCGGTGACGCAGCACATGCGGCGCTGTTTCTACAATATCTTCCGGCGTAACAAAATCACGACCACGAATGGCCGCTGTTGCTTTAGCTGCCTTTAAAATTGAAAGTGAAGCCCGTGGTGAAGCGCCGAGGTATAATGAAGGGTTGTTTCTTGTTTCGTTTACAATACGTGCAATAAACTCTATCAGCTTAGGCTCAACAATAACGGCCTGCACCAGGCTGCGGTAATGCTGTAAATCCATTGGGGATAATACTTTCCGTATGTCTGCAAGCATTTGCTCCTGGCTGCGGCCCTGTTGGCTGGTTAAAATATTTATTTCTTCTGATAACGTAGGGTACTTTACTTCAATCTTAAATAGAAAACGATCCAGTTGCGCTTCGGGCAAACGGTAAGTGCCTTCCTGCTCAATGGGGTTTTGTGTGGCAAGCACCATAAACGGCTGACGCATCACATGGGTTACACCATCTACCGTTACCTGCCGTTCTTCCATTACTTCAAACAACGCAGCCTGTGTTTTTGCAGGGGCCCTGTTTATTTCATCTATTAATACTATGTTACTGAATATGGGACCAGATTTAAACCTGAAGTCGCCGTCTTTAGGATTGAACACGGATGTACCCACTACATCACTCGGCATTAAATCGGGTGTAAACTGCAGGCGGCTAAAATCTACATCAATAATTTTTGCCACCAGCTTAGCGGTAAGTGTTTTGGCAACACCCGGCACACCTTCAATTAAAATATGCCCATCGCAAAGCAGCCCTGTTAAAAGCAGGTCAACCATTCTGTGCTGGCCAACAATAACCCGTGCAATTTCATTACGAATGTCGAATGCGGCACGGCTTAATCCGCTTAAATCAATACGCTGCTGAAAAATATTTTCTTCCATCCTGTAGTTATTTATTTTTTATAGAAATGCTGTATTTGCTGATTTAAAGATAACAACTGGTAGTCATCCACCTCTAACTGGTTGTTTACTTTTTGTATTGCCCTGTATAATGATTCCACTTTATCCCGTTCCACACCGCTTTTGCGGCTGAGCATGGTTATAAAATCATCGTTTATGGTATTGGTGTTTACAAAATAAGTATTGCGGATGTATTCATTAAAATAGGTAATCATTTTTTCTGCAATGTTCCTGTTGTCTTTCTTTTGCAGGTACAGGCGGCCAATTGTTTCTGTAAATGTTACCGTAGTGTTTTCGTTAGGTTTTATTTTTTCAATAATGCGCTGGCGCCGTTTAAGGCCAAACAAAATATACAGCAACAAACCAAGCAGGCTTAACCAAAAAGCTGCTTTTAAAGGAGGGTGCTTCATAATTTCGCTGAAGGATGAAAAGTTTTTTTCATCATCCTCATCCCTTGTCCTTCGCATGGTGAGTTTGCGGTAGTAATCATCCCAATAAATATGTTCAGGCGCATTATTGGTAAATGAAAACGCCTGCTCCATGTATTTATAGTTATCGCTTTTAAGTAAAAAATAATTACTAAATGCTTTTGGATCGGTATGTAATATGAGCTTGCCCCTATTGTGATAATATAAAATAAAATTGGGCTTGCCCTGGTCGTTTACTCCCAGCGTTTTGGTGAAAACAGTATCACTATACGTAAATGAACTTTTAAAAGGGAAATAATAATATGCAAAGTTGCTGTCGGTAGTGGCGGTATTGGTGTTACGCACTGAATCGAAGCCGAAATAGAAAATTTGCTGATTATAATTTTGTTCGCAGTTTATCTTTTTCAATAAACCGTTGTCAATATTATTAGCTGCAATAAACAATGTATTGCCTGCAGACACATAATTCATCATTGCATCCACTTCGTCTTCGTTAAGATAAAGATTGGGTGTAAGGCAAACATACAGGGATGCTGTATCGGAAATATCATTCCAGGTTTTATCGAATGATACTTTTTTATCCCGTACGCTGTTGCGTGGGTACATGCCTTCAAGCTGGTGATAAGCGATGTAAGCACCAAAAGGATTTTTATCTGCTTTAGAAAAACTTTCTGCTAATGGCGGCATTTGCCTGCCTGAGCGGCTGCCGCAGCCGTATACCAGCAGCATTAATACAAAAAGGTAGTATGGTATTTTATTTTTCAGTCTTAAATTTTTGTGTTGAATGCCTGGAAAGCGGTTTTCAGTTTATGATATACGATTTCATCGATAGCAAACTCCCCATACCAAACATATTCATAATTCAACGTAAGGCTTTTAAAATCGGTTTGTTTTTGATAATCTTTAATTTCTGTTACGTAATTATAATTGGTTTTATCTGCCGCCAGCTGCACATAATTTTTTTGTGCAAGTGTGTGAAGCGTTTGCAAATAATGATACCGCACTGCCAGCCTGTAGTTCCGCTGCTGCAATGCTTCCCGTACCAGGCGGTCAAAATCACTTTCGGGAGTAATCACTTCTTCTTCTGCCGTTGGTGTTTTACCGGGCAGGGCTTTTGCTTTGCGTTTAAATGCACCTTCTGTAACAAATAATTTATAAATAATAAATAATACAAAAGCAGCTGCTAAAACCCATAAAAAAATCTTTAATCCGCTTGAAGCCATTACCCCATTAAGCCAGCCTCCGCCGCTTGTACCAGAACCCCTGCTTACAGAAGGTGGCTTAGCTTCTTCTTTCTTTTTTTCTTTTTCAACTTTTAATAAGCTGTCTAAATATTTTACGTACGCAAACTGCTTCATTCGCTTCCACTCTTCTACAGAGTCTGGAGCCATGGCTAATTGCCAGCGGTACACAGTGGTATCTATTTCAATAGTATCGTTCTCCTCAGCTTTTTTTTCTATTACCTCTTCAACCGGCGCCTGTACAACAGCAGTTGCAGTGTCATAAACTACCGGTGCATCTGCAGTGGGAGTATCAACATACAAATACTTTTTTGCAGCAACTGCAGAATCCTGCTCTGGCTCTGTATATGAAACAGTGTCCTGCTTTTTTTTAGCAGTGCAGGCAACCATCAGTAAAAGCGGTATGAAAAATAATTTACGCATTATTGTCTTTCAGCCTGTTGATGATGCCATCCGGCTGCAAATAATATCCCTTTTTGTTTAAACGAATGGGCAGGATTATAAAATACCAAACTATAAAGCAAAATGAAGCTGTTAAAATAAGCACACTTGCCCAAACCGGCAGCCCTGCGCTGCTTTCTTTATCATACGTCTGGCTCATTAAATGCGTAACATAACTTTCAAAAAATGCAGCAATAATAAAAACAGGCACCAGGCAAATTAAAACCTTTGCTGCATCTTTTGCACCTTGTTTAAAGGAATGCATACGGGTATAAGTGCCGGGAAATAAAATACTGTTGGCTAAAATAAAACCGGCCGTGGCGGCAAGTACAATAGCAGAAATTTCAAGCGTGCCATGTATCCATATTACCAGCACCGATTTAATGCCCAGCCCTTTTGAAAAAAACATGTATTGAAAACAGCCCAGCATTAACCCGTTACGCCACATTATAAGAATGGTGTAAAAACCAAATGTAAATCCGCCAATAAATGCCAGGAACGAAACTTTTATGTTATTAAAAGCTATCAGCATAAACATTGAAAAAGGATTCTCGTCTTTATATACTCCAAAAGGATCGCCTTTTGCAATATTGTCTTCTGTCATCTCTACATAACCATCGCCTAAAACACCCCGTATAAAATTTTCATCGCTGGCTGATGAAAAAACACCTATTGCAACAAACAATAAAAAACAAATGGTGGTAAATAAAAAAATACGGTGGTATTTTCTAAACAACAGCGGCAGTTCAAATTTCCAAAACTGAAAAATACGGCTGTACTTTTCTTTTTTATTTTGATAAATGCTTTGATAAATACCGGCTGCAATGCCATTAACCCAACGGGTAACTTTGCTGCGGGGATAAAATGTTTTAGCATACGAGAGATCGTCAATCAATGTAATAAACCGCTCCGCTGTTTCATCAGGGTTATCGGTGGGTTGCTGCTGATACTCTTTCCATTTCTCAGCATTTTTTTTAATGAACATTGCCTCTCTCATATTGGGTATTTGCTACGGTTCAGCCTACAATTTGATGATTTTTTTATAAATAAAAAAATTGCGCTTTATAAGTTTGGTTAAAAAGCATGTTGTATTTTGCATAACACATGTCTATTATACAGATAAATACCGCTTTTAACATTGATTTGGAGTTTGAAATTGCAGAATTCCATAAACGTTTGCTGGCATATATTATAGATTATGTGCTGCTGATTATTTACCTGTGGGCTATGAAGGCAATGCTGTATAAAGGTTTTATGCTGGATATGGAAGGCAATGCCGGGCTGGATATACTGGTTATTTCATTACCCATGTTTTTATATTCCTTTTTATGCGAACTATTGCTTAACGGGCAAACCATTGGAAAAAAAATTATGGGCATACGGGTTATAAGCCTTGATGGTGGCGAACCCACATTGGGGCAATACATGATACGATGGATTACGAAGTTTTTTGAATGGCCGTTTTTATTTGGGTACATTGCTTTTTCCGGCTGGAATTTAGTTGCTTACATATTCTCAACCGGTTTTTTTGGTATTGCAGTAATAATAATTATTGCAGTTACTGCCCGTAACCAGCGCCTGGGTGATTTAGCTGCCGGCACCGTGGTAGTAAATACTAAAACCAAGCTTACTATTGACGATACTATTTTTATAGACGTAAACAAAACAGGCTACAAGGTTACCTTTCCTGATGTAATGCGGCTAAGCGACCGTGATATAAACACAATTAAAAGTGTGGTAACCCAGGCTGGCAAATCCGGCAATTACGATATGTGCAACAGGGTTGCCATGAAAGTAAAAGATGTGCTTAAAATACAAACTGATTTATACTCCGAACAATTTTTAGAAAAGCTGCTAGAGGATTACAATTACCTGGCCACAAAAGAGTAAAACACTTTTAAAAACCAGTACCTGCCGAAACCAGCACAGTAAATAAAAACGCCAGTACAAAAATTACAAGCAGAATTATTATCAATATGCCCACTACTCTAAAATAAGTTGCCAGCCTGCTAAGGCCTATGCCGAAAAGAACCTGGTCGTTTTGTTCCACTCCCTTTTTAATATTAACAGCGGCCTGCAGCAAAACAATATTAAGCAGCAAAGAAATAGCAGCGCCTATAAGTACACTAATAAAACCACCGGCAACTGCAGAACCGCTACCCATATCATAATTGCTCAGTTTTACAAAAGCCATAACTGTTGAAAAAACAGAAACGCCCAATGATGCAAAACCTGTAATAGCATTCAACTTTGTCCACCGTGCCACTTCGGCAAAATTCGTTTTTGCTTCTTCATCTATGGTAAAATCGTCAAAAATACTTACTTGTTCAATCGGTTCCATATACTAATCTTTAAACAGGTTAACAATATCATTCAACAGGGTAAGTATTGCAATTACGGTAGTAACAATAAAAAATATTTTAAGCGACCGCAACCCTGCATTTAAATCCTGCTTGTTTTCTGCAACAAGCGCTTTTTTTACTTTTTCAGAAAAATTAAAGAGGAAAGAATAGATACCGGCAATTACAACAGCAACCACTATAAATACTATTATAAGGAATGGTCCGTCATAGCCTCCAAAAATTGCGTACTGGCGGCTAAACCTGCGGAGCGTACTGCCTAGTGATGCACTGGATACAATACCAATTATTAAAATGAGGCCTGCTACAATAAACATTGCAACAGCAATAAACTTTGTCCATCTTGCAGATGCATACAGTTGCTGCCTTACCTGGCCATCAGTTTCCAAATCGATATTGGTTAATAAATCTGTTTGCTGATCTTCCATATACAGTTTTAAAATTTGTAAGCTAATATGAAATTTATTATTGGTAACACAAAACAAAAGGTGTATGAAATCATACACCTTTATAAATTATTTTTAGTTACACCTTACATTCTGCCGCCGCTGCGCATGGCTTCCATAAACAGCGAACCGAAAATGATAAAGTAAATGATCATTATTAAAAGGAAAATACCACCCAGTATAAGGCCAATCATTGAACATACACGACCTGAGTTTGATGTGCTGTAACTGGATTGAGAATATAATTCAGGAGACGCCTGGTACATTTTCCTGTCTTTATTAGCCAGTACCAGGCCAATAATTCCGCAAATAACTCCCACAATACCATAACAGAATGCGCCAACAATTGAAATAATACCCAATACCAATGCTGCCGTTGCATTTGGCAGGTTGGCAGGCTGATTGTAATTAGGGGTTAAAAGGTTTTGATTTTCGCTCATAATAGTTGTTTGATTAGTTGATTAGTTTGTAAATATATGAAACCAAAATGATACTAAATAGTGCAGCAAGCCCGGTTTTTATATAAAAAGATGAATTGCGCAACTGCATTTTTCTGTTTATTAAAAGAAACAGAAAGAAAACCAGCATAGGCAATAAAGCCGGGTACAGTTCCAGGCTTTCTGTAACATTTCCTTTTAGTAATGCGATAGCACTTCTTTGAAAACCACAGCCGGGGCACTCAACATGAAACGCAGATTTAAACAAACAGGGCAACTGGTGCTGTTCTATCCAGCCAATAATATTTGTATAAACAGATAATAACATGATACTAATAAGCCCTTGCAAATAACACCCGCTGTGTGCTTGGCTTACCTGTTAAGATACAGGCTCCTGCTTCCGGTGCATTATCTAAAGGAATACAACGGATGGTGGCTTTTGTTAAGTCTTTAATCTTTTCTTCTGTTTCGCCGGTGCCGTCCCAGTGTGCTGCTATAAAACCTGTTTTTTCATCCAGCAGTTTTACAAATTCATCCCAGCTGTTTGCATGGGTTATATGTTCATTTCTAAAAGCAAGCGCTTTATTAAACATATTCTGTTGTATATCGTCCAACAGTTTTACCACAGTATCTGCAATGCCATCCATACTTACACTTTGCTTTTCCTTGGTATCACGCCGTGCCATTTCCACCACATTGTTTTCAATATCACGTAACCCCATGGCAATACGCACAGGCACGCCTTTCAGTTCGTATTCAGCAAACTTCCAGCCGGGGCGGTTATCACTGTCATCATATTTTACAGAAATACCTTTTGCTTTAAATAGTTTTATTAACTCAGCAGCTTTACCATCAATTAAAGGTTTACTTTCTTCGCCTTTATAAATTGGTACAATTACCACTTGTAATGGTGCAATTTTAGGTGGCATTATCAAACCATTATCATCGCTGTGCGCCATAATTAATGCACCAATTAAGCGGGTGCTTACCCCCCAACTGGTGGCCCAAACATATTCCTGCTTATTGTCTTTACTTAAAAACTGTACATTAAATGCCTTGGCAAAATTTTGACCAAGGAAATGTGATGTACCAGCCTGCAAAGCTTTACCGTCCTGCATTAATGCCTCAATGCAATAAGTATCTTCTGCCCCGGCAAAACGTTCGTTGGGTGTTTTTACACCCTTAATAACAGGTACTGCCATATAAGTTTCTACAAAATCGGCATATACGTTCAGCATCTTCACCGTTTCATCTACTGCTTCTTCTTTGGTGGCATGAGCAGTATGGCCTTCCTGCCATAAAAATTCTGCGGTCCGTAAAAACAGGCGGGTACGCATTTCCCAACGCACCACATTTGCCCATTGATTTATTAAAATAGGCAGGTCACGGTAACTCTGTATCCAGTCTTTATAAGTATTCCATATAATAGCTTCGCTGGTTGGCCTTACTACCAGTTCTTCTTCAAGCCTGGCTTCGGGGTCAACCATTAATTTACCTTTTTTGTCAGGGTCAGTTTTTAAACGGTAGTGCGTAACAATAGCACATTCCTTTGCAAACCCCTCTGCATTTTTTTCTTCTGCTTCAAACAGGCTTTTTGGAACAAACAGCGGAAAGTATGCATTTTGGTGACCTGTTTCTTTAAACATACGATCCATCTGGTCTCTCATATTTTCCCATAATGCAAAACCATAGGGTTTAATCACCATGCAGCCACGTACGGCGGAATAATCTGCCAGGCCGCCTTTAATTACTAAATCATTGTACCATTGCGAATAATCTTCCGCTCTCGATGTAAGTTCCTTGCTCATAATTCCTGCTTTTTGTAAAGCTGATTGTGTTTTATTTAAAATTTTGATTCCGGCATTTGTTCCATTATTCAGCTGCGGTGGCAAGGGCTGTTTGTTATTCTTTCTTTTTTTAAAAGAGTAAAAACAATCACACTTGAACCACAAACCGCTCCTAAACCTGTTTGTTTAGCACATCTTTAACATCAAACCATTAAACCTCACTGTCTTATGGCAAACAGTTTGTGCAATATTTGTTAAGTGCATAACAAACCAGCACAAAAGTAGTAACTTCATTTTTAAATCTTCTAAAACGATTCGCCATGAACACTAAAATTCTACTTATTGCCCTTTCTGCAGTTGCAATTACCAGTTGCAACACCGCTTATAAAAGCGCTCAAACTCCCGATGATGTTTATTATTCCCCGGTAAGAGTGGTGGATGAAAGTAATAACAACGACAAACGTGAAGAGCAAAGAAATACGTACACTGCCGACGAAAGCCGCACACGCATGGCCATACGTGATTACCGCTGGAGAGACTTAAACGATGAATATGATTACAGCTACCGTTACAGTCCTTATAACTACAGCTATTGCAACTGTTCGTGCAATAACAACTATGGTTATTACTACAACCCGTTTTATTACCCAAGGCCTTTGTACCAGGTTGCATACAAACCCGTAGTTAACACAACACCAAGAATGGTGAACCTGAATGCTTACAAAAATTACAATGCTGCTGTTACTTACAATCCTAAAACCGGCGCAGCTACTTCTTACAGCAATGGCAACAAGCAGGTAAGGCAATATAATAACAGCAATGAAAGCAGGTTTGGTAAGGCTGTAAGGGAAGTTTTTACTCCAAGCAGTTCCAGCAGTAATAATTCTTCGTCCGGCAGCAATTCAAGAACTTACACACCTTCATCATCATCCAGCAACAGTTCCAGCAGCGGAAGTTCTTCATCCGGCAGCAGTTCAGGCGGTGTATCAAGGCCCGGCAGAGGTTAATACATCATGGCTGTTTCTATCTATACTATTTCATCCAATTTATTTATTGGTTACGATAAACTATTACATTTATGAAACGATATTTACTCCTCATAAACCTTTTATCAGCATCTGTCATTTACGCACAAGTACCAGAAGATGCATTACGCTATTCTTACTATCCACAAAGCGGCACAGCCCGTAACCTTGCCATTGGTGGCGCCATGGGCAGTTTGGGCGGAGATATTAATGCCACTTTTGTAAACCCGGCCGGTTTGGGATTTTATAAAACAGGCGAAGTGGTACTGTCTCCCGGTTTCTTCCTTAATAATAACCGGGCCGATTACAGGGGCACATCCACAAAAGAAAAAAGAAGCATTTTTGGTTTAGGAACTTCCGGGTTGGTAAGTGGGTTTACGCCGCGTTATAACACCAAATCAAGCAGTGCTGTCAGCATTGCTTTTACACAAACAGCCAGCTTTAATAACAGTGTTAAGTACTCCGGCTTAAATAATTACAGTTCGTTTAGCGAACAATTTGCTATTGAATTTGCACAGGAATTAAACAAAAGCGGCTTTGCAGCATTCAACCAGGTGCTTAATACAAATTCAACCCTGCCTTATACTTCTGCCGTGGCATTATACACTTATTTAATTGACACCGTAAAAGTGGGCAACTCTTATATTGTTAAAGGCGCTCCAGAATATATATTAGATGCCGGGCAGGCTATTAAGCAGGAAATGACGAAAGATACCAAAGGCGGTATTTATGAACTGGCGCTTGGCTTTGCTCATAACTATGAAGAAAAATGGTTTGTAGGCGGAAGTGTATCTGTTCCGTTTTACCTGTACAAAAGCAACACTACATTTAAAGAAAGCGATACATCAAGCCGTACTAATAACTACTTTAATAATTTTGTTTACAACGATAACTTCACTACCAAAGGCCTGGGCCTTTCGGGTAAACTGGGTGTTATTTACCGGCCGCAGGAGTACATCCGGCTAGGCTTAGCGGTTCATACTCCAATGTTTATGAGCCTTACCGATACAAGAACTGTAAACCTGAGCACTGCCTTAGAAAATCCTGTTGGCAATTTCCAGGTATCATCTCAAACCTTTACAAATAACCAGCAGGGCGAAAGTAAATACTTACAAAACAATGCATGGCGGGTTATTGGCAGTGCATCGTATGTTTTTAGAGAAGTAGAGAATGTAAAACGCCAAAAAGGCTTTGTAACTGCCGATGTTGAATACGTTCACCATAAAGGCTCCCGTTTTAGCAGCGATAATGAACAGCCAACCGACCAAGAAAAAGCTTACTATAAAAACCTGAACCAGGTAATTAAAGATGAATATAAGGGCGCTTTTAATTTTAGAGCAGGTGGTGAATTAAAGTTTAATGTAATAATGGCCCGGCTTGGGTTTGCATACTATGGCAATCCATATAATAAAAATGTAGGCTACAAAGCAAACCGCATGTTATTGAGCGGAGGCCTTGGCTACCGTAACAAAGGCATGTTCATAGACCTTACTTATGTGCATGCCATTAGCAAAGATGCTGATGTGCCTTATCGTTTGAGCGACCGCCTGAATACTTATGCCAGCCTTAAACAGCAACGGGGCAATGTAATGGCTACAGTAGGCTTTAAATTTTAAAAAATTAACAATTGGTGTAACTTTTTTTGGGCAGAAAACGTATTTTTATAAATACAAACTCCCCTGCCATGAAAAAAGTTACACTTTTAATTTTTTCCATAATTATTTGCAGCCTTTATTTACATGCAGCAGATCCATTAAAGGAATATACTGGCAAATACAAATTTCCATCCGGAAGTGTGGTAACTGAAGTAAATGTGGTTATTGATAACGGGGTACTTTCTCTTACATCGGTTATGGGAACCACCGCTATTGAAAAAAGTGTAGCTGATACATTTTCATTGGCAGCCTATAATGGTAAAGCTGTTTTTACAAGAAACGATCAAAAGAAAATAAAAAGCATTAAGATTGATGTGATGGGTATAAAGCTGGAAGGCGTGAAAGAAGAAAAAGAAATTTCGGGCAGCGGCGTAATGCCTCCTTTGCCGGTTAATAAATCTACTTTTCCATTGAAATATATGCCATCAATTCTTGAAATGGATATTGTGGACTAACCCATTTCATATTGCTATCTTTTTTAAACCAGGTTAATTGTCTTTTTGCATAATGACGGGTATTTTGCTTTATCAATTCTATTGCCCGTTCTAAAGAAATTGCACCGTCAAAATATTCAAACAGCTCTCTGTAACCAACCGTTTGTAATGCATTTAAATTACGCAATGGCCATAAAGACCTTGCTTCTTCTTCCAGACCTGCTTTCATCATATGCTCCACACGAAGGTTAATGCGTTCATATAGTTGTTCTCTTGGCAATTCCAATCCAATCTTTATAACATTAAAATCACGCTGCTTTTTTTGTTGTGTTTGGTATGCCGTTATTGAAAACCCTGTAGATAATTTTACTTCGAGTGCCCGCATTAAACGCTGGGGGTTTTGTATTTCGCCCTGTAAAAAATATTCAGGATCATTCCTTTCAACTTCGTGTTGAAGCCATGGCAAACCATTTAATTCATAATCTGCAATAATACTATTTCGTATTGCAGGGTTTACGGCAGGCACAGCATCAATACCTTCGCAAAAAGCTTTAATGTAAAGCCCGGTGCCTCCTGTCATTACTGTAAAATTATTCCGGGCAAAAATTTCATTGGCTTTGCTCAATGCATATTCTTCAAAAACAGCGGCATTTACTTCAGCATTTACACTATGGGAGTTAATAAAATAATGGGGCACCATTTGCAGCTCTTCACTGCTTGGTTTGGCAACACCAATATTTAATTCTTTAAAACACTGGCGGCTGTCTGCCGATATAATTTCGGTATTTAAATATTGGGCAAGCGCAATGGCGTATGCTGTTTTACCAACTGCTGTTGGCCCTGCAATAACAATGCAGGTTTTATCCTTTAAAGGGGAAATTTGTTGTTGCATAATTTCATGAGTTTGTAAAGAACTCCTGAAAATTGTTATACTGAATAACGCTGATTATTTTTAAAACCCATCGTTCTCTCCATCGCCTGCAGTTTCTTCTTCTGCCTCGCCGCCCAGTTCTTCATCTTCGCCTTCTTCACTAAAGCCGTCTTTTAATGCTTCTGGTTGCAGGTCGTATTTTTCTTCCATTTCTGCCAGGCGACTGTCCACCAAACCTTTGGTACCATACTGCGGTGGCGCTATACCTTCTGTGCGGATGCAGCAGGGATAAGTGAGTTTTTTATTTTCTTCCTTATCTACATTTATTAACTCAATCATGAACCGCCAGAATTTATTAAAGTCGTACTCGTAAATAAACTTTTGGTTGGGATTGGTTATTTCAGAACCAATAAGTGTATCTGCCATTATTAAAGGCTCAGCTTTGTACTCCTTGTCATATTTCTCCAGCGAAATTTCCCTGCCTTTAACCCAGTTGTCATTACTGCGGTAAAAAGTAGCCTTGTGTTTGTTATCAAACTCATAGCTTTTTAAAACGGCACCATGTAACTCTAAAAAAGACTGCGTGTGCTTAATTGCAATATCACGGTAGATGCTGTCATCATCTTCCCAATAAATTCTGAAACGTAAAATAGCCATACTGTAAAATTAAGGAATATGAATTAAGAATTATGAACTGGCTGCATTAATTCCCAATTCTTTGGCTTTATCCACCATAAAGTTATATGCTGCATCATATTCATTTGGTATTATACCATCTAATATTGCATCTCTTATTGCATTTTTAATAAGCCCCACTTCCCTGCTTGGCTGCAGGTTAAAAGTTTGCATTATTAATTCTCCGCTTACAGGTGGTTGCCAGTTTCGTAAATGATCTTTTTCCTCTACTTCTGCACAACGCTGCCGCACCAGTTCAAAATTTTGTAAAAAGCGTTTTACTTTTTGTTTGTTTTTAGAAGTAATATCCGCTTCACATAATAACATCAGTGCATCAAAATCTTCACCGGCATCAAACAGCAAACGGCGTATGGCACTGTCGGTAATATTTTCTTTAGTAAGGCTGATGGGGCGTAAATGCATTTCCACCATCTTACGTACAAACTTCATTTTTTCATTCTGTGGCAGCTTAAGCTGTGTAAATATTTTAGGCACCATTCTTCCTCCCACCACTTCATGCCCATGAAAAGTCCAGCCGTGCCCTTCTTCAAATTTTTTAGTGGCCGGTTTGGCAATATCATGCAACACCGCAGCCCAGCGCAACCACAAATCAGTTGTTGTTTGTGCAATGTTATCCAGTACCTGTAAAGTGTGATAGAAATTATCCTTATGGCCGTAACCGTCCACATACTCAGCACCGGCAAGTTCCACCATTTGCGGAAAAATCAATTTCAGCAAACCGGTTTTATATAATAAATCAAAACCAACCGATGGTTTTTTTGAAAGCACAATTTTGTTTAGCTCATCTGCAATACGTTCTCCACTTATAATTTTTATACGTTTGGCATTGTCATTAATTGCTGTAAGCGTATTTTCTTCTATTACAAAACCCAGTTGGGTGGCAAAACGTATGGCTCTCATCATCCGTAACGGATCATCGCTAAAAGTAATACCCGGCGCTAAGGGTGTTTTTATAATTTTACTTTCTAAATCTGCAATGCCGTTAAACGGATCAACCAGTTTGCCATAATCATTTTTATTAAGGCTGATGGCTAAAGCATTTATTGTAAAGTCCCGGCGGTTTTGGTCATCTTCCAGCGTACCGTTTTCAACAGCGGGCTTGCGGCTGTTAAAATCGTAACTTTCTTTCCTGGCACCAACAAACTCAATTTCAAAGTCGCCTGCTTTTATTTGAGCTGTACCAAAATTTTTAAAAAAATTTACTTCAGGCTGTGGTGTAAATTGTTCCGCAACTTTATGTGCCAGCAGAATTCCATCGCCTACACAAACAATATCAATATCTTTTACAGGGCGGTTTAAAATTTTATCCCGTACAAAACCGCCGATGGCATAACAGGGCACCTGCAATGCTTGCGCTGCATCAGCAATTTTTTTCAAAATCTCTAATTCAATATCTGTACACCTGATATCCATAAACTGCAAATATAAAGCCCCTGTCCTCTAAAGGGGAACTTAGGTTGTTGATTTATTACTAAACATAGACGAATTAAAATTTGATGTTTCAAAAAAAAGAAAAGTATTGCCAAGCAGTACAAATTTTGTAAGGACCTTCAGGGGTTTGGGGTTGGCATTAATCTTGCCCATATACCCATCCACATAAAAAACGCTGTTTTAACTATGCGTTTTGACATTTTGACTATATATTTAGATTAATATGAATGACAAGTTTTATTTGCAGGGAACGGAAGAGGAAATGGAGTTTATGCCAATTATTCCTTTAAACGAAGAAGAAGACCCAAACGCAGACCAGCAGGCTATTCCGGCGGAATTACCCATACTGCCTTTACGTAATACCGTATTGTTTCCGGGTGTTGTAATACCCATAACTGTTGGCAGAGATAAGAGTATTAAAGCCGTAAATGACGCTTACAAGGCTGACAAATTGATAGGCGTAATAGCGCAAAAAGACAGTGCGGTGGAAGAGCCGCTTGTTAGCGACCTGGAAGAAATTGGAACAGTTGCAAAAATTGTTAAGCTGATAAAAATGCCCGATGGCGGCACCACCATTATTATCCAGGGCCGAAAAAGATTTAAGGTAGAAGAAATTACTACAGAAGACCCTTACTTTAAAGCTAAAATAAAAGTACTGGCTGATGAAAATCTTAAAGGCGATAAAGATTTTGAAGCAATGGTGGGAAGCATAAAAGATTTGGCCAGCCAGATTGTGGGTCTCTCTCCCAACCTGCCCAGCGAAGCATCGATTATTTTAAAAAATATTGAAAACCCGTCTTTCTTAATTCATTTTGTAAGCAGCAACCTTAACAGCGATATTAAGGAAAAACAACGCCTGCTGGTTATTAACGATATTAAAAGCCGTGCAGAACTGCTGATGAATTTAATGCAGACAGAACTGCAGTACGCAGAACTAAAAAATAAAGTAACCAACAAAACACGTAACGAATTAGATAAGCAACAGCGGGAATATTTTTTACAGCAACAGCTTAAAGCCATTAAAGAAGAACTGGGCGGCGATAATACTGCTGAAGTAAAAGAAATGCAGAAAAAAGCTGAAACAAAAAAATGGCCTGCCGCTGCAAAAGAATTATTTAATAAGGGTATTGAAAGGCTGGAGCGCATGCACCCCAGCACGCCCGATTACTCTGTTACCTATAATCATTTGGATTTAATGCTGGACTTACCCTGGGGTGAATATACCGAAGACCAGTACGATTTAAAGAAAGCAAAAAAAATACTGGATCATGATCACTACGGAATGGGTAAAATAAAAGAACGCATTTTAGAATATTTGGCAGTATTGAAATTAAAGGGAGATATGAAGAGCCCGATACTTTGCTTTTTAGGCCCTCCCGGTATTGGTAAAACAAGTTTGGGTAAAAGCATTGCTGCAGCCATTAACCGTAAATATGTACGGGTAAGTTTGGGCGGCCTGCATGATGAGAGTGAAATACGCGGCCACCGCAAAACATATATTGGTGCAATGCCCGGCCGCATTGTGCAAAGCATTCGCAAAATAAAAAGCAGCAACCCTGTAATGATACTGGATGAAATTGACAAGGTGGGCAATACTGTTCATGGCGATCCTTCTTCTGCATTGCTGGAAGTACTGGATCCGGAACAAAACAATGCTTTTTATGATAACTATTTAGAACTGGAATATGATTTAAGCAAAGTACTGTTTATTGCCACTGCAAATAACATCAGCCAGATTCAGCCTGCATTGCGTGACCGTTTGGAAATTATTGATTTAAACGGTTATGCTGTAGAAGAAAAAATTGAAATAGCCAAACGTCATTTACTGCCCAAGCAAAAAGATATGCATGGGTTAAATGCCAATGGTTTTAAAATAAGCGATAGCGTTTTAGAAAAAATAATTGAAGATTATACAAGAGAAAGCGGTGTACGGGAACTGGACAGAATGCTGGCAAGTGTTATGCGCTACCAGGCAAAAGAGATTGTTTTAAAAGGAAAACTAAAACCAACCATTACCAACAGCGATGTTGAAAAGATTCTTGGTAAGCCACGGTACAGCAATGACATTTACAAAATTGCCAACATGCCCGGCGTAGCCGTTGGTTTGGCATGGACGTATGTGGGCGGTGATATTTTATTTATTGAAGCACAATTAAGCGAAGGCAAAGGCGAATTGAAATTAACAGGAAACCTTGGTAATGTAATGAAAGAAAGCGCCAGCACTGCTTTAACCTATCTAGAAGCCAATGGTAAAAAAATTGGTATTGAAGCAGAGCAGTTTAATAAAAAAGATATTCATATACACGTGCCCGAGGGCGCTGTGCCAAAAGACGGGCCAAGCGCAGGTATTACCATGCTTACGGCTTTGGCAAGTGCTTTTACCGGCCGCAAAGTAAAATCTTATTTAGCTATGACGGGTGAGATAACCCTGCGTGGGCAGGTGCTGCCGGTGGGTGGCATTAAAGAAAAAGTACTGGCAGCCAAGCGTGCCGGCCTTAAAGAAATTATTATGTGCTGGCAAAACGAAAAAGACGTAGATGAAATTAACAGCCAGTTTATAAAAGGCATTAAATTTCATTATGTAAAAACCATGCAGCAGGTGCTGGATATTGCTTTAACATAATTTTTTTGCTGCATAAGCAACCGTACAAAACAAAACCCCGTATATATTGTTACAGAAGTAATCAACAGTTTTCATGTTGGTTGTTTTAAGGGTTAAAGAAATTCCCTCCCGTTCTCGGGAGGGAATTTTTTTTTCAGAAATTGCATACTTAAATCTGGATAAAAGAGTTTTATAATAACAGGCATATAGCTGTTTCGCCTGCGGCGAAAAACATTTGCCACTGAGGTACTGAATACACAGAAAATAAATTCAGTGTTTCTGTGTTTCAGTGGCAATTTTTTATTTTTTCCCAGCAGCAATACCACAGTTAATAACGCCTGTGGAAAATTTTAACTTCATTATTAACGGCGCTTTTCCGAATTTAGAATAAATGAAGGAAAACAAAGAAATATCGGCCCTGTTGCATTTAATGGATGACCCGGATGAATTTGTATACGATACGGTGAGTAATAAGATTATTTCATTCGGTAAACAAATTATTCCCAACCTGGAACATTTATGGGAAAACACTACCGATGAAGAACTGCAGGAACGTATAGAACTGCTTATTCACCGCCTGCACTTTAGAGACCTTACAGAAGATTTTACCACCTGGGCAAACGGAGATGCAGATTTATTACAGGGTGCACTGTTAGTTTCAAAATACCATTATCCTGATTTAAACCCCACAACGGTAATGCAGGAAATTGAAAAGCTGCGCCGTAATATTTGGCTGGAACTGAACAATTACCTTACTGCACTGGAGCAGGTAAATGTAATAAGCAGCATTTTATACAATTACAATAAACAAATTGGGGTGGAGTTTGCATACAATAACCCCGATGATTATTTAATAAACAAAGCGCTGGAAAGTAAAAAAGGCAATGCCATCAGTAACGGGCTTATTTACCTGGTGCTTTGCGAATTGCTGGATATTCCTGTAAAAGCCGTAAATATTCCGCGGCAGTTTATACTGGCTTATTTTGATCCGCAGTATGATATTGTAAACCCCGTGGGCCATGCAAGTGAAAAAATAAATTTTTATGTAGACCCTATGAACGGGCATATGTACACACAAAAAGATGTAGATAATTATTTTAAACGCATTGCTGTAACCCCCACTGCTTCTTACTTCAGGCAAATGAATAATAAAAAAATAATTCAGTTTTTGCTGGAAGAACTAAGCAAATGTTTTGACAATGAAAATAACCGCTATAAAATGAACGAGCTGCTTTCGCTGGCTGCAATATTAGACGCATGATTTACCACATTGCCACCAAACCCGACTGGAATAAAGCCATGCAAAACGGTTTTTACGAACCGCAGGCTTATGCCGCCGAAGGCTTTATACATGCCTGCAAAGCCCATCAAATTGAAGGCGTGCTTAACAGGCATTTTAATGAAACAGGCAATTTATTTGTTTTGCATATTGACGAAAACAAGCTGACTGCACCACACACTTTTGTTTTTGTTGAAGCTGTTAACGATGAGTTTCCCCATATATTCGGCAGCATTAATTTAGATGCCATAGAGGAAGTAACAGAGCTTACCGACTAACCCAGCGGCATTTCATAAAAATAATCGGTTACCCGCTGCCAGCCATTTTTTTCATATACTGATTGTGCCGTTGTATTATCTGCACCCGTTTGCAGCAGCAGCCATTTGGCATTGGTATCCCATGCAAAAGCTTTTGCCGCCTGCAATAATGCAGTAGCAATGCCTTTACCTCTTGCAGTTGCATCCACAAACAAATCATTCAGCAGCCAGGTGCGTTGCAAACTAACCGACGAAAAGATGGGATACAACTGGCAAAAGCCTGCAGCAATATCATTTACCGTTGCAAAAAAAATAACCGATTCATCTTTGTTTATGCGACCTGTTAAAAAATTGGCGGCAGCCGTAACATCCGAAGGTTGTTTGTAAAACATGCGGTAACCATCAAACAAAGGTGCAAGCGCCGGCACATCTTCCACAATTGCCCGTTTAATTTGCAATGCCATTTTGTGTAATTTAGATTTCAATAATACTGCATTTCTTTATTTTAAAATTATAAAAATGATAAGCTGGGGCGATTTTGAAAAAATTGATATAAGAGTAGGAACCATTATTGAAGCAAATGATTTTGCCAATGCCCGTAAACCAAGCTACCAGCTAACGGTTGATTTTGGAGAACTGGGCATTAAAAAATCATCAGCACAAATTACTGCGTTGTATAAAAAAGAAGCGCTGCAGGGCAAACAGGTTATTGCGGTGGTTAATTTTCCTGTAAAACAAATAGCTAATTTTTTCAGTGAGTGTTTGGTGCTGGGTGTTTATAACGAAGACAATAATGTGGTGCTGCTGCAACCATCGCTGCCGGTGAAGAATGGTTGTAAAATTGGTTAAAATCAGGCATAGAAATGCAGCAGGTTAAAAGTTGTCAGCCTGAGCTTGTCGAAGGCGGTTAAACAATATTGTACGGTTTCTAAAAGCTCAACATCACACCTTTTTTTCCTGGTTTAGCTTATGTTTTAAATTTTACTACATTTACCAACTGCATGCAAACAGAAACTATTTATTACAAATGCCCGCTGGGTGTGCTGGAAATACGCAGCAATGGCCAAGCCATTACGCATGTGCTGTTTGTAAACAGCGAGTGGAAAGGCAGAATGGTGGATGAAGCACAATTAGATTTTACTGCAACTCCATCTGCAATCATACAACAATGCATTACACAACTGAATGAATATTTTGAAGGCAAACGACTTGTATTTGATTTTGCCATGGCGCAGCCCGGCACACCATTTCAAAAAACGGTGTGGGAACAGCTGCTGCATATTCCCTATGGGCAAACCATCAGTTATTTAGAATTAAGCAAACGCCTTAACAATGTAAAAGCCATACGTGCTGTGGGCACTGCCAATGGCAACAACAATATTTCTATTATTGTGCCCTGCCACCGTGTTATTGGCAGCAACGGCAGCCTTGTTGGTTATGGCGGCGACCTGTGGCGCAAAAAATGGCTGCTGGAACATGAAGCCAAATTTGCACATGGCGTGCAGACGTTATTTTAGTTTTTTTTCTTACCCACCACAGTAAAAAGAAGGTGAGAACAAATTTTGGTTCCTTGATTTAGTATCGTTGTGAACTTGTTCTGTTATTTTTTCATCATTCAGTGAAAGAAGAAAAAATAATCTCACTTTAAAGGCATATTATTTTTGAGCTTTTATTGAAGTGGAGATACAGTTTTGTAATAAATATTTTTGCTAACTTAGTCGTATTAGCTTTTGTTCTACTAAATATTAAAGTTCAATAAAAAATGGAACAAGAAGTTGCGCCAATACAAACGTTAGCGGTCAGGCTATGACGACCCAACAAACGACAAACAGAAATGAATAATACGACAGCATTAGAACTTGCAACTTTGACAATAATATTGAATGGACTCATTGGACATTTCTTTGCACCCAATGGCATTATGTTGACACCTGTTGTTTTGACAATTACGACTTCGCTTGTTTGCTTTGGGACAAAGAATATTGAAGTCATTTTAATGGGTGCTTTGACATATCTGTTTGTAGCATTAAATGACATTTCAATTAAACTGTATTCGGGTGGCTCACACGACCAAGAAGGACTTGGTTGGGTTCACGCATTATTATTTATCGGACTTATTCCAACATTTGGAATTTTATTGACCAAAATTATCAGACAAAAAGACGAAAAACTGACCAACAAACTAATTGCTGTTGGTCTATTTATTGGACTAATTACTTTGCATTTACAGTTGTTCGGCAACTTAGGACTTGGACGATACTATTGGTATGAATGGAATCCTAACTAGTCCGACAGCATTTTTTAAATTAATAGATAATTTGAAAGAAAAACGAAATGAAATAACAAACAAGAAAAAAGCCCGAACCGCTAACATCGGTTTGGCAATATGGCGGCTGAAATGCTTCTATGAAACATTTGTGCAAGGTTCAACAGCAGTAATTCTATTGAACTTTTGTGCTAAAAATCCGCCACATCGCCAAGCCGAGAACCTTTGTAGGCAATGTTATGAGACCGTACATTATCATATCGGCATTTATTTTCTTGACCTCTTTAAAGGTTACAGCGCAGACCTATAATGCCAACCTGCCAACTGACACTATAAACCTTCGAGATTTATCCTTTAAGAAAGTACTTGCCTATCAAGTTGGCAATGCGACAATTCTTGCAGACTACAATGACTTTATGAAATCATTCAAACCTTTTTGGAATAAATTTAAAAAAGGAGTTCGCTCGTTAGACAGAGGGAAAGTAAAAGCTATTGAAGAAAATCCGTGGTATGTTAAGCGGTTTAAATTTTTAGACTCAACATATAAAAGGTTGACAGAACAAATAAAAACTCAAGACACAGTTTTTATATCTGATATTTCATTTATGATGGCTGAGATAGGCACTTCTTATGACTTTGTTGGAAAAATTGAAAATGGGCAGTGTCTTGTACTAAATAAAAAAAATGAAATACAACCGTTCATTTTAAGACAAAAATATTCTTATCAGAGAGGCCCACTAGACGGCTGGGGCGGACGACTGTATTTTATTCTAGGACAAGAGAAGCCATTTATTAGAGGAACAGATTGGGTTTCCTGACAACACTGCCTACAACAAAAGGTTTGCCGCAATACAATGAGAGCTCTTACATTCACAATAGCACTTTTCATTTTATCTTTTTCTCCGCAGTGTCTCTTTCCTGAGCCCGGTGTGCAAGCTAAAGGACGCTGCGGCAGCACAAGCTAACTAACACCGCAAACATTACAACACTAAGGCAACAACACTTACAAAATACAAATACTCAGCAACCGCAACGTTCCTTTGCCAAACACTTTGCCAGCGTAAGGAGACACTGCGGGGAAGAAAAGAAGAAAAAATAATCTCACTTTAAAGGCATATTATTTTTGAGCTTTTATTGAAGTGGAGATACAGTTTTGTAATAAATATTTTTGCTAACTTAGTCGTATTAGCTTTTGTTCTACTAAATATTGAAGTTCAATAAAAAATGGAACAAGAAGTTGCGCCAATACAAACGTTGGCTCTAATAGTAACTAGACACTTTTTTCTCCGCAGTGTCTCTTTCCTGAGCCCGGTGTGCAAGCCAAAGGACGCTGCGGCAGCACAAGTTAACTAACACCGCAAGCATTACAACACTAAGGCAACAACACTTACAAAATACAAATACTCTGCAACCGCAGCGTCCCTTTGCCAAACACTTTGCCAGTGTAAGGAGACACTGCGGGGAAGAAGAAAAAAAGTTCAACAGAGATTTCTTGTACAAGTGTGCGACGCCAATGAAGCTGAATAGCATTACAACTGCCGGCAACCAAAAATTTTACTTCATATCATTTTTACCAAACGACAATGGCAATAGTTCCCTTGCTGTATTAATGATGTAAACTTCTCCATCCATGCCGCTTAAAATAAGCCGCATGGGTTGTTGCATGCGTTCTTCATATTCTGTAAGCGCCTGCCGGCACATACCGCAGGGCGCCACGGGGCTGGCACTGCTGCCATTATTGTTAAAATAACTTATGGCCATTGTTGTAATGCCCGTATGCGGAAAAAGATTTGCTGCGGTGGAAAGCAAGGTACGCTCTGCACAAATACCCACGGGGTAACTGGCATTTTCCTGGTTGGTTCCGGTAATAATTTCTCCATTGGTTAATAAGGCGGCAGCGCCCACATTAAAATGCGAATAAGGTGCATATGCATCGGCTGTAACCTCACGGGCTTTTGTAAGCAGGGCAGCATCCTGTGCCGATAATTCAGTTATTGAAGCATACACCTCAAACGAAAAATTATATTGCCGTTTGTCCATATCCCAACAATTTAAGGAGATAAAAAATCCTCCCGGCAAATGCAAGGAGGATGTTGTATAAAGTTACGTATATAACGGTTAAATGCGCTGTGTATTATTTAATCCAGCGGAAAATGCGTTTCCACCTTGGACCGCCTTCCCAGCTAAACCAAATGAGCGATGCTTTGCCCACCACATGATCTTCGGGAACAAAACCCCAGTACCTGCTGTCAAGCGAATTATGCCTGTTATCTCCCATTAACCAGTAATAATTCATTTTAAAAGTGTATGAGGTGGCTTCCTTGTCGTTAATGAATACTTTACCATCTCTTTGTTCAAACTTATTGTTTTCATAGGTTTGAATGCAGCGTTTGTAACGAACGATATTATCAGGCGTAAGTTCTATTGATTTGCCTTTTTCAGGGATCCATAATTTGCCATAGTTGTCGTTTGTCCAATGATGCAATGAATCAATATGCTGATAATATGGAAACAACCTGTCATTGTCAATTTCCCAGTTAAAATGTTCAAACTTGCTTTTTATATCCGGTGCCAGGTTATTCCATTCTTCATTTGTGATGTTTACTAATTTATAGCCATTATTCATTTCCCGTATATCATCCTGGCTTTCCCTTACATGAATACCAATTGCATTTAAACTTTCAGCATCGGTTGCCAGTTTTTTAGAATCCACCTTGTAATATCTTTCTGAATGGGGAAGAAATTCCTGCTTACTATTATTGATAAATACCTGTCCATCTTTTATTTCAATAGTATCACCCGCAATAGCAACACAACGTTTAATAAAATTCTCCCGTTTGTCAACTGGCCGTGTAATAATTATACTTCCATACCTGTTCCAAACAGCTTCTCTTGCCCTGGCATAACCGGCAGGGCTTAAATCTCCTCCCTGTGCATCACGTATTGCCTGGTAGTAAGTTGTTTTGGATCCAAAAGGTTCCTCATCCGTTTCAATATTTATCAGCGTATCATTTTCGGGAAAGTTAAATACCACCGCATCATTACGCTTTATTGGTGAAGGAAACCAGCGGGTGTAAGGAATCTTAATCCACTCCACATACGATTTTACATTTAACCCCGGAATGGTATGATGCATAAAGGGCATTGCAATGGGCGTATTGGGTATGCGTGGGCCATAAGCAAATTTGCTTACAAACAAATAATCGTTAACCAGCAATGTTTTTTCTTCCGATGGTGTAGGAATAACATATGCTTCAAATACAAATGAACGTATTAAAGTTGCAGCCACCACCGCAAAAGCAGCAGCATCAATCCATTCACGTGCCGCAGATTTTTTATAATTTTTTACTACTGCAATACCGGCATAACGTTCGTTTTTTGAAAACCCGAGGTAAGGGAAATAAATAAAAGGCAGCAATACAGTGGCGGCATGATGCCAAAAACCAAAGCGGCCAAAATGCTCTACAAATTTTATCGTAATCCAGATGGTGATAAACTGCCCTGCAATGGGCACCAGCTGAAAGAAAAACCAGTATTTTTTCAATTCCATTTTTTGCACCATGCACCAGGTATTGTAAAAGGGCACAAAAGCTTTCCAGCCTTCAATACCGGCTTTTTTAAACATACCATATATACCAATATGCCAGCCAATGGTTGCAACAATAAAAATCAGTAAACCTATACTCATATTTGTGTTTTATGGCGCCAAAAATACCATATTATATTTTAACGGGTAAAACCGCTCGTAATTTGTTTGGGTTTCTTTAACAATGCTTAAAAACTTACAGAAAGCTGCTGATGGCAGCACTTACCTCATTGGCTTTATTCATAATCATAAAATGGCCGCCATTTTTTATAATATGCGTGGGCTGTACATTTTTTATGGAAAACATTTTATCGCCACTGCCGTGAATGTGAATGATGGACGGGTGCTGCCAGGTATTTTGCCAGTTAAGTACTTTATCAATGGCCCAGCGCACATAATTAATGTCGGCATTACGCCTGAACTGTATGGCAACATCTTTATCTTCCGCCGTAACCGTACCTAAAAAGTAGTTTTGCACCGGCCTTGTTAAACGGCTGTTTGTTTTTAACGGTGCAATTTTATGCAACTGCAGCTTTGCCACCGTTTTCATCCAAAAGGGTAATTCGTTTTTTGTTTTTATGCTGGAAACGATAATAACTTTTTCTACCGGAATTTGTTTGGCAATCTCAATACTCATCATTCCGCCAAAAGAAAGCCCTAACAATATTGGGTTTTCTTCTGTAATGCCTGCACACATTCTTATGGCATAGCTCTCAATAGTTTCTTTGGGCAATGGCTGCAGCCATTCAATTACATGCAGGTTGTATCCTTCTATTTTCAATTTAGAAAAAGCTTTTGCGGTGGCGCCCAGGCCGCTGATGCAGTAAATGGTTTTCATGTCCCTGTCCCCTAAAGGGAAACTTAAATAGTTACTTTATTAGCAATAGACAGCCCTATTATTAAAGGCTTACATTCGATATTTAACATTCGATATCCCTTTATTTCTTCGGCAGCACATAGTTCTCCACATCTTCCAGCGTAATTGTTTTACCTGAAAGTATTATTAAACGTTCTACCACATTACGCAGCTCACGAATGTTACCCGTCCAGTTATAATTTTTAAGCGCTTCCACAGCTTTGGCATCAATGCTTTTTTTGGGCTGGCCGTATTCTGTTGCAATAATGTCTAAAAAATAATCCACTAACGCAGGCACATCATCTCTCCTGTCGTTTAATGATGGTACATGAATAATTATTACACCCAGGCGGTGGTATAAATCCAGCCGGAAGTTTTTTTCTTCCACCTCTTTTAATAAATCTTTATTGGTGGCGGCAATTACACGTACATCCACATTAATATCTTTCTCCGCTCCCACCCTTGTTATTTTACCTTCCTGCAAGGCACGCAATACTTTTGCCTGTGCGGTAAGGCTCATATCACCAATTTCATCTAAAAACAACGTGCCGCCGTTGGCTGTTTCAAACTTGCCAATGCGTTGTTTTACGGCAGATGTAAACGAACCTTTTTCATGCCCGAACAATTCGCTTTCTATTAATTCGCTTGGTATAGCTGCACAGTTTACCTCCACAATGGGCCCTGTGTTGCGGTTGCTTTTTTCATGTATCCAGCGTGCCACCAGTTCCTTACCCACACCATTTTCGCCGGTAATTAAAACACGGGCATCAGTAGGTGCCACTTTTTCAATAGTATCTTTAATTTTTGCAATAGGGCCGCTTTCTCCAATCATTTCCTGTACACGGCTCACTTTGCGTTTCAGCACTTTTGTTTCGGTAACCAGGTTTTGTTTGTCACCTGCATTGCGTAATGTAATCAACAAACGGTTTAAATCCGGTGGCTTACTTATATAATCAAAAGCACCTTTTTTAACCGCTTCCACAGCTGTATCAATATTACCATGGCCGCTAATCATAATAACCGGCACATCGGCATTTATTTCTTTTGCCTTTTCTAAAAACTCAATACCATCCAGTTTAGGCATTTTAATATCGCAGAGTACAATATCATAAGCTTTTTCACCAAATTTTTTCAAGCCTTCTTCTCCATCACTGGCTTCATCAATTTTATAGCCTTCGTAGCTCAGTATTTCTGTAAGGGTTTTGCGTATTGCTTTTTCGTCGTCGATAATTAAAATAGATGTAGCCATATTGTTTAACAAAATTTTTATATGGAGCCGGTGCTGCTGTGCATCTCACTCTCAAAATCAAAAATAACACTTTATGTCTTTTAAACCGCTGCTGCTTTTATTGAGTTGGGCGCTGCTCTCCTGCAATAATGCTGCCATAAATAAAATAAAACCCGGAACCAGCAGCACTTTGGTAAATACAGCTGATGCAAATCCTTTTACAGCAATTAAAACAATTCCGCTGCCAAAAGGTTTTGAAAGAGTTAAAGCAGACAGCAATTCTTTTGCGGACTGGTTACGTAATATAACCTTAAAAGAATCTAAAACGGTTCATTTATATAATGGTGCTGAAAAAAGAAACCAACTGGCACAGTTTGCAGTAATGGATATAAGTGTTGGCGATAAAGATTTGCAACAATGCGCCGATGCTGTAATGCGGCTGCGTGCAGAATATTTGTTTAAACAAAAACGGTTTAATGAAATTGTTTTTTATGATAATGATAAAACTGCTTATTTGTTTAAGCCGCCTTATACCCGGGATAACTTTAATAATTACCTGCAACGTGTATTTGGCATGTGTGGCTCTGCATCATTGTCAAAACAACTTTCTGCAAGTGTTAAGTTAAAAGATATTGAGCCCGGTGATGTTTTTATCCGTGGCGGTTTTCCCGGCCATGCTGTAATTGTTACCGATGTGGCGGTAAACAAAGAAGGCAGAAAAATTTTTATGCTGGCGCAGAGTTATATGCCGGCACAGGAAATACATATTCTTAAAAATCCTGCTGATGAAAAACTGTCTCCCTGGTATGAAGTAAATGAAGCTGAAAAGATTACTACCCCGGAATATATTTTCACTACAAATGAATTAAAGCGCTGGTAGTACCTATTTTTTTTTCTTTGATAATAAATAAACAGGAATACCTGTGCAGGTAATTATTATTCCCAATACAGAATTAATAACCGGCGCTGTGCCTTTGTTATAATTCACAACATCAGTATAAACAGTACTGCATAAAAAGAAAGCCACAAAAAGCACAAACAACAACGGCACTACCGGGTAACCCCACACTTTGTAACTGCGTAAAAAAGTTTTCATGCGCTTACGCAGAATAAAAACCCCCAAAGCACTCATACCATAAAAAAACCAGCTTACAAAAATGAGCATATCGGTAAGCATATCAAATGAGCCGCTAATAATTAAAATGCAACTCCATATTCCGTTTAACAAAAGTGCATTGCCGGGAGTATCATATTTGGGCTGCACTTTGCCCGCCCATGCAAACAAACGGTTTTCTTCGCCCATTGCAAATGTTACCCGGCTTGTGGCAAGCACATTGGCATTGGTGGCACCAAATGTTGAAAGCGCCACCAGTAATGCAATCAGCATTGCGCCTGTTGTTCCCCAAACTGCGGCGGCTGCATCAGATGCTACAAAAGATGACGTTGATAATTTATTTATTGGCAACACATACACATACGCAAGGTTTACCAGCGCATATACAATTATGCAAAATGATAAACCCACAAATAAGCTTTTAGGAATTACTTTTTGCGGATTCTTTATTTCGCCTGCAATAAAGGTGATGTTGTTCCATCCATCATAAGCCCAAAAAGCGCCTGCAATGGCAGCCATATAAGCACTTACAAGCGCCATACCCTGCGGCATTGATATTGCATTGGTGGAAATATTGGCCGCACTTCCTTTACCTGATAAAAGCAAGCCGCCAATTAAAATAATTATTGCCACAACTTTTAAAGCCGTTAACACACGCTGCAAAGCGCCGCCTTGTTTTACACTAAAATAATTAACAGCAGTAAGCAACACTATTAAAAAAATAGTCAGCAGTTTTACGCCAAAATTTTCTAACGGATAAAATTTTCCTACATAAGCAATGTGCAGCAGTACGCTGTGCTCTGTTATTGTATTAAAATGCGGCAATGGTACTAATACATTGGCATAAGTGGAAAATACATAGGCAATAGATGCATTGCCCGCAGTATTAAAAACTGCAAAGGCTGACCAGCCATATAAAAAAGCAAATGCATCGCCATACATTTTTTTAAAGAACACATACTGGCCGCCTGTTTCAGGAAACATGGCCGCCACTTCTGCATTACTTAATGCACCAAATAATGTAACAATACCTGCCACCACCCAAACGGATAATAACAACAACGGGGAACCTAACTGGCTCCCCATTAAAGCTGGTTTCATAAAAATACCTGAGCCGATAACACCGCCAACTACCAACGCAATGGTTGTGTTTAGCCCCAGGTTTCTTTTTAATTCGCTCATGCAGTGTTTAAGTTAGGCAACAGCATCTTTTGTAAATACGCCGTTTACCTGCCGTAAGATATGCAAAGGATTGCTATCTTTTAAAGCATCGGGTAATAATTGCTGCGGAAAGTTTTGATAACTCACCGGCCTTACAAAACGCTGTATAGCTGCCGTGCCTACGGATGTTGTTCTTCCGTCGGTTGTTGCAGGAAAAGGCCCGCCATGCACCATCGCATCGGCCACTTCCACACCTGTGGGAAAGCCACCAAACACTAAACGGCCTGCTTTTTCTTTCATCAAATCTATAATGGGTGCAATTACTGCGGCATCTGCTTCCGATGAATGCACTGTGGCAGTTAACTGCCCTTCTATATTTTTTAAGGCATCTTTAATTTCATCAACCGATTTACAAAGCACCACAGTTGTTGCCGGGCCAAATACTTCTTCAGACAAGGAAGCATCTGCCATAAAATCTTTTTGTTGTACTGTAAATACATAAGGCGCTGCTTCTGTTTTATTCTCGTCCGCAGCAGTGGCGGCTTTTGATAAAACTGACACCGCATTGTTTGCTTTTAATCTTTCAACACCATTACCATAATTAATACTTATTCCTTTGCTTAACATTGTTGCAGGCGAAGCTTTTTCAATTGCAGCAGACAATGATTGTAAAAATGTTTGCGTACCTGCATCATTCACCATAAACACCAAACCGGGATTAGTACAAAACTGCCCCACACCCAATGTTACAGAACCAGACAAACCGTTTGCAATGGCCGCACCATTTGCTGCCACCGCACCCGGCAAAATAATTACCGGGTTAACCGCACTCATTTCTGCATAAACAGGAATAGGCTCTGGCCTGTTAACAGCTGCATTAAATATTGCCATGCCGCCTTTGCGGCTGCCGGTAAAGCCAACTGCTTTTATTGCAGGATTGGTTACTAAACTGATAGCGCCTTCATTATTACAATGCACCATACTGTACACACCATCGGGCATATTTGTTTTTTTTGCTGCGCTGATGATGGACTGCGAAACCATTTCATCCGTTCCGGGATGAGATGGATGTGCTTTTACAATTACCGGGCAACCGGCAGCCAATGCAGAAGCAGTATCTCCACCTGCGGCTGAATAAGCAAAAGGAAAATTGCTGGCGCCAAAAACCACTACGGGGCCAACAGGTTCCATCATGCGGCGCAAATCTGGTTTGGGTAAAGGCTGCCTGTCGGGAATGGCTGTATCAATACAAGCAGCAACCCAACTGCCTTCTCTTAATAATTGTGCAAACATTTTTAACTGGCCAGTGGTGCGGCCTCTTTCGCCTGTTAATCTTGCTGCAGGCAATCCACTTTCTGCGCTGGCCCTGCTTATTAAATCATCTCCCAGCGCCATTATTTCATCTGCTACAGCATCTAAAAATGCTGCTTTTTCTATAGCTGTTTTTTGATTGTAGGGTGAAAATGCTGCTGCTGCTTTTTGTGCTGCAGTTTTTATTTCATCATCCGTAGCATTATAAAAAACATCATTCAGCAATGTACTTGTTGATGGATTACAGGCCTGGAATGTACCCGTTCCTGCCGCACTGTTGTTAAACCCAATAATATTCTTTCCGGTAATACTCATTTTATTTTTATTAAGAGCATAAAAATAGCCCATTTTAACATGGGCTTGTACAAATATTTTATCTTTCCGGGTAATATATTTTGTATAGCAATTGTATTACTGCAAATACCGGTTTTAATAAAATTGGCAGCTATCAAAAATTTTATCCCTTCATTACTGCACTAATTTTTTCAATGCGTCAAAATCAAAGTTCCTGGTGAAGTTGTCGATGAGGCTCAGCGATAGTGGCATAGAATTGTAACGAAAAGCAACAATTATGATTTGTGGCTTGGCGCCCGGAGTTTGTGCATTTTTTGTAAAATATTCCGGGTTGTAGGTATAGAGCGGCATAGCCTTCTTTTCGCCATCGTAGAATTTCCAAAAACGGTGGTAATTTGTTTGTTCCGGTAATTTGGCGTTATAGGTTTGAGAATTATCATTAGCAGGATTAACAACTGCTTGTGCCGACAACCAGGCGGCATCATGTTCACTCATTGCTTTTTTCACCACGGCAATTTTATCATTTACATCTGCTTCCCAATTAGTATAATACTTTATGCTATTGTCCCGGTCTGTTTTCAGTTGGGCAACTAATTTTGTAAAATAAATTTTTTCCCGGTCGTAGTATTCCAAAAGGCTTTCCAAATAATCTTTACGGCTTACGGGAATTAATACCGGCAAATCTTTTTTCTTAATAAACCAATACCGATAGATATAATTGCTGCGGTTATTAGGTTTAATGTCTTTTTCGGCTACATCCTGAAAATAACTTGTTCCGGAATTAATGCGCTCCAACAGTGAAGTATTGTTGCAACTGAGATAAGTAAACAGCGTTATCAATTTTGCCTTTACATCAGCAGGATTATGATTTTTCCAATCTGCATACTGCATTCCAAAATCATAGCTGCCAAAACTGGAGCCAAATGGATTTGATAGAAAACCATCGAGTGTGGTGAGTGCTACTTCATTTGCAAAAATCCGCAACACCGTACTATACTCGCTGTTTCTTGTCAATTTTCCTTTGGCGCAAAAATATTCATGCAGCGCCGCCTCAAAACTATATTGCCCCAGTTTAGTATTTGCAAAGTATTGATAGCCTTTGGTTGAATAATAGTTTTCCCAATTGCCTCCGGTAAGGGTAAAACCGTTATGTGTTTTTTGTTCAATGTTTTCTATCTGCGTAAGCGTTTGTTTAGCGATGGCTTTATCGGCAGCTGTAGTCAGGTTATTAAAATATTCTGCCCTTACTGCCGGCCATAGATATTGTGCGGCTGTCAGGTATTTTCCTGGCTGTGAAGCAACATCTGCATCGGTTTTGCAATCCTGTGCTAATACTGTTTGCGAGCAAAAAAGAACGATGCTTATTTTTAAAATGAATTTATTTTTCATTGCTGTGAATTTTATATTTTATTTTCCAAAACCGTTTATAGCTCCTGACATATTTCCTGAAATCAGGCTCATTTTACCGGTAGCAGAAACATTGGCTGCTGATAGTTCACCTTTCACATAAACGTCTTCCACACCATTGCTCGTAAATTCCACTCCCATGCCTGCTTTTGCCGATGCTTCTAATGGGCCAACTTCTACGCTTTTATTGATGATAGTGGCTTCCACTGTACCTTTTACAAACCTGGTATTGCCATTGTTATCCATGTAAAAATTCAAATCGCCGGAGAGTTTTCCTGCATCAAATTCAATACGTGACTTTCCACATTCAAATATTTGTCTAGCAAATCCAAATTCCAATACAGATATATAAGTACAGTGCATCTCATCAAAATCGGCTAATTTATAACGTGATGCTTTGTTTTCCGGTTGTGTACACTTTCCATATATATTGGTAGCAATATATCTTGTGCTGCCCAATGCTGCAAGCCATTCTTTTTTTGCAGCAATTTTGGTTGCTTCAAAGCTTGCTTCATCTTGTGTAAATTGTTTCCAGTATAATTCTTCTGTGATTTTCAAATACAATTGGTGCAGGTACTCCTGGTATGCTTCTTCCAACGGTATATTATAGGTTGCATACATCCATTCGCTATAGGCTTTTTGAACAACGCAATTATCAAAGCCGAGATTCTCGCCCTTTTTACCAAGCTCCGTTTCCTGGTCGGCAATAAGGCTATTTTGCTTTTCAATAATTTTTCTTTGCTTATCATCCTTTGCCTGGAAATCATTTCTGATGGCATTAATCTTTTCTAATGCCTTTTTAAGACGAAAACCGGCACCGCCATCCTTGTTCATTTCTTCAAGGTTTCTTTGCGCAACAAACCGGTAAATATTATCAGAAGTTTTGGCATCAGTCTTAAGTCCGTTAATTCCATTTTTTTGGTATTGATTATATAACTGCTGTGCATTTGTATTAGCTGCTTGTTGATAAGGTATCATATCTTTTGCCAACTGCATACTTTTTTCATTCACCTGGTTTTGAAAGGCATCCCAATCTGCGTTAAGCGTTAATTCAGTTGCATAAGAAACCGGTACATCGGGCCGTTTAAAATTTTGTAAGCCGAGTGGATTGGGGTCGGGTTTAAAAGGTTTGCGCATATCGGTGGCTTTTACTTTGTATCCCAACTTGCGCAGCATATTTATTTTATCCATTGAAAAACTATAGGCCAGCGAGTTCTTCATTTTTTCAATGGCTTTGGTGCTGTTACCCTTGCTTTGCTCAATAAGGCATTGCGTATAATTTGCCTGCGGATGATAGGCAAATGCTTTCACTGCTTTATCCAATTGTGCATTAGCCTTATCAGTTTCACCCAAATAAAACCAGGCTTGTCCCAGATTGTTTTGAATAGTTGTGTTGTCGGGAAATTGCTTGTTGAGGTATTCTAACAAAGGAATAGCCCGATGCGGTGCACCACCCATGCTGAGCATGGCTGCGAAGTTGCTGAGTAAATCTGCGTCTGTTGCATTATCTGCACAGGCACGCCCCATCACATACACGGCCAATTCGGGTTGCCCCACCGTCCAAAAACCCACCGCTGCATTTCCGATAGCTTCTGCAGAGTATTTATTGGTTTTAAAATACGCATACATATTTTGTCCCGTAACCTTTGCATCATTTGCTACACCTTTTTCAACATAATCGTTCAGCGTTTTGATATAGCCCGGCAGGTTTGCAGCAGTAAGTGTTATTTGTGGAATAGCGCCAATGAGTGCATTGTTTTTTGAAGGCACACCAAATGCACTACCACCACTTACGGCAGCGTTTATATCTGCATCGCTATAGTTTGTGGGGGCAGCAGGTGCTTTTGTTGACATACCCATTTGCTCCATCATTTTCTTTTGCTCGGGGGAGAGATTGTCTAACTGCTGTTGCGCTTGTTTAATCTTTTCTTGCAGCTCTTTGTTTGTTGTTGGGTTCTTTTGTTGACTGTATGCCATTGCACTCAACAAAAAACTAATTGCAAACAGATGAAGATTTTTGTATTTCATTTCAAATAATATTTTGATATAGCGTTTTTAATGTTGATAGCAGCAATTCCGTACCGCCGGTAAACCGGGGTGCTGCATTCTATTAGGTGAAAAAAGGTATGCAGCACAAGTGAGTGACACAACGATGCTCAATAGTAGTACTGAAGCCGGCTAACAAAATAATTGTTGATTTTATAGTTCATTATTTGAAAAACATTTTAAAAATTAGGTGGCGTTACAGTCCAGGGCTGGCCAGACTTTGTATCAAAACCATTGCTGGTAGTATTGAGCAGTTTACCGGTGGCTTTGTCATAGTTGTTGTAAATCCAGCAAATGCGTGCAGGTTTTAGTTGCACCGTAGTGGCCATTGCGCCATTGCAGGCCTGTGTGCTGGTGCATGAAATAATGGTAGCATCTTCAAGATACATTCTCACTTTTACAGCATTAGGAGGGAGGTTTGGGTCCCTGCTTATAGTTGCTATCTCCCCGTTTTTTATCAACCCACCGGATTGTTGGTTGGCTAAAAAATCGGCGCTGGCCTGGCAGGGGTCGAACTTAATGGTAACGGTAGTAGTTTGGTTTCGCCCGGCAGTGGTTACTTCTACAATTTCAATTTGCTTTTCATAGCCCCTATACATAGAAGTGCCTATAAATTTAGTTGGCGATTGACTGCCCAGAAATTTACCAAAGTTTTTATCCTGGCTAAATCCGGTAATGGAAATGAGCAAAAGTAATGCTGAGATGGAAAGTAGTTTTTTCATTTGTTTTAATTTTTCAGTAAAAATAATTGCTGGCATTAACCGGCACAATCATTGAAAATGGTGATTTTTTCGATTGACGTAAAAAATGGTTATAGCCATTTATATAAATTTTCATTTTTAGTTTATTCCCAATGCATCGGGTATATAACCATTTGCTTTTACACCTTCATTTACAGAAATATTGGTAGATGCAATATTCGCTTCTCCGCCAACAGCACCTATGTTTCCGCCTGCTGATACACCGGCTGTAATGCCCCAGTCATTTACCTGTATATTGCCATTTGCATCGGCGCCAACTGTAATATATTCCATTGCTGAAGCTCCTGCTGATATAGAAGTTACACCCTGCATTCCTAAATGCCCTTCTACACCAATGCCTGCACCGATGGTTGCTTCTTTAAAACTGCCGTTTTCATTAAAATTCAAACCAACTTCACCAACAAAACCTTCGCCGCCGGATACGCTTATTGAATTACAGGTCCAGTTCATTTTCACACCGACTAAACCTACCGCTCCTTTAAAATTAGCGCAGTAACTTTCCTCCCATTCTTTGAGTTTGGCTGGTTTTTTATCTTCTTTTATTGGCTCCTGCGGGTAAATGCAAGGCACAATGTATGTGTACAGCGAAAGAATTTTTTGCACATCATGAATGTAATTTGCTTCTGCATCCAGGAACCAGCGGTTGCTGTTGTCTTGCAATAGTACCGGCTTCCAGTTAGCATAATCCCTGAAATAATTGCGGCTTACCAATTCGCTTCTCTGTGCAAACTGGTTGGTTAGTTTTGCCACACTGGAAAGATATTCTGCATTTTCCTTGTTGTAGTCTGCACAACGGGCTTTCTTCAATCTTTCCATTTCCTCCTCTTCATTAGCTTTATCTTCACCACCTTCCAGTTTTTTTAGCCGTACATCATATTTTTTAGTAATAGCAGTTATTTTATTATTGTAGGCTGCAGTCAAATCTTTTTTATCCTGCAAAAAAATCTGTTCCAGGTCGCTTTTCATCTTCATGTACTCAATTGTACTTTGGCTTAAGATATTGGACGCTTTTACCATCATCATAGCAGTTCCTTTATTTTGATTGATGTTTGCAACAGTTTGCTTCATATCTTTTTCCGGAATTTTATTTAATACAGCCGTTATGTTGTCCATAGTTTTTGACAACGCAGCTTTTTCTTTTTCTAAAAACTGGTTGAACGATTTTGCTTGGGATAAACTTTCGTTCATGGCTGGAAGCTGCAACCGGCGCAGCATGGGAAACTCTTTAAAATTGGTATTGACAAAATCGTTTTGCTTTTGATGATTGGCTTCTATTTTGTTTAATAATTCTGATACCTCACGGTCGTACTGCCCTTTCAGCGACCGTTTCAAACAACCAATGGCTTTATCGGCTTCGGCTTTGTTATTGGTTTGCGATGCTTTGCTTAAATGTGCAAAGGCTGCTACTTTGTTGCCCCTTGCGTTCAGGCTGTCTTTGGCAATACTCTTGTCTGCAAAACCAAGTGCTTTATCTATGTCGCCGAGGTTGTAAAATGCAATGGCTGTATTCGCCAACACTTCGGGGTTATTATTGATTTTACTGTTTACATATTGCAAAATGGGAATGGCTTTTTCTGAATAACCATATGCATTGAGCAGCGAAGCCAAATTGTTGGCCGTGTTCATATCATTGTAATCTGCCTGCAGGGCTTTACAAAATAAATAGAGTGCCACCGTGGGCTTGCTTTGCAACCAAAGCCCGATTGCTTCGCCGGCAATAGCCTGCGATGTGGTTATCTTTTTTGCTTTGAGATAAGCATCTATTTTCTTTGTATTTTCTGTATTCAGTTTGGTGACAACGGTAGTTTTTAAATCGTCAATAAATTTTTGAAATACTGTATTTGACAAAACAGTTCCGGGTAATGCATTCAGCAATGCAGAGCGGGCAGGCGCATTAAATGCTGGCAGGGTTGCTACTGCTTTATTACTGCCTTCGGCTGGTGCAGGCAAGGCGCTTTTAAAACCAACCGGGTATTTTAACGGTGGCATTTCATCTATTTTCTGTAATGGCGTAAATGCGTAATCGGATGTTTCAAAAGTGGCGGCATCGGGAGTATCGTTGTTATCATCTTTTACCACACCTGCAAATTGCGGCTCTTTTGGCGTATTGTTTTCAACAGGTGAATTGCTTTTCACATAAACATTCCCCAGCAGCATATTGGGCTCACCGCAATACCAGCCAATGCGTTTGTACGGTTGCTCAACAGGGCGGGCATTATCATTCCTGATAACTTCTTTTCCATTTACCGAAACAATAACTGCGGTGCCATTTACCGATACGCTTACATGGGCTACATCTTTGTCTTTAGCCGCCGCAACCTTTAAATGATTTTCATACATTTCCTTAAACTGTCCCTTTCTGAATTTGCATTCCATTGTGCATTCGCCACTCATGGCAATGCCAAAATCCATTCCTTTATCAACGGTGCTGTTGATATCCATCGGTTGTGGGTATTTATCTTTAGGGTCATAGCCATCCATTCTGAAGTAGTGTACTACTCTTTTATTTGAAATGCCCGGTGCAAAATATATATCATAGCTTACTGTAAAATTTTGGGTAAGCGGAATATTCAAATCAGGATAAAAAGTAAATTTTTCGGGGATGTTAACCCATTTGCCGGTTTGCCCGTTTATGGTTGTTAGTGATGCATTGCCAAAACCATTTCCTGCCGTGTGCCAATTTTTGGTTGATAATTTTCCGGTTGGGTAACCATCGAAATCTTCATACAAAATGGTATTGGGGTCTTTGTTTTTTGCAGCGGCTGTTGCCGAAACAGTGGCAGGCGTTGTAAATACATTGCCCGAAGTTTTTGCCGGTGCCTTTGCTGTTGTATAAACCATATTCTTTCTTGCCTCCGGTTGTACCAGCCATTTGGCCACAAAATCATAATTGAAATTGTTCAGGAGAGAGTACAGCATGTGCGGATTACCGGTGCCGAACTTTGCATCATACTTTGCCAGGTTTTCTTCTAAGGTTATATTCACTGGCGTTAAATTAAAGTAAACCCAAAGCGGATTATCCGATTTTGTCTTGTCAATCGTTTGCTGCGTGGCTGTAACCAAAATTTTGTATTCGGGAAATGTTTTATTTAGTGGTTTGCCGTTTATAATCGCTTCGGGGTTCAGCAGGTAATGCCCGTTGCCATCATTTTCTGCATTATTGTAATTATAATTTGCGTTCAATTTCACCACTTCATTGTAGTAGGGTTTTAATCTTTCTAAATTCTTTTTTATTGGCTCTGCCGAATACGGATTTTTTTGCAAAATGCCGGGGTATGCAGCCATTTGCTGCTGAATATAAGCCACAGCATCTTTTACCAATACCGGTTTAAAAGGCCAGTTATTGTTTGCACTAACCACCACACCCATTTTGAACATTTGTTTACCATTGTCGTGGTAGTGGTTAAGGTAAGTTCGGTAGCTGTAAAGATTAGATTGAATTTTTTTATCTATTCCTTCTTTGGATAATTGTGCATCATCATCACCACTGGTAAATGATGCCTGCTCTGCAAAAAAATACAAACCATCGGGGTTAAAGTCTTTGATATACACCCCGGGAAAATCATTAAACCCTGCCAGTAACCGTTGCCCTTGTTCGCAGCAGCGCAGGTCAATTTTTCCCTGCGCAAAATGGGTTTCGTATCCCAAAAAATCTACGCCATAGCTATGCAACGGGCCATTATCATCCAAAGACCAGCGTTCATCATTTTTTGCAATGGTACGCATCACCAATCCACGGGGCAGGTAAGATTGTTGAATCCATTTAATCAGCATATCCGATGCCTGCTGTTGCCATGCAGTGTAAGTGGCGCCATTGGCAAACTGGCTTTTGATGGGTTTATAAACAGCATTGGCTTTAGGAGGATTGCTTATATACTGCCACCCGATTACAGAGTCACGGTTTAATTCCTGGTCGCTTTGTGCAAAAGAAAAAAAAGACAGCAGCAAAAATATCAGCGATAATGACAGGGTTTTCATCCTTTGTATTTAGATTATAAAAATGACCTGTTTTTTTTGAGTTGGCAATCATTAAAAAAGATGATTTTTTGCTGTTTGTAGAAATGGTTAAAACCATTTGTGAGCAGTACCGTTTAATACTTATTTAAATTCCAACTGGAATTTTTTTGTTTAATAGCTTATCAGTAGCTGAAATTTATTTTTGTTCCTGCAGGTAATTCTATGCTGGGTTTATTGGGGTTAAAAGGTCTGCTGTAGAGCCATGCATTTTTATAAGTGTTGTTATTGCTGAAAGCGCCATCTCTCTGTGTTGTTGCCGGGTATTGCAACACCAGGTTTGTTTTTTGTGTACCTGAAAAATATTGCAGTGTAAATGTGTAGGAAATTTTCTCTAATATTCTTTTATCAGTTTTAATCAGTTTTCCCGCCTTATCACTGCCCGCCTTGGTCCAGCTTTCTACTGTGCCGCTTTGTGGCGATAGGGTGAGCTGATTTCCATTTAATTGATAGATGCCTTTTTCATAGGCATAAATAATATCATTATGGTAGAGGTAGCTGATGTTTTTTTGCAGAAACTGGTAAGTTCCATCCGGGTTGAAATAATATTCCCGCCAATCATAACCGGAAGTATTGGCTTCATTCTGGTATTGACCCCAAATACCGGCAAGCTGATTAACAGCCGGGTTGCTTGCATTAGAATTATTATTAGAAATTGCAGGCTGTGCTGTTTTTGTATTTGTTGCAGAAACAGGTTTATTTTCTGCATCCGCCTTAAATCCCGGTGGGTTATCAATAATTGAAATTCCATCATCATAAAGTTTAAAGGAAAACCCATTGGGGCCTGTTGTTCCATCCCTTTCGGTATTGTTGGCCGTTTTAAGATATAAGCCATGCTCTTTAATACCTGAATAATAGTTTATCTCGAAAGTGTACGTAGTTTTTTCCAATTTAAAACTGGATCCCTTAATAAAAGCTCCCCACAACTTTGTATTATTATCCTTTTTTCCCCACCAACCGCCTTTGCCCTGCGTTGGTATAATGGTAAGTTGGTTGCCATTTACTGTGTAAGTGCCAATTTCATAAACAAATAAAATTTCATTTAAAAGAGTTGACCAGTTTTTTGCCCTGTAGATATAAGTGCCATCGGCTTTAAAATTATATTCCCGTCTAAAATAGCCAGCAGTATATTGGGCATACCCATTATAGTAGCCAGAAATTTCCAAATGATTATCGCACCATAAACCGATAATAGACGTCTTATTACTGTTGGATGCATTGTTAGGCTGTGAGGCAGTTGGCTTAGCCAGTTCTAAAGAATTAAGAAATGCAGCTAATTCTTTTTCGTATTGATTGGAGTTGTACATGATTACCACACTCACCGTTTGTGCACCACCGGTAGCTGTTAATAAAGTGGCTACCCCTTTATTAACCCCGTCAGTGTAATTAGCAGTGCCCGAAATTATATCCCATCCATTTTCTATTAATGGCTGTTGCATGGTGGGTTCGTCATTTACCTGTACCGTTGTTTTTACTAATTTGTTCCAGTCAGTATTAAAATTTTCGGTGGCTGATGAGGAAGATGGGTTTGCTTTGGTAATAACAGCCATAGCATAAGCGCCGGATTTTTTATCTGTTACTGAAAGCTGGATACCACCATCATTTTTTTGTTGCTGCCAGCCTTTGGGTACAGAATAAGAAACCACATCAAAGCTTTGTTTTTGTGCAAAAGCTGTTGTGCAACAAAAGATGATTAATAAAAAGGGAAATATTTTTTTCATTTTTGTTTTGTTGTTAGTTTTTAAATCCCGGCGGGTTATCAATCCTTGATTTTCCTTCGTCCCGGGAATAGGAAGTATACTGCCCGTTGCCGGAAGGGTGGTCTCCATCTCTTTGAGTTGCCTTATCGTAGTTAAGGAGCAGGTTTTTGCCATAATCATCGGTTGCAAATTGAAAAGCATAGGTTACTGTTTCCAAATTATATTTTTCAGCTTTTTGATAACTGCCCCATTTTTTTACATCGTGGCCAACATTATCTTTATTCCACCATCCGGCTTTGCCTGTTTTAGGAGTGAGGGTTAGCTGGTTTCCTTTTACAACGTAAGTGCCGGTTTCGTAAGCAAAGTATATATTGTCCCTGGCAGCCATCCAGTCTTTTTGCCGGAAAACATAAGTTCCGTCTTCTTTAAAAACATATTCTTTTCGCATATAGCCACCCGTGTACATATTAAAACCTTTCAGGTAACCCCTGCTCTCTGCTATACTTATTATCCATGTGCCTGCAATGGAATTGCTGCTGTTATTTTGTGCCGGCGCTGTGGTATTATTTTCTGTGCCAGAGCTTTCTATAACGCCACTTGCGTCTATTTTTAATGAATCTATCAGTTTTTGATAATCCTGTAAATATGCCTTTGCTGTTGCGTTGCATACTACCGATAAACGGACTTTGTTATTTGAAAAAACGGTAAGGATAGAAGCTACTTTTGCGCCGTTGTATTGCCAGTTGCCGCTGCCGCTTATTACGGTCCATCCGCCTTGCGTTTCAGGATTTGTTTTTTCGGGGGCAGAAATGTTTTTTCCGGCAACCATCAACTCGTTCCATTCATTATTAAAATCAGCCTGTATATTGCCATCGCTATTGGTGTGGTTATAAACAGCTATCTGCGCCCAGTTACTGCCATCAACTTTGGAATAGGTCATAACACTGGTTCCCTGTTTTTCGGCCCAACCTTTGGGTGGTTTGTAAGAAACAATATCGAATGTTTGCTTTTGCGCAAAGGTTGAAATAGCGATTACAAGAGATGTAATAATTAAGCTAACCTTTTTCATCTGTAACAAAAATTTATGCAATAAAAATACAAAGCCACAAAATCTTGCCAGTCATTAAAAAGGATGATTTTTTTGGTTGTAAGTAAAAAATCATTAAAAAAGATGATAGTAAACGGGTATTGTACAACGTTCTTTGTAAAAGAAGAAAAATGTATTTTAGAGCATGAAGAAATTATTGCTGATATTGTATTCCTTGCTGTTTGGCGGTTTATGCATGGCACAGAATGCAGCAAAAAAAGACAGTTTGTTGAAATTATTGCCAAATACAAAAGATGACTCTGCCCGGATTAGGTTATTATTGAAGGTAAGCGATATGTACGCTACGGGAAATTTTGACAGCTCTTTTCTGTACATGAATAAGGCTGAAAGTTTAGCAAAAGAAAAAGGCATAATCAATTGCGATCAGTATATTAATACAGCTTTTTCACAGTACTACTATTATAACAACAATTACAAAAGTTCAAAAGAGTATGCACTAAAAAATCTTGCTGCCGCTGAAAAATCGGGGGATGAAAAATTGCTCGCTAAAACCTTTAATAACCTGGCAGCTATTTACAATCATTTTGGAAACTATAAATCGGCTGTTGACTATGCTTTAAAATGCCTTGCCTTGTCAGAAAAAACAAAGGACAGCGCCAGCTTTCCCATTCGTAACCTTACCGCATCTAACACCTACTACAACCTGAAACAGTATGACAAGTCAATCTTCTATTCAAAAAGGGCAATAGAGTTTGGAAAGCAGTTTAATAATTCGTTTGCTGTGCTAATGGGTTTAAATAATATGGCTGCAGCTTATTCCGACGGGCATAAAATTGATACGGCCATAAATATATTTCTTGAACAACTTGAGCTGGCCCAAAAAGAAGAAGATGATATTACCACCTGTTATGCACTGATCAATCTCACTCAAAATTACTTTCTGAATAATAACCTGGCAGGTGTGGAAAAGTACGCTGCAATGCTGAATAAAATTGCGCCTGACATACCCGATAAAAAAACTATAGCCGAAATATACAATGCAAATGCACTCCTGTTTATTTTGCAAAAAAAATACCAATTAGCTAAAAACGAACTGGACAGCGGTATTGCACTTGCAAAAAGTGAAAGTGCTGCCGAAGCTTTGGGAAACCTGTATGAGACTTATTCCAAATTTTATTTTGTACAGAGTAAGATTAAAGAAGCGGAAGATTATGGTTATAAATATGACTCACTGCAAAGTGAAGCCAACATAAAAGAATTAAATTTTTATATTGAAGACATAGAGGCTAAATATGAAACAGAGAAAAAAGAAACACAAATAAAACTGCAGCAGGCACAACTTAACCAAAAAAACAATTTTATTTACTGGCTCATTAGCGGCAGTATAGCTTTATTTATAATTTCCCTGCTTGGGTTACGCAATTACCGTAACAGGCAAAAAATACAGCAGCATAAAATAGATGAACTGGAAGGAGAAAAACAACTTGCTGCTACAGAAGCTGTACTAAAAGGTGAAACGCAGGAACGCACCAGGCTTGCAAAAGATTTACACGATGGATTAGGCGGCATGCTGAGTGGTATAAAATTTTCATTAAGCAATATGAAAGAGAATTTAATCATGACGCCAGATAATGCACAGGCTTTCGAACGCAGCATTGATATGCTGGACAGTTCCATAAAAGAAATGCGGCGGGTGGCACATAACCTTATGCCGGAAATGCTTGTAAAATATGGGCTTGATACGGCATTAAAAGAATTTTGTAATGAAGTTAGCCGCAGCACTGCTTTACATGTAAACTACCAATCGATGAACATGGGTAATTTTGTAATTAACCAGGCAGAATCTGCAGCTATTTATCGCATTGTGCAGGAGCTGGTAAATAATGCAATGAAGCATGCACAAGCCCGGGAAGTATTAGTGCAGCTCCATTATCATGAAGCAGAAAAAACACTGGCTATAACTGTGGAAGATGATGGTAAAGGCTTTGACAAAACAATGTTGCAGGAAGCCCAGGGCATTGGCTGGAAGAATATAGAAAGCCGTGTGGAATTTTTAAAAGGAAAAATGGATTTACAATCTGCACCGGGCAAAGGCACATCAGTACTTATTGAAATTAGTATGCAATGAAAACAGGTTTATTTATTGTAGACGATCATTACATGGTTATTGAAGGCATTCATTCTTTATTAGCGAATGAAACAGGCATTGAATGGATGGGCCATGCAATGAATGGCGCATCCTGCATTAGTTTTTTAAAACAGCAGCAGCCCGATGTAATATTAATGGATGTGAACTTACCCGATACCAGTGGCATACAGTTGTGCCAAGAAGTTACAAAGCTGCATCCTTCCATTCGTGTATTAGGCCTCAGCACATTTAACCAGCAACCCATTATAAAAAGTATGATGGAAAACGGTGCATCGGGTTATGTATTAAAAAATGCAACAAAGGAAGAATTGCTCGAAGCAATTTCCTCTGTAATTAAAGGCAAACAATACATCAGCTTTGAAGCTGCAGTGGCCTTACGTGAGCAAAGCAGCGATACACCCATAATAAGCCGTCGTGAAAAAGAAGTGCTGTCGCTAATTGCCGAAGGACTGACCAATACAGAAATATCAGAAAAACTTTTTATCAGCGTTGCTACTGTAAATACACACCGCAAAAGTTTATTGGAGAAATTTAATGTAAAAAACACCGCCACACTTATTGGAAAGGCAATAAGGATTGGCTTGATATAACAATCCTTTTTTGTTTTAGGTTTTTGCTTTAATGCTTGTCTCCTCCCGTGGTTTAACTGTTTTTACATCCAGCACAATTACAAAAGGATTTTTATAATTTACATTTTGGGGTAATTGAATAAACGATGCCCCGTAATCAAGCTTTTCTGTTGCCAGTTGTTGCCCTTGTAACAGCCATGCTTTTTCAATAATATTATTTGCAGGAGGTTTTATTTTAAGCGAACCCGATACCGGCACATTACACACAATCATGTACACCTTATCTTCTCCACGTTTTTTTGTATAGTAGCCCCAGTCCTGTTTTTCCCATCCGGCATATTCGCAATTGTAAATGGCTTCGTTGTTTATCTTCATCCAGTCGCCAATTTCTTTTGCAACAACCACTTCTTCTTTACGAAATGTTCCATCGGGCTTCGGGCCAAAGTTGAGTACAAAGTTGCCACCAAGTGAAACACATTGTGCGGCCATTTCAATCAGTTCATTGGTGGTTTTCCAATGGCCCAGCCATTTTTCTGCATAACCCCAACCGTTTTCAGGAATCGTCATGATGCCTTCCCAATCATTGCCATGCACATCTGCATAAGCTTTTGGAATTTTTCGTTCCCAACCCTGCTCATAGTCTCCCATCAATTCACCATTTGAATCAGCACCTCGTTTTCCATATTCATCAGCACGTAAGCGGCTGCCGGTAATTAAACCGGGAACAAGTGATTTTAAATACTGTTCAAGCGAATCAGAAAAAGCGCCGCTTTTCTTCCAACTGTTATCCCATGTGCCATCAAACCAAAGCCCTTTTGTTTGCGGATAACGCTGTAATAATTCCGTTAATTGATTTTTTGTAAAAAGTTTGAAACGGTCAAATGCAATGCTGTCGTCTTTTGTTTTTAAATCGTATCTCCAATCGGGGTTATGCCAGTCCATAATTGAATAATAGAGATACACATCAATTCCTTCTTTTGTATAAGCATCCACAATTTCTTTTACAATATCTTTTCTATAAGGAGTAGATGCTATTGTGTAATCTGTGTACTGGCTAGGCCATAAACAAAAACCATCATGATGCTTTGTAGTGAAGGTTAAATATTTAACGCCCATTTGTTTTGCCATTTTTGCCCATGCAGTGGCATTAAATGCAGATGGATTGAATTTTGTATTCAGTTCATCATATTCTTTATTAGGTACTTCTTTCCATGAACGAATCCATTCTGCAGCACCGTTATAATATTCGCCGTTGTATTTTCCTTCCAGGATAGAATACAATCCCCAATGAATAAACTGGCCAAGGCCATAACCACGCCATCTTGCCATATCATCATCTGTACGTTTACCAATATGGTGTGCTCCATGTTGCAATGGTAAACGTTCCTTCTTTACTTCCTGCGAAGTGGCAGTTAACCCGGCTATCAGCAATACCGAAAACAACAATCCCCTTTTCGTCAAATATCTTTTATCCATTGCTATAGGGTTAAATCAATTTCATCCAATTTTATTTGCAAACTTTCTTTCGCCTTAAAAAAACAAAATCTAATAATCTACTTTATAATCTTTTTTCAGTTCTTCCCCACTCCAGGCTTTTTTGCTTGTCCATGGTGCAGGTTCGCTTGTCCAGAAAATATTATCGGCAGGTAAACCAAGCGGCAAAAAACCTAAAGTAGCCATATATAAACTGCCGGTAGAAGTATATTGGTCTGCAACCATTGGCTGATGCCCGTTAAATCCTAATACCAGCCATCCATTCGCATCAAAATTCTGGTTGCCATCATAAAGCTTATGCATAACTGCTGTTAAACCACAGCGCACCTGTGCCGGCTTTATGTAAGCAGGTAGTTTTTCCATTAAAGCAACTTGTGCCAATGCCTGGAAAGCTGCAGTTCTGTAAGTAATAGAACGGCCATAAGCAGGATAAGAACCATCAGGTGCAATTATCCTTTCAAGATATTCAGAATAGCGAACCATGCGCTGAAGTGCTGCATCATAATCCTGTTGTGATGCTATTTTCTTTTCAACCAATACCTGCAGCAAATCAACCAGCATCGGGTGTATTACGTAAGAGTTATAATAGTCCATGCTGAATTTTTCTCCATCACTATACCAACCATCACCTTCATACCATTCCTTCATTTTTCTTACAGCAAAATCAATTCTTGCCGGGTCGTATTGTTCACCAACCTTCAATAAAAACCCTTCAGATAGTGCAGCAAACAACAACCAGTTATTGTATGGGCATTTACGGTTACGCAACGATTTAAATTCTGTAATGAAGCGTTGTTTAGTCAATGTATCCAATGGTTCCCACAACGCTTTTGGTGCCCTTAAAAATGCAAGTGCCACATAAGCGGCATCAACAATGGGCTGGCCTTCGGTACGGAAATTCAGGTAATCGGGGCTGGCAGGATTTACTGCATTCACCAATCCTTTTAATAATTCTTCCCTTAAATTCTTCCTTAGTTTTCCTTCTGCAGTTTCATCATCAGGCAATGTAAGCCAGGGTGCAATGCCTGCCATTGTACGGCCAACCGCTTCCAAGTAAGTAACCTTGGTTGCGTTCAGATAATACTGCGGACCCAGTTCAAGTGGCAAATTTTTTCTTAATGTTCCCTCTGCCAGATTATGCACAACGGGATAAGAAATTTTATATAAACTGTTTGCCCAAAATGCCCTGTCCTGTAACCCGGTTGCAGGAATATTTTGCGGTTCTTTAATTTTTGTTTTTCCTTTTTGCGCTGATGCCTGTGAAAATACAAGAAGCAACAATGCCAAGAAAAATGAGTAACTACGGTATTTCATAATGCTGCAATAAAAATTTAAACGAATGTATGTTCCGCTTCAAACTTACAAATGATTAATTAAAAAAGTGATTTGCCCTGCAACAATTGATTGTAACGGAGCAAAGCTTCTAAATAATAATAATCGGCATAAACCAACGGTACATTGATTTCAGAGTTATGCGGAATGCTTCCCACACTTTGCATCAGCAGGAAATGGCCATTGCCTCCTTCGGGAGAGCGATAAGCAGGGCTTGCCAGTGAATGCAATATTTCAATAGCAGCTTTCCTGTATTCATTGCTCTTCTCATTGTCATACGTACTAAGCTCCATTAATGCTGATGCAACAATGGCGGCTGCTGATGCATCCCTGTAAAGTGTGCTTACTTTTTTTGCATTGGAGTTAACACCGGGCTTGTACCCCGATTGCTTTGCATTAAAATCCCAGTAAGGAATTTTATCAGCAGGTAAGTTTTTATTATGAATAAAAAAATCAGCAGCACCTTTTGCTGTTATTAAAAAACGGGGATCTTTTGTTTTACGGTAAACCATTGTAAAACCATAAATAGCCCAGGCCTGCCCTCTTGCCCATGTGGAATTATCTGCATAGCCCTGTGCGGTTTCCCTTCCAACAACTTTTCCTGTAATAGTATCATAACAAACTACATGGTATGAGCTGTAGTCATCACGTATATGATTTTTCATTGTATTCTCTGCATGTGTAACAGCAATATGCCTGAAACTTGTATCACCGGTTACTTCACTGGCAAAAAACAGTAATTCAAGGTTCATCATATTGTCAATGATGACTGGGAAATTATATGTTTTATCACCATGCCATGATTTAAAACTGTTCCATGATTTGATACAACCTGTTACGGGATTAAAACGTGTACTGAGTGAACGGGCTGCCTGCACCAGTATCTTTTTATATTGCTCATTGCCAGTTAAACGGTAACCATTGCCATAACTGCAATAAACCATAAAGCCAAGGTCGTGGTGCTGTGTAAAGTATTGAAGTGGTTCTAACTTTTCAGTCCATTCCTGCGCTGCTGCTTTCATTTGCTGATCTTTACTGTATTCATAAAGAAACCACAAATTACCGGGAAAGAAACCGGGTGTCCAGTCGTACATGCTTGTCGTAACCAGCTTTCCATTCTTATTAGTTGTTCGTGGAAAAGCAAGTTTGTTTTTACCAACACCCTTAAGCATTAACTTTACCTGCCCTTCTGCATAATCAAAATTTTCTTTAACAAAAGCAGATTCATTGCTGTCTCCCCTGAAAGTAAATGACAGTACCGAGAACAAACAAAGCAGAGAAAAAAATTGTTTCATTAAAATTTGTTTTTCTGTTTACAGATTAATCCTTTGTTATTACAAACCGGTAATGGCCTTGTTGCTGCATTTGTTTTGCAAGCAGCACAATGCGGTATAATTCATTTCCCCATACTTTCGACAAACGCTGATCGGTTTGCGGTATCGTTTCTACAGTTGCAGTAAATTGGTTTATATCAAAAAGCATTTTTACTGAACGTCCCTCTTTATTTAGTTTAATAACACCGGGTGTTGTAATATCAGGTTTTGCCCATGTCATAAAGTTCACCTGGTTGGGGGCTTTTGTTTCAGACAATTCAAATGCATCATCAATTACTAACTGCGTTGGCGCTAATGTATATTTCCGCATCCATTTTTTTACCGCAGCATCTTTTGCATAAGCATCAGCCATGTTTAGTGAAAACTCATGTTTCTTTTCATTGAATGCAACATCAGTTGCCTTGAATGCTGAACCAAACTGCTGCGGCATTCCATTAATCATTGGAAGATTGTGATAATTGCTTTGCATCGTCCAAATATTATACCGCTCACTGCTGAATGTTTGCTTGGTATACGTTCCCACGCCTGCATCAATAAACACAGGCAATGTATCAACATACAAAGAGAATGTACCCACATCATTATGATTGTGACTTTCATTATTAAATCCTGCTTTTGCTGCAAAAAAGAAACCGCTTTTGTTACGCATATAGCAAAACTGCGTTTGCGGATACCAGGAATAAACTGCATTGGGCAAAGAAGGTGTTGCACTCAGCAATTTATTATACGTGCGGATGTTTTCCATGCTGCGGAAAATATCACGATTGGCATTTATTTCTGCGCTGGTTGGATTTGCTTTTACAAGGTATGCAGCAAAGGATTGCATCTCTGTACTGTTTACTGCTTTTCCATACCTGTAAATTAATCCTGGCTCACCTCCACCTTTTGCAGAAGCATCAGCAAAGTTTACCACCCATCCGTTTCCCACATAACTTCTTGCAATATATTCACCCATGTTCTTAATCATCGGTTCATTAAAAATACTGATTTTACCACCGCTTGCATTGCTTAGCAATTGTAAGTAATCGTACATTTTTCCAGCGGCATGTCCCCAATAAGACGGCCCTTCTTCACAAGCGCCATCTTCTTTTACATAATTAATAAATTGATCCACACTTTGCATAGTGCGGTAAACAGCTTCGGCACGTTTATCTTTATCTTCTTCAATCAAAAGGAAACAGGTAAGCACATTAAAATTACACCAGGGGTTCCAGTTGTTTACCAGCATGCCCGGCTTATAATTCAATGCCTGCCACCAAAAATCGCTGCGCTGCAAGTAAGGTATAAGTATGCGTTGCTGAATATTGTAACGCAGCCGCTCCGCAATAACAGGGTTTATTTTATCAAATTCATTGTGAAAGAAATACCATGTCCATGAAAGAAATGCACCAAGGTCGCCTGCTGTAAGGTCAATAATATTTTCTTTATAATCAGGTAATGATCTTTTTGATTTTTGTACAGTAAGATGTGCAGATAAAGCCCACGATGTCATTTCGCAGCTATTCCATACACCGTTTACAATCTGGTCTATAAAGCGCCCCTTTCCTTCTGCAAGCTCTGCCAGCACAAGGTTACTTAATGCTGTATTATTGGCGCCAAAAGGGTTTTCCATTGCCACCCTGCTGCCGCTTCTTTCATATTCAAGGTAATCTGTTGCTGTAACTACTTTCCAGTTATAACCAAGACTGGATTCGCCATCTTTTATCAATGTTTCTTTTAAACTGCCGGTAAAATCATCCCAGCCTTTTCTATTAGCATAATCGGGATACGCTATCCAGTTTTTTTTATCAAGAATAGTTTCTTTTACTTGCTGTAAGGAAGCATTTTTTTGCAGTAAATCACGCTTTTCGTAAGCAAACAGAGAAGTAAATACAAATAAAAAAACGAAACTGAAATTAATGCGTAACATCATGTGCTTTTTATTGTTGAAAACTGTAACTCTCTGTGTAATTCATTTTCATTACAATGTTTTTATTTATAAAACCCGTAAGCTGATTCTATAACAATCATTTAAAAAGAGATACCGAAATTAAGGACTTTGTAATGATTTAAAAGAGGCACCCATTTACAAATGTAAACAGGTGCCGTAGCCTGCTGCTATATGAAAAAAATGTTAGTACTTTTTACTGTGTTTCAAATATCTTATTCAAAAAAGGATATTGGATTTTAAAACGCCTTTTAAGAAACTATTATTTTTCACAAACATACCTGCAACAGAAATGGTTTTCATAGTTTATTCAGTAACCCTGGTTTTGCAAGCAAAACCAGGGTATATAAATCAGTTACCATTTAGGATTTTGGGTTAATGCCGGCTGCAACGCCAATTGCTGTGTTGGTATGGGCCATAAATAATCTCTTGCAGGATCAAACTTCCTGTTAGCCACTTTCTGCACAATTATAAAACCATCTGCAGTTAACGTGGTACCTGTTGGTGTAGCTCCATATTCCGATGGGAATGGCTTGGTGCCAACAACATCCTGCGGCAATTCTGTTTCTGCAGTTTTCCACCGTATTATATCCCAGTAGCGTAGCCCTTCCATTGCAAACTCAATTCTTCTTTCTCTCCTTATTTCTTCACGCATGTCTAAACCATTTGCTGTAACAAATGCATTTGTCAGTTTGGGCAAACCGCCTCTTGCACGGGTTAAATTAATGGTTTTATCAAGGTCGGCATCGGAAATACTTCCGTTTAATTCATAAGTTGCTTCTGCATAAATAAGTAATATTTCAGCATAGCGGATTACCTGGTAATCAACATAACTTTTGTTGGGGCTCCAGTCTGCTGCAATAAAATATTTCATCTCTTTATATCCTGTTGGGCAAAACGTGTAGGTTAATCCATAATTGCCTGTAATAAACCATGAGTTTCTTGTAAAAATAGTTTGTGCCATCCTGTTATCCCTGTTGCTGAACTGGCTTAAGGATCTGATTTGTTTTGAAGGTGTTGTTGAGTCAAAAGGACTTTTTGTATAAGGCAAACCGTCTTTGTATAAATAGGCATCACACAAATAACGTGTTGGTGTCATACCGCCTTGTTCAAGGTTTCTTACCGTATTATGTGCTGCAATATCATTTGTTAAATCTGCACCATAAAGCCGCACCAGTATATTTTCTTTGTTTGCTTTTCCTTCTGCGGCATTTTGAAATGCATAATAATAACTGCTGTCCGGCACCGTTACTTTGGGGTATTTATACAAAGCATGCTGCCCGCCTGTAATAATAGCATTTGAAGCTGTAATTGCAATTTGCAAATGTTTTGACGGGTTGCCATAACCATGAAATTTCTGGCGTGTGCCTTCAAACAAAGCCATACGTGCTTTTAAAGCCAATGCGCTCGTAACAACTACTCTTCCATAATCTGCAGCAGGCTGTGCACTCATTTGAAGCAGGTTGCCTGCAGCAGCATCCAGGTCAGCATATATCTGATCAATTACTTTTTCCCTGCCGGTTCTTGCTGCATTCATCAATGTATCGTCCTGGGCAAAAGTTCTTGTTATCAGCGGCACATCTCCATACCGTATCACCAGGTTATAATAAGCATAGGCTCTGAAGAACTGTGCTTCGCCTATTGAAATTTTAACAAGCGCAGGGTTATCGTTTATGGTGGGGGCTTTTTCCATTAAATTATTACAAGCCCTTACCAGTGCATAGCCACTATTCCAGTTACCATCACTTGCAGGTGCCAGCCTCGAGCCATCGCTTACACTGTTTGGACCGGTAGCATACGCATCAATTGAATAGTTATCAGCAAAAACACCATTGCTTGAATTAATACCCGGTAAGTAAGTATAAAAATAATTAGCTGCTAATCTTAAATCATTTGCCGACTTCCAGAAGTTTGCATCGGCAAGACTTGTTTCGGGCACCTGATCCAGATCTTTTTTACAACTGTTGAAAAAAGAAATTGACAAAATCAGTAGCACACCCTTTAAACTATCTTTAAAATATTTTTTCATTTTACGAAAGTTAAATGTGATTGAATTAAAAAGTTAAATTCATACCTGCTGCATATGACCTGAAGAATGGATAACCAAAGGATGCTCCATTCGGATTTTCAGGATCGTAATATTTCATCCACATACCTGTTTTTTCCCACATATCCTGCCCGGTAAAATAAATACGGAGTTTACTGATTTTAGCCCTTCTTGTAATTGAAGCAGGTAATGTATAACCAATCTGCATATTTTTCAACCGTATGTAATTGGCGTTCTGAACCCAGAAATCGGACACTGCTGTATTATGTGTACCGCCTAAATAAAGCCTGGGGAATCTTGCATTAGGATTATCGGGTGTCCAATAATCATTCTGGAATTGCCAGCTCTGCCTCCAGCTTTCCATATAAGGTAATGCTGCGTAAGAATAAATCAGCATTTTACGCTGCAATATACCCTGGAAGAAAACTGAAAAGTCGAAACCTTTAACATCAAAACCTAAAGTAAAACCATAGCTATAATGAGGAGTAATTTCGCCTAAGTTAACCAGGTCGCCATGGTCATCTTTTGAGTTGGAACCTCCACTGATTCTATTGTCACCATTCAGGTCAATATACCTGATATCGCCTGCGCCTGTACGGCTGTCCTGGAAAGCAGCGCCTGTCAAGTCAGCAGCTTTCTGAAAATATCCTGCAGTTTTATAACCCCAGATAGTATTGATAGGCAAGCCTTCAATAATTCCTCTTACACCTGATCCATAAACATTGTTACCATTATAGCTAACAATTTTGTTCTTAGCATCTGAAATGTTGAAGCTTAGGTTGTAGTTTGCTTTTCCAATCCTGTCACGCCATTTCATTTCCACTTCCCAGCCCCATGTTTTTAAATCAGCAATATTTTGTTGGGCTGCAGCAATGGCAAATACAGCAGGTAATGTTGGTGTAACCAGCATGTTTTTGTTCTTCCTTACAAAATAATCAAACGAACCTGTAAGCTTATTGCGGAACATACCTATGTCTAAACCAATATCAGATGTTTCAATTACTTCCCATGATTTTTCGGTAGATGCATAGGCTGACTGATAAATAGAATTGTTTAACTGGTTATTAAACGGATAAACCCCGCCTTTTGACAACAACGAAATATAATCGTAATTACCCAATACAGATGAGTTACCTAACTGACCCCATGAACCTCTTAACTTCAATTCGCTAAAAGCATTGGTAATATTTTTAAACCAGTCTTCTTTATGAATGTTCCAGCCTGCAGAAACAGAAGGGAATAAATTAACACGGTGGCCCGGCGCTAATTGTGAGCTTGCATCCTGCCTTAAAGTAGCTTCAATTAAATATTTAGAAGCATAATTATAATTCAGCCTTCCAAAGTAGGAAATGTTAACTTTTCGCTGAACATTATCACTTACTGATGGAGTGTTGATTGCCTGGTTAGCCGGGTAATTAAGAGAGCTTACATCATTTGAAATTAAATTAGTGGCGGCAGCTGTTGTACCATCTGAATGGTTGTTATTATATTGGTAACCTGCCAGCAAATGAAAGCTGTGCTTTTTAAACTTGTAATCATAATCACCAAGAAACTGAATATTCGTTCTGTCTGAAATGGTACGTGCTTTTGTCATTGAGTTGGGCCTGTTTACCCATGCAACCGGTGTTGAAGGCACATTCCAGTATTCAATAGTGCGTAAAAACAAATCAGTTGTACTTACACCCAATTGAGGGCTGTAAATGGCCCTGAATGAAAGCCCTTTCATCACATCAGCCTTTAGTGTGAATACTGCATCTAACAAATTCAGGCCTTCTTGCCTTTTACCACCGTCATTTAATATTGAATAGGTTGTGGGGCCACCATTGAAATATTTGTTTGAACTAAAGCTGCCTGCCGTACTACCATCATCGTTTGGAAGAAAAATAGGATAGATAGTCCTGAGCTGGTATATATTATAAAGCAGACCATAATCCCCATTTAAGTTTCCTGCAGCCGAAAGTGTATTGGTATTGGTAAAAGAAACCCTTGAGTTAACACTGAAAATTTTATTCAGCTGGTTATTGTAGGTCAGGCGGGCATTGATACGCTTATAGCTATCGGGCCCGAACTTAAACACACCGTTTTGATCATAATATCCAAGTGAAAATGCATAGTTGCTTTTATCAGTACCACCGCTTACGGCAATATTATGTTGCTGAGAGAGGGTATATTTTCTCATTATCAGCTTTGTATAATCAAGATCCATGTAAGTATCCCATGCAACGCCATTGGCATTTTTTATATAATCCGTATCAGAACTCTGGAACCACCTTATTTGTGCATCACTCCATACATTACTTTGTCCTGCATTATTACGTGCTATGTTAAGTTGCTGAGCTTCTATCCATGAGTGGTTACGCTCAGGTACTCCAAAGGATTTATTTGCAGTAACTATACCACTGTATTCCAGTTTCATTTTCTGATTTTTTCCTGACTTGGTAGTAACAACTATTACCCCATTAGCTGCTTCAGCACCATAAATGGCAGCTGCTGCGGCATCTTTCAGTACAGAAATACTTTCTATATCATTAGGGTTTAGTAAACTTAAAGTTCCAGGCACACCATCTATTATCACCAGCGGATTGTTGCTTCCATTTACAGATGAATAACCCCTGATGGTGGCATCACCCCCTTCTTTACCGGGCTGGCCGTAAGAACGGGTAATAACTAAGCCGGGCACAGTTCCCTGCAAAGCGGATAAAGCATTTGTTACTGGGCGGTTTTCTATCTGTTTGGCATCAACTCTTGATACGGCACCGGTTAAATCTGCTTTTTTCTGCGTACCATAACCAACTACCACCACTTCATCAAGTTTTGATTTTTCGCTGATAAGCAGTTTTACATTAAGTACAGCATTTTTTACTTCTACCTGCCGGGTTGTATAACCAACAAATGAAAAAAGCAACACAGCACCGTTTTTTGCGTTGATTGAATACTGGCCTTTTTCATTAGTAACCACACTGGTTTTTGTTCCCTTAACTATAATGGTAACTCCCTGTAAAGGGTTGTCTTCCTCGCCGGTTACAACACCGGTTATGGATTGAGCTGATGCAAATGAAACCATTGTAACAGCCAATGTGAGGAACCACAGTTTTTTTAAGCAAAGCAGTCTTGTTCTCATTTTTTTAGTTTTTGATAAATTAAGAAGTCATATGTCAGTTAATGTATAAGCAACTATATTTACCTGAATGACACTATTCGTAAATAGCAAAGGAGATATAGCAATCGTTTGTGTTAATTAGAATAATTCGTTAGTGCAAGTTTGCTCCCTTTAACAAAACCTTAGTCCGAAAATCATAAACAAAATGGGTGAAAATTTTAAACAGCCCCTTAACCGTGTGTATTTCAATAAAAAATCAAGATAATCACCCACCATAAAATGAATAATCCCCCATTTATTATTAATGTTTTAATGAAATCATGGGCAGAGTGGAAAGAAATACTGAGCGATTAGATAATAATGATGGTAGTGAGCAGAATGAAGCAGCAGGTAAGGCTGGAAAAAATTATAATGCATGTTCTTTAGTGCAATTACCCTGCACTGATAAGCAACACATTTTCAGCATAAAAAAACCGGCTTAATTGCCGGCTTTTTTATGTTCAAAAATTTCCTGGTCTTTTTCTGTTTGTTTTAGCCGGTATTTATTCAATTCAGCTTCAAGTGCTTTAATCTTTTGCTGTAGCTTTTTAGTATCAACGCCCTCACCCTCAGACATGGCGGGTTGAGATGAAGAAGCAGTTACTTTACCAACTTCTTTATAAACCATTTGATTGGTTGGTTTTACCGATTCAAATTCTAATTCGGCAGCCTTGGTTGAAACCGCACCTTCAAAAGCAAGATGTGCCTTTATTTTTATTTTACCCGCCGTTGTGGTGGTGCGGATAAGTACAGGGGCTGTTCCCCACTGCACTTCACGGGGATTGGCAAAGTTGGCAGCATCACCTACAATTTGCCCCTCGCCTTCTATTTCAAATTTAATTTCTTCATTGGTAAGGCGGCGCACATTTCCTTCATTATCGGCAATAGAAGCAATCACCACAATAATATCTGAACCATTTGCCAATACCTGCTGGCCTTCATGATCAATGCTGAGCATGATTTTATCGGGGCGTTTGGCAGGCATCTTCTTTGTAGTAACCACTACTTTACCATCCACCAATCCTTCAGCCACAATGCTTGCCTGCTTCCATTTGCCTGCACGGTGAAGTGCTTTTAACTGCATATAATTATATACATTCTTAAATACAAACGGAGGATAAGGCATGCCCGGGCTGGTGCGGCTGTTTTTTTGTACCAACGTATCTTTTTCCAAAACAATTAACCGTACTTCATCGCAATTGGCAAACACGGTTACATCCTGCGGAGAAAACGGCGTCATTTCATTGGCGATATAAATAGTGTAACCCGAATTAAAAAGATTGGATTTTACCAATGGGTTGCGCTGGCTTCGGAACATTTCGTACGATGTTTTCTGTTGCCTGAAGGCATCCATAAAACCACCCAGGAAAGGATCGGGATGATAACCCCGCTGATGATCGAACGAATGCCAGAAGCAACCACCAACCAGTTGCGGCGGCGCCTGGTAAATGGTTTGAAAACTGGTAAATGGATAAGCCGGATTGGCATAATGAATGGCCTGTATCAACTGCGGAATTTCACCCCAGTTGCGGTTAACCCTGCTGCTTGAGTTTTGTGTATTCCAGTCATCCACATTATCGCCCCACTCTCTTGTAAATAAACTCTTGTCCGTTTTTGCATAACTTTTTGGGTCCGGGTGTGAGTATAACACATCAAAACTTTCGTAACCATTTGTATTAATATCGCAGCTTACAAAGCAACCCTGGTAAGGATATTCTTCATGTACAATTTCATACACCTTTTTAGCAAAAAAAGTGGGGTAATGCGTTTCATTTAAAATTGGTTCCCACATAATAACTGCCGGATGATTCCTGTCTCTCCGCACCATATTTCTTGTATCACTATAGCAACGGTTGACGAAAATAGTATCATCGTTCCAGAACTGCCAGCCTGCAGCTGATACAATAATAAACATACCTAACTGGTCGCAGGCATCCATAAATGCAGGGTCTTGCGGATAGTGTGAACGGATAACCCTGATGCCGGCATCTTTTAATTTTTTTGCATCACGCCAGTGCAATGAGTTGGGCATGGCATAACCGATATAAGCAAAATCCTGGTGGCGGTTAGTGCCCACCAGCTTATCGTTAAAATATTTTCCGTTAAGATAAAAACCATCTTTACCCCTGAATTCAATTTGCCTGATGCCTGCTTTTACATAAAAACCATCGACTGTATTTCCTTTTTCATCCATTACAGAAACATACAGGTTGTATAAGTTGGGCGTTTCCGGCACCCATAATTGTGGCTTATCAACAGAAAGTTTTTGTGTAACTGACTGGCTTGAACCATTGCTGATTTTCACCTGTTGTTTTTCTTCACTTATTATTTTACCCTTATCATCTTTTAATGAAAATAATACCTGTAACGATTTTTCATTTTTAGATTGATTGGCAATATTGGCACTAACAATTACATCAGCTTTTGCTTCGCTGATATTTTCGCAATGATAAAAAATGCCACCACCGGCGGTTTTGTCTGCTGAATTAGCATCGGTAATAAAAATATCATTGGTGCCAATCATCCATACATCCCGGTAAATGCCGCCGAAATAAGTAAAGTCCAAAGAGGCTTGTGGTTTGCCCGGCGGATATAATGGGTCATCGCTGTTATCAGCCATTACGGCCACTACATTTTCTTTATCCAAAAAAAGATCTGTACTGTTTAATTCAACAATCACAGGCAGGTAACCGCCAAAATGTTCTTTAACTAATTTGCCATTTACATACACTTTCGATTTTCCCATAATGGCTTCAAAGTGCAGTGTAATTCTTTTTTGACGCAAGGATGAAGGAATATTAAAATGTTTCCTGTACCAGGCAATGCCCTGGTAATTTTTTCCGCCGCTTGCATTTAACGGAAGCAGCTCCAAACCATCCGGCACATTCACCAGCTTCCAGTTTTTATCATTAAAGGCAGTTTGTTCAGCGGCTTTTATATCACCTTTAAAAAATCGCCAGCCCACATTAAAGTCATATACTTCCCTGCCCGATGACGGAACTTGATAAAACCCCGCAGTAGAAAATTTTTGCACCTGCGGATTACTTTGAGAAAAACTATTATGTAACGGGAAAAAGAAAAGGAACAGGATGAAAAGCAAATTAAGTTTTACCACGTCAATTGTTTTTTCTGAAATTATAATAAATATAATGTTTGCGCAATACAACCTGAAACAATTATATCAGGCAGTATAATCATTAAAGAATATCTCTTGCTGATTTCGCCCTGCAATATTTAAAAAATTATGGTTTGCGTTGGGGGATTTTCATAAATAAATTGGTTGGTTTTTGCAAATTGTACAGTTACTCAACTGTTTATCAAACTAAATTTCACCCATCTGTTTAAACTGATTTCTTAAAATAGTTCTACTTTTAGCCGGTAGTTATGACTGCTAATTTGCTTGCACCATTTTCATTCAGCCCTTTTAAAAGTAAAAGTGGTTTCATTATTTTTTTGCTGTTGCTCTGCCTTAATATTAAAGGGCAAAACATTTCCTTTAATCATCTTACAGTTGAAAATGGTTTATCCAACAACTCCATATTGGCTATTACCCAGGATGGCGACGGTTTTTTGTGGTTTGGCACCCGTAACGGCATTAACCGTTATGATGGCTCCCATTTTAAATTCTATACCCAGAATAATAACGACAGCAACAGCCTTTCATCGAATAATGTAATTGCGCTGTTTTGCGATTCTAAAAAAAATCTTTGGGTAGGTTCATCAGGCGGGCTTGACCTGTACGACAAGTACACAGATAAATTTAAACGAATATCGCTTGAAGACAAAAGGGCTTTTGGGGTTACTGCTATTTATGAGGATAGTAAGGGCGGCTTGTGGGTAGGCTCAACCAACGGGCTTTTTTATAAAGCATCAAATGAAGCAACCACCAGGTTCATCGCTTTTCGAGCTGCCGGTAATAGTGGTATTGCCGATAACAGGGTACAGGCAGTGCATGAAGACAGCAATGGTTTTATTTGGGTGGGAACAAGCAATGGCCTTACACGTATGCAGCGGCAGACAAACGGTTTCAGCTTTTTAACTTTCAGGCATAACGCTTCCGACCCAAATTCACTGAGTGCAGATTACATCACTTCAATTGCTGAAGACATGAATCAGCAGCTTTGGATTGGAACACAAAACAATGGTATCAATTTGTTTATCGGGCAATCGGGCACATTTACCCGTTTTTGTAAAAACTGTTCAGCACAGTCTCCACTTATTAATAATAATATCCGTTCCATTCTTCCTGTTAAAAGCGGCGAATTGTGGATTGGCACCCAGGAAGGCCTCAGCATTCTTGATCCTGTAAAAAAAACAGTACGTTCATTTCAGAACGATGCAAGCGATAAAAAAAGCCTGAGCCAGAATTCTATTTACAGTTTATTTGAAGATACCGGCGGCTCAATATGGGTGGGAACTTATTTTGGCGGTGCAAACTCTTTTTATTCTTACAACAGCAATTTTACCATTTGGCAAAACCAGGAAAACAAAACCAGCATAAACAACAATGTGGTAAGCAGTATTGTTGAAGATGCACAGCACAACTTATGGATAGGAACTGAAGGCGGCGGCCTTAATTTTTATAATCGCAGTAATGGAACATTTACTGTATATAAAAACAATACTGCTGTTGCTTCAAGCCTCGGCTCTAACCTGGTGAAAGTTGTTTACCTGGATAAAGACCAGAATATATGGTGCGGAACGCATGGTGGCGGCCTTAATATGTTAGACAGGCAAACCAATCAATTCAAACGTTTTCTTTACAAGGAAAATGATGCTGCAACACTCCGGTCTGAAATAACTTCATTACTGCAAGATGATAACGGACGTTTATGGGCGGCGTCAAATTCCGGTTTGCTGCTGTTTAAACAAAATGGCAAGGAGCTGGAACCACTTTCTACTACTATTATTAATGGAATGTCAAAAGCTAACTCACCCAATATTTTATTTAAAGATCTGCAAGGTAATGTGTGGATGGGATCGCTGCCGGGTTTATACATGATTTCCGGAAACACATTGAAAACGATTAGTACAGATCTGGATGTAAACTGTTTAATGCAGGATGAGCAGGGCAATATTTGCGCAGGGTTGGCTGATGGTGGCATTGCTGTTTATAATCCGCACAATAACCAACTGCAGCATTATGGAGAAAAAGAAGGTTTAAGAAACACAAAGACAATTGGCTTATTAAAAGATAATGCAGGAGCATTTTGGTTAAGCACAGAAAATGGTTTAATAAAATACAATCCTGCTGATAAAACAACACAGGTATATACTGTAAGCGATGGTATTGCAGGCAATGAATTTAATTTCAAATCCTATTTAAAAGACAGCCGTGGTGAGTTTTTCTTTGGCGGCTATAATGGAATTACCAGTTTTTATCCTGATAAAATTGAAACCAATAAAACGGTGGCCCCTGTTGTTTTTACCGGCTTACGTTTGTTTAATAATTATGTAAGTATTGGCAGCAATGATGGATTGCTTGCACAAAATATCAACAACACCAATCAAATAGTTTTTAACTATAACCAAAACGTATTTACAATTGAATTTGCCCTGTTGAATTTTATAAGAAGCAGTAAAAATAAATATGCTTACAAGCTGGATGGGTTTGATAAAAACTGGAATGAAGTAAATACAAGTGCTGCCACATACACCAACCTGCCATCGGGTACATACACGCTTTATGTAAAAGGCGCCAATAATGATGGTGTATGGAGCCAGCCGGCTTCTATAAAAATAAAAGTGCTGCCGCCGTTCTGGTTAACATGGTGGGCTTACTGTATTTACATTATTGCATTATCGGCCATCCTGTTTCTTGTTCTCCGTTTCTTTTTCTTAAGGGCTTTGTTGAAAAAAGAAGATGAACTGCACCAGGTTAAGCTCAATTTTTTTACTAACGTTTCTCATGAAATACGCACACACCTTACACTAATTATGGCGCCTGTTGATAAACTCATCAACAATAATGAAAAAGAAGGACATGCCCGGCAGCAATTATTACAAGTAAGAAACAATGCCAACCGCTTATTGAAGCTGGTGAATGAACTCATGGATTTCAGAAAGGCTGAAACCAATCATTTAAAACTTCATATTGAAAGAGATAATCTCATTCCTTTTCTGCAGGATATTTATAACAGCTTCCGGGAAACATCCATCGCAAAAAATATCAGCATTTCTTTTCTGCACAATACAGAAAACATTCCTATTTATTTTGACAAAGAACAATTGGAAAAAGTTTTCTTTAACCTGATGACGAATGCATTTAAGTTTACTCCGGAAGGCGGACGCATTATTTTATCAGCTGAACAAAAAGAAGATATGGCCATTGTTACTGTTACTGATAATGGCCGGGGTATTGCACCGGAATATCTCAGCAACCTGTTTACTAATTTTTTCCAGGTGGCCGATCATGGTATGCAGAACACCGGTTATGGAATTGGTTTAGCACTTTCCAAAAATATTGTTGAAATGCATGGAGGAACAATTGCTGTTGAAAGTGAACCATCTTTTAATGAAAAAGAAGGGAAAACCATTTTTACTGTTGTACTTCAGCAGGGCAACAGCCATTTTGAAGCAGGACTGTTAAATGAAATAAAACCAGCCAGTGTACCTGTTGCTGAAAAACCTGTTGTGGCAGAACCTATACAACCTGTGCAGGAAAATAATAATGCCGCCACAAAACATTTTACAATATTAGTTGCAGAAGATAATGCTGAACTAAGGTTGCTTGCAAAAGATTTATTCGGTCAGCAATACACAGTGCTTGAATGCGAAAACGGGCTTACTGCATGGAACACTGCTATAGAACAAATTCCCGACCTTATTATCAGTGATGTAATGATGCCCGAAATGGATGGCTTTACACTTTGTTCCCGTTTAAAAACAGATGAACGTACAAGCCATATACCGGTTATTCTTTTAACTGCTAAAAGTTCGCAGAACGACCAGGTAAGCGGCCTGGAAAACGGTGCTGATATTTACATCACCAAACCATTCAGTACAAAAATTCTTGAACTGAATGTACGCAACCTGCTTGTGGCAAGAGAATTACTGAAAGAAAAATTCAGCAAACAAATTACCACACCGCCACAGGCACCTGAACCGGCAGGAGAAACAGAAACTCCTGATGTTTTTGTTAATACTGTTGACAAGGAATTTCTTACCCGTTTAATCAGCATTATAGAAGAAAATTTAGATGACCCTGATTTTGGTGTGGAAAAACTTGCAAGAAAAGTTGCCATGAGCCCGCCGGTATTATACAAAAAAATAAAAGCCGTTAGTAATATGTCAGTGAATGAGTTTGTAAAATCGCTTAGGTTGAAAAAAGCAGCTCAATTACTTACTGAAACTGATATGACGGTGTATGAAGTTTCGTATAATGTTGGTTATAATGATTGGAAATACTTTAGCCGTGAATTCAAAAAGCAATTTGGAATATCTCCCGGCAAATTTGTTCAGCCGGACAAAAAATAACCTCTCCTTTTGAGGTGAGGTTATTTTTAGGGATTTTATACCCGGAAATACCGTCGGGCAGACTGGATTCGAACCAGCGACCCCAACGTCCCGAACGTTGTACGCTACCGGACTGCGCTACTGCCCGTAAAATCTATTATATAAAATTAAAAAGCCTTTGAAATTAATCAAAGGCTTTTTATTGTCGGGAGGACTGGACAATTTTCGAACATTTTCCTCTATGACTTGCAAAAAATACATAATGCAAAACTCTGAGTTTCTATACTTTACTTTGCCCGTTTCCAAACGTAGCCGTAGGCTACTTTGATTATGCCTCGTATGTTGGCTGAAATACCTGTGTAAGACTTATTTAAGGCTTTCCCTGCATCAAGCAGGGTTAGGTAAGTTGCGATTAGTCTCCCCGATAAATCGTACTGCTCAACTTTTGTACCCCGCTTTTCTTTACGATCTAATGCCTTTTTGTTCAACAAGCTTTTGTAGTCGAACTTTTTCTTTTTGCCATAGGCAAAGTAATATTTCCTTGTTTTGTTTTGCCGCTGGGCAAGTACATGACCAATTAATGAATGAGGGGTTCCGGTTTGACGGGAAGCCTCCATTATGCTTGGATATGTTTCTATCAGGTTACCCTGAAGGTCATATTGTGACACCTGCTTTTGTGTGAATTTTAAAGATGCAATAGTTCCTGACCTGTTGTTGGCTCCTTTAAAAGAAGAAATCATCCTCCCTTTATGATACACTCCTTTCATCCTGCTGCTGCTATCCAGTAATACCAGGTTTGAAGGACGGATATCCAACCCTTTTCCATTTTTTGAGCTAATGGAAATCCCCGACTCATCCATATCAAATTGTTCCACAAAACAATAATAAACCAGCCTGCGGATTGGAAAGTGGTATCTGGTATTATTCAAGCTAAGATGTGCAGCCAGTTGATAGGTATGGTCTTTAACCAGCTTATTCGGTGTTTCCATTACCCTTGGAGCAATTATTTTTTCTGGCAGAATATAAACCCCTCCTTTAAGCCCCTGCCTTATAACTTCCCGTGAAAGTCGCTTGATTCTTCCGAAATTAGAGACTTCAAAATAACCATCAAGACCGGGGATGCTCTCCCATCTTTCATTTTTAAGGTCAGAAAGATTTTGATTCTTATATGGCGATGTTATCTTTTTGGCCATTTTTCTGCACCAAATAAGTTACTCAAACTTTTTTACAATCGTGTTGATTACTGGTTTAAACAACATCATGGTATTGCTTGATTCCTTTCTTGTAGTTGGATAACTCTTTCCGGCCTCCCTGTCATAAAAATAAAAGTCGAATTTACTATATGAAATACCTGCGTTTGTACTTGCACCTTGCGCCTTGGTAATATGCTCACTGCCCGTAGTCATTCTCAATGCAAAACGATACAAATTGGTATTTGCATATTTACCTGCCTTTTGTTCAATGATGGCTTCATCAACAATTTCGTATTTGTTAGAGTAGTTCTCAGCCATATAGTCTTCCATTTGCTGCTGTACTTTTTTGCTGCCTGCAAATTTCTGCACTAATAATATTGTTTTACCAGGATTAAAATCTGCAGGAATCCATTTATCACTATTGCCAAATGTTAATTTGGATGGATTGCAACCAAAAAGTGTTACAAAAAGAAAAACTGAAATTATTTTTACTGCTTGCTTTATCATATATGTTGCTTTAGTTAGATAATCTGATATTTTGTTCCCCTTTATTTCAAATAGAAAACTCATTTTTATTTAGAATAATAATACATTATTTTATTTATTATCAAAGTCCTGTTGCTGGCCAAAGTTTGTATTCTTGCTATTGCTGGATAGCCTTGAGTATTGTAGGTATAAAAATATTTGTAATGTTCGGAAGTGCCGCCGGATGAAGGATACTGAAGCGTATTATTAATTTCAGCCACATTATTCTTAGTATCAAACAATAAAAAATCGCTGCCATAGGTAACGAATGGCGAATTGGGTCTTAATGCGTAAAGGGGATTGGGCTTAGTGTCATAGGAAACATTAAAGGTTTCTACATCATTTGTAGTGGTAGTATCTTGTTGTGTTACAATATTACCATTCTGCCATGTTGCCCAGATTGTATAGTTGGCTTGGTGGTTTAATGTCTGGTTTATATAACTCTTTTCATCTACAGCAATCCGGTTCGCAAAATGTGTGTATCTGAATACAGATGTTTCTATATCAGGCTGTGGTGGGTTCATTTGTTTGCTGTTCGTAGAATCATAAAGCAGCTTTCCCGTTGCTGCATATGCGAAATAGGCAGTATCTAACCGAACAGTGCCTTCATCCAGCATTGTTGTACTTTTAAAAGGCAGGGTATCGTTACCTGAATACAATAGCTTCTCAATCCAAAACGTATCAACAATGGCCCCTGTATTATTATACTCCACCATCATTGTAGCGGTAATTCTTTTCTGTCCGTCGTAGGTGGCAAACAGTTTATATGTCGTATCAAAAGGAGCTGCTTTAGTCGTGTCTAAGGCTATTATTGAATTAAATTGCATAGCACTATCTATTGATGGCGAGTTACCGCTTTCAACACTGATTTCCTTTTGGCAGGAAACAAGAACAAGTAAACAAAAAGTAAAAAGTGAGAGGATTATTTTCATGGTACTTTAGATTTAGTTTTATAAATAACAATTAGTTCAATTTTAATATTTCACCTTTATCGGTACATGCCCAACCGTGCGTAGCATCTGTAAAATGTATTTCAGCAATTACAGAACTGCCCAATGCCACAACTGTAGTCCAGCTACTGCCTCCATCAACAGTCTTATAAATACGATTGCCGCAGCTTGCATATCCGGTATTGGCATCTATAAAATGTAAGTCCAGAAAGGGAGATATTGGAGTTAATGCCGTTTTAAAAGTAAAAGTTGCGCCACCATCAACTGATGCAAAAACTTTCCCATCATTATTTCCTGCATAAATCACCGATGAGGAAACGGCATACAAACTCATCAAATTACCAGTTGGCGTGGCTCCTGTAAAACTACTTTTAGCCCACGAATTTAAACTGCCATTGGATTTATATATGGTTGCTCCGTTTGTTAACAACCCCGAAGACGTCGAAAAAATCCAGCAGCTATTATATACAAAAGGTGAGATGGTTACACCTGTTATGGGATTTAGATTTTGCCAGTTTAAACCTCCATCATTTGATTGTACGAGTCCTGATGTAGTGAAGGAATAGCCAGTATTATTATCGATAAAAAAAATATCATTAGCAGCTCCCGCAGAAGCAACAGTGCTATTACTATATGTGGCTCCTCCATCAGATGATCTGTAAAAGATATTGGTTCCGTTTACCATAAATACCTTATTGTCACTCGTCAGTGCCAGATTTGTGGCTCTTGTAAATGGCGTGGTAAGTTTTGTCCAGGAACTGCCACCGTTAGTTGTTTTGTATAAGCTCTTACCGGTAACGTAGCCTGTATTATTATTCAGCATTACTATATCATCGAATTGCTCGTCAGTAATGGTTTGCTTTGTCCATCCAGAAGATAAAGTGTCTGCCGGAGTTGCAGGAACTGGAGCAGGTGAATTATCATCACCTTTGCCACAGGAAGATACAGTTACGCATAGCCAGATTGAAATTAAAAAAAAGACGTTTCGTGTTTTCATTATCTTTATAAAATGCTGCATCGATGCTCTGGATTTTAAAGGCAAGAAAAAGTCTTGACTAAATATTTACTATCCTTTTCAAGTATTTTCAATTTGCATCATTCTATTTTTCGCTTACTGATACAATCCTTAGCAAGGCTATATAAAAAGAATAGAAGTTATCAAAATATTTTGCTTTATTGAGAGCTCTAATCTTTGTTTCAACACTATCTACAACTAAACTTCTCATATAATATGAAAAAACATTATCGTGTATGTAATTATGATTCACAAAATAAAGATGCTTAAATTTTTGTTGATTATCTGTAATATTAGTGAGGTAAATCAAGCAATCCGTATCTTCCTTTTTCTCAAGCATAACTTTCATACACTTAAGCTTTTCTTGGCTAAATTCCGATTTCACTATCGTTTTCGATAATTGTATTTTATTTGAATCAATACGTATATATATTACACTTGTATCTGACGTAATAAAAATTATGTCTCCTTTATACATTTGAAATTTCGACTCAAAAATAAAACTTACAGAATACAGAGGTTTAAAATTCTTTTCATATTTTTCTATAATTGAATTATACCAATTATTAGAATCGCCATCATAAGCAAGCCCTCTTAAATTTTCAACTGTATCTATTGTATATTTTTGTTGTGCGGATATTGTATACAGAGTAAAAGTGAAAATAAAAAAAAGGAAATAAAATTTTATTCTTTGTACTTTCATTTAAATTTCGTTTTTAGGATAACCCACTTTCTTAAATTAATAAATCTCACCAAATTTTATTTTAGATATATCAAATTGTGTCTTAAGATAGTACTCTTTATCATGAGGACTCTCAAGGGTATTCAATGGTTTATTTAACCAATCTGCGCTAGGAATTTGATACTCCTTAGTAATTTTCAGGAAGCTATTTGAAGTAACACTATACTTTGAGTATGTAACCCCTCTCGAATTAGGATAAATCGAGAGCAAATCAAAACCTCGATATATTACTTTACCTGATTTTATTAATTCACTCAAAACAATATTAGCCAGATGATTCGCTCCTCTTTCTTGAGTCTCAAAGGTTTTTACATATTCTTCAGAATACGACTTGTATTGACCAAGCATTTGATATTTTGCGAGCTCGGAATTTGTATTACTACTTAGGAAACCTAATAGCTTAATGTATCCTATTGGTTCTTTTGGATAAGAAATTTCTATGCCTTTTAATCGTCGCCAAGCATGTCCAGTTTCATGCGCTATTGTGCCTATAACGCCATTGATATAACCAACCTTTGTGCTTTCAATCCCTTTTTTATCAATATTTACGTTAATCGACCAAGTTTGCTGCTTCATCGCATTTAAGCCTGTGTTTTCTACTTTTCCAATATCCGCTTCCGAGCTATTGTCTTTCTTAACTGTATATGTGTATATATTCTCCTTATCATCATCTAAATCTTTATACATTTTTCCAAAAGATTCAGAATTTTTCCTCATCAACTTTATATTTCTTTTAAACTGTCTAAACTCTCTATCGGTTACATTTTCACCTTTTGCATATTTGACCACATCGCCTAAAATATCACTATATATACAAGGATTATTCGAAAATGTACAATACCCGCTTTCGTATGCATTACCTTTAGGGTCTATATTCCATCTCCTGCCGATATCTCCGTTATACTCCCAATATAGAGCAGTCTGAGCAAATTCACTTAACTCGGTACTACGTTTTTGCCCGTTATATGCTTTATCAATTACACTTTCATTATAGGTTTTACTTAATGCCCCATAGCTACTATAATAACTTGCTGTTATCACATCAGAGGTATAATAATCAATATTTATATTATTGCTGCTTTTTCCTATGTGTTTGTCATTAATTGTCACCATATTATTTCCTCGATGATCTACTAAAATATAGGTAGTAGCGCCTCTTATATTTTGTGCAACAATGGTTTGCTCTTGCATATTTTTGAGTTCATTGCGATTACCTAAATAACTATTTCCATATTTTGCCTGTTTCACTAAAGACAGACTGCCATTATTTATTGTTGCATCTTTGATGTACATAGCCATTTCATTTCCTCCAGCATCTCTCACATACCATTCTTCAGTTTCTCCAATTTTTTTACAGATGCGCTGTCCATCAGTATTGTAAATATATGTTACAGATAACCCTTGTGCATTGGTAAAGCTTTGTAGTTTTCCATATAGATTCCAAACTGCATTCATTACTCCTTGCATACCATCTTCAACCGTATTGCCAATTGGGTCGTAATCATATATTTTGGTTTGATTATTAATACTGTTATTAATACTTATTAACCGATTACTACCTGTTGCGTAAGTATAATTGTAGTTATTTTTCGTACCACCTACATCATTATTTCGTAAATAGGTTTTTATATTACCATTAGCATCATACGTCAGTATCTCTTTATAACCATTAGTAACAATCGGTGTAATAACATTGATAGTACTATTCAACCCTGTATATGCATCAACATTTTTCAATCGATTTAATTGGTCGTATTGATATTTGTATATTATAGCATCTCCAAGCTTTGGTATATCTACAACCTGAGATTTAATATTACCGTTAAATAAATAATTGCTAGCACCTATTGCTGCAAAGTTATTTGACATAGTATTTATTGACTTATAATCATCAGTAAAATAATTTAAACTCATTCCAAACACATCTCTTGCCACCTGACTATTGACACTACTTCCAACTTTCCCATCTTCACCAATATCATAGGTTCCATCTCCAACCGCAGTGCTATTTATTCCTTTAAATGCCCCGCTTAAAGTGTATGCAAAATCTATTCCCTGTACTTGTAATTCACCTAACACCGTTCTTGCTAACGGCCCATGTTTGTAATAATTATACCGGGCATCTTTTTCCCAAACCACTTTATCGGTGCTTGTTTCTGCCAACGTTATCCGGTTTTCTGCATCGTAACTATAACGGTGATAAAAAGCATCTACTGCGCCTGGCTGGTACGCCACACTATTTACTTTACCGCTTATTAAATCATAGCTATAAGCAATCTTCTTAAACCTGTTGCCGGTATTTTTCATGGCACCGCTGTTATAATCCTGTAATAACTCGTACACACTGCCATGTATATCGTAACTGTAATAAGTGGCAGCAGTATGTTCCCCTGTGCCACCCGGCACACCAGTACTGTACACCGCTGTATAACTTACACGGTTGCGTAAATTGGTTTGGCAGAGATATTGAGGGCAAAGTGTACCCTGTCCATCTATATAACTCTTATCATAAAAGGTTCTGGTTATTTGTTCTGCCGGTTTATTATTTAACCAGTTGGCTAAACTTCCGGTTGTATTGACATCTGCTCCATTCTGGCTAATAATTTGTGTAATGGCAGTAGCCGTATTTAATTGCCCCACTTCTTTTATCCTTCCTAAATCATCATACAAAGTGTAACTGTAATTATTGGCTGTTACCTGCTTCGCATTCTGACTTACTACTAACCTTCCCAACCTGTCATAATAAAACTTGCTTAAACCAGCGTCAGGGGTTGTTTGCGCCACCACCTGGTTTAATGTATTATAACGGTACTGTGTTGCCATTGTATGCGCTGGCACTTTTTGGTTGCTGGTTTCTGGCTGACCATTCAATACATTGGCTCTGTAATTTTTTACTGTTACTAAATCTGCACCGCTTAATTTATTAACCCCGGCAGGCGGTATTGTTTTTACAAGATTACCTGCCTGGTCATAATAATACAAAGTATAATGGTATTCACTTTGCTGGTAGGTTACGGTAAAGCTTTCCAGGTCTTTGGCTGCCATACATTTTTCCCTGTAAGCTGCATCAAACACATTTCTTAAACTATCTACATACAGGTCATATTTTTCCTGTGCAAAATGGAAGGCAATTTTTGGCAGGTCTTTACAAGGATTGTTTTCTATCGGCACCGGGCCACCGCCGGGTTCATTCAATCCGCAGAGCATGGGCTGTTGGTTAGTAGCTACATTGCCGCCCATAAAGTTTACATATACTGATACCTCGGTGCTTTGATTTGGTGGAGCTTCGCAAATATACCCGGCATTGTTACCGCATACATTATTGTACAAGGTGAGTAAGTCATTGTAATTGTACTGCACCTGCATCACCCGGTTAAACCAACCAGCAAAATCTTCCTGGCAGGCATCGGGTAACCCGTTAGGATGTATAATGTAATACACCTGTTTAATACTTTGTAGTGTTTGTGCATCGTATAAACTTAAACCACCAGAAGCATTCAAATTAAACCCGGTAATGCCGCAGGTACTGATGACTTCTTTTATTGCATCAATACTTACCAGGGGATTAAATACCTTAGGGTCGGTTACTTTATTCTGATAATACGGAACAATGCCGCCGTCTTCATCGCCAATAAAAACATCTTCCACGGTCTTTACACCGGTATTGGCTACAAAAATCTGGTTATATAAAAAGGCAAATAAATCCTGTTTGGCTCCCTGTGGCAGTTTTAAGCTGCCATAATGTGTGTTATAGCTGGCTATTAGTGCATTGATATTGTTGCACTGGCTGTTGCATACATTCAGGGTTATCTGCAACTGCGATAAATAATAAGAAGCTATTTCACTGTAAGCCAGTAATGAACCAAAATGGGCATTAAAATTAGCCGTAAACACTGCCTGGCATTCTGTTCCCAGCTGGGTAACAGGGTCAGGATAGGTTGCAATAAAGCTGTTTAAAAAGCTACTCAGGTTGGCAGGCGTAATAGCCGGTGTGGTGGTAAGCGCACCACTGCATGGGCTTACTAAATCATACCCGCATTTTTTATACAGTGCCTGCAACTGTGCAAAGCTGGTATAATTGGTTTCCAGGCTGTCATTAAACAGCTGCACAAAACCTGCATCAAAGGTGGTACAATCATAGTCTGTTGGATAACCAGGGTGTATAAAACCCTGCAAATAGCCATCCCACAATGCCACCATTTTTTTACAGTTGGTTACCACATCACATACAGTTAATGGCGTACCACATATACTCAGGTACAATGCTTCTATCTGCGCAAAGGTATAGTTAGTACCCATTGCCTGGTTAAAGTAAGTGGTAAACTGTGTTTCACAAGGTATCAGTGGCGTAGTTTCTGTACCGGGCTGTAAATGAAAATTGTTTACCAGGTTGTTCAGGTCTGTACAACTGTAAGGTGGCGTGCAGAGCGTAGTGAGGTCTGGTGTGCAATGCCTGTCAATTATTGGATAATACTGCTGTATCTGGTTCCAGGTTAGTGGTTGATTCAATCCAAAATAAGTATTAAAATAATCCACAAATGCCTGCTGGCAATTGGGCAGGTTCCAGGGGTGTGGATTGGCGGCAATAAAGGCGTTGTACACCCTTGTTAACAGAAAATGATTGGGGAAACTGCATACATCCAGTGCGCAGGTATTGCCACAGGTATAATTATAAATGGCTGCTAACTGGCTGAAAGTATAGTTACTGCCCAATTGTGTATTTACATAGCTTACAAATAAATACTGGCAGTTGCTGTTATTATAAATCTGCACCCCGTTCTGGTTATAAAAACCTTCCACCAGTGCTTCAAAACTGCTGCAGGTTATTTTAGGCTTGCAGATATTTGGGGTACTGCCGCACTGTGTAAATAATGCCATCCATTGATTAAATGTATATACCACATTGTAATGGCTGTTAAAATAGTTCAAAAATGCCTGCACACATGGCAGTCCTGAAGGATTGGTGATATACTCCGGTGTAAGATAAAACGCATTGAGCGTACTGTCTAAACTTCCGCAGCTGATAGGCGGATTGCTGGCATTACAGGTGTTTTGGAAAGCCACATACTCCATCCATGATTTGCTAAAGCCTGTTTTATTATTGGCATAGCTGGCAAAGGCATAATTATAATTTACTTCTGTCTGGTTTTGAGGGTTTACATACGGTGCCTGCTGACTGGTAAGCGTATTAAATTCCGCTTTTATTGCGGCATAGTCCGCACAACTGATACAGGTTTTTGGTGCAGGATTGGGTGATGAAGAAGGACATTGCAATGCCGGTGGCAGGGCAATGAGTTTTTCCAACATTTTACACTGATAGCTGCCATTACATAAAGCCAGCATGGCATCCAACTGTTCGTTGCTGATATAAGTGCCGTGCTGGTACTGCAACCAGGCAGAGAATGTACCGGTAAAAGTGCCGCCATTCACCGCAAGGCTCCACTCGGTTTGTAAACCAGTTATCCGCTGGCACTCACAATCCGTTGGTTTTGTAAGCACATAACTGTTGGTTAATGCCCGCTGCTTAGCATATGGTTTAGGCGTATTAATCATCCAGTTGTAACATTCCGAAGTAGGATTCACAATACCCTTCATTTGCATAAATTCCTGCACCACTTGGGTAAATTCATCATAACTCTGTCCGTTCACCACGGCATGGTTACCGGGTTTTACAGTAGAAGAACCGAGATAATGATTATTATCTGACCCATTTTTACAGATTGCCACCAGTCTTGTAATCAACCAGGTGCTGTCCGCTACCCAGGTAGTCGTATTATTAAGTATGTTGTTTATTTGCGGGCAACTGCGTAACTGGCCTATCCACATATTGGCATAACCACGGCAAGCAGTATCATACTGTGCCTGAGCCAATGCCTGTGCTTGTGCATTGCCTGCATTCAGGTTATCACCGGCTGCTGTAATGATGGCTCCTACATCACCACTGCCATTTATAGCAAGGTTGTCAAATAAGGAGGATGGGTTGGCATAATTAATAAAACGTTGCTGGTAAGGCGGTGTACCATTATTCGGGAACCCTGCACTAAAGGAAGGGGCATTTTGATTTAAGTACGCTGCAATTAATTTTTTTCTTTCAGTAAGGTATAAGGATTTATAAATTTTCCATGCCCAGTCCCTGTCTGTAGCACAACCTTCGCTAAAGCTATTGGCAGGTTGAGCATAAGCAGGATTTTTTGTACAGCCCGCCTTGGTATTCAGGTCGCTAAAATCAATTACGCAAGGGTTATTGTCTGCTTTATCCCTGCAATACACCCCACCCAATGCCAGCTGCCACATGGTTACAAAACTATTACCGTAACTAACCGAAGAGCAAACAGGGCTGCCTTGTGTTTTGGGCAACACATAATTAGTAATGCCATTTACCACCGGGTTTTTATCTTTAAAATCATCATTGGTTGGGTTCGGATGCGGAACCCTTGGGTCATTGAACTGGCCGTTAATCATTAAAGTTTTATAGGACGCTCCTACACCACTAAAGAAGGGGTCAAGGTTTACCATATTGGTAATGTAATTATGGCTTACCGCCTGCGCCCATGTACTATCTTTTTCCAGCAACGCTTCAAACTGGTATGCAGTTTTTAACTGGTTCTCACTATACTGTAATTTTTTAAACTCAGGGTGATGCACCAGCAATTGATTTGCCCATGCCGTTTTAAAGCTGTCGATAAATTGAGCTGATGTAAGTAGTAAAGGGTTAACAGTTTCCTGCTGGTTAAATTCATTAAAATAGTTACCGCTGTTCAAAAGGGTTATGCCATCTGCCGCAAACCGGCGGGGCTGCATATAATCAGGCTTTAACGACGTTATGCTGTAACCGCTTTGCGTATTAGACCCGTCATTTGGTTTAAAAATATTATAGGCTCTTGCCAGACTGGCGGCATCATTACGGGCATATTGTCCATAAGGCGGTGTCACATCCTGCAACATCATTTCCCTGGTACTGCGTATAACATCCAGGCCATCACTGTTATTACAAATCCTGTCGCAATTAGCCATTGCTTCATTATAGGAAGTGGTCAGCTGTGCAATGGTTTCTGGAGATAAAGAAGCTACCGTTACATTCATTTCTGTTGCAAACTTTGCAATAAAACCATTCAGGTCATTTCCCAAAGCTGCTTTACAACTGGTGCAGGTAATGGCACAGTTACTCGTTGCCTGTAATAATGCCAGTTCCTGGTTATAAAATTCCACCAGTTTTTTGCAGGTATCCGTCTGTAAAAATTTATCCCGGTAACCTGCCTGCGCCTCACTACTTAGTGTAAGCACCTTAGTTACCGTATAACTGCCCTGGTTCAATATTTTTTCAAAATGTTTCGTAAAACCCTGTGCGGCATTTCCATTTGCATTACACTGGTTGATATATTGCCCCAATGTAAAATTGGTCATACTGTCCACATATACCAGTTGGTTATCACAATCCGAACTGATGGTGAACTTTACCTGGTACATACAGTCATAACAAATAGGCTGGTTGGTGCTGCAACTGATTAAACTCAGCTGTTTGGGCGTAAGGGAATAATCAAAAGCGTAGGTAGAGTTATCTTTCATCACTACAATAGGCTTACTGCTGATGATACTATTACCCACCACCGTATTCGTTTCCTTATCTATTAATTGCTTGGTGAAGGTTTGCTGGGTTTTACTGTCCAGTTCATCCACCATTAATGTACCATCTGCATTTTTAGGTGCTTCGCCTGCAAGGGCTGTTGCAACGGTGCGTCCACGCATATCCACATAGCTTACACTAAACTGCCCGTTGGCATCCCTTACCATATTTTTAAAATAATGACTCGCTACCCCCGCATCTGTACCAAACAGCGCATCCAGTTCTTCCTGCGCAGGGCTTTCATAATAATACTTCGTTTCGTGACCACTGCCGAGCTGATGTGTTTTTCCCACGCCACCCTGCGCTGCCACACGGCCATCGGGTGATAACCTCGTCTCCGTAAACGCATAGGCTTCATTGGGATTTCCGGCTGTGGCATCGGGTATATATTTTGCCAGCGCATCGGTTGCCAGCATCGGGTTTTTAGCAGAATAATAATTAGCCGTACCAAAATCCGTATTAAAAGGTTTGGCAGGATTACTGCATACCGTGGTTCCTGCATCTAACTTATCATAAACACTTTTTGGATACTCATTATAACCAATGGCCTGGTTAAAGTTTTTTACATACTGTATCGCTGTATTGAGTGTGGGAGCCGGTAACACCTGCAGTACTGCCTGTCCCTGGTAATTATAAAAAGATTCAGCCACTACTGTTGTATTACTGGTATTATCTTTTGTCACAGTTTGCCGGTTACGCAAACTGCCATCAAAATATTGCACCACACTCTTGCGTTTTCCTTCTTCCGCAAAGCTGGTGCTGGCCTGCCAGTTCAGTTTATCTTCATGTCCGTTAAATGAATAAAACACAGGGCTGGCTGTCTCCACTGGTTGGTTCGCATTATTCAGCACCCAGCTCCATTTACCTTCAATACGCTGCCCATCTGTTTTTAATTGTACCGGCCTCACCCTTATAAATATTTTTCCGGTATCATCATACAGTAATGGGATATTGTAAGACGAGCCACTAATGCTTACCCTGGTGGCATTGTTGGTAAATACCAAATCCTGCACAAAATTACTGCCGTTCTTATAGCTTTCAACAGCCCCTTCATCCACCCATGCCCATTCCAAATCATACTCGGTTACCCCTGCATTATTGTCTAAGGATGGCGGTGTCCAGCTGGCTACCAGTTCATTATTGGCTACTGATAAAGCAGTGTTCAATCCATCCAATGCCAGGGTACAATTAAACACATAGTCTCTTGTAGCGGTTAACTGGTTTTCCACTTTTAGCACTTTGCTTACCGGCCAATTTACACTGCCGCTATCGATGCTGATAATTTTTGCCCTGAGTGCAAATGCGTTTACGTAAGTCGTATAATCTAAACTTTTGTATTTAGCACCAGCAGCGGTATCATAGTTTACGGTAAAGGTTTTATTAAATGTGCCGGTAGCTGATTCATTGTTATCATAAGTGGTAATCTGCAAGGTTACCGTTACTGAAAAATTACTGCGGATATAATAATTACTTTGCTCCTCAATACCCACACCCACCATATTGAGTATGCTGTTATTCAGTATTGCACTGCGGCCTGCCGGGGTCAGGCTGAAATACTTCATATCCCTTGCATAACTCTCCGCATTCAACACAAACTGTCCCTGGCTGCCCTGGATAGGTTTGGTTACCACAGGGTCGGTAGTGGCACTTGCCATCTGGCAAGCTCCCATAAATAGCATTACTGACAGAAACGCCTTCTTTGTACTGATAAAACGCATACTCATTATTTTATAGTCCGTTATTATTACGCCTGTGGCGCACTTCATTTTCTTTTAAATAAATCCATCCCCTTTTTATGCAGTCAGCTTATACAACTACTAATCTCCTCTCACAACTGAAATCCTTACTGCTGTTCATAAAACTGCCTCGATGGTTTTACATAGTAAATCTTAAACTCCTCATACCGGGTTGCCGGTTTACACACGCCGTTTTCAAACCAGATATAATTATTCTCATCATAAGCTGTCTCTTCAAAATTTTCATAGCGGTAGTTTAAAAAACGAATCGTAAACCGCTTTTTCTGCAGGGGTATATCCGTTGTTCCGGTACTGGACTGGTAGGAAGCCAGCACATCTGCATCCAGTTGAGCAGTTTCTTTATAATTATAGGATACCTGGTAAAGCATAAATGTTTTGGTATCATAATGCAATGAAAACAGCGTGAACTGTGCCAGGCTGTCGATACCCAGCAGCTGTATTACTCCGGTATCTGCTGAAGAGTTATAAGTGCTGATATTGTAATGACTGGCATAAGCCATTAACAAACTGTCTATCTGCTGGCGCATAGGTAACTGGCTGCCCATATTAATAGCCTTGGGTTCATCCACCATAATGAGTTTGTCCTTATTATACACCGCAATAAAAAATGAATCATTCTGCATAAAATCAATATCACCCAAACGGTACCTGGCTTTATTACCTGCCAGTGTATAAGAACCGTCCATATGCTCTGCATCAAATTTTCCAAGCAGGGTATCACTGCCATAATCAAACTTTACATCAAAACTCAAATACTTTACACTGTCGTAGTTTTTGTAAATGGATTGCAGGGTTTGTGCGATAGCCGGTGAAACCTGCGCATCTGCAACTGTTCCTTTCAGTATCATCATGATGGCAACCGCAATTACCCTTGTTATTTTTCTTACTGTCATTTGTTTATTTTTTGCATTTCAATATTTTGTTTGGGTGATTATTCATTCACCTTTTTCTGTGTGGCACTTCTGGTTTCTGTGATGGTTTTTATGCCGAGTTGTGTTTCCTTTTTCACCCTGGTTAATGTGCCATCATCATCATACTCATACAGACTGCTGTAATTATTTTCATCCAGTTCTGCCATTAGCCGGAGAGAGCTGCTATGATATACATAGGTCTTCATGTTCGAGTTATAAGGCTGCACCCGTATATCATCAAAGAACACCGGGCTGCTGCTGCCAGTATTATTTAACGATATGGTGATACTTGGAACATTTGACTGTACATCAAACAGCCCTTCATAACGCTGCCACCCTTCTATTACCGGCCCCGCTGGTTTAAATACATTGGACACCCATCCGCTCTGATCCCAGCCAATCGAAATACTGTTGGAGCCATTGTCATAGGTTGCAGGGAAACAGCAATTGGCCGTACCTACTTTTACCCAACCACTGATGAGCATTTTACGGGTTTGTATCAAGGAGAAACTGTCTGTCAAAGCATTACCGGTAACCTGGCTGCTGTCTAAGCGGTAACAGGTCTGCTGGGTGGTTATTACCTGCTGATAAGTGGTTGCAGTTGGAGTATATAAATTTTCCAGCGGAACTTTTACAAATGAAGTGGTATTAGGCTTTTTCCATTGTAACTGGAACTGGTGTATGCCTGTCCAGTTGTAATAAGAAATTTCAATGGTGTAAACCTGTCCCACCACCATACTGAATCCATCACTTACTACCTGCTGGTTATTATAGCCATTCGTCCATTGCTGGGATTTGCTGATAGTCGTTCCATTTATTTTTAACCGGTAACCGTCATCCAGTACAGCCGGTTTAAAATAATAAGTACCGGTTACAGGTGCCTGTATCTTACCTTCCCATTTTACACTGAAATAATTATCGCTGACGCCATTGGTGCCCAGTTGCTGGTTAGCAGCTACTTCAGGGGAAGCTGCTGCCTGGCTATAAATTAATGCCGCCTGCGGATAAGCGCTGCTGGTGGCTGGCTCTAATGGAGAACTGTAAGTACCGCTTACCGCATGGTTATACCAGCTGGCTTTTAATCCCGTTCCTGCTGTTCCGTTTGTACCCAATGCCTGGTTGGTATAAGCCGTCGTTTTATTTTGCAGCTTTAATCCATAGCCGTTATTCGCCTGTGCTAATGTGACAACCGGTGCCTGTATCTTCACAGCCTGCCCGGCATTTACTTTTAAACTATACCTCCCGGTATGATGCTGGGTGGCATCTATCTGCGTGGTAATGGCGGCAGTATAATTAAATGCCTTGTGCGGCTGACAACTGATACAGTTAGCTGAAGTCTGGTAATCATAATCCTCAAACCCATCAAACAATACTTCTCTCACCCTGGCATTATTGGCGATGGCTACCGGCAGTTGCTGGTTATAACCATACAGCCCGGCATTATACCTGCCCAGCGGGTCGGTGTTCTCTATCTCATAACCCTTACGGTTGTACTGTGTAATGGCACTGTTCCATACCCATACATCCGAAGCCTGCTGGTTACGGGATAAATACACTGTTGTGGAAGTATTGGCTGGCGTAGCTGCAAAAGCCCAGAATGTTTTATAGTTCTTAATTGTTCCTGCCAACCGGGTATCTATCTGCGTTGCAGTGGGGTCGGTTTCTTTTCTTTCTCCATAATACGCATAAGTGCTGTCCACCCTCCAGTTACCCAATACTCCTTCCACATAAGGATTCATGGCTTTACGTTCAAACTTGGACTTACAATAGGTAGCTGTCACTGTACTAATATATTTAGTCAACATCACATCTACAGACGGATCATCATAATAGTACTGACGCAAAGTATCACCCCATTCATAGTGGTAATATTGAAGCCAGGGCATTCCAAAATAACCAGCTTTTGGAGCCACTGGCGCAGGTGACCAGTAACAACGGTATTCAAGAGAATAGTCAGGTCTGTCAGCCGGGTATTGTTCATCCACCGGCAGACTTAATTTTAACCCTAATTTTCTTTGTACCGCAAGTGGAGAACCGGTGTTAGTCAACAAAGGCAGGGTAACATTTATTCGTTTATCGGTTGTTCCAAAGAAATAACTGTCCCAGGAATTGGCAGCATAAGGGATTAATCCTTTACCCGTGGTAACACTGGATGGATTGCTGTTAAAATAATTATTAATCCAGGTATCTGCATTGGCCGTTGTATTGGCCGTGGAATACCAGCTTTTATTCAAACCGCTGACAACTCCCAACATCGTTGGAGGGCTTTGCGGATTACCGGCATTATGAACATCGGGGTGATTGGCAGATGGATACCAGCCTCCTGGAAATAAAGGGAAATTGCTGTGTGCATACAGTGACAACATTCCCTTATACAACTGCGCTGTTGCAGGTATTTCATTTAATGAATATAATAAGAAACTGTTCTTACGGTTATCAATATACCTCGTATGATGTCGCTTGGGCCGGTACTCCCTGGTGTATTTATATAAGGCCAGTGCATTGCCCTTATTTATCGTCCGGGTATTTTCAAACTCCTCCCAGCCACCAAAGGGTGTCCAGTGATGGTTCCAGTTCACTGTCAGGTAATCATCAGCGGGTATAGTGGTGCGGTGTACCCTGGCATATAACCTGTTTTCCTGCGTTTCTGTTACTTTATAAAAACTGTTATCCACCCGCCAGTTATCTTTAAAAGTGGCAGCCGTGGTTTGCAGGATATTGGTGGCTTCATTAAATACCAGCTGACCATTGATTACCGGATTATTTAAACTGGTAATAGCAGCCACTGACTGGTCAAGCATGTTGCGTTTACCGCTTCGGACAATCCTTATCGTTGCCCCTTCCTTAGTTACAGTGTTATATGCAGCATTATAAGGATTGCCCAGTGCATCCATAAAAACCCATTCAGCTGTTGCGGCACCTGCCTTTTGTGTATTTACCGCCCAGATACGGTTGGTCTCTGTTTTCTTCAGGGTTGACCAGGCATCATAAGGCGTATTGGGGTCGTCACAAGGCAACTGCCTGCCTAAACTGTCATTGCCCTTTTTTACAACGTAGATTTCATCGCCACTTTCCAATATATCAAAAATTCCGGCAGGTGGATTTGTAAGCACACCATGCCTGAACTCCAGACCACTGTACACCGCATCAACATTTTTGTAAGCCAGCCCCATGCCACTATACGCCCAGTGTGCCGGATAACTGAAATTATACACCGGCTTATTATGCTCATTTTGTGTACGGGTTAATAAAGGATTACCGGTCTCAGCATCATACACCAGGTTCTTGGTGCTTACCATACTGCCTTTATCTATCACTACCACACTGTCCATCATGCCGTAGTGTGTAACGAGTTTCAGAATGGCTGCAGAGCGGTACATGGTTCCTTCTCTTACCACAGGCTGCAATAAATTGGTTAATGGCACCGGGAAAAATCCTACAATAAAACCATCAAAATTGATACTGAGATTAGCGGTGATTGTTTCACTGTGGTGTTCCCTGAAATCTGTCATCACTTCTATATCCCTGCCAATAACCGCATTGGTTACTTTACCGTCCGCTTTTCCTATAACTTGAAACTCATGGTTAAAAGAATAATTTTTATCCGTGGTCTGTTTGGTGTTATAAAAATACTGCGTGAATGAAGTGGGATTCACCGGATCATTGACGGTATAGACTGCATTGCTTTTCTCTTTGCCATTCATGTCGTTGGTCTCCACCAAAAAGCCTTGTGATTGTGCAATGCCCTTCATCATATCAATACGCAGCAACTGCATAATTTTAGCAGGCTCGTATTTTGCATTGGCTTCGCCTTTTAAATCCGTGCAACTGGATTTGTATGGAAAATCCTTGTTGGTATAAAACTCTGTTACCTGGCGGGTTGGTTGATTCTTTACCGTATCCCTGTGAATAGACAGTATTTCCACACGGCTGTAACCCACCATTGGTGAGGGATAAAACATTTCGCCCAATGGCATTTCAACATTTCCGTAATCATAAGGGCCGCCTTTATTATGGTCAACAAAACGCATTATCTCCCGGTTGGGATTTTCATCTCCACCGATGGAAGGCTCCCAACTGGCAACACCACTGCTGATGGTTTCCGTTTTACCATTTACCAGTTCAGTAGTGGTATAACGGTATTCCTTACCGTAAGTGGCTTTCATCTGCCCGGTCATCTTATCCCAGTTATCACTGATAACAACCCGTTTCACCCGGTAACCGCCACCCAGTTTATTGCGGGTAGGATGAGCGAGTTTTGCAAAGCATTTATACAAAACCACCTGCTGGCATTTTAAATCTCCTTTTAGTGTATTAATCTCCCCATTGAACATGGAGCCTACAGAGTTCATCATACCTGCCATCGCCAATACAATGGACTTTAAACCACTTTCATCACTCAAATCATATCCTTTATAGGCTTTCCCTGGCAACTGTCTGGTTAAAAACTGTAATGCCGCCTGCACCATTGGGGTATGCCCCGAACTGATATCACCCACCCGTACCCATGCAGTGGTTGAATTAATCAATCCATAATCTGCAATGTCTGCGTAAACGGGTATCGTTTCATCTCCGGCAATACCGGACAAGCCAGACCCTGTTGGCATCGTAACAGATAACTTCAGATAGAGTTGTTTTACATCTTCCAGGTAACGGGATGCAAATTCCGTTTTTCCTGCTGTACCCGTCGCCGTTATAGCATAGGGTAATTGTATATACACTTTATCATTTTCTGTTCCGCCATTACTGTATAATTTGGGTAACTCTGTTGCGGATGGCAGACTGCTTTCACTTGTTCCAAATCCCAATATCTTACACATACTCGCAGCTTTCCTGTTTTGCACATAAGCATAACTGTCCGATTCATAATCCACAGCAATTACAGCGCCTGATGGCAACAATACTTTATTCATTGCCCAGGCAGCTGCATTCCTGTCTGCTTTTGCTTGGTCTTGCGTACTGTAAGGATAATCCTCATTAGAGAGATTCGCATCGGGATTATCTGTTTTTGGCTTGAACACTCCCCAGCGGTCACTTTGCTCAAAACTATAATCGGGGTTATTGTCTGTTGGGTAATAAAATACATAGCGGCTCTTGGGTTTACGGGTATTGCCATTATAGTTTATCCAAATACTGTCTAAAGTCAGCTTGCCCTGCCCGGTTTCAATATTGCTGCCCAGTTCGTTTACTCCGGGATTATTTTTACATAGCTTATAACTTTGGAAAAAGCGGATGGTTTTAATGGGCTTTGCATTGTTACCATACTTGGTCAAATCCCCCTTTGAAAAAAGTGAAATCTTCTCTAAACGCTTCATTCCTTTTGAAGCATCGGTATCCAGTGTGCCAGTTTCATCTACTACCGGACGGCCATCTTTTCTGTCACTCTTTACATAAAAGCGTGCCACCATGTTTTTTGATTCCACCGAATATAAATACCACTGTTCCCTTTCACCATATACATAATGTGCCTTATCATCTTTTTCATCCGTCTTTAACCCGCTGCTGTAACTGGCTGTATTGGCTTCTCCTGGTTTACCTACCGGGGTACGCCATTTATAATCGCTGTATTTTGAGTAATTGAACTTAACCGCATCGCCCATATCATCTTCGGTAATACCATTACCTGTCACATCCACATAATTGGGTGAAGTGAGTTCTGTCAGTAAATAAGAATGCGTATAGGCTGGAATCTCTTCTTTCTCCATTATCCAGTCCCGTCCTTTCTGATTATCTACATCATTATCCCCCGCATCATACACCGCCTTGGTATCACTTTTCTTTTGCGAAGCATCTATGCTAAAGGTTACGTTGTACTGCTTCTTATTATAAACCGGTAGCCCATACACATATTTTTTCCCGTCACTGCCCAGTACATCAACTTCTGAAATATGATGCTTATGCCGGAAGGCGGTTGTTTCATCGCCTAAAAATTCAGGGCCTGCCGGTGCATGATTTACATCCTGGTTACGGTAAAAAGAATCTATTCCCGTCTTATTACAGTTGGCACTGTAAATAAGGGCATTCTCATAAGTACCCGTTGCATTATAGGAATAGAGTTTTGTATTCATACCAATGCGTTCTGCTTCTTCTGCATTCAGGAAACTGATTACCTGTGTACGTTTGTCCCGGTTCAGTTTTTTTGTATCACCCGCTGTAATAACTTTTTCTCCCAATACATTTTTAGTAGCATCGTAACGTACCAGCTTTGATAAAAGCATCGGGTTAGCTGATGAAGTATTGGCCATTTTAAAACGTACCAGTTCATCTCCCGACATCGCTGTTTGAAAACCGGCATCCGGCACCGTTTTTTCTCCCGGATTTTTAAAATACACTGCTTGGTAATCTTTATCAGGCTGCTGGAAAGAAAAAGGAGTTATCGCCATGTTATTGGTAGTCCAGTCTCCTGTCTGCGTGGGCGAATACACATAATTTAAATCAGCACCCACATGCACCATATTACCAAACCCCAAATCAACCCCCAGTCCAAAAGCATTCTCTTTTGTTTTTACCGTGGCATCCCGCATGTGTCCTACATCACCTCTATACGCCCTGAATGAACCGCCTGTTCCTTCGCCGTTAATACTAAACACATCATAGGTATATACCGGCATGGCAATCGTAGGATTATTAGGCGTATATACACCGTCGTTGGCACGATTAAAATCCAGTAGCGCATCTTTATTGGTATTGCCTTCCTGCAAATGCAGCATCCCGAAAGCCGGATGTGTGGTTCTCTTATCTTCCGGTGCCAGAAAAGTGCGGCTGTAATAGCCTTTTAATTTTCCATGAATGTTCACACTGTATAATTCACCCCCAGCGGATAATTCCAGGCTGTAATTTTCTCTTGTAAAAGGTTTGGTGATGGAAGGAACTACGGAAGGGTAGGCAAATGAAAGTGTACCTGAACTGCTACCTAAGGTGTTTGTTCCACTTTTAGAATATTGGTCTTCTGTACCCTCATTATATATCTTCGTTACGGATTGAGATACGTTCATATCCAGGTGCATGGAACTTAATCCCATCCTTGAACTATAGTTGTAACCCACACCGATAGAACCAGTGAGGTTACCAGAAGTCCCTTTCCCCCATTCCTTTTGTAATGTTATAGATGGAGAATAACCAGCACCACTTCTCGAACTGGCATTTAAGCCTGCGCCCAACGTCAGGCTATAGGTTTTCAGCGTAGCATTCTTGGAGCTGATACTAAGAGCAGCGTTAACGCCAGCCTCTGCTGAAACACCTAATTTATTATTCCATGCAAGCCCGGCATTTGCCCCAACATTTAACGGGAAACCAGCCACTTTTATATTGGCGCCTGTACTTATTCCAAATGTTTTATCATCTTTGAAACTTTGTGTTTTCGTTATTTTATCCGTGCCATTAAAATCGTCCGGCAACCCACGCATATTGCGGGTAATAGTTCCAGGATTAATTCCCCATCCCAACCCCACCCAGCTGGCTTCCTGATCCATAGTAATGCCGCTGTTATAAAACATGTTGATGGGATAACCTCCAACATCCAGCAGCGGTATATTATAAGAAAAATCCCCGGTGAAAGGTGACACCATATTATCTGAACCCACAGATTTAAATGCCGTCATCTCCGGCTGGCTGGGGCCACCAATAAATGCCTTATTTATTTTTTGAGGGACTTTACCACTGAAGTTCTGCATATTTGATACCGGCTGCTTTGTTTTTTTACCCTTATCCCTTTCATCATTATCAACACCCGTAAACACTTCAGCATAACTGTTGCTCATCTTTTCAGGAAAACTATTATGGCTGATACTTCTTTTATTCGAAGCATAACTATAATAACGCTCCGGCTGTTCATGACTGCTCATGCCTTGTGCCTTCAACCCGCCAAGCCCTGAAATAAAAAATACCGATAGCAAACTCAGGGCTATTTCCTTTTGATAATGACTGGATAATCTGTTTATCATACTGCAATAAATTATTTGTTCGTTCTTGTTTTCTAAATTGATTAATTCCGCTGCGTTTTTTTATCCTGGTATTCTTTTACCTCAAAAAGCATCCGCCAGTTTTCATTCCTGCTGTTACGGATGACCGCTTCATAAATAATTCCTTCTTTTAAAGGCAACAGCTTTTGCAACAAATTTTCTCCCCTGTTTATTTTCATGTCAAACACCACCGCTTCCTTAGTTTGTGCGTTCATTTCACTTACATGCACCGTTACTGTTGTATCGGATGTTTCATTACTGTAACTCAGTTTCAGCACACCATTGGGGGCAATCCCTTTTTCAGGATTGTCCCGTTTCATTTTTATATAAGGTGTTTGCTCAATGAGTTGTTGTACCCAGGATGGCGGAACAATTTTAAATGTCCATACTTCTGTTTTAGCCGCATAGTTTAATCCATTCTTCGCCACTACCTGCCAGGCATAGACTTTACCGGTATCGAGTTTTGTAAAACTGCTGGCATACGCATCATAAGGCTGTGTCAGGTTTGATTTAGTATATACAGGATTATTATACTGAATAGCTTCTGTTGCTGATTGTCCCTCCAATACTTCTGTAACTAATAAATCATAGTACAAAGAAGTAAACATATCAAAGGGTGCAGGCGGCATCCAGGTAAACTGCGGATAGGGTGTTGTTACTGTTCCCTTGTCCACCGGACTGCTAAGTAAAGGCGGGCTTAACGGGTCAATGGCAAAACGGATGCACTCCTGCGCAATAGGTGCTTCTTTCCTGGCTCCGGCATTTATCACCTGGTAGCAGGCGATATAACTGCCCATTGGAATATAGCTCTTTGAAAAATCGGTAAGGCTATACGTATAACTTACCGGCTGCAGGTTGGCTGCCTTAATCATCTTCACCCCTTTGCTCAATAATATATTACCCGTAGTGGCAGTCAACACCACCTGTCCTGTGGCCGCATCCTGCAAATTCAGTTGCAGCGTTATATCCAGCACATCATTACTGTTACTCACCAGCACCAGGTTCCATAATTGCTCCTTTTGAACCAACCCTGCCGGGGGCATTTGTACATTTACATTTACCTGTGCCTTTATCAGCAAGGGCAACAGTAATATCCCGGCACTCATGATTTTTTTAATCATAACTGATTTTTTATTTGTAATACGCCAATATTTTTTCTTCTCTTTCTATAACTTTAAAACCGCCGGTAATAACCCACCCTGCCTATCTCCACCGGTGCCAGCTGCTGCGTTAATGTCGGCAGGTATGATTTTTCATATTGCAGCTGAAACCCTCCCAACTTTTTAAACTCTGCCCTGAGCTGTATGCTTTGTCCCCAATAGCCTGCACTTGCTTTTACCTTATTGTATTTTACCCCGGCTCCGAGTTGCAACCAGTCCTTCAGTGAATAATCCCCGCTGCCTTCGTATGTGTTGTATTGCAGTAATGATTGTCTCGTATAAGCATAACCGCCCTGTAACTGTAACTTAGAAAAACGAACTGCCTGTGACGCATATACATTAATTCCCTGGTAGGCCACAAATCCTGAATCAGTCGCTTCGCTGGTGTATTTGTTATACACGACCATGCTGTTAAACTGCAAGCCCTTTATGATATAGCTGTAACTGGCTGAACCATTTAAAATATAATAAGCAGATTCCCGGATGGTTTCTTTGTCAATCATGTAGAGTTGTGTACCCGGATAATAACCCACACTGATGACAGGGAATTTTCTTAACCGCAGGTTGAGCAAAACACTTTTGAAAACAGTACTGGTCTTATAAGTTTTATCCGTAAACGGATTGGTAAAATCATTGCGCCTTAACATGCCTGTCAGCGTAATCCTGTCCTTATAAAAAGACTGGTCAACCCTGCCAAGCCAGGCTGCCTGGTTGGAATTGTAACTGAATAAACTAAAGGACTGAAAGTTTTCACCTGTCTTTCTGTAAAATCCGCTAAGTCTTGTATGCGTTTCCGGTATCACCGTTTGCCCTTTGAAATTAATGCCCATGTTGCTGGGGTCATCAAACCGGATTAAAGAGTTGCCCTGTTTACCGGCACCCATATTGCCAATAACAGGTTTAGTACTTTTAGCAAACTCTGCGGTTAAAAAAGTATTTTCATCTTTTTTCAAAATGGCTTCCACTGAATACCCCATCAGGTTAACTGAACTGGTGGCACTATCTCTGTATCCATAGCTGTTGGATTTTCGGCCCGTGAAATAACTGAAGATAACAGCTTTGTGGTCTTTGTCTCCAAAACCAAAACGTCCCATAACGATATACTGGTTATTCTGTCTTGCTTTCCGGTTATAAAAATCCCGGAAACGGTAGTCAATTTTTCCGGCGGTGAAAGCGGCATAATAAGAAGGATTATACTCAACATTAACTCCCGAAACAGTTATATTCTGTGCCGTCAGCTCTGTATAGTTTAAAACACTTCTGCCAATACTTATTGTCTTTATCGCTGCCAGTTGTTTTTCCAGCCTTGTCTTTTTATCTGTTGCAATCCCATTTTCTGCTGCCAGTTTTCTTAAGTCTTTTTCGCTGGTGGCTCTATATATTTTCTGTCTTATCCCTGCTATATCCTTTTGTACGATTGTTTTTAAACTGTCGGTTTTTGCCTTATACTTTGCAACCCCTTTTTGTAAACTGTCAATGGATGCTTTTTGCTTTTCGTAAAAAGATGCAAAGGGGGCCGTAAGGCTGTCTGCTTTTGTTTTTACTTTGTCAGTAACAGCAGTACCGTTTGACAACATATTCTCTTTAAACCCATCCACTGAATCTTTTATCTTCTCCTGAAACCCCTGTACTTTATTTTTTCCAGATGCAAGAACATCACCCGCCTTACCGGTAATGTCGGAAGTGTTACCAACTGCTGTTAATCCCCTGACGGAATCTTCTGCTGCTTTTAATTTTTGAAAATAAAGCCGCTCCCTTTCTTCAATAATTTTTTGCAAGGTAGCAGGGTCTTCCAGCCAGGCTTTTGTTTTATCCAACGCATCCTTGTATTTTTTTAATGCCGCTTCTGCGGCTGCCAAATCAGGAAGACGGAGCTGCGGCGTTTGTGCTTTTAGTTTATCCAGCAACTGCTGCTTCAGGTTTTTGTTATACGCATACCGATCAAAACTAAAATTGATGTCCACAAAATCCCGGAAATAAGGAGAGTTACTTTGCCTGCTGGTGAAATTTACTTTCAGCGGATACTTTTCTTTAATCAGTACATCTAAATAAACCCGTTCTGTATGCTGCTGAAAATTTTGCAGGTTCACCGGAGTATCCACACGGCTGCGGAAAAAATAATCATAAGCGATATTGCCGTGAATGGTAATCAGCTTTGGTTTGGGTAGTGCCGCTACAGGATTTGCAGGAATATTTATTACAGTTGCTTTTTCAAATGGAATAAAACGTTCCTCCAGCACAAAATAATTTTTACATACCTGCCTGGTGAAACTTAAAACGATAATACCGGAATCGGTTTGTATATATTGGGGTTTAAAGAGAGGGCGGGAAACTCCGGGCTGCTGCGCTGCTGCAAACTGGCAATACAATACCAGCGCCGGTAATAGCAGTACAGATGAATTGAATTTTCCCATAGTTATATCCTTATCGCCAATGCTTAATCTAATCTTCTATTATAATAGCCATATAATGTATTGCACATCCTGATACATTAACTGGTAATATACCGTCTGCAAATAAATTTGTGCCACATCTCCAATGTGTTTGCTTTGCAGCAACACATATCAAACCCCTTAAACACAGTAAGCAATTCTTAATAAATTACTTTTTGCGTTTAAGATAAGTGCTACACTACCTTAACCGTAATTGTTGTTGATTTTTTCTCCTGCTTGAATGGATGAACCTTAGAAAGCAACAAATTATAAGATTAACTTTTCGTCAATAGTAAAATTTATTGCCTGACTAAAACTATATTGTTTTTTTGAATAAACAATATTTTTCTAATTTATTTTTTTGATATTTTTTTTACTTCAAAAAAACATCACCGTAATTTTACGGTCTGCATTTATTCCTAATGGGTATTTACACTGAGTTAGAGATTTTACAAAGTGTTTATTCATAAAAACAAAACGGCTCGGTGTTCGTTTGCGATTCATGCAACAATATCGAGACACTTTCAGCAATGAAAAAGCAATTATAAATACAACTCCTCAATTGATTACATGACTCCCTGAACGTTTTTAATGAGTCCCTAATCATTCCGCAATTACTCCTTAAACGCTTTCAATCGTAAAACTACTATTTTTAGCTAATTTATCCACATATTGAAACTTTTTTATAAAAAATGCAAATTAGTTTTTTATGTTTGTGGCACAATAAAAGAAAGGAACAACGATGCAAACGATTAATCCCAACATGATTTTACTGGCCAGGGAATCCCGTGGCCTCAGCCAGTCAGCATTAGCAGAAAAACTGAACAGTTACAAATCCAATATATCCCGGCTGGAACATGGCGGTGCTGAAGCAGATGAAGAAATTTTACTGGCACTTTCTGAGGCCACCAATTACCCACCACAGTTTTTTTTACAAAAAGGTGAAATACTGCCGGTGAACCTGAGTTACCGTAAACGTAAAAATGTACCGGCTAAACTCATTACACCCATTGAAGCGCAAATGAACATCATCCGCCGTCATGTACAAACCCTTACCCGTGCAATGGAAGAACCTGTTCCGCAATTGCCTTTATATAATGTGGATGAAATAAACACACCGGAGAAAATAGCCTCCCTGGTAAGAAAGAAATGGAACATGCCCGCCGGTGAGGTTGATAATTTAAGCAAGCTGCTGGAAGAAAAAGGTATCATCATCAGCAGTTTTGATTTTGGTACAGACCGTGTAGACAGCCGCAGTATGTTAACTGATGATAATTATCCCGTCATCTTCTTAAATAAAAATCTGCTGGGTGACAGGCAACGGTTCTCTCTCGCTTTTGAGTTAGGGCATTTAATCATGCACACATTTTGTATTGTGCCTCATAAGAGAGATATAAACCACGAAGCCAACCAGTTTGCTGCTGAGTTTTTAATGCCTGCAAAGGAGATACTGAAAGATTTTAAAGAGGGTGTTACACTTTCTTTATTGGGTGAATTAAAACGTAAATGGAAAGTGAGCATGATTGCGCTGTTATACCGTGCTGATGACTTAGGCTTGCTTTCTGCTAACCAGAAGCGTTATTTAGTGCAGCAGTTTAATGACCAGAAAATAAGAAGGCGTGAGCCACAACAATTAGATGTAGCCAAAGAAAACCCGCAATTAATGCGCCGCCTGCTTGCTGAGTTCATGCGCAAAACAAAGTTGGGTGTAATACAACTTTGTACAGTACTTGCCATTGAACATGCTGACTACGTTGCTTATTATGGATAAGATAAGGATATATACTACTGACCCGGATTTATTAACAGACAAAAGAAAATGAACATGAGCATCACAGACAACAGCATTGGAGTAAAACCTTACAGCCTGACTGAACTGGCTAACATTTACGGTGTAACCAACCGCACTATGAAAAAATGGATTGTTAAACATGACCAAGCCGTAGGAGAAAAAGTCGGCAGGCTTTATACCGCTTTGCAGGTAAAGATTATTTTTGAGAAATTAGGATTGCCGGGAAAGGCAGAAGATTGATTTTTTGTTTCTTTTTTAAAATCAGCCAAAAGCAGAAATTATGGAATTAAATGTGAAAGAGTTTGATAATACACTTTCAGCCTTCCTTACCGCCTGGCCGTACAGCAGAGTTCTAAGCATGACAGTTGAAGAATATGCTGAATTGAGCAATAACGATTCGTTTTGCTATTGGCTAGAGTATGGAAGTGTCGCTCTTGGTTCAATTGGGGCAATTGCTTTACATAAGTTTGAACTTTGGAAACCAAAAGATGAAAAAGATTTTAAAGACGACCGGTTTACAACCGATGGAAGATTTGCGTGGAATACTCAAAAAGGCAAAACATTGCAAGAGGCATTTACTGAGATAAAACGTCTTGTTCTTGATATTATCATGCAATCGCAGAACGAAAATTGGCAGGCCATTGATGCAATTCCTTTTCATGCTATTGGTAAATGGAAAATAGCTTTTCTTTATTCCGGTAAAAAACTCTTACCGATTTATAGCAAAAGGGCTTTGCTTGCTATTACAAAAGGATTAGGCAGAGAGCTTCCTTATGTAACCCCTGTATATGAACTGCAGAAGTATATTCTGACCTTCAAAGACGTTAAAGAAGATATTGACGATTTTGCTTACCGTCTTTATATTCAGTTCGCTGAAAAGAAAAAGAAAAGAAACTATTATATCATTGGAAGCAAGTATGGTGACGGAAATGGCAACGATGTAATTCCAAAAATCAATGATTTTATCCAAAACAGCTGCGTAGCTATTGGCTTTCTTGACTGGATTGATTTTTCAGCTTATATGGGTGCCGACAGAGCAACAGTAAATGAGTTTGTAAATGCAAACTGGAAAGACGCAAAGCCTGCCTGGCATAAAATGCAACGCTACTTTTACCTGCTCTCGCAAATAAAAGAAGGAGATATTATCGCTGTTAAATCACATGGCGCACATAACCATCTTACGATAATAGCTTATGCCGAAGTTGTAAAAAGGAATGGGGCTGTATATGCGCACGATGAAGAAAACTTAGGGCATTGTATTCATGTGGATTTTCTGAATGCCGGTTTTTATAAACAGTTAGGTTTAACCTATGCGGAAACAATTCATCAGCTCACACCTAAAAAAGACGGGAAACATTTTAATAAGGTATTCGGCTGGTACGCTGAGACAACAGTAATGAGCACTGATGTAACGCTGATAGAAACTGAAAACGATGATGAACAAGAAACTGACGAGAGCGGCTACAATGAAAAATCTGAAACTTCTTTTGAACGGAGCGCAACCGCATCCGTGAAAGTAACACTTGTTCATAGCCGGATCCAAAACCGCTTTATAAAGTATTTGACGGACACCTTTCCAACTGACATCATTACAGGCGAGCGAAACAGAATTGATGCAAAAAGAGAAACCTCATCTGAAATAATTATCTATGAAATAAAACCTTTTGAGAGTGTGTATGGTTGTATCCGGGATGGCATCGGGCAGCTGCTTGACTATTCACATCAACAGAAATCTCAGAAGCAGCAGCGGATTATGATTGTTGGTCCTAATCAACCTGAGCAACACGATTTGAAATTTATAAAAGCCATCAAAGATAATTTACAAATACCGTTTGGCTATATCGCATTTGATGAAGCAACTTTAACTGCTGCTGAATTCTGATTTTAGTAAATCTGCAGTAATTTATCAATTACCCTTAATCACCGTTTATCATCATTGCTTATTCTGCATTAATTCTGCATTAGTAATACATACTATTATATAAAAAGGAAGTGAAGCATAAAGGCTTCACTTCCTTTTATCAAAATTTAAAACTTATATCAGGACAACCCAGAATAATAGCCTGCTAAGAGTTTAAAATCAGCAATTAAAAGTTACATGCTAAAAATAAAAGCAGAACTGTGCAATCTAATTCCGCAAATCATTATCGCTAATCTTTTATAAGCCGTATTTCGTAAAATCATTTTTTTAAGACGCAGCAGCAACCTGTATCGTCCTAAAATAACCTTACACTAATAAGTGTAAAAATGTCAGAAAAAGTTAAACGCAGAAATGCTAAGCCAAGGTATCCAATGGCTATAGTAAGAGCAGTTATTTATGATGTACAGAATTCTTCTCTCACATTGGCTCAAATCGGGGCCAAATATGGAATGCCAAAAGGATGCTCGCCTTTAATCTCAAAATGGGTAAAGAAATATTCTTCCGATTTTGAGTTAATGGAAAAGTCATTACCAATGGATTTATCTTCTTCCCTAATAAGTGAATCTGCCACTGAACAGGAGAAATCCCTGCACCAGGCTTTGCAGGAAGCTCAGATGAAGATTATCTGCCTGGAAACCATGATTGATATCGCTGAAAAGGAACTAAATGTAAGTATCAGAAAAAAGTCTGGCACCAAACAGTAACATTCGTAAAGGAACACTACTCCTTCGGTAGCCTGGAAAGGGTATGTGGGCTGTTTGGTAAAGGCAGGCAGGCGTACTACGAACATAGCTGGAGAATGAACCAGTTAACCCTTGAGCATGAGCTGATCGTTCAGGAAGTGCTGAGGATAAGGATGGATTTGCCCCGCCTGGGAGGCAGAAAATTGTTGCACATGCTTCAGGGTTTTCTGAACAGGCATGGCATCCAGATAGGCCGGGATCAGCTTTTTGATTTGCTGCGGGATTATAATTTACTGGTGAAAAAACGAAAGCGAAGAGTTTATACGACCGACTCCAGGCACCGGTACAGAAAGTATCCCAACCGGATTAAAGACCTTGAAGTAATACGGGCAGAACAACTCTGGGTTTGTGACATCACCTACATTACGACCAAAGAGGGATTTAGTTATTTAAGCTTGATTACAGACGCTTATTCTAAAAAAATTGTGGGATACAGCCTGGAAAGAACACTTGCGGTGGAAGGCAGTTTAAATGCGCTTAAAATGGCTCTGGCGACTTTAAAACAAAACACTGCAAAGCTCATACATCACTCCGACAGGGGTTCACAGTACTGTTGCACGGACTATGTGCAGCTGCTGGAACAAAATCTCATTGAAATCAGCATGACAGAAAACGGTGATCCTTATGAAAATCCGGTCGCAGAAAGGGTAAATGGAATTTTAAAAGAAGAACTGTGCCTGGGAAATGTGTTTAAAAACTTCCATCATGCTGCTTCAGTGTTACAGGAAGCTGTTGTCATTTACAATGAAAAAAGACCGCATTCTTCCTGTGATTTTTTAACACCGTTTTTAGCGCATGAACAGGAAGGAAAACTAAAAAAACGCTGGACGAATTATTATCAAAAAAACAAAGCAAATCAGGCAAATGAGTAATGTTAACTACTTTAGCAACAACAAACACCCTCCTGTGTAAGAAAAAAGCAGGACTATCCCCAAAGGGTGTAAGCGAAAAACCGGACTATCAAAATCGCATGTAAGGAAAAGTCAGGACTGACAAATCTACATGTAAGGAAAACGCCGGACTATCTTTTAATCTGTAAGGTTATATCAGGACTAGACAACCTTTTTTAGTTCCACGCAAAACTTTCATTGGAAAGAATCGGACAAAATCATCCCAAACTGACAACTTCTTACAATTAGTTACAACAACTTGCCCAAACTTGCTCAAAGTGGAAAGTGACCCCTTTGCCCCGTAGTATGTTTGCATTGTCAATCGGAATTAACAAACTAAAAAAATAAAAAGATGAGACAACAGGCATTAAGAAACCAAAGAACAACAAGACCTACAATGAGAGTGGTAAAAGGCTTACAGGAAAAACAAACGGCGTTAGCACCACTGATAAACTCAGCATGGAACTTTGCTTACAGCAGCCTCTGGAACTGTACACAGTTTTCACAAAAGGAAATTGATACTGCCAAAGAAAAAATTACAGAATACCTGCGGCTGGCGAAGCATCCTGAAAAAGCATTTTCTATTTTTTGTCAAAGGGTATTGCTGACAAGATATTTCATCAGCAAAAATGCTAACCGTTATGTGCCATTACCATCTGTATGGCTTGACCGCAAAAACGAAAACGGTTTTGCCGGAACAAAAGCCTGGTATGATGAAATAAAATCTGTTCGTGAATCTTTACCCAATTACAAAAATGAACTGAAGGCAATGGCTGAAGCGGTGCTGGAGTTTAGTGAAGAACCTACAGTGCAAAACTACCAGTATTGGAGAAAATATTTTATTGATAAGCAAACACCGGGATTGCTGAACCTGTTCCAGGTGGTGGCTATTCAACAACTGTGCAACGACTAATTTATGACCCGTACCCAAAAACCCTATTACGATGAGCAGGGGCATTTGATAATCCGTCCCTACCGAATGAAGGACTTAGCAGCTATTTACAGCGTAAGTACAAAAACCATGAAACGGTGGATTGATACCAAAGCTTCTGCACAGAGTAACAAAACGAAAATGTTTTTTACCATAGAACAGGTAACAGGTATTTTTTCTACGATTGGCGTACCGCAGAAGATTGCACTGGTAGCACCTATACAACAATTAAAACAAGCCGTATAAAATATTTCCTATGGAAACAAAAGCAACAACAGAAAACACATCCAGCAGCATTTTACTTACCGGGATAGTATTCTTAGCCAATCTTGATTTTGTGGGCTTACTTGATTATGCACTGAAGGCAGGGATTGGTGGAGCTATCTGGCTGGGGTATAAACTCACTGCTGATTATTTAGAACGCAAAAGAAAAAGCAAGTAATGAGTTCCGCCTCAAAAATATTGACCGGAACACTGGTTGGCGCAGGTGTAATAGCAGTAGTGGGTTATGTGAAGAAACTGAAGAAAACACAAACCGAACTGGAAATTATTCCCACTGCCAATATTTACCAGGTTAGCTGGAACGCCATTGTTGTTCGTGTTGATGTACTGTTGAAAAACCCAACAAAGGGGACTTTCTCCATAAAGTTCCCTTTTGTTAAACTTATCTCCGGCGGCACTACGGTAGGCAGCAGCCAGGTAGTGAATAAGGATATAAAAATTCCATCGTATGGAGAAGTGGTTATCAGCAAAATACTCGTCACCATTCCTGTCACCAGTTTTTTTTCTGTGGCAAGCGATGTACTCAAAAACATACAAAACAAACAACCGGTGAAGCTGACACTAAAAGTAATGACTACTGTGGATTTGGGATGGACAACATTGCCTTATGAAAGCAAAGAAGAAATAACATTAAAAAAGTAAATACTCCTATAGGGAACGAAGGCATGGAAGCAAATAAAAAAAGGCATATAAAAACGGGTAAGGAATATGACCCCCTGTTTCCCAAAGCAGCAGGTAATAATGCCACCATCCGCAAAAATGCCAATGTCTATCACACGGTTGCTTTTATTCCTAAAGTAGTGCAGGAAACTTTATACCAGACAAAAGCATTAGCAGAACAACTTAACCAAAACAATATTTATGAAACCTGTAAAATTATCTGGCACTTTGTATATGAACACATCAATTACAAAAAAGATGCAACGGGCTATGAACAGATAAGAAGCCCTGCAAGAGCCTGGCACGACCGCTTCAACGGGGTAGATTGCGATTGTTACTCCGTTTTTATATCCAGTATCCTGTCCAACCTCGGCATACCCCATATCCTACGGATAACCAAGTATCACCGGGATTATTTTCAGCATATCTACCCCGTCGTGCAGGCCCCTCCCCAGCCCTCCCCAACAGGGAGGGAGACGAAAACAGAAATAGTAATTGATTGTGTAACCGACCGCTTTAATTACGAAGTTCCCTTTAGCAAAAAAAAAGATTATCCTATGGATTTACAATACCTCAATGGTCTGGATGCAAGCCCTTCTCTTTATGCCGACCCTAACGATGCTTACCTGATGAATACAGGTGATGGCATGGCAGAGCTTGGGCGTCTTATTCAAAAAAGAATGAGCCAGTCTGCGAAAAAAACAGCTACTGCAAAAAAGAGTGTGCACCCGTTTGCAGCAAAAAAAGCATTGCCGGGTTTATTAAAAAAGAAAAAGCCTGTGCTGGCTGTACAAACCAACCCGGCAGTAAATCCAATATCTGTGGACAACCAAAATCCACTACCCAATGAAAACACAAAGCCAAAGAAGAAAAAATTCCTTGGTAAGATGCTCAATGTGGTGAATAAGGTAAATCCGGCCACCGTAATGCTGCGCAATGGTATCCTTGCCAGTATGAAACTAAATATAAGAAATGTGGCAGCACGGCTCCGCTGGAGTTACCTTTCACCACAACAGGCAGCTGCAAAAAGTATTGAACCCATAAAATTTCAGAAGCTGGTAGCTGCAAGAATGAAACTGGAAAAAATATTTTTTGGTGCAGGCGGCAATCCGAAAAATTTAAAGAAAGCCATCCTCAGTGGAAAGGGAAATAAGGATAAAGCCGTAAATGGACTGGAGGGTTTTGGAATGATTGATGCTGGTGGGGTGCAGTACATGAATGAGTATACGCCTATGACGGAATTACTCGGCACTGAAATATACTATGATGAGAATATCAATGGCATGGAAGGATTGGGACAATTAGGTGAACCCATCACTATGAGTACAATTGCAGCCGCTGCCGGAGTTATTGCAGGCATTGTAGCGATGCTGAAAGATGTGGGCAATATTTTTCAGAAGAAAACAAAAGAAGCAGAAGACTTTGATGAAACAAAAAATGAGCAAGCAGATAAAGATGCAACGGCATTACCCCCAACAGCCACGCCACCCATTGTACCAACTGTTACCACAAAAGAAAACACCCCCTTACCACACAGCAATACAACTGCAACTGTACCTGCGGAAGAAGTAGCGTCTAATGCTGTGATGGTAAAATCAAATAACGAAGCGGCACCCACCACAAAAACTGAAACAACCCCGGGTGCCACAGAGAATACGGCTGCTAATAAAGACAGTCCTGATAACACAGGTGATGACCCTGGCTTTTGGGAGAAGAATAAAAAATGGTTGAAACCTGTAGCTATTGGTGTGGGAGGCTTAACCATCATCGGTATTGGTTATGCCATGATGAAGGGTGGTAAAACACAAAATAAATCATCACCGCAAAACAACAGCCTGTCAGGAACACCTGATTATAAAAAGAGAAAAAATCATCAACGGGGTAAAGGCAGGCAGCAAAAGAAAAAATCAATAGGCTTGCTATAATCATCCGTACACATAAAATTCAATATTAAAATGGCAAAAAAGAAAAACCAATACAAGACGAATGCCCGAAAGAAAAATATTTTAAAGGGCATAAATGAAGAACTGCCCACAAAAGGCAACGTAAAAAACACGGTACTGGAAACCGGTAAGGATTTACTCGTGGCTGTTTTAGGCGGCGGCTTAATCGGTTCAGCAATTGGCCGTCCATCACTTGCAGTGGGTTTAATTACCACCGGAACGGGACACTATACCCAAAACCGTTTGCTTACACTATTAGGAATAGGCATGATGGCTGCCAATGGTTTTCAGAAAAGTAAAGCGGTAAACGGACTGGAAGGTTTGGACGGCGTAAAAGAAAGGCTGATGGCTTACAAAGAAAATTTTTCTGAAAAGCTGTACCTGGATAAAATCATCAAACAAAAATCTGCTGCGGCTGCAACAAATGGTATTGGTGAATTGCAATACTTCAACTACAACAATGATCTGAATGGTGGTTTAAATGCCCTTGACAACATCGAAAACCAGCTGATAGAAAGTGGTATGCAGTTTCAGCAAATGACGGGTGCAGCACAATTGGAAATGGACACCGAAGATGAATGGGAAGAAAGGCTCTATTAGCCCCTATCCCATAAAGGGGAACAAGAAAAACAAAATCAATTTCAATTTATAATCTCTCTTAACTCTCCTTCAGAAGTTAAGAGGCAAAACAAAATTTATGTTAGGACTTTTAGAAGGTATTGAAGAATACAATAACCAGGGAGCATTGCTCGGACTGGAAGGTGTGGACGATGGCGAACTGCTGGGCGCATTACGAAAAATGAACCCGGTGCAGCGTTTGCGTATGGTTTCCAAATTATCCAATACCGGCTCACCCAGCAAGGGCTCAAGAGCCGAAATGGAAAAATTCTTTGGCGAACTGCCGGTGCATATCAAAGATGCACTGGTAAAAGGTGAACTGCGTTTGGCGGACAGTATTATCTATTCCATTAAACCGGTTACTTCCAAAACCATCAAGCTGTTTGAAACGCAGGATGACAAAGAAATCGGTTTGCGTAATATCAGCAATTCCAAACTGCCAAAGAACCAGGCTTTCCTGGCAAGTGGTATCATCCTGCTGGCTGGTACATCTGCTGATGCCAGTAAAGACAAAGTGATTGCCACGAGTTACAAAGGGCTGGAAGATTTTCCTGCGATTGCAAACGGTGAGTTTAATTTAAAAAGCAATAAAAAACAGATTGTACCGGAAACCAGCAATGCTGTTTTTAAATCAGGTAACAACCGTAATGTGCCATTGGGTTATTACAAGCTGGCTAATCCCCGTTTGATTCATGACGATGTACTGATTGAATTGACAGTGGAACTCGGCACTATGGAAGGCATACCGCAGAACACTTACATCTATGCGGCCATGCACGGCACCATTACTACACCGTAAAAGGAATTAAGAGTTTAGTTGCTATTGAACTTTGGTGAAAGCCAAAGTGAAAACGGCGGGGAGGGATGGGTAATAACTCCCTGCCGGTAACAACTGATTTTATTAACGAAGCCGATTTTAATCCATATCCTATGCAAACTGTAAAGAAACGTTTTGATATTGCTGTAACCGAACCGGGTAAAACATTCAGCAAAACATTTGAGCTGGATAAAAATATTGTTTCCGTAAAGGGAATACTGTTTACTTCTGATAAAGATGATTTGCTGTACTACCGGGGTTCACAAAAAGTGGAAATCAATAAAGAAGAAATTTTCCCGGAGAACTATGAAAGCAAATTGCTTTTATCCGGCATCAATGTTTCTCCTAACCAGCGCTATTATGATTTGGGTAACCAGCCTGCCGGTAACGGAACTATCAAGGTAGAATACAAAGACAGCAATGACAGCCGTGGTGTATTTGTTCCCTACCGTGTTTCACTGTACGTAGAATGTGTACTGGCATAATGAAAGAACAAGTCATCATACAATCCATTACTATCAGCAAAAGAAATCAGCAACATTGTTTCCAGATAAAACTGCCAAGAGATACGCAGCGCATTATTGGCGTTGAAACAGGTTTATCGGTTTTATATGCGCCACCGTATTCTTTTACCCCGTTAGTGGTTAACAGCCTGCTGACACAACAAAACAATATGATGGGTGTGCTGCAATTACAAACCAATGGCAGACCGGATATATTTTACTCTAAAGAGATTTTTGAAAGAGACCTGAATATTACAGCAGGGGAAATAAAAATATTTCCGCAGCAGGAAGTGCAGGAATTAAATATCGCCGCCTTAAAAGTTGACACACCACCAGATGGTAACAGTTTTGATTTTTTCACCGGCTGGACACATGGAACAAAACGGGAAGAAGACCCTTTGAATATCTGTGATTGTACTCTTATTAACGGACAATTCAGAAATACCATTGGAGAAAGCTTTGCAATGGACATCAATTATAAAGTAACGGTTTACATCTGGGTGGAACGGTTTATAAAACAAGCGTAATGACAATTAACCTGGCACTGGAATTTATTGCAAGACGGATGAAAGAGTTGGGCTATGATGATAATTACAGCATTCAGTTCAGGCACTTTACAATACCTGCAAAAGCAAAACAAAAAGTTCATGCCCAAAACCAGTTGTTCATTTTGATTGAACCACCCGAAACCATTTTTGTAAAAAGCGATGCCGGTGTATTTGATGTAACCACGGACAATATCAACGAACTGCAGTATGAGCATAAAGGTGAGATAAGAATCAGGAACTATTCAGCTGTAATGCAACATGCAAGATTTATTCAGGTAATACCAAACGAAACCAAACCATGCCCATAACACACGACAATTACGACCAGTTGAAGATTGACAAGCTGCGGCATTACCTGGAGGATATGAATGCAAAAGGACATGCCAAGCCTTATGAAATTTTTGTGGACAGCCTGAAAGTGGTGCCAAAAAGTGAAGACCCGAAGGATTTTGAGAACTATGAGTATTACATGAATGATGATACGGAAAAAATCCGCATCGTTATTTATAACTCAAACCTCTCCCCACGAAACGACCAGTATTGTTTTTATGTAAAGCAGCATAAACCCGATAAAGGATTAAACGGCCTCGGAGATATTGAAAATATCATCCAGGAAAAACTGACTGCAAGGGATAAAGAACATGAAGTAAAACGGATGCAGGATGAGTTAATTGAAACCAAACAAAAACTGGAGGAAGCAGACGATTATATTGAAGAACTGGAAGCTGAACTTGAAAAATCCAAAAGCGATAAACACAAGCTGAAAAATATTGACCTGGTAGAGTTAGGCTCTTTGATGCTGGGCAGGCTGGCAGAAAAGAACGCCGATGTATTAAGCGGATTGGGACTATCAGGTATTGGCAATAAAGAACCCAAACAAATTGAAGCCGCACCACCGGAAGGAGAAGTAAAGTTTCAGAAGAAAACAGAGACCGTCGCATTAAGTGAGGCAGAGCTGCAATACATCGCCACCCTGAAACAATTGCAAAGTTGTTTTGACGAACCGCAGCTGATAGCAGTAATTGGCATACTCAACCAACTGATGGCAGACCCCACACAGGTAAATCCTGTAGCAGAATTACTCAACATTAAAAACTAAAATTATCATGAAGAAGTATCAATATGAAATTTCTATTGAAGCTAAAACAGAAACAGAGGCGGATGCGAAGATGACAGCTTTAACTACCCTTGCTTCCAAACTAAGCCAGAAAGAGCTGACCAAGCTGGCACATACCATTATGAATGACCCGGTAAAAACGGCATTGGCAAAAAAGTATCTCGGAGTATAGCTTCCTAAAGGAGTAACAAGCAATCTATATCCTATGAATAATAACGAAACTTCCATCCATCAGCAGGACGAGTTTACTGTTGAAGAAAAAATCAAGTACGGCATACTCAGTCTTGTTGTCCTCGGTGGAAGTTTTTTTATTGGCCGCAGCCTGATACGCAAAGCAAGGTCAACAAACGAAGAACGTAAAACTTATGAAGAAGGCAACGAAGCCACATTTGCCAAACAACTGAAAATGGCTTTTGATAATGATATGTGGTTTGGCTGGGGAACAGATGAAGAAGCTATTCGCAAAACATTAAGGGCTGTGCCAAGTAAGGAGTATTTCAGAAAAGTAATCAACTCTTATCAGAAACTGTATGCGAAAAGTTTGATGAAAGATATGCAGGACGAGCTGACCAGTACCGAGTACAATGAAATGCTGGCTATCATCGCTGCAAAACCAGAAAGAGGAAACACACTTGTTGCAACTGCATTATCGCCACAGCAATTTCTTTCCTGGGCAAAACGGTTAAGGGCAGCTTTTAAAATAACCTACGGTTGGTTTCCTGGAACAGATGAAGATGCCATTAAAGCAGTGTTTATGGAAATACCCACACAGGCGGCATTTGGACAAGTGGCACTGGCCTATAAAAATGAATATGGTGATGATTTAATGAAAGACCTGCAAAGTGAACTGGAGTTTTATGAGATAGCCCCCATGTTGAACATCATTGCCAAAAAACCTAAAGCATAATGTATTATGAAAACTAAAACGACCAATAAAAAACAACAGAAGAAAAAAATAATGCTGACAACTTTGGCAGTGGGTGCAGCAGGCATACTCGGATATTTTGGCTGGCAGTATTATAAAAAGAGAAAAGATAAAAATAACAGCGACCCGGATGTCTCTTTTAAAAGGGCTGTTGCAGAAGAACCCAAACCGGTTTTTGTTGATACACCGGTGTATCGTCCGGCTGTAAAAACAAAACCCACTCCAAAGCTGCAAACCATTTATCAGAATCCTTACGCAGATGTTACGCCGGTTAACAAAGACGGATTTCCGCTTAAAAGAGGCAGTAAGGGAGAAAAAGTAAGGGCATTACAGGAAGCACTGATTACAAAGCATGGTAAACAAATACTTCCCCGCTATGGTGCTGATGGTGATTTTGGTTCAGAAATGTCCGCAGCCTTAAAGAAATTAAAACTTCCTGTCACCATTGAACAAAGCACTTATAATGTTTTGATGCAGGGACATAAATCAAGCAATACCGGCACCACCGGCAGCCTTGCTCAACAATTTTTTGTGTCTGCATCTAAAAAAGATTTTACTCAAACCATTCAGTTATTAAAGCAATTAAAATCAAAAGATGATTACAAAGAAACCAGCAGTGAGTTTACAAACTACCGTATCGGCGGTGGTGTCCGCCAAACCTTAGTAAACGGATTACTCAATACATTCTCTAAAGAAGACCAGAAGCAGGCTATTCGTTTTGAGTTCCTGCGCATCGGCTTACAATTTGATGGCAGGCAATGGAGCCTGGATGGGTTTGACGGCATCAGCATTGTAACAACAGAGCCAGCCACTGTTTGGGTAAACTCCAGTGAAAGTATTCCCGTGCCTGCTAAAATGGTATTGGGAAACGAAGTAAGCAAAAGACTGGATTATACCTTATTTGAAAACAACGGTAAGCATTTTTTAGTACAAACAAAATCAGTAAAACCTTTATAAATACAATCAACATGAAAAGACATATCCGCTACATCGTGGTACACAGCACTGCCACCTTCGACCCAAAAGTTTCCCAGTTCTATGGCAACTATCACTACGTGGTGGAAAGAACCGGCGAAATAAAAAAAGTTCATGCCGATGCCGCTATTATAAAAAACGTAGAACGGGTGGATAATGAAGCCATTCATATTGCCTATGCAGGCGGCAGAAATAAATCTGGTACACTCGGTGACACCAAAACACCTAACCAGGAAGAAGCCCTGTTCAATAAAATTGTGGCGCTATCCATTAAATATCCCAGTGCTGCCATTGTTGGGCATGATGAACTGGAACCGGGTTCCATCTCTCCGGGATTTAGCGTAAAAGAGTGGATTAAAAATTATGAACCCGACCTGAACCTATCCAAAGCCAGCTAAGCCCCCTCTGTGTCTCCCCCTAAGGGGGAGATTAAAAAATAATTAAATCCAATCCTATGTTACAATCTATATTAAAAACTATGACTGAAAGGGGCTACAAAATTTACAGCCGTCCTTTTGAACTCAATATTGCAGGCATCCGTTCCAACAGTACTATACCCAACAGTTTTGATGATACGCTCAATATTTTTTACAAAAACTCATCGGGTGACTGGCAATACCACAGCAGTCCGGCGACAACCGACCCCGGTACATTCTGGTTACGCAACCTGATGAACCCACAAGGAACTGCTATCCTCAAGCAAGGACAGTATATCGGTTCACATGGAATTGGTATGCACCGGGGAAAATATTTAGCCCTTACACAGAAAAAACCTATTACTGTTATCCGTGACTATAACCGTGACGCAGTACTTGACTTTAATAATGGAAAAGAGCAAACAGGGATTTTTGGCGTAAACATCCATCATGCTTCCATAAATGGCACTACCAAATTTGTAGAAAAATATTCTGCGGGTTGCCAGGTATTCGCCAATATTAATGACTTCAACCTGATGATGCAGTTAGCACAGCGCCATAAACAACTCTATGGCAATGACTTTACCTACACATTAATTGATGAGAGGGCTTTAGTCCGTGAAGCAAAAAAAAATTAGTGTTCGACCTGGTGGGGCTGGGTATCGGTGCAGCCCTGGGCTTGGTTACCTATCAATTTGTAAAAGATATGGAATGAAACAATTTATCAAAGAATTATTCAAAGACAAAAATGGATGCTACAGTTTACGGGAAGTAGCTATTGCCATTCTGATACTGGCATTAATCAGCAGCTGGATTGCACAGCAGTTTTTTAATAAGCCGGTTCCTGAATTTATGTTTTATGCTTTTGCAAGCCTGATTGGTGCCGGGTGCTTTGGTTATTCCCTCGAAAAGAAAACAACTATTGACAACAACAATTAAAATCTAAAAAATGAAAAACATAAAAATTATTATCAGCCTTGTACTGGGTGTGGTTATCGGCTTTTGCTGTTACCATTTGTTTCACAGTAATTGTCCTGATGCTGACTATTCATTTATCGGCAATGATGCAAAAACAACAGCCCTGGAAAAGAAAGTGGAGCAAACTGAATCTGCCTATCAGCAAAAAGAAGATTCCATTAATAAACACAATGCTGAGCTGAATCAGCAACTGTATGAAACAAAAACAATCTTAACCAAAACTAAAAGAAAGAATAACCAGTTACAATCACAGGTATATTCCTTAATTGATAAACAAACTGTTTACAGGCAAGAAAACGATACAACAGGCTATTATTCCATGTGCGATTCACTCGCAAAACTCAGCAGCCAGTTAATAATGTTTTCCAATGAACAGGACAGTCTGCAGCAAATCAGTATTGAAACACTGGGCAGCCAGGTATTAAACAGGGATTCAGCGATTGTATTGCGGTACAATCAATACCAACAACTAAAATCTACACTCCATAAAAGTTTACTGCAACAACAGGCATTGGAGAAGGAAGCAAAATTTTATAAGAAGAAATATAAACGGCAGCGGTTCTGGGGCAAACTAAAGTCGGTGGGAATAATGATACTCTCCGGCCTTGCTGCCAAACAACTGATTCACTAACGAAACAAATCAAATAAGCATAATGAAGGAAAAAAGTATCGTAGCCACTGCCACATTTGTCACCTCGCTTTTATCCTATCTCTATGCCAGGGAAGCTGAAAAAGATGCAGTGCCTTATGTAATGGTGGGTGGCTTTCTGGGTTCCTTAATCGGCGAAGGGGTAGCCGAGATAATTAAAAACAATAACGCTAATGATAAACAGGGGAATGATGGCAACAGAAATATTTAATGATGGTGCATCGCTCAGAATTGTAAGCGGTGGCAATACCATACTGGTAAGTAAAATACAAATCAAAACCATTGAGACTATCCGCAACGATGTGGTACGGCTTGATATTGGTGAAGGGGCTTTAAAGAATATCTACATCAAATTGGCTGAAGTGGTTACCCCTGCCGGATTGGGTGATGCAGGCCAGTTAAGGGATGCCATTAATACCATGTTGTTAAGCAATGTGGCGGGTGGCGCAACAGAAATAAAACAGGATACCCAAACAGGCATTCTCAATGGCATCCTTGCTGCACTCAATGACCTGAAAATAATTATGAATGCAGGTGGTGGTGGCAATGGTATCAAACAACCCATTCGTATTGATGAATCCACACCCAATATTGTGTACAATGGTTTTGCTGTTATCGGCGCTGCTACAAACGCAGCCGTATGGGCCATACAAAGAGTTACCCGGAACGCTGATATAATAGTATATGAATGGGCGGACGGTGATGAACTCTTTGATAATATCTGGGATAACCGTTATGGACTTCTATATGCGTCTGCGGATGCTGTCTTGCCAGTTGCTGAATAGGTTGCATAAAACCAAATAGTATGTATTATCAAACTATACCTGAAATAGTGCTTGGCTCAACTCCGGAAATCAATGTTCCGGAGTTGAGCATTTCTTATACCCGAAGCAAACTAAAAGCTTTTGGTAAAATCGGCAGCTCCAGAGATGCAGCTAATTTCATCAGGGCAACATTCAATGATGGTGAAGTGGAATTACAGGAGCAGTTTATCGTTCTTTATCTCAATCAGGCGAACGAAATAATTGGTTATTATAAACATTCCAAGGGTGCTATCAATGCCACAGTAGCTGATATACGCATCATACTTGCTACTGCTTTGAAAAGTTTGGCAGTGTCAATGGTGATTGCACATAACCATCCTTCTTCAAGCCTGAAGCCCTCAAGAGCAGATGAACAACTGACAGCAAAAATTAAAGAGAGTGCTGCACTCATGGATGTCAAGCTGCTTGACCATGTAATCGTAACCAAAGACAGTTACTATTCTTTCCAGGATGAAGGATTATTGGGCTGTACAACCAGTTATGGAAATTTTCCAGAGAACCATGCAGCTTTTGTGCAACTGATGGAAAATGATTTAGCAGTTAAAAGAATCCATAACAAAATATCTGTTGAAAAGCTGGCTGCAGGTTTTGGTATCACTGATAAAAACCAGATCAAAGAACTAACGGAGTTGGCTATTGTAAACCAGGCAAGAGGGTTAGCACACAGTGAAGGCACCATCAAAGAACGATATAACCGGATTGTTGCATTATACCAAAGCCAGGTAAATCTTTCCCACCGCACTTCGCAAAGTATTTTACTGCAACAATATTCCACTCCTGCACCCATTGGTTATTTGATGGGGGTGTTTTGTGCAATAGACAAACTGCAATTTAATGGCGGCTTTGCGTTGGAGCCATCAGCCGGTAATGGCTTATTAACCATTGCAGCAAAACCTGAAAGAGTGTATGTGAACGAACTGGACAGTTTCAGAAATCAAAACCTGCAAACACAAGGTTTCGCTAATGTCTGGCAAAGAGATGCCACCAAACCATTCTTTGATGTACAGCGAACTTTTAAAGCCGTGATGACTAATCCTCCTTTTGGCAAAATGGAAACCGAAGTGCTATTTGATACATTTCCCATTAAACCATTGGAGCATGTAATGGCACTCAGGGCATTGGATTATATGATGGATGATGGAAAAGCCGCCATCATCATTGGTGGTCATACGACCTGGGATGAAAAAGGAAGAATCACAGCAGGCAAAAACCGGATTTTCTTTAATTACTTATACAGTCGCTATAATGTAGCTGATGTAATAAATATTAATGGAGCAAAACTTTATTCAAGACAAGGGACATCGTTTGATGTTCGTTTGATTTTAATTAATGGCAGAAAACAAACAGCATCCGGCGCAGCCCCTGTTTACAATCCTGACAAAGATAATGAAGTAAAAACTTTTGATGAACTATTTGAAAGAGTAATGGATGCAAAAGAAATTGAACCACCTATGCAAAAACAAAACATAACTCTGCTTGAAAAAGAAGCTGTCGAGTTATTGAAATCTTTTAAAGTCTCCCCTATAGGGGGAGATTTAGAGGGGGCTTTAGGTGCTCCTTACGAACCAGCATCTGAAAGTTGTGTGGTGCTAAACACACAAGTACCCGACAGTATGGCTTTTGAAACAAGACAAGCTGTTCTTAGCATTAAAGAAGAAGTTGGCGGCGATATTGACAATTTCGTAAGACATCGTTTAAAATATCTCAATAAGTCTGCACTGTGTAAAGTCTTATCCGCCGAGCAAATCGATGCAGTAGCAATGGCGATATACAATATTGAAGCCAGAAACCAAGGAATGATTATTGGTGACCAAACGGGTATCGGTAAAGGCCGTGTGGCGGCTGCTATGATACGCTATGCAGCGAACCAAAGTGTGAAGCCCGTTTTCCTGACAGAGAAAGCTAACCTGTTTTCTGATATTTACCGGGACTTATCAGCTATTGGTTCAGGTCATTTAAAGCCACTAATTGTAAATAGTAAGGAATCAAAAACAGATATAAAAGACGAAGATGGTGAAATCATCTATCAAGCACCTTCCGCCACCGAACAGCAAAGTATTATCAGTTCAAGAACAGTACCGGCACAATATGATTTTGTACTGGCAACCTATTCGCAGTTTAACTCGCCGGAGAAAAAGCCAGAGAAGCCCAACTTTCTCCGTGCCATTGCTGATGATAATATTTTCATCATGGATGAAGCGCATAATTCCAGCGGCTCATCCAACACCGGAGAATTTTTGCAAAGTGTAGTTTCAAAAACAAAAGGTGTAGTGTTTCTTTCAGCAACATTTGCCAAGCGACCCGATAATATGCCCATCTATGCCATGAAAACTTCCATTGCTGATTGTAATATGAGTAAGGATGATTTGGTGGAAGCGATTACAAGGGGTGGCGTGGCATTGCAGGAAGTGTTATCCTCACAGTTAGTAGCCGAAGGTCAAATGGTACGCAGAGAAAGAAGTTTTGAAGGTGTGGAAGTAAACTATTTGTCATTAGATACTAAATCAGAAGAACACCGGGCTATTGCTGATAACATTACTGATATACTTCGTGATATTATTGCTTTCCAAACTAATTATGTGGATGCACAAATTGAAGAATTGGATAAGATTGCCGTTGCAGAAGGAAAAGAAGTTGCGTTACGGGAAGGCACTTCCCAGGCTGGCGTGGATAACCAACCTTACTTTTCTAAAGTATTCCAGGTAATTAACCAAATGCTTTTTTCACTCAAAGCAGAAGCGGTTGCAGAACAAACAATCAAAAGATTAAAAGAAGGCAAAAAACCTGTGATTGCTTTTGCTTCCACAATGGGCAGTTTTATTGAAGCAATGGAAAATGAGCAAGGCATACCTGTTGGGGATGGCGATACAATTAACGCTGATTTTAGTGAAGTATTGAATAGAGGATTGGATGGCATCCTGCGTTACTCTGAAAAAGATGTGGATGGCAATGCGATTCACAAAAAATTAGAACTAAGCGAACTACCCCCTGAAGCCCAAGCCGAGTATCACCGTATCCTTGAAAAAATAAATACCGTCTCCACCGGTATTACTATTTCTCCGATTGATGTCATCATAAAAAAAATTAAAGCTGCCGGTTATACAGTAGCAGAAGTTACAGGCCGAAAATATGAACTGCAACTAAACTGGAAAGGCAGTAAGGCATTAATACTGGCAAGAAAACGTATCAATACCAATGATGCTTTCCGGCAGTTTAATAATAACGAAGTGGATGTACTGATGATTAATCAATCCGGAAGTACCGGAGCATCTGCTCATGCTATACCAACAGCTAAAGTTTCAAAAGAACAGGTGAAGCAAAGAGTGATGATTGTATTGCAGGCTGAACTGGATATTAATACGGAAGTGCAGAAACGGGGACGTATCAACCGCACCGGGCAAATCTTAAAGCCTATGTATGATTATGTAACTTCTGCCATTCCTGCTGAAAAACGGCTGATGATGATGTTACAGAAAAAATTAAAATCCTTAGATGCCAACACCACTTCCAATCAAAAACAATCCACAAAAATTTTAGATGTACCTGATTTTTTGAATAAATACGGCGATAAGATTGTAAAAGACTACCTGCTGGAAAATAAGGAGGTCAACGATTTACTGGATGACCCATTGCATTTGAAAAATGCTAAAGCAGACAGTGGTAACAATGAATCCGAAACTTTGGAAGATGCGGCGCATAAAGTATCTGGCCGTGTGGCAGTATTATCCACCAAAATGCAGCAGGACTTTTATAATGAGATTGCTGAACGCTACAATGATTATGTAGAATACCTGAAACAAATCGGTGAATATGATTTGGAAGTAGAAGCCATGAACCTGGAAGCAGAAACCGTTTCTTCCAAAGTGATAAAAATGGGTAAAGGTTCAGATAGTGCTTTTGGTGAGGATAGTGTAATTGAAACAGTCCGTGCCAATGTACTCAAAAAACCTTTTTCCAAAACTGAACTGGAAAATCTTATCAATGAATCACTGAAAGGTAAAGACCCATACAAACTACAGGGTGAATTAGCAGAAGATTATGCAGCCACCGTTGCTGATAAACTGAAAGAGGAAGAAGGGGAAGCAAACGCAAAGTATGATGAACTGGTTAAAAACATTTCTACTGAAAAGAAAATACAAAAGATACTTGCAAAACAAGGCGAGGCTGCCTGGCAGCAGGCTGTTGCAGAAAGAGAAAAAGAATTAAACGGAGCAAAAGAATTGCAATTGCAAAATCTTCGCAAAACTTTTGAAAACCGAAAACAGTATTTAGAAAGAATATTCCGGTTCTTTTTTATCAGCCGCAATATCAAGTATCCTATTGAATCTTACAACAGTGGTAATGAACTGGTGCCAGCGGTGTTTTTAGGCTTTGTAATTGACAGGAAAAAGAAAAACCCTTACGCACCATCTGTTATTAAACTTCGCATTGCCATTGCTAACAGCTCTAAATACCTGGCAGTTCCGGCATCTTACTCCGAAGACATTATGGCTATCATCGGTGCCAGTGTGGAAGTGCATCAACCAAGTCAGAATGTATTACTGAATGAATGGGAACAATACACAAAGGAAAACAATACCGACCGGCGCATCCGGCACATCATCACTGGTAATTTGTTGCAGGCATTTTCTGATTTTAAAGGGAAACTCGTAAGCTATACGACCAAAAATGGTGAAACTAAAAAAGGAATCCTGATGCCGGAAAACTGGAACCCCGGTGAACAGGTGCAGGATAATGTGGTAGTGCCGATTTTAAAAGCTGCACCACTCATCAAATCCATTACCCAAAATTCCCATATTGCCACCAACAACGGATTATCGTTTTTCAGAACCGGCAACCATTTTAAATTAATCATTGCAGCTTCCCGTGCAAGAGGTGGTGATATTTATCTCGATAAAAAAATCCTGGAACTGGTGGAGAAAAACAATTTTGAAAAAGTATCTGATAAAATGGTGGCGATGTTACCGGAAAAAAATATTGATAAGCTGCTGGAGATATTGCAAACAACACACGGTTGTTCCATAACAATACATTCATCTGACTTAAAAAATATCAAAGCAGATGCAGTAAGATACAGCAATCGCAAAAAAATCGAATTGCCGCCTGACGATGAAGAAGACATATCCGGAAATGTAGCCATCCTTGAACTGGAAGCAGAAGCACTGGCACTTGAACTGGAGTTATTAGCAGCATAAAAGCTCCTAATCCTAAAGGAGAATAAAATACAATCCCATGATAACAATCGATAACTATTTTAATAAAGTAAACACCCTTGATTTTTCTTCCTTTCCTGATGCAATAAAAAAGGGGCATGAATTTATTTTGAAAGTAACTAACAATGGTGCAGGCTGGGTATCGTATCACTCCAGCGATACCATTAAAAAAACGGTGGATATTTATCTTTCTAAACTCAATGAGTTTGTAAGCAGTTCTGCCAAAGCTGAAAAGAAGCAATCAAAAAAAGAAAATGAAAGAAAGGAGCATCATAAAATTATTGAAGAAGCGAAACGCAGGCAGGGAATAACGAAATCAGTTAAAGCACCGCAAAAAGCAGCTACATCAAATGCCGGTGATGAACCGCAACTGGTGGAGAGAATACCCGAAGAATTAAAATTCATGCGCCGCTTTATCAATCTTAATGGCAAGACAAAAACAAAGGATGACTTGCTTCGCTTTATCAATACCTTACAAAAAGCGATACTGGAAAAACGCATACGCAAAACTTCTGCTTATGCCGCACAAGTGAAATACATGCAGGACAGCCTGGTAAAAACTTTCAACAACATGAAGGCTAAAATAAAACTGGAAGTAAATACCAAAACATTAAAAGAGTTCACTGATTTATTAGGAGGCGAAAAGATTTTTCCTTCTGTACAACTTTTGAAAAAATATATCAACCTTAATGGTAAAACGGGTATGAAAGAAAAAGCCATGAAGCTGGTAAAGCAAATGGAATCGGCAGCAAAAAAACGAAATGTGCGAAAGGGGGATGCCTATGAAGCTCCGCTGCAGCAGGCGTATAAAAATTTACGGGAGTTCGTTAATGATAAGAAACAAAAAACATTATTGATTGAACAACGGGAATTAAACGGGCTGGAAGGAATACTCGGCTGTACCTGTAACCAGCTCAATGGTATTGATGATACCCCTGCTATTATGAACAGCATGGATTTTGCCAACATGCAATTTGAAACCATTGGACTTAAGGGAAAATGGTTTGATTTAATTGGCGACCCTTCTTCCAATTTTACTGCAATGGTATTTGGTAAACCCAAAATGGGCAAGTCCTATCTCTGCATTGATTTTGCTGGTTACCTGGCACGCAATCATGGCAAGGTGCTGTATGTTGCTAAAGAAGAAGGATTGGATATGACCCTGCAAAAGAAACTCAATGAAAAGGATGTGGCGCACCCAAATTTATTTGTGTCTGCTATACTCCCCGAAAACTTATCTGCCTATGATTTTATCTTTTTGGACAGTGTAAATAAACTGGGGTTATCACCAGAGGATTTAAGCCGCCTGAAAGCTTTTAATCCAGCCAAGTCATTCATCTTCATTTTTCAAACTACCAAAATGGGAGCTTTTCGGGGAGCGAATACATTTCAGCATGATGTGGATGTAGTGGTTGAAGTACCTGAGCAGGGAAAAGCTGTACAGATGGGACGATTTAACCAGGGTGGCGAAATACAAATTTTTAACGACTGATAATCTTAAAACAAATCCGGTTCCCACAACCGGATTTTTAATTCTATAAATTCCATACCAATGAAAACTACACAAAACAAACTGGGCATTTGCATAGACGATATAAACCCCGCTGTTATTCCACTAACTCCTGAAATCCTTCGCTCCTTCCCCCGCTGCGAACACTATTCAGAAACTGAGGCAAATGCCATCATAAAAAGCCTCGAAAAACTGAGTGCTGTTTGCCACCAGGTTATCAAGGCAAATAAAATAAATATAATTGATAATCAACAAGTTGTATATTTGAATCCAGCAAAACAACCTAAATCTAAAGCCGCATGAATACAAGTATTGATTTATTTTCTAAATGGGCTAAAAAGCCTTCTATGGCTGTTGTAAAATCCGGTGAACGCAAAGCTATTGTTTATACCAGGGTTTCCAGCAAAGAACAGTTTGATACAAACCTCTCTTTAGAATGGCAGCGTAAAACGATTGAAGAATACGCCACCCGTCAGAATTTTGAACTATTGGAATATTTCGGTGGTGTCTATGAAAGTGCTAAAACTGATGGGCGTAAGGAGTTCCAGCGGATGCTGGACTATGCCCGCAAGAATAAAAAGGTCACTCATATTTTTGTCTATCTGCTCGACCGTTTCAGCCGCACCGGTGGTGGTGCCATCAAACTGGCGAAAGACCTGCGGGAAAAATATGGCATCACCATCATTGCCGTTACCCAGCCCATTGATACCAGCAACCCCGGTGGAGTATTCCAGCAAAATATCCAGTTCCTGTTCAGTGAATATGATAACCAGTTGCGCAGGCAAAGGGCAATGGCGGGTATCCGTGAAAAATTACAACGGGGTATATGGTGTGTGAAACCGCCAATAGGTTATGATATTGTTTATGACAAAACAGGTTTCAGTGATGAACGTAGCAAAGGGGAACGTAAAATTGTGGTGAATGATACCGGTAAAAAACTGCGCCGTGCTTTTGAGTGGAAAGCGCAAGGCATGAAGAATGAGGAAATCCTCAGCCGTCTGAAAGCATTGGGTGTTAAAACTTATAAACAAAAGATAAGTGCCATCTTTTCTAATCCCTTTTACTGCGGTATCATCTCCAACAAAATGCTGGAAGGAAAATTGATTGAGGGTAAACATGAAAAGCTTGTTTCGCAAGAACTCTTTTTAAAAGTAAATAATGTTCGTGCTGAAGCCAAAGGTAAATATGGCATCCTGCATCAGAAACATCATGATAATGTTCCCCTCAAAGTTTTCATGAAATGTTCCGATTGTGGCAGTCCTTATACCGGCTATATAGTAAAGAGCAGGAACCGGTGGTATTATAAATGCCGTTCTAAAGGCTGCTGTAATAACAAAAGTGCAGAACAGACTAACAGTCAATTCCAGAATTACCTGTCGCAATATTCGATTGCTCCGCACTTCATTCAACCTTTTTTATTTGCGATGAAACACGAAGTAGCCAAATTGGAAACAGCAAAAGTCGATGAAGAAAAACTTTTAAAAAATAACCTGAAAGAAGTACAGAAAAAGATTGATGATATAGAAGAACAGTACTTCATTTTAAAGTCCATGCCCGCTGAAACCTATCAAAAGTTTCAGGCGAAGTTCACCGAAGAAAAAGCACAAATCCTCCGAAATATTGACCAGGCTGGTTCAACGATTTCGAACACAACTGAAGCGTTGGAAAAGGCATTGCAGTTTTCCCTGAAACTACCGTCCCTATGGGATTCCAGCGATGTTAACCAAAAGGAAATTATACAAAATCTCATCTTTCCCGATGGCGTAACCTACGACCGGAAAAATGGGGCATTTCGAACAGAAAAAATTAATGAAGTATTCCGCTGTATTGCAGTACTGAACAGTGGTTCAGGCGAAAATGAAACAGGACAAACCAGTAATGAAACCGATTTGTCCTGTTCTGTCGGGACGACTAGATTCGAACTAGCGACCCCTTGCACCCCATGCAAGTGCGCTACCGGGCTGCGCTACGTCCCGAACTCTTAAAAAAAGGAAAAACACTTTACTTACAGGTGTGAATCCAATTTTTTAAAACCGGACGGCAAAAGTAGTTGAAAAAATCAACTTTAAGAAGCCTAAATCCTATTATCTTTGCGCAACTTTAATTACATGCAGGTTTTAATAAAGCAAGCCAAAATAATTTCTTCCTCCTCTCCTTTTAACGGGCAAACCAAAGACATTTTAATTTCCAACGGGCTTATTGCAAAAATTGCAGACAGTATTACAGATACTGCAGATAAAATTATTGAACAAAGCGGCTTATGTGTTAGTGCCGGCTGGATAGATATTTTCAGCAATTTTGGTGACCCCGGCTTTGAATACAAAGAAACCATTGAAACCGGTACTGCAGCGGCTGCAGCCGGTGGATTTACAGATGTACTGGCATTGCCTAACACCAACCCGGTAGTGCATAACAAAACACAGGTTGAATATATAGTTCAAAAATCAAAAGCTTTACCTGTAACAGTTCTGCCCATTGGTGCTGTAACAAAAAATACTGAGGGAAAAGATTTGGCAGAAATGTACGATATGCACCAAAGCGGTGCCGCAGCTTTTGGGGATGGCATTAGCACCATTCAGTCATCGGGCATATTATTAAAAGCCCTGCAATATGTAAAAAGTTTTGATGGGGTAATAATACAGGTGCCCGACGATAAAAGCATTGGCGCAAATGGCTTGATGAATGAAGGTATTACTTCCACCCAATTAGGTTTGCCCGGCAAACCTGCCATTGCAGAAGAGTTGATGGTGGCAAGAGATATTAAGCTGGCAAGATACACCGGCAGTAAAATTCACTTTACAGGTATATCATCGGCCAAAAGTTTAGAGTATATAAAAAGAGCAAAAGAAGGCGGCATAGCAGTAAGCTGCTCTGTAACGCCTTACCATTTATTTTTTACTGATGAAGATTTAAGAAGTTACGATACCAATTTAAAAGTAAACCCGCCGCTGAGAAGTGAAAAAGACAGGCAGGCATTGTTACAGGCAGTTGCAGATGGAACTGTTGACTGCATTGCATCACATCATTTACCGCAAAACTGGGACAATAAAGTGTGTGAATTTGAATATGCCAAAGAAGGAATGATTGGGCTGGAAACATTATTTGGGGTATTGGGTGCAACAGCGCAATTAACGGTTGAAAAAATTGTTGAGTTACTTTCTGAAAAGCCAAGAAAAGTTTTTGGATTAGCCGTACCTGAAATTAAAGAGGGGGCACAAGCAACGATTACATTATTTAATCCAGAGGCAAAATATGAATTTGAGGAAAGTATGATAAAAGCAAAAAGCAAAAACACTCCTTTTGTTGGAAAGAAACTGAAAGGGAAAGTGATTGGTATAATTAACAAAGGACAAGTAGTTTTAAATTAATGAAAACACTTACTGCAAGAAATATTGGCATCATCACCGGGGCAGCAATGATTGCCTTTTCACTTGTTATTTACAAAGTAAAAGGGAGTTTTGATAATAACCTTCCATACATTACTTATGCCATGTATGTTGCCGGAATAATATGGACACTGCTTAATTTTAAAAAGAACAATACCGAAAACCCCGGCTTTAAACAATTTTTTGCCGAAGGTTTTAAATGCTTTGTGCTGGTAACTTTTTTAATGGTGGCATTTACACTCGTTTTTATTTTAACGCACCCCGAATTAAAAGAACAAATGGCAGCTATTATGAAGGTGGAGCTTGCTAAAAATAAAGACTATACACCGGTTGACATTGAAAAAAGCATTGCTACTGCAAAAAAGTTATTTTTGCCGGGATATATAATGGCGGTTGTTTTCAGTTATCTTGCTATTGGAGCATTGGTTACAGCAATAGGGTCGTTTTTCTTTAGCAGGAAACAATAAAGTTCAATAAAGAAATTTAGCTGAAGAGTGCGACGCCTGTGAAGCTGATTAAAGTACTAATGCCCGTTACAAAAAAATAAAAATGGACTTATCAATTGTAATACCGCTTTTTAATGAAGAAGAATCTTTGCCAGAACTGTGTGCATGGATTGAAAAGGTAATGCTTGCCAATAATTACAGCTACGAAGTTATTTTGGTGGATGATGGCAGTACTGATAACTCATGGAATGTGGTGCAGCAGTTACGCAACGGCAACAGCAATATTAAAGGCATAAAATTTCAGCGCAACTATGGTAAAAGCGCCGCCTTAAACGAAGGTTTTAAAGCGGCACAAGGCGATGTTATAATTACCATGGATGCCGATATGCAGGACAGTCCCGATGAAGTGCCTGAGCTGCGCCGCATGATTGTGGAAGATGGTTTTGATTTGGTAAGCGGATGGAAAAAGAAACGTTACGATAATACCTTCACTAAAAATATTCCCAGCAAATTGTTTAATGCTGCAGCACGCAGTATGAGCAAAATAAAGCTGCATGATTTTAACTGCGGCCTTAAATCGTACCGAAAAAATGTTATTAAAAGCATTGAAGTGTATGGTGAAATGCATCGCTATGTTCCAGTGCTGGCCAAATGGGCAGGCTTTAGAAAAGTGGGCGAAAAAGTAGTGGAGCACCGTGCCAGGAAATACGGCGTTACTAAATTTGGCTGGACACGTTTCATCAATGGGTTTTTAGATTTGATGACCATTTTCTTTGTGGGCAAGTTTGGCAAAAGGCCCATGCACTTTTTTGGCTTGTGGGGTACCATTTGTTTTTTAATTGGGCTTGGCTTTAGTTTTTATCTCATTATTTCCAAGCTTATAAATACGGACTATGCTATTACCAACAGGCCAACTTTTTATATTGCCTTGGCGGTAATGATAATTGGCTCGCAATTATTTTTAGCAGGTTTTATTGGTGAATTAATTTCACGGAATTCACCTGAAAGAAATTCCTATTTGATTGAAGAAAAGGCCGGGTTATGATGGAACACTGATTAAACTGATTAAATTGATGAGCACTGATAACAACTATCTCCACTCAGCCCTTACAGAAACTATTATTGGATGCTTTTACAATGTTTACAACAAACTTGGGTATGGCTTTCTTGAAAAGGTATACGAAAACGCATTGCTGATTGAGCTAACTGAAGCTGGTTTGTCAGTAAGTTCGCAGGTTCCAATTCAGGTTCATTATAAAGAGAAAAATGTTGGCAATTACTATGCTGATTTATTCGTTGATAATAAAGTAATAATTGAACTTAAAGCCGGCGATGGAGTTATAATCGAAGAACACGAACTTCAACTGATTAATTATTTGAGAGCTACAGATATTGAAGTTGGTTTACTTTTATTTTTTGGCAAGAAACCGCAGTTCAAAAGAAAATTATTTACAAATGATTTAAAAAATAAGTGATTATAAGTTAAATCAATGTCATCAGTGTTCTATAAAAAAATTATCATCATCGGCCCGGCACATCCGCTTCGTGGCGGTTTAGCGTCTTATAACGAAAGACTGGCTAAAGAGTTTCAGGCGCAGGGGCATGATGTAACTATTTATACTTTCTCGTTACAATACCCTGATTTTATTTTTCCCGGCACCACACAATACTCCACAGAGCCTGCACCAAAAGATTTAAAAATTAAAGTGTGTATTAACTCGGTTAATCCTTTTAACTGGTTAAGTGTTGGCAGTAAACTTAAAAAAGAAAAACCTGATTTAATTGTAGTGCGTTACTGGCTGCCATTAATGGGCCCATGCCTTGGCACTATTTTACGCATTGCAAAAAGAAACAAGCATACCAAAGTGGTTTGCATTGCCGATAATGTTATTCCGCATGAAAAACGTTTTGGCGACAAACCCTTTACCAAATATTTTATAAAACCCATTGACGGTTTTATAACCATGAGCGAAAAAGTGCTGAGTGATTTACGATTGTTTACACAAACAAAGCCAGCCAAAGCAGTACCGCACCCGCTGTACGATAATTTCGGAGAAAAGATAAGTACTGCAGCAGCAAGAGAACATTTACAACTCAGTGCTTCTGAAAAAATTATTTTATTCTTCGGCTTTATCCGCAAATACAAAGGGCTGGATGTGTTGTTTGAAGCCATGCCTTTACTAAAACACACCGGTATTAAATTATTAGTGGCCGGGGAGTTTTATGAAGACCGCAAACCTTACGACGAACAAATAGAACAACTCGGCATAAAAGACCAATTGATTTTACGCACTGATTTTATCCCCGACAGCGAAGTAAAATATTATCTCTGTGCTGCCGATGTGGTGGTGCAGCCTTACCGCAATGCCACGCAAAGCGGCGTTACTCCCCTCGCCTATCATTTTGAAAAACCTATGGTGGTTACTAACGTTGGCGGTTTGCCATCTTTAGTGCCTGATGATAAAGTGGGTTTAGTTGCTGAGCCAAACCCTGCAGCCATTGCACAAAAAATTGAAGAATACTTTGTAAAAGGCGAAACTCATTTTATACCACACCTGGTGGAAGAAAAAAAGAAACTGAGCTGGGCTAAATTAACAGAAACCATCTTTGATGTTGCCAATAGTAAGTAAATTGCCGCACAATTAATTTACTTCATGATTTACAGAAGCAAAGCTCCCCTGCGTATTGGCCTTGCCGGCGGCGGCACCGATGTTAGCCCTTACAGCGATTTGTATGGTGGTGCTATTTTAAATGCCACCATTTCATTATCTGCCTATGCAACTATTGAACCTTTAACCGAAAACAAAATTATTGTTGAAGCGCTGGACCGTAACGAGCAGCAAAGCTTTGATTTTGCAACAGCGCTTCCCATTGACGGCACACTCAATTTATTAAAAGGTGTGTACAATCGTATTCAAAAAGATTATGGAGTAAAAGGCGGTTTTCGTTTGTCCACTTTTGTAGATGCACCTGCAGGTTCCGGTTTGGGCACTTCATCAACTTTAGTGGTTGCGATATTAGGTGCTTTTATTGAAATGCTGAAACTGCCCTTAAGCGAATACGATGCCGCACAATACGCGTATGCCATTGAACGCAACGATTTACAATTAGCAGGCGGCAAACAAGACCAGTATGCTGCTACATTTGGCGGTGTAAACTTTATGGAGTTTTACGATAATGATAAAGTAATTGTAAACCCCCTCCGCATACGCCCCGAATATTTGCATGAGCTTGAGAATAATCTCGTTTTATATTTTACAGATACTTCCCGTGAAAGCGCTGAAATTATTAAAGAACAGGTAAGCAACGTAAACAGTAAAAACGAAAAAAGTATTGAAGCCATGCATCATTTAAAAGAGCAGGCTAAAATGATGAAGGAAGCATTACTAAAAGGCAAGCTGAATGAAATTGGTGAAATACTCGATTACGGTTTTCAGCAAAAGCGGTTAATGGCGCACAATATCAGCAACAGTAAAATTGAAAGCATTTACGATGCTGCAAAAACTGCCGGTGCCACCGGCGGAAAAATAAGCGGTGCAGGCGGCGGCGGCTTTATGATTTTTTATTGCCCCGGCAACACCCGTTATGCTGTTACCAATACTTTAAATAACTTTGGCGGACAGGTAAAAAAATATTCGTTCACAAAGTATGGGTTAACAAGCTGGACGGTGTAATTGTTGAATAATGATACTGACGATTGTGCTACTATCATCATCGTTGTGTCACTCACTTTAACTACACACCATTACAGAACATTACAGAATTTTACTTGTAAAAACCTGTTTTGAATTTTGACTTTTAACTTTTGACTTAACTTATGATTGAAAAAATAAAAAATATCATCGCCGCATCTGTTGAAACAAAACAACAAATACTGCAAAACGAAACACTGATAAAAACAACACAGGATTGTGTGGAAGTGCTTGTTGCTGCATTTAAAAACGGCAACAAAGTGTTGTTTTGCGGCAATGGCGGCAGCGCTGCCGATGCTCAGCATTTAGCAGCAGAATTCAGCGGCCGTTTTTATAAAGACCGTGAAGCACTGCCCGCAGAAGCGCTGCATTGCAATACCTCTTACATGACTGCTGTAGCCAACGATTACAGTTACGATGTTATCTACAGCCGCCTCATCCATGGCATCGGCATTAAAGGCGACGTATTAATTGGGCTCTCCACTTCCGGCAACAGTAAAAATATTGTAGCTGCTTTTGAAGTGGCCAAACAAAAAGGTATGGTAACAATTGGTTTTACCGGCAGTCATGGCGGTAAACTTAAAGCAGTAAGCGACTACTTACTTAATGTTCCATCTGATGATACGCCACGTATTCAGGAAAGCCACATTATGCTCGGTCATATTATTTGCGAACTGGTGGAAGAAAAATATTTCAGCGCCTGATGATTACAGAAGCCATTATTTTAGCCGGTGGACTGGGCACAAGGTTAAGAAGCGTTGTTGCCGATGTGCCAAAGTGTATGGCGCCGGTGAAAGGCAAACCTTTCATCAATTACATAATTAACTATTTAAAAAAGCAGGGCATTGCCCGTTTTGTTTTTTCATTGGGTTATAAAAGCGAAGTGGTGATTGAATATGTAAACACACATTTTGCATCACTTGAAAAAGAATATGTAATTGAAGAAGAACCGCTAGGCACCGGTGGTGCTATTAAAGCAGCTTGCGCAAAAGCGGTTTCAAAAAATGTGCTGGTATTTAACGGCGATACTTTTTTCGATATTGATTTAAAGAAGCTATCGGCATTTCACACAAACCACAATTCTGTGTGCAGCGTAGCATTAAAACCCATGAAAAATTTCAGCCGCTATGGCACTGTTGAAATAAACAATACAAACGTTATTACCGCTTTTAATGAAAAACAATTTTGTAAAACCGGTTTAATAAACGGCGGTATTTATGCTTTACAGGCAAGCGCTTTACTTACAGCAGGATTGCCAGAAAAATTTTCTTTTGAAAAAGATTTTTTAGAAGTGCAAACTGCAAGCGGAAAATTATTTGCTTTGTCTTTTGATAATTACTTCATCGATATTGGCATTCCCGAAGATTATGAACGGGCCAATAAAGAATTTTAAACAATAATTCCTGTAATTCGTTTTAATTAGTACAATGAACTTAAACCTCTCAGAAATAGATAAAACCTGGACACTTTTTTTAGACCGTGACGGTGTTATTAACCAGGAAATTGTTCCTTACTACACTAACACATGGGAGGAGTTTAAATTTTACGATGGCGTAAAAGTAGCTATCCAGATTTTCAGCCAAAAATTTAACCGCATAATTGTTGTTACCAACCAGCGGGGCGTAGCCAAAGGCACTACCAAGCTGGAAAACCTGCATCTCATACATAAAAACATGTTACAAGAAGTGGAAAAGGTAGGAGGCAAAATTGATGCAGTGTATTACTGCCCTGATATGGAAAGCAATAACCGCAAACCCAACCCCGGTATGGGCCTGCAGGCTGCAAAAGATTTTCCTGATATTGATTTAAGCAAATCCATCATGGTGGGCAACACCATCAGCGATATGGGTTTTGGCCGCAACATTGGTGCAAAAACGGTTTTCCTAACCACCAACCGCCCTGAAGTTGACACCAGCGATGAGTGCATTGACATGGTATATCCTTCCCTCATTGCTTTTGCGCTGGATTTATAAAAATAGAACACGGATAATGCAGATTTAACTTATCTGCACTGATAAAATCTGTGCTTATCTGTATAATCAGCGTCATCTGCGTTCCATCTCCCCAATCAAACTTTAGTTAAAATTATTTTAGCCACAATATTTTTATACAGCAATTGTTAAAGGATTAGCTAATTTTAACGCATGAAGAAACTGATAGTTTTACTGCCTGTACTACTTTGCCTTGCCGCAACAGCTCAACGGCTTACCAAAGCTGATGAAAAAGCATTGCGGCAAAAAGAAGATTCGCTTAAAAAATTTGCAGTTCAAATTATACAGGGCAGGATATCAAACGACCGCTTTAGTGCAGACAGTACTTTTACAAAAATGCTTGTAAGGGCATTAAAAATACCTAACTCCTTTTATCATCCATTCGATTCGTTAGAAACAATTTCCCGGTTATACGCACCAGACAGTTCATTCAGGATTTTTACCTGGCAAATGGTAATAAACGACAATGTTATCCGCCAGCACGGCGCTATACAAATGCGTACCTATGATGGTTCTTTAAAACTGTTTCCGCTAATTGACAAAAGCGATGTAACCATAAAACTGAATGACACCATTGGCAACAATAAAGGATGGATTGGTGCGGTGTATTACAACATTATTCAAAAGCAATCGGGCAGCACTAACTATTACACGTTGCTGGGCTTTGATGAAAACAACATACGCAGTAATAAAAAAATAATTGAAGTACTGCATTTTGATGGTGAGGAACCCATTTTCGGCGGCCGTTTTTTCAGCTTTGAAGAAGACAGCGTTTTTAAAACCTCCATTGGCCGTTACATAATGGAATTTAAAAAAGAAGATGGCCCCAAATTAAATTATGACCCCGAAATGGATATGATTGTGGTAGAACATCTAATATCTGAAACCAACGAACCCAATAAAAAATGGACCTATGTTGGCGACGGCGATTATGAAGGTTTTAAATGGAAAGGTGGCAAATGGGTGCATATTGAAAAAATATTTAACCAGGTTACACCCTTAGGCCAAATGCCGGTACCCAATCCTCTTGATGATAGTAAGTTCGACAGCAAATTTCCTGCAAACCTCGATGAACAACCTGCTGCAAAACCAAAAACCACCCCTAAAAAGAAAGGAAAGGGATAAGCATAATTATGTAAAAATTTCACACCTGCATCTTACTACTAAAGATGCACTATGCTTAAACTATCTATACCCAAGCCCTGCCACGAAGACTGGGGCAGCATGACACCCAATGAACAAGGCCGCCACTGCGCTGTTTGTGCTAAAACTGTTACCGACTTTACACAAATGAGCGATGATGAAGTGAAACTGTTTTTCCTGAATAAAAAACAAGGCGAAAGTACCTGTGGCAGGTTTACAAATAAACAGTTAAATAAAATAACTATTGAACTGCCTGCAAACATTTACTCCATACCCATGCCCTTATGGAAAAAATTTTTAGCTGCCTGTTTACTGGCTTATGGCACTATGCTTTTTTCTTGTAATGCAGATATGCAAGGAAAAGTTATTAAAACTGAAGAGGCAACAACAGGAATAATTTCAAAGCCACAGCAACATATTTTACTGGGTGATACAATTATGCCGGCACCTATAATGGGTAAACCAACAGCCATTGATACTTCAGCTAAAAATAAATGCAGCAAAACAAAAACAGTTACTATTGAAAGTACAACGGTAGGCGAAATAGCCCCGCCACCTCCAATTGTTCAGGGCACCGTTGCAGTTGTTGAACCCGAGCAAATAAAACCTATTGAGCCTGTTAAAAAAGATACATTGCAAAAGCAAAACACTGCCAATTGCAACACACAAAAATTTTATTGAGGGGAAGATGAATAAAGAATTAAAAAGCTGAAGTGAGATTATTTTCTATTCTTTCACTGAAAGAATAGAAAATAACAGAACAAGTTCACAACGATGCTGAGCGATGAATTGATGTTGGTAACATCATCTTCATATACGTAACTGGCAGATTCCTCCTTCGTCGGAATGACAACAACTATTCTCATCTTCGCTCCTATCTTCGCCGGTTCCCCCTTCAGGGGGCGGAGGGGGCTTTTAATCATCCAGCTTCAGCACTGCTAAAAATGCTTCCTGCGGCACTTCCACACTTCCTATCTGGCGCATGCGTTTTTTACCTTCTTTCTGTTTTTCTAACAGCTTACGCTTACGGCTTATATCACCACCATAACATTTGGCGGTAACATCTTTACGCATGGCGCTTATGTTTTCCCGTGCAATAACTTTTGCACCAATGGCAGCCTGTATCGCAATCTGGAATTGTTGTTTGGGCAGCAACTCCTTTAATTTTTCGCAAAGCTTGCGGCCAAAATCCTGGCTGCGGCCGCGGTGTATTAATGCACTCAGGGCATCCACTTTTTCGCCGTTTAGCAAAATATCCATCTTCACGATATCGCTTGGGCGCATATCCAGCGGATGATAATCGAACGATGCATAACCACGTGTTTGCGATTTTAGTTTATCGTAAAAGTCAAACACAATTTCAGTAAGCGGCATTTCAAAAGTCAATTCCACACGGGTGGTTGTAAGATAGCCCTGGTGTGTAAGAATACCACGTTTGCCAATACAAAGGTTCATACTGTTACCAATGTATTCCGGCTTTGTAATTATTTGTGCTTTAATAAAAGGTTCTTCAATCACATCAATTCGTGTGGGGTCGGGCATTTCGGTAGGATTGTTCACAATCACCTTCTCGCCTTTAACCGTGGTAGCCACAAAACTTACGTTGGGTACCGTTGTAATTACAGTTTGATTGAATTCACGTTCCAAACGTTCCTGTATAATTTCCATGTGCAGCAACCCTAAAAAGCCGCAACGGAAACCAAAGCCCAATGCCTGCGATGTTTCCAGTTCAAACGTTAATGATGCATCGTTCAACTGCAGCTTTTCCATACAGTCACGCAGTTCTTCAAAATCATCTGTATTTACAGGGAAAATGCCGGCAAACACCATCGGTTTCACTTCTTCAAAACCATCAATACGGCTTTGTGTTGGGTTAGCAACCGTGGTAAGCGTATCTCCCACTTTTACTTCCTTGGCATTTTTAATACCGGTAATAATATAACCCACATCGCCGCACTGCACCGATTTTTTTTCATCCATACCCAGTTTTAAAATACCCACTTCGTCTGCAAAATATTCCTGGTTGGAGCTAAAGAATTTTACTTTATCGCCCTTTTTAATGCTGCCGTTAAAAATGCGGTAGTAAACTATAATACCACGGAAGCTGTTGAACACACTGTCAAAAATTAATGCCTGCAGTGGTGCTTCAGGGTCGCCTTTTGGTGCAGGAATGCGGTTTACAATGGCTTCTAAGATTTCATCAATACCAATACCGCTTTTACCGCTGGCCAGTAAAATTTCTTCTTCTTTACAGCCAATTAAATCAATAATCTGGTCTTTTACTTCCGGTATCATGGCGCCATCCATGTCAATTTTATTAATAACCGGAATTATTTCTAAATCGTTTTCCAGCGCAAGATATAAGTTAGAAATTGTTTGCGCCTGTATGCCCTGTGTGGCATCTACCAGCAGCAAAGCGCCTTCGCAGGCAGCCAGCGCACGGCTTACTTCGTAACTAAAATCCACATGGCCGGGAGTGTCAATCAGGTTTAATGTGTATTGCTCACCTTTAAACGGATAGTTTATCTGTATGGCATGACTTTTAATAGTAATACCTTTTTCCCTTTCCAGGTCCATATCATCCAGCACCTGCGCCTGCATATCCCTTTCGCTGATGGTTTTGGTATGCTCTAAAAGCCTGTCTGCCAGGGTACTTTTTCCGTGGTCAATATGTGCAATAATGCAAAAGTTTCTGATGTTCTTCATTACGTTGCTCCGCTTATTTAAGGGTGCAAATTTAGCTTAAAAAGGTGGATTTTGGGACAATCATTTACAGCCCTATTGAACTTCATTGGCGAACTTGTTCTGTTATACTTTTCTTTCAGCGAAAGAAAGGTATAAACACTCTTCAGCCACATACCATTATTCATCTTTACCTACATTTGCGGTCGTACATCGTACATTTAACCTCGTACATTTAAATGACCTATCAGCAAACGATTGATTATTTATACAGCCAGTTGCCCATGTTCAGCCGCATTGGCGCAGCGGCCTATAAAAAAGATTTACACAATACACTGCAGCTTTGCAATACAACCGGCAATCCGCATACAAAATTTAAAAGCATACATATTGCCGGCACCAATGGCAAAGGCAGCACCAGCCACATGCTGGCAGCTATTTTGCAAAAAGCAGGTTATAAAACCGGGCTGTACACTTCGCCGCATTTAAAAGATTTCAGGGAGCGGATAAAGATAAACGGCGAAATGATTACAGAAGATTTTGTGGTGGATTTTGTGGAGCGGACGAAAGATATATCTGAACAGGTACAACCTTCTTTTTTTGAGTTAACGGTTGTGATGGCTTTTGAATACTTTGCACAGCAACAGGTGGATATTGCTGTAATTGAAACCGGTTTGGGCGGTAGGCTGGACAGTACCAATGTTATCAATCCACTCCTTTCCATCATTACCAATATTGGTTACGACCACATGAATTTGCTGGGCAACACATTGCCCGAAATTGCTTTTGAAAAAGCAGGTATTATTAAACCAAATGTGCCGGTGGTGATTGGAGAATATAATGCTGAAACAAAAACAGTGTTTGAACAAAAGGCTGCAGCATGCAATGCGCCCATTCATTTTGTGCAGCATGAATATAAAACAAGCAATATTATTGCAAACCTTGATTTGTTGCAATGCGACGTAACCAATACAACGCACAACATTACCGAAACTTTTCAGCTTGATTTAAACGGACTGTACCAAACAAAAAACCTTTGCACCGTTTTATGTGCAGAAGGTATTTTAATGAAGCTAGGTTTTAATATTAAGAATGAAGATGAAAAGTATGCATTGGCGCATGTTAAACAACTTACAGGGCTGCATGGCCGCTGGGATGTGATTGCAAAAAATCCGGCTGTTGTGTTAGATGTGGCGCATAATGAAGACGGAATAAAACAGGTTCTTAGTCATTTGTCATTAACTGCTACTAAAAATGTTAACCTTCATTTTGTGCTGGGCATGGTAAAAGATAAAGACATTGAAAAAGTGCTGGCGCTTTTACCAACAAATGCTGCTTATTATTTTACACAAGCACACATACCACGTGCATTGCCTGCTACCGAAATGCAACAAAAAGCAGCGTTACATAACTTACACGGCAATATTTATGAAAATGTGAACTATGCTATTGCTGTAGCAAAACAAAATGCTTCAAAAGAGGATATAATTATTGTTTGCGGCAGTGTGTTTTTAGTGGGGGAAGTGGAAATTCATAATGTCTAGATTCACATATTTAAAAGTAACTGCATTTTATATGAAGCGAATTGTTATTGTTTTGATTATTCTTATTTTTAGATTCAATACAAATTGTGATGCACAGTTATTTGATAGTGTACGCATACACACCATCTCAAAATCGCACTTAAAAATTCAGGTTATAGACAGTAGTCAATACAAATTAAATCCTTCCAGTTCAGCATACGTAACAACATATTTTCGTGATAGCTCACTTTATATCAGTATAAGAAATTCAATTTGTTTAGCTAAAACTGTCCTTATTGGAGAATACCTAGGTTCTGACTCGATAAATTATATTGATTTTCTCGAAATCAATATTCCGCAGATTAAAGTGTGTCTTGAAGGGATATGTGGCAATAATATTAGTAGAAATCAACTCCCCCAAATTAGAACTGCAAGTTTATGTAGTACAATTGGTTCAATTGAAATTATTCAATTTGACCTCTATCTCCCAACAAAGAACGGGTACTCTTCTTTCCAAATTATTGGAAACAAGATACCTGAAAACTGCCGCCGTCTTATTATGACTTTAAAAGAAAATGACTACATCTTTATTGACAATGTAAAAGTCAAAACATCTAAAGATGGTATTCGAACTATAGAAGGAACTACTTATGTGATTGAAAAGTAAGGGCACCTGCAAAAAAGCTAACATGCTACTTCCTCCCATCCAGCTTTGCCAGCGCATAATAAATACAGCTTAAATGCAGCGCCTGCACAATTTCGTTATCTCTTAGCATGCGCCTTAATTCAGCAAGTGGCACGGTAAATACTTCAATATCTTCATTATTATCCAATTGCTGCTCTTTAATTTTTTTTCCGCCTGTTGCAAGGTATAAGCAGGTAAAATTATTTAAGCAGCCAGGGTTGGCGGCTATTTTACCTAAATACTCATATTTCGTAAACTCATAGCCGGTTTCTTCCAGCAATTCTCTTGCCATTGCTTTTTCCATATCTTCATTATCATCCACAAATCCACCTGGCAATTCAATAGTAACCTGTTCTATGGGGTGACGGTACTGTTTTACCAACACCACTTCGTTGTTTTCAGTAATTGGCAGTGCACAAACATTTGTAGGCATTTCCACCACAAAATACGGGTCAACAATTTTGCCATCGGGCCGCTGGCATACATCACGCCGTGCTGTAAAGTAAATATGTTTGTTTATGTAAGTTGAAGAAAGTGTTTTCCAGTTCATGTTATTTTTTAATTGGTTAAATGGTTAATCAGTCAGCGAAATCCGGGTACAAAATCAGCCAACAGGTTAACCTTGCTTACATTTATTACCACTTCATTCTTTCCCTTAAACTTGTAATATGCGCCACATGATGTTTGCCATGCCATACATACATGCCCAGCAGAAACCACAACGTCATTGTTTTTTCACTGGCGGGATGATACACCGTTTTATTTAGCAAATCTTCCTGCGATACCTGTGCCCACACATAATGCCAACGTGTATGCAGCGCATATAACAACGTAAGTGAAATATTTATAGGTAAATCATGCGAATCTTTTAATTCTGCCCATGCCACTTCATCATAAGGCCTTATGGTTGGTTTCTCTTCCGTTAAACCAATTTTCAAGCGGCAATATGCATTCACATGGCTGTCTGCCACATGATGCACCACTTGCTTTACCATCCAGCCGCCATCCCGGTAAACAGTGTTTAATTGTGCTTCATCTAAATTAAGCACAGCATTTTCTAATTGCTGTGGCAATACTTTTATATCCAGCAACCATTGCTGTAATTGTTGCTCAGAAAAGGGTTGCGGCTCGTACCTGCCAATAGGGTATTTTAATGCTTCAATATTCATAATTGTAATTTATTCGTCTCTTAAATCTTTTCCGGTAAGCTGTATAAAAACATCTTCCAGGTTGGCAGCCTTTACCTGCTTTGTTTTTTCAAAGCCGGTTGCCACTAAGTCATCAATCATTTTATCAGGAGAATCCAAAGAAATAATTTTTCCTTCGTCCATTATAGCAATACGGTCGCACAACTGTTCTGCTTCGTCCATATAATGTGTGGTGATAATTACAGTAGTACCGTTTGCCCTTATGCTTCGTATTAATTCCCACAAATTACGGCGTGCCTGTGGATCAAGCCCTGTGGTGGGTTCATCTAAAAAAATAATGCGTGGCTTATTAATAAGTGTGGTGGCAATACTGAAACGTTGCTTTTGCCCGCCACTCATTTCTTTGTATTTATTTTTAGCCTTGTCTTCCAGGTTTACCGTTTTTAATAATTCCATGGGCTGTACAGGCTGATTGTATAAACCGCCAAATAATTCAATCAGTTCCACCAATGTAAGGCCGGGGTAAAAACCAGATGCCTGCAATTGCACACCAATTATTTTCTTTATGGCTGTGGGTTCTTTATCAAGATCCAGTCCATCAACAATCACCTCCCCGCTGCTTTTGTTACGCAGGGTTTCTATTATTTCCAGCGTGGTGCTTTTACCAGCGCCATTAGGCCCCAGTAATCCAAAAATTTCTCCTTTGTACACATCAAACGTAATACCTTTTACTGCTTCAAAACTGCCGTAATTTTTCTTTAAATTTTTTACGGAGATTATTGTATGCTGCATCAATCCTGAATATTTTTATTGCGTAATTGTAAAACTCTCCAGCTCTTCCATCATTTTTTTACTGCCTGCAAAAAAAGGTGTGCGCTGGTGCAGGTCTGTTGGCTGCACATCCAGCATGCGCTCGCTGCCGTTAGTGGCCTTGCCACCTGCCACTTCTATTATAAAAGCACAAGGGTTGCATTCATACATCAGCCTTAATTTACCTTTTGGCTTATCTGCAATGGCAGGATACATAAAAATACCGCCTTTAATAAGGTTGCGGTGCACATCGGCCACCATGCTGCCAATATAACGTTGTGTGTAAGGGCCACCGGTACTTTTATCTTTACGCTGGCATTCGTTAATGTACTTTCTTACACCTTCTGTATACTGAAAAAAGTTTCCGTGGTTTACAGAATATATTTTTCCGGTTTCGGGGCATTTAATATTGGGATGGCTTAATGTAAACTCTCCGATAGATGGATCTAATGTAAACCCGTTTACGCCACGCCTTGTTGCATACACCATCATTGTGCTGGACCCATAAATAACATAACCGGCTGCAATTTGTCTTGTACCCGGTTGTAAAAAATCTTCTTTAGTTGCAGGCGTACCTACTTTGCTTACCCGGCGGTAAACACTAAAAATGGTGCCTATGGAAACATTTACATCAATATTTGCACTGCCATCCAATGGGTCAAACAAACAAACATATTTACTGGCATTGCTTATTTCATCATCAAATATCACCACATCATCAATTTCCTCGCTGCCAATACCGGCGCAGCTTATACCGTGGCGCAGTACCCCAACAAACTGGTTATTGGCATACACATCCAGTTTTTTTACCTCTTCTCCCTGCACATTGGTACTTCCATAATCGCCTAAAATATCAACCAGGCCGGCCTTATTCACTTCTACATTTACTCTTTTTGCCGCAAGACCAATATCTCTTAATAATCTTGATAATTCGCCTGTGGCACTGGGAAAATCTCTTAGCTGCTGAATGGTAAATTCATCCAGCGTTTGTACTTTGCGGTCTATTGACATATAACAATTTCGGATTTACGGTTTACGATTTTAGATTTGCTTTTCAAAAGTAAGCATTCTTATAAACTAAAAAGTGTTTTGCGTTTGTAAAACACCATCAAAATAAAGGCATGAAAGTATTTAAGTTTGGCGGCGCCAGTATAAGCACAGTAGAAAGGATGCAAAATGTTGCAAAAATTATTCAGTCATTTAAAGGAGAAAAGATATTTATTATTATTTCTGCCATGGGCAAAACCACCAATGCTTTGGAAAAAGTGGTGGAAGCCTTTTTTGATGGGCGCAAAGAAGATGCCCTGCAGTTATTTGAACAGGTAAAGCAGCAGCATTTAAATACTTTAAAATACCTTGTTTCCATTAACTGGCAGCAGGCAGAAAATCATTTAAAAGATTTTTTTACTGAAGTGGAATGGCTGCTGCACGACAAGCCGGTACGGGAGTACGATTATTATTACGACCAGGTGGTTTGCTGTGGCGAATTATTAAGTACTGCTATGATGAGTGCTTACTTAAATGAAGCCGGTGTAAAAAACACCTGGATTGATGTAAGGGATATTGTACGTACGGACGATAACTTCAGGGATGCTGGTATTGAATGGAATATTACAACACAAAAAGTTAACAGTGATGTATTACCACTTTTTAATGATTGTGATATTGTTTTAACACAGGGTTTTATTGGCGCTACTGATGAAAATGAAAGTACTACTTTGGGGAGAGAAGGCAGCGATTACAGCGCTGCTATTTTTGCCAGCCTTTTAAATGCCGAAAACCAAACCATATGGAAAGATGTGGAAGGCGTAATGAATGCCGACCCCAAAGAATTTAAAGATGCTGTATTTTTAAGTGAATTGAGCTATGATGAAGTAATTGAAATGGCATATTACGGCGCACAGGTTATTCATCCAAAAACCATAAAGCCATTACAAAATAAAAATATTCCGCTGCATGTGCGGTGCTTTTTAAAACCAGAGCTGCCGGGCACAATCATCAGTAACAAACCGGTGCATAACCTGCCGCCTATAATTGTAGTTAAAGAAAACCAGGTATTGATAAAATTAGAAAGCAAAGATTTTAGTTTTGTAGGCGAGCATTATGTAAGTGATTTGTACGAGCTGTTTGGCAATTTAAAAATAAAGCCCAACCTGGTGCAAACCGGCGCTATAAGTATTTTATGCTGTTTAGATGATCGTCCTGATAAAATTGAAAAATTAGCACTAAACGCTTCGGAAGCATTTGAAGTAAGTGTAGAAAAAAACTTAACCCTGCTTACAGTGCGGCATTATACTAGAGAAAAGTTTGATGCACTTACAAACGGCAAAACCATTTTACTTACACAACGAACTACTGAAACAATACAGGCTTTGTTAAGATAAAATAGGTGTAAAAAAAAATCCGGCTTTCGCCGGATTAGTGTTTTTATTAAAAGTTCATTTTAATTTACTACGTACTCCCCTTTCTTATTCACCATAATAACGGGCAACTGCTTTTTTTCTTCAAAGTAATTAAACGCTTCTTTTAATTTTAAAGTAAACTCGGTTAAAGCGGGCTTGGCCTGCAGTGTTTGCGCCATATATTCTGCCGACTTTTTTACATTAAACTTTACAGGAAAAACATGTACAGGTATAAAGTCCTGTCCATTGTTTTTTGCCTGGGCGGCCAGTGTATACACTTCGTCAATTTGTGCATCGGTAATGGCTATACAGCCTGTGGAAACACAATTGCCGTGAATATAAATATCATTACCGGGGCGTAAAGAGTCGCTTAAAATTTTGTCGGAAGCATTGGGGTAATTCAGTCCCAGCGCCAAATGATAATTACTTTGCGGCCTGAATTCGTTGATATGATAAAAACCTTCCGGCACCTGGTAATCTCCCTGCATGCGCTTGGGGCCTGTGGTACCGCTTTGCATACAAACTTTATAGGTTTTAAAAAGTTTAAAGGGTTCTTTTACTCCCGCTTTTACCCACACTTCCAGTTGTTTATCAAACTTAAAAGAACGGATGTAAATTTCCTGCGGCGGCCATATCAATTTTTTTTCTTCAAATTGTTTGCGCAAAGTATCCTCCACCGCATTTAACACAGTGCTTTTTACGCTGCTTTTTTTTAATTCAACAAAAGCGCCACTTTGTGCTGTAGCATTAACTGAAAAAAAACAGGCCGTTAAACCGGTAAATAAAATTTTAGCAAAACAGGTTTTCATTTCAAACACAGGTTTATAAAACTAATTCCGTAAAATTAAATTTTTCCGGGTTTTCTGGCTGTTAAAAATGTCCTGTTTTTCGGAAAATGCTGCAAATTGGGGTGGTTTTACCCATTATAAATTGCCCCTTGCCTCCTGCTCCCTTTCCAGTGCTTCAAATAATGCTTTAAAATTACCTTTGCCAAAGCTTTTAGCTCCTTTACGTTGTATAATTTCAAAAAATAATGTAGGCCTGTCTTCCAGCGGTTTGCTGAATATTTGCAATAAATATCCTTCTTCATCCCGGTCAATCAAAATACCCAAATCGCTTAAAGGCTTCAGGTCTTCATCAATTTTTCCCACCCTGTCTAAAACCGTTTCATAATAAGAAGCAGGTACTTTTAAAAACTCAACACCCCGGTTTTGCAGGTTAGTAACGGTTTCAATAATATTTGCTGTAGCAATGGCCACATGCTGTACCCCTTCGCCATTATAAAAATCCAAATACTCTTCTACCTGGCTTTTCTTTTTGCCTTCTGCCGGTTCATTAATAGGAAATTTTACATAACCATTTCCATTGCTCATCACTTTACTCATCAACGCTGAGTATTCAGTAGAAATATCTTTATCATCAAAGCTTAAAATATTTTTAAAGCCCATCACATCTTCATAAAATTTTACCCAGGGGTTCATTTGGTTCCAGCCTACATTGCCCACGCAATGATCCACATACAGCAAACCTGTTTCTTGCGGATTATAATGCGACTTCCATTCTTTAAACCCGGGCATAAAAACACCGGTGTAATTTTTTCGTTCTACAAATAAATGCACCGTATCGCCATAAGTATGTATGCCGCTCAGCACCACTTCACCAGAATCATCTTTTAATGAAGTTGGCTGCATATAGCTTTTTCCACCACGTTGCGTAGTTTGCTCCCATGCATATGTGGCATCATCTACTTTTAAAGCCAGCACTTTTACGCCATCACCATGCTTGTAAATATGGTCCGCAATTTCATTATTGGTTTTTAATGGCGTGGTTAATACAAACGTTAATTTATTCTGGCGAATAACATAACTCACTTTATCCTTCATGCCTGTTTCGGGCCCTGCATACGCCAGGCTTTGAAAACCAAAAGCTGTTTTATAAAAATGCGCTGCCTGCTTGGCATTACCCACGTAAAACTCTACATAATCCGTTCCCTGCAGCGGTAAAAAATCTACCGCTGCATGTTTTTGCAATTCGGTTGCTGTAATTGTACCCATAAAATATTTTTTTTTGAAACAAACATTAGTAACTCTTATAAACTTCAGTGGCGTCGCACTCTTCAACTAATTAATACTTTTCAACCTTACAGAGTGCTTACTGGTTTTCCCTTTGGGAATTACAGGGAGTGTCGCATGGCCAACGATTCCATCAGCAGCTCAAAGTGGCAGCGTTCGTCGGCAAAAATTTTATGAGGATAATCAGGTGTCATGCATTGCAAAGATAAGAAAAGACCCAACAAGAATAGTGGTGTTTATTACATTCCTTCATTCAGCTTTAAAACAAAAACGCTAATAACAGTTTCAGTTTCATTAATACTTACTGTCTCTTCGTCTTGCTGCACACAATAAGGCAATAATTTTTCTATAAAACTTTTAGCCATCAGCCGTTGCGGCGTGCTTATAATTACAGTGCATTTATGTTCTAAATAATACAGCACCATTTCATGCAGTTTTTCAAACGCTTCCGGCTCATAATTTATATCACTTAATAACAATGTATCCGGGCTTATATCGCCGTAAAAATCATTCCAGCTTTTAATTTTGCAGCGCACATTAACAAGCCGGTTGTATTGTACAGATTGTTCTATTAATTCAACCGCAGCCGGTTCAATATCGCTGCTGTAAACTTTGGCGGCAAACTTTGCTGCAAAAACGGTGGGCAGCCCCAAGCCTGCTGCTAATTCAGTTACAGTTTTGTTTTGTATATAATGAAGGTTGCTTTGTAAAAACTGGCAAAGCCCCAATGCTGCAGGCCACACTTTTGCCCAATAAGGAGAGTGTACGCTAAGTTTATGCGCTTCCGCCCTTGGCACGTACAATACTATGCGGCGGTTATTTACAGTAAAAGTTGTGAGTACAGGGTTTGATAACATGGTTTGTAAAATACAACAGGCAATACTTTAAAAACATATTGTATTAAAATACCGGCAATAATTTTATTTCATTTCTGTATAAAATAATTTTCTTGTCATTTTCCAGTTGTTTCAGCAGCCTGGAAATTACGACCCTGGAAGTGGCCAGTTCATCTGCAATTAAATAATGCGAAGATTTAATTACCGATGAGCCGGACAACCGCTGCTTTTCTTTAAGATAAGCAATAAGCCTTTCGTCCAGTTTATGAAATGCAATGCTTTCAATTGATTTCAGCAACTCTGTAAAACGTTCATTAAAACTGCGCATGATATATGCTTTCCACCCGGGATATTTGCAAAGCCATTCATCCAGTTTTACATTGGGAATGCCTGCAATTTCAACATCATCTTCAGCTATTGCTTTTACTTCGCTCTTTTTAGCTTCTACACAACAGCTGTATGCCATTGAGCAGCTTTCGCTGCTGGACAGGTAGTACAATAATATTTCATTCCCTTTATCATCCAGCCTGTACACTTTTATAGTACCACTTATTACTATCGGCATCATACGTATGTATTTGCCATAATCCATAATAAGGTCGCCTTCTTTAAAACTTTGCCATATACCAAACTGCTGTATTTCCTGCAGTAATGCAGGCTCAAATATGGCAGACAGTTTTTCCAGTGTATTGCTCATCTTTCAAATGTACAATAATTCGGTTTTTACTGTTAGAATAAAAAAATCTGCCCGTGAGGGGCAGATGGAACTGAATCTGAAACAAAAATCAATTTTATTCTACATAGCCTTTTACTTTTATCCAGCTACCCCCGTTCACAACATTTGTTAACCCGTTTTTTTCCAGTATTGATTTAGCTGCACTGCTGCGTCCGCCACTTTGGCAAAAAACTACAATTGTTTTTTTATTCTTTAGCTGTGGTAATTTAGATGCTATCACATCCAGGGGAATATTTACTGAGCCCTTAACATGCCCCATGGCAAATTCTCCGGGTGTTCGCACATCTACTAAAAAGGCATCGTCATTAATTATTTCTTCCAGGTTTACGGCTGGCCCCATTCCAAAAAGTTTTTGAAGAAAATTCATTTTTAAATATTTACTTTTTTTAACTAAACTTTTTTATAACATTTACAAGGTTTGCTTTAGGCATTACACCGCTTTGCCGCCACAAAATTTTTCCTTTTTTAAAAAGTATAAATGTGGGCACGCCCTGCACATTGTAAGCCCGGGCAGCTTCGGGGCTCTGGTCAATATCCACTTTAATTATTGCGGCGGTATCCCCCACTTCCTGTTTTGCTTCTTTTAAAACAGGTGCCATTATTTTACAAGGGCCACACCAACTGGCAGTAAAATCAACCAGCACAAGTTTATCTGCCTGTATCATTTCATTAAATGTCATACACAATTATTTATCAGTTGATTTGCTTTCCTTTTTAAAAATACCCAGGAATAAACTTCCCATTAAAGCGCCATACAATGTACTGTTTAAAGGCTTTGAAGTAATAACGCAGGTACCACTGGCACAGCCGGTATAATTCCAGTACAGGTAGCCGCCAATTCCGCCTGCTGCTGCACCGGTTATATACAGCCAGTTTTTGCTAAACCACTTCTTCATACTCAATATTTTTTACAGCACTGTTGTTATCATTTTTATTTTTAGCAGTATAACATGTACCTGCTGCACAACAACCTGCATTAAACAAAGCCATTGTGGTAAACAGCAAACCTGCAATAGAAAAAAGTACATCTTTTGCAGCAATGCCTTGTACAATAATTATAATGCCCATTACTAATCGCAAAAACCGCATAGCCGTCCAGTTACTGAAAATAAGTTGTTTCATTTGCCTTGTTAAGGAGTAAAAATAAATTAAGCACTTTGCGCTATAAGTAACAAAGGTTACAAATACAAAAGCAGCTTTACGCTGCTTTTAAAAAATGGTTTTCCAAAAAGGGGTTAACCTTTACTGTTTTTTAACAGCACAGGTATTTAAACCTATTAGTGTATAAAGCGGGCAAAAACTTATTATGCTGGTTAATAAAAAAACAGCCCCAAGAATTAACAGTATCAGCCCCGGCGTACCGGTAACTGTATTGGTAAAATACAATATGGCAAATACTGCTGCAAGCAATACACGAATAATACGATCGGTTGTTCCCATGTTCTTTTTCATAAAAAAAATTTATTGTACAAATTTAGCTGAGGCGTCAGCCCTTACCGGTAACTTTTGTTACATACAACTGTATAATAAAAAAGCAGCCCTAAGGCCGCTTTTTTCTCATGCTCATAAAATAGATTTTTACACCTTCAATATTTTACTTTGGCACACAAAATTTGTTACGGGTACAGCAGTTTTGCTTATTGCACCAAAACCACCTTCCACCTCTGTAAAATTGCGGTAACCCCTTGCCTGCAAAACAGAAGCTGCCACCATGCTGCGGTAACCACCAGCGCAGTGTAAATAAAAATGCTGCTGCGGATTTATATCTTTAATCCAGTCATTAATGTACGCAAGTGGTTTGTTGTATGCTTCCGCCACATGCTCCGCAGCGTATTCTGTTTCTTTACGCACATCTATAATTGTATCTTTTGCAACATCTAGCTGTTTTGCAAATTGCGCTGCTGTAATCCTGTCCACCACATCGGCTTCTTTGCCACTTGCCAGCCATGCTGTAAAGCTTCCTTTTAAATGGCCTAAAATATTATCGAACCCAACCCTGCTTAAACGGGTAACAGTTTCTTCTTCTTTGCCCTCATCTGTTACTAACAATAATGGCTGTTTAACATCCACCACCATTGCTCCCACCCAGGGCGCAAAGTCTCCGTTTAACCCAATGTTTATGCTTTGTGGTATAAACCCTTTATAAAAATCGTTGCTGGCACGTGTATCTAATATTAAGGCAGCAGCATTTTCTGCGACAGCTTCAAACTCATCTGCACTAAGCGCTTTCATACCGCTGTTTAAAACGGCTTCAAAGCTTTGATACCCTTTTTTATTCATGGCAACATTAAAACCAAAATAGCCGGGTGGTGGTGTTAAGCCATCTGTTACCGCCTTAATAAAGGCTTCTTTATCGGGTTGGTTTAATGCATAGTTTATGCGTTTTTGATTACCCAGCGAATCCACCGTTTCCTTCATCATGTTTTTTCCGCAGGCGCTGCCTGCGCCATGTGCAGGATAAACAATTACATCATCTGCCAGCGGCATTATTTTGTTCATTAAGCTTTCGTATAACAACCCTGCCAGCTCTTCCTGCGTCATGTTCGCTGCCTTTTGTGCAAGATCCGGCCTTCCCACATCACCCAAAAACAATGTGTCTCCGCTAAATATTGCATAGTCTTTCCCATTTTCATCTGCCAGTAAAAAAGTAGTGCTTTCCATTGTGTGGCCCGGAGTATGCAGCACTTTAAATGTAACATTACCTACTTTAAACAACTCCCCATCTTTTGCAGAAATACAATCAAATTCACAGGCAGCCATTGGGCCGTAAACAATTGCAGCCCCTGTATTTTTTGCAAGGTCTACATGGCCGCTTACAAAGTCTGCATGAAAATGCGTTTCAAAAATATATTTAAGCTTCACCCCATCTTTGGTAAGCCGGTTTAAATAAGGTTGTATTTCACGTAATGGGTCAACTATTGCAGCTTCTCCATTGGACGTTATGTAATAAGCACCTTGAGCAAGGCACCCGGTATAAATTTGTTCAATACGCATATCCCATCGTTTTAAGAATAAAATTACATTTTACGTAATTGCCTGTTGGTAACAATTGTAACAGACACATCAACGCTTTACAAAAATAACAAACAACTCTGCCCCGGCTCTTTTAGGATGTGAATTATAACAATGCTCCGCTTTTTGTATAATAAAATAATTTTTAAACAGCTCCTCATATTCCGCTGCGGAACCGCCAAATGGCGGGCCTTGTTCCTCAAACTCTTTCCCAAATAATACGCCTGCTAATTTTCCGCCCTGTTTAAGCAAGGCATGCATTTGGCGTACATAGGCGAGCCGTAACGACGAGTGCAGGGCGCAGAAAAAAGTTTGCTCTAAAATTAAATCATAGGCCCCCTCATGTTCAAAAAAATCTCCTGATATTATTTTAATTGCAGGCTGGCCTTTGAATTTTTCCTGTAGCTGCTGTACTAACAAAGGGGCTATATCAATAAGCGTAATGTTAGTAAACCCATTTGCTGCCAAATAGGCCGCTTCGTAGCTGTTACCGCAGCCGGGTATTAAAATACGGATGTTTTTATCCGCTAACTGGTCAATATATTGTTTTAACGGCGGTGAAACAAATCCCATATCCCAGCCGGTGTCATTGTTTGCATACCTGTTATTCCAGTAAGCTCCGCTTAAATCTTGAGTTGCTTCCATAAACAAAATTATTACATGCAATTTGTTATAAAAATGGTGGAAATGTTTGCGCATTATGGAAAAAAAATTGGTGCTATACCTTTTATATTTGCCACATGAAAAAAATGGGCATACTCGGCGGCGGACAATTAGGCAGAATGTTATTACAGGCTGCAGCAAATTACCCGGTTGAAACATTTGTAATGGAAAACGACAGTGAATGCCCTGCAGCACACCTTTGCCATCACTTTACCAAAGGCGACATAAAAAATTACGATGATGTTTACAATTTTGGGAAAGGGTTAGATGCATTGACAATAGAAATTGAAAGCGTGAATGAAGATGCATTGGAAAAGCTTGAAGCGGAAGGCGTAAAAATTTATCCAAGCCCGGCTGCCTTAAAAATTATAAAAAATAAAATTTTACAAAAACAGTTTTATAAAAACAATCAATTACCCACCAGCGATTTTATTGTTACACAAAACAAAACAGAGCTGGAACAAAACAGTAACTTTTTACCTGCTGCACATAAAATTGGCATGGGTGGTTATGATGGCCGTGGCGTGGAATTATTAAAAACCGCCGCGGATGTTGAGCGTGGCTTTGATGCACCAGCCGTTTTAGAAAAACTGGTGAATGTAAAAAAAGAAATTGCTGTAATTATTGCAGTAAATGATAAAGGTGAAAATGCTATTTATCCACCAGTGGATATGGTATTTGACCCACGGCTTAATTTGCTCGATTTTCAAATTAGCCCTGCACAGCTGCCGGAAAAAGTTTTGTGGAAAGTGGAAGCTGTTGCATTGAAAGTAGTAAAATCGTTAAACAGCCCGGGTATTTTTGCCGTGGAATTATTTGTTGATGCGGATGATAATGTTTTGGTAAACGAAACAGCGCCACGGGTGCATAACAGCGGGCATCATACCATCGAAGCTAATTATTCTTCTCAGTTTGACATGTTGTGGCGGGTAATGCTGGGTTATCCACTGGGCAATACCGAACATATTTTACCGGCTGCTATTGTAAATTTATTAGGCGCTGCCGGCCACAGCGGTGCTGCATATTACGAGGGACTGGATGAAATTTTAAAAACCGAAAACGTTTTCGTTCATATTTACGGAAAAAAAGAAACCAGGCCGGGGCGTAAAATGGGGCATATAACGGTGCTCAGCAATGAAAAGCAGGAATTAATACACCAGGCCAACCGCATAAAACATACGCTAAAAGTTATAAGCCGTTAAATAAGCTTATTACCTCTCTTAAAAAGTATCAAAGGTGGAACAACAGTTTTTCGTTACTTTGTAGTCTAATACATAAATTTCGTTAAGGTTGTGCATAAACTAATACTAACAGCAGCCACTGCAGGGCTGTTTTTCTCATTTGGATGCGGCAGTGCCGATAAACAAAATGCTAATGTTAAACCCGCCACTCCACCAGTGCTTAAGGCTGATGGTTACGTGGTTGCGCCCCAATTACTAAGCCAGGAAATTGAAGTACCCGGCAGTTTAGCTGCATATAAAGAAACCGAATTGCATCCCGAAGCTGCGGGCAGGGTTACCGGTGTATATTTTAAAGAAGGCGCTTATGTTTCTCAGGGTGCTACCTTATTAAAATTATACGATGGTGATTTACAGGCGCAATTAAATAAGCTGCAGGTACAGTTAAAAACTGCCCAGCAAACTGTTGACCGTTATGCACAGCTTTTAAAAATAAACGGCGTAAGCCAGCAGGAGTATGATTTAAATGTATTGGCAGTAAATAACATTATTGCCGATATGAATATCATTCGTACCAGTATTGCTAAAACAACATTACGGGCACCTTTTAGTGGTAAAATTGGTATTACCACTATTACCACCGGTGCATATGTTTCTCCCCAAACCATTATTGCCACACTGCGTAACACCAATCCGCTTAAGCTTGATTTTACAGTGCCCGAAACCTATGGCACTAAAATGAAAACCGGCGCACTGGTAAATTTTACTGTAGAAGGAAGTGATAAAACATATCCGGCCACCATATCGGCCACAGAAAATATTATTGCTGCAGAAAACCGTAACCTGCGTGTGATGGCTTTAATTACAAAACAAGATGCTCAGTTATTGGCAGGTGCGTTTGCTAAAGTAAAAATATCGCTTGGCGAAAACAACCAGGCATTAATGATACCAACACAAGCAATTATACCAAAAGCCAGAAATAAAGAAGTAATGCTGGTGATGAATGGTATTGCAACAAGGCAAGTGGTTACAACAGGTTTAAGAGACTCCGCCAATGTAGAAATAACTACGGGACTGAAAGCCGGAGATACCGTTTTAATATCCGGCATATTAACCATTAAGCCCGGCAGCAAAGTAGCGTTGAACAAAATTACCAAACCATAAGTTTTAGTTTAAGTGAATATATCTGAATTAAGTTTGCGGCGGCCGGTAATGGCGATAGTACTGAGCATTATTATTGTATTGTTTGGTCTTATCGGTTTTAAATTTTTAGGAATCAGGGATTATCCTGCTATTGACCCTCCTAACATAAGTGTGCGTACTTCTTATGCAGGTGCCAATTCAGACATTATAGAATCTCAAATAACAGAACCGCTTGAAAAAGCCATTAATGGTATTGCCGGTGTAAAAAATATTACCAGCAGCAGCAGCCAGGGCACCAGTAATATAAATGTTGAGTTTGAATTAGGGGAAAATTTAGAAGGTGCTGCCAATGATGTAAGAGATAAAGTATCACAGGCATTGCGTTCCCTGCCACCCGCTTTAGATGCGCCGCCTGTGGTTACAAAAGCAGACGCCAGCAGCGACCCCATTTTGGCAATGACGGTGCAAAGCAACACCCGTAACCAATTGCAGGTAACAGAATACGCAAACAATAATTTATTAGAGCGTTTACAAACCATACCCGGCGTAAGTAATATTATGATTTGGGGCGAAAAGCGCTACGCCATGCGTATTTGGTTTAACACCACCAAGCTTACTGCATTTGGCCTGACCTTTGGAGATGTGCAGGCCGCATTAACAAGAGAGAATGTGGAGTTACCCTCAGGTAAAATTTCCGGTAATTCCACAGAGCTTTCTGTACGCACATTTGGTAAAATAAATACCGAAGAAGAGTTTCAAAACATCAATATAAAAAATGTAAACGGCGCCGATATAAAACTGAAAGACGTGGCTGATGTAGTACTGGGGCCGGAAAATGAAGAATCTGTTTTAAAAGAAAGCGGCGTGCCCATGATTGCGCTGGCGCTTGTGCCACAGCCCGGTTCAAACTATGTGGCTATTGCAGATGAATTTTACAAACGCCTTGACAAGATTAAAAAAGATATTCCTTCTGATATAAAACTGGATATAGCACTTGACCAAACCAAGTACATCAAGCGCTCTATTTCTGAAGTAAAGGAAACGTTGATTATTTCTTTGATACTGGTTATTATAATTATCTATCTCTTCTTCAGGGAGTGGGTAATTGCCTTCCGCCCTTTAATTGATATTCCTGTTTCGCTTATTGGTGCTTTCTTCATTATGTACCTTTTTGGTTTTACCATTAATGTACTAACACTGCTGGCAATTGTATTGGCCACCGGGTTAGTGGTAGATGATGGTATTGTGGTTACAGAAAACATTTTTAAGAAGATGGAACAGGGCATGGGCAAGTGGAAAGCGGCTAAAGAAGGTTCTAAAGAAATTTACTTCGCTGTTATTTCAACATCCATTACACTGGCGGTGGTTTTTCTTCCCATCATTTTCCTGCAGGGCTTTACCGGCAGGTTGTTCCGTGAGTTTGGTATTGTTGTGGCAGGCGCTGTATTAATTTCTGCATTGGTTTCGCTTACATTAACGCCGGTGTTAAACGTAAAAATGTCCGGCAAAGCATCGTATAAGCACTCCTGGTTTTATACAAAAACAGAGCCTTTTTTCCGTGGCCTGGAAAATGGTTACCGCAGGTTACTGGAAGGCTTTATGAGAATGAAGTGGTTTGCATTTATCATTATGGGTGCATGTGTTGCTATCATTTACTTTATTGGAAAAGACATGCAGAGTGAGCTGGCGCCCATGGAAGACCGCAGCCAGTTCCGTTTATCTGTAACTACACCGGAAGGCACATCATATGATTACATGGATAATTACATGGCTAAATTATCCGACTTTGTTGCAGACTCAGTGCCGGAAAAAAAAGTACTTATTTCTATTACAGCTCCCGGCTTTACCGGCTCTGGTGCAGTAAACACGGGTTTTTTACGTGTGCTGATGGTTGACCCTAAAGAAAGGGAACGTTCACAAAGCGACATAGTAAAAATGATAAACAGAAACCTTCCTAAGTTTAATGAAGGAAGGGCATTCACTATAGAAGAACAAACCATTTCTGTAAACCGCCGCGGCGGCCAGCCCGTACAGTTTGTAATACAAAATGTAGATTTTGAAAAGCTAAAAGCTGTTTTACCAAAAGTGCTGGAAGCTGCACAAAACAGTAAAGTACTGCAGGGTGTTGATGCTGATTTAAAATTTAATAAACCAGAACTGCGTATTTTAATTGACCGTGCCAAAGCAAGCGCATTAGGTATAAGTGCACAGGATATTTCTGAATCACTGCAGCTGGCATTAAGTAACCGCAGGCTGGGCTTTTTTACAAAAGAAGGCAAACAGTACCAGGTAATGGCACAGGTTAGCCGCAATGAAAGAGATGACCCGGCCGATTTAAAATCAATTTTCATCCGTAATAAGAACGGGCAATTAATATCGCTTGACAATGTGGTAAGCATGGTGGAAGAAAGTTCGCCCCCAGTTATTTATCATTTCAACCGTTATAAATCTGCCACCATACAAGCCAACCTGGCACCGGGCAAAACCGTGGGTGATGGTATTAAGGAAATGGAAGCCATTTCTAAAAAACTGCTGGATGAAACATTCAGCACCGCACTTAGCGGTACATCCCGTGACTATGCAGAAAGCGGCGGCAATACCATGTTTGCATTTTTACTGGCACTGGTACTTATATTTTTAATTTTAGCTGCACAGTTTGAAAGTTTTATTGACCCTATTGTAATTATGGTAACGGTGTTGCTTGCCATTGCAGGCGCTTTGTTATCACTCCGTTTGTTTGGGCAAACACTCAATATCTTCTCTCAAATTGGTATGATAATGCTGATTGGCCTTGTTACCAAAAATGGTATTTTAATTGTTGAGTTTGCCAACCAAAAGCAAATTGCAGGCGATAAAAAAGGAAAAGCCGTTACAGATGCTGCTGTAGGCCGTTTCCGCCCTATCTTAATGACAAGCCTTGCTATGGTACTGGGCGCTTTGCCATTGGCATTGTCGTTGGGTGACGCATCTACCAGCCGCATACCTTTGGGTATTGTAATTGTTGGTGGTGTATTGTTTGCTTTAATACTTACGCTGTTGGTAATACCTGCCATGTATGCTTTTCTTTCAACTAAAAAGAAAAAAAGCGAACTGGATAACCTGGAAGAAGAAACAACTGCAAAAAACATCATTGATTAATGAAGCCTTTTTTTAAAATACTGTATTTTTTTGTTGTATCCGTTTTTGCTGTGCAGGCATTAACTGCCCAAAATATTTTATCTGTTGATGAAGCCATAGCAACCGCTTTAAAAAACAACTACGATATTCAGCTGCTGAGGAATGACTCTGCTTCTTATGCATTAGATAACTCCTATGCAAAAGCGGCATTTTACCCAAGGGTAAATGCAACCGGCGGATTGGTTTATAACAATAACAACCAATTGCAAAAATTTTCTGATGGTACCAAACGGGAACGTAATGGCATACGCAGCAGCAACCTTACCGGCAGTGTGCAATTAAACTGGACCTTGTTTGATGGTTACAAAATGTTTGCCACCCGTGATAAGCTGGCACAGTTTGTTCAATTAGGTGAACTGAACATAAAAAATCAAATGGTAACATCTGTAGCTGCTGTGGTTAACAACTATTACAATATTGTTTACCAAAAACAGCAGTTAAAAGCCATTTTAGATCAAATGGGCATTAATGAAGAACGGGTAAAACTGGCCGATAAAAAATTTAGCGTGGGGCTGGGGGCCAAACCAGAATTATTGCAGGCCAAAACAGATTTAAATGCACAAAAAGCCGCAAGGCTTAAACAGCAAACTATAATTGCCCGGTTAAAGGAAGATCTTAACCAGTTAATGAATGTGGCATTACAAACCTCGTATGATGTAAGTGATTCCATTCCCATTAATATGTCTGTTACGCTGGGTGAAGTACTGGCCAGTGTGGAAAGCACCAACCCTGCCCTGCTGGTAACAAAAAAGAATTTAGATATTGCCAACCTTACTTTAAAAGAAAAAAAAGCAGATAAATACCCGGTACTTTCGTTTAACTCTGCATACAATTATACCAAGGCCGATAATAAAGCTGTGGTAAATCCTTTTACACCACTTTACAACCGCAACAATGGTTTCAATTATGGTTTGGGTGTAACCATTCCCATCTTTAACGGCTTTAATGTAAAGCGGCAAATACAACAGGCGCAGTTAGATATTGATTATCTCAAGCTTTCGTATCAAAATCAAAAATCAAAAATTGATGCAGGTATTATTAATGCATTTAAAGATTATGAAATGCAGAAGCAGGCGCTGGAACTGGAAGAAGAAAATATTTTATTGGCAAAAGAAAATACAATGATTGCGCTGGAGCGTTTTCGCCTGGGTGTATCAACCTATCTTGAATTACGGGAAACACAAAAAACGCTGGAAGACGCATACAACCGTTTACTGGCAGCCCGTTACAATACCAAGCTTGCAGAAACGGAATTGCTGCGTCTCAAAGGCGATTTAGTAAAATAGAACACTGATTAAACTGATTTAGCAGATTATCACGGATTCCTTAAATTTCCCTTTGTGATTTCTTTGTGTACTTCGTGCCTTTGTGGTTAAACCATGCGCCCCTCTTCCAAAATATTTTAATCATTATCTTGCACAAAAATTAAAACATGAGTACTCCTTTAGTTGGTATAGTAATGGGCAGCGAAAGCGATTTAGACACTATGAAAGGCGCTGCCGAAATGCTGCGCCAGTTTGAAGTAGAGCCCGAATTAACAATTGTATCTGCACACCGCACTCCCGAGCGCCTGCGTGACTACGCTAAAAAAGCCAAAGAGCGTGGCATAAAAGTTATAATAGCCGGTGCCGGTGGTGCCGCACATTTACCCGGCATGATTGCCGCCAACACCATACTTCCCGTAATTGGCGTGCCGGTAAAATCAAGCAACAGTATAGATGGATGGGATTCTGTTTTATCCATTCTGCAAATGCCTTACGGCGTACCTGTTGCCACCGTTGCATTAAACGGTGCTAAAAACGCCGGCATATTGGCCGCACAAATTTTAGCCTTGCATGATACCAGCATTGCCGGCAAACTGGAAGCCTACAAAGAATACCAGGATGATATTGTAATGGAGAGCGTAAAAAATGTACGCAGCATGGGGTTTAGGAATGAATTTGACAGGTAGTTAAGTCTTTTTATTTTTACTGTAAATAATCATCAATATGCCAAAGCCTGCACCGGGGTCTCACCCAACTTATTTTGACCGTTATATAAATCTTGTAACGGAAGATGATTTGCAAACTGCTTTTAAAAACCAGTTGCCGGTTATTACTGCTTTTTTAAACAGCATCAGCGAAGAAAAATCTGCGTATGCTTATGCGCCGGGCAAATGGACTATTAAAGAGTTACTACTGCACATGACAGATACTGAACGGATTTTTGCGTTCCGTTCATTATGCTTTGCCCGTGGCGAAAGCCAGAGTCTGCCGGGTTTTGACGAAAATGTTTATGCAGCAAACAGCCATGCCAATACAAGAAGCTGGGCAGAATTAGTAAATGAATTTTTATTGGTAAGACAAACCACCGAAATATTATTTGCCAGTTTTACAAAAGAAGCCATAGTGAATACAGGAACAGCCAACAATAACCCTGCAACGGCATTAAGCATGGGCTTTACAGCCATTGGGCATGTGTATCATCACAAAAAAATATTAGAAGAACGTTATTTATAAAACTAAAAAATCCGCCTCAACTTTATTGAAGGCGGATTTTTTTATTGTAAGCGTTGCTTAATTACTTTTTGCTGTAGCCTTTTGCTCTATCACATTGTTTATTACACGGATAGTTTCATCCAGGTAAATATCTCCGCTAAGGCGTTTAAGCCATGCTTTGTTACGCTCTGCTTTATCTTTAGTTGCGTTTACAGTTTCTACATCAACAGGAGTATTTGTTATATTGATGTCTTTTGTAAGCTTCGTTAATTCTTCCAGTTGCTTATACAACTCTTTCATTGTTTTTTGCTCTTCTTTATACTTGTTAATGTTTAAAGAACTTTCTTTTTCATTATATACTTCCAGCTTATCTACTATATCTTTTATTTTACTGAATACAGAGCCATTTTTTAACTGCGCATTAAATGTACTTACCACCGCATCGTTATTTGCAGCACCAGACCATTGCTGGTAATCTGCTTTTGAAATTTCATCCCATTGCAAAGCTGATGGATTGTCTTTTTCACGGAGTTTCAGATTTTCCATCCTGTCTGATAAAACAATATCCGGCACCACACCTTTTAATTGTGTAGTACCACCACTTATGCGGTAAAACTTTTGCAAGGTTAATTTAAGCGCTCCTAAATCTTCTGCTGTTCTGCTATCGGCAAACAATTGGCTTTCGCTTTCAGGAGAAAGCGGGAAGGTGCGCTGCACTGTTCCTTTACCATATGTAGAAGGGCTTCCAATTACAATACCACGTTTATAATCCTGTATAGCTGCTGCAAAAATTTCTGAAGCCGATGCGCTGAATTCATCTACCAATACAGTAAGAGGGCCGCTGTATAAAACACCTTTATCCCTGTCTTTTAATACCGCTTGTTTTTCGTCACGGCTTTTAACCTGTACTACCGGGCCTTCGTCAATAAACATTCCCACTATTTTCACTACTTCCGAAAGTGAACCGCCCCCATTGCTGCGTAAATCAATTACAATACCTTCTACATTTTCGGCTTTTAATTTTTCAAGCTCTTTAGCCACATCTTTTGAGCAACTGGCACCATTTCTGTCCTGGAAATTCTGGTAAAAATCCGGCAGGTAAATATACCCTACTTTATGAGTGCCGTTTACAACAGCGCTTTTAGCATAAGTATCTTCCAGTTTAATTTCATCACGCAGTAAAGGAATAATTTTAACCGTGCCATCAGGTTTTTTTACTGTCAGGCGTACTTCCGATCCTTTCTGGGCACCACGTATTAACTTTACTGCATCTGTTACTGCAAAGCCTGTAACATCCACCGGCTCTGATGTACCTTCACCAATTTTTAAAATTTCATCATCTACTTTTATTTCACCATTTCTTTCCACCGGCATTCCCGGTATAATAGTGCCAATTTTAATTTTACCATCATCATCTTTAAGCACTGCGCCAATACCATAAAACTTACCACTCATGCTTTCGTCAAATGTTCTTTTATCAACCGGTGGCATATAATCCGTATGCGGATCCATTAATTGCGTAATAGCATTTACAAAAGTTGAAAAATTTTCATCGGTGGTTTCATGATTTTTTCTGTTGCTTATTGTACGATCCATGCGCCTTTTTACCACTTCACGGGCTTCTCTTTCCAGCGTGCTGTCTGCCTTTACAACAAAATCTTTTTTGCCTTTGTTTTTCTCCCTTTCTTCCTGCAACTCCACATACTTGCTTAATACAACATATTTAAGGCTTTTGCGCCACAGCTCTTTACGTTCTGCATCTGTTTTAGGATAAACAGCTTTATCCCTGTTTGTTTGCAAAGATTCGTTGGTATTAAAGTCAAATGGTTTTGAAAGAATATCTTTTATCATTACAAAAGATTCATCCCTGCGTTTAGTGTATGCTTCATTAATTGCATAAAACGATTTTAAATCACTGCCGTGAATTTCATCATCCACTTTATCATCAAACTTTTTAAAGCTTTCAATATCGCTTTGCAGAAAAACCGTTTTGTCATCATCCAGGTCTTTCAAAAATTTAGTAAGCACCTGCTTGGAAAAAGCATCGTCAATCTTTTTAGGGCTGTAGTGGCCTTCCTCCAGCAAAATGCCCACATTACGCAGCACTTTTGCGTATTTCGATTTGGGATTATCATTTTTATCACCTCTTCCCTGGCTTTTAAAGGCAACAAAGAAGCTTGCAATCGTAAGTACCAGTACTACCGGTATAAATTTTTTACTCATAACAAAATCTGCAATTTTATGCATGATGTAAAATTAACGTAAAACCCTTGTTTTTATTTGCTTAAAAACATATTATGCGGCTAATGTTTTGTTAAAGGGACCTTACGGAAAAATGCAATGATAAATGGTTGATAAATATGATGATTAGCTTTAAAACAAAAAGGATTCCGGTTTATGAACCGGAATCCTTTTTAGGGTAACCAATGGGGCTCGAACCCACGACCCTCAGAATCACAATCTGATGCTCTAACCAACTGAGCTATGGCTACCATTTAGCGGGCTGCAAAAATACATAAAAACAGTTTCGCTCCAAAATACATTTTGATGCATTTGGCAAATACTGTTCCTTTGCAACCAAATTTTTTATACATGAACTGGTGGCTGGTACTTATTCCCTTAATTTCTGCTTTTATTGGCTGGTTTACCAACTGGATTGCCATTAAAATGCTGTTTCACCCCAGGGAGCCAAAAAAAGTTTTAGGCATAACTTTTCATGGAATTTTTCCAAAGCGCCAGCAACAGTTTGCAGAAAAACTGGGCAAACTGGTAAGTAATGAGCTGCTGTCTTTTTCTGATATAGAATCTAAAATAACAAGTAAAGAAAACCTGGATAAAATTATGCCGCATATTGAGGGGCATATTGATTCGTTTATAAGAAATAAGCTGAGTGATACTTTTCCATTACTGTCAATGTTTGTGGGAGATAAAACCATTAACCAGTTAAAAGATGGTTTTATGAAAGAAATGCAGCAAATTTTGCCCGAGGTGATGAAAAAATATATGGGGAACCTGCAAAATGATCTGGACCTGGAACAAATTGTAATTAAAAAAGTACAGGGTTTTTCATCAGACAAGCTGGAGGCAATACTGAATGATATAATGAAGAAGGAGTTTAAGTTTGTGGAAATTATTGGCGGTGTACTGGGCTTTATTATCGGGTTACTGCAAGTTTTGCTTACAATTTTAACTAATTGATAATCTGGTGTTGTTTCCTTAATGGTATATTGCCATTCATCAACATTAGCGTTCAACCATCAACATTTAGTGCGAATTTTGCCCGCTGCCGGCACTAAAGCGACAGTTTTTTTATATACCAACGTCTAAACAACAAAAATTTTTATTTTATATGAAGCTTTTGAGAACAGGGTTAAGTATAGCCATGCTTTTTACCTGCCTTACCATTGCTGCACAAATGCCCGGCGGAAACCGTGGGCAAATGGGTGGCCAAAATATGAATGTGGGTCATTTTTACGGAAAAATTATTGACTCAACAAGTAACAAGCCGATAGAAGCGGCTTCCGTGCAATTAATACAAAACAAGTTTGACAGTGCCAGCAAAAAAAGAAAGGATGTGGTAGTAAGCGGCATGTTAACTACTAAAAAGGGTGAGTTTAGCCTGGAAAACCTGATGGTAATGGCTGCTTACAAACTTAAAGTAACGGCTATTGGTTACAAAACACATGAAACCAAAGTAACTTTTAATCTTAATCCTGCTGCCATGCGCAGCGGAGATATGACAAGCATGCTGAATGCTGTTGATAAAGATTTAGGGAACATAAAACTGCAAATAGATGCCGTACAGCTGCAGGGTGTAACCGTTGTAAGCAGCGCCCCTGCCCTTACAATGAATATTGACCGTAAAGTTTTTAATGTAGAAAAAAACCTTACCAGTGTTGGTGGTACTGCAGTGGATGTTATGAAGAATGTACCCGGCCTTAATGTGGATATTGATGGTAATGTAACCATGCGTAATGCCGCTCCTCAAATTTTTGTGGATGGAAGGCCCAGCACACTTTCGCTTGACCAAATACCTGCTGATGCCATTGCCAGCGTGGAAATGATAACCAACCCCAGCGCTAAATATGATGCAAGCGGCGGCGGCGCAGGTATATTAAACGTAGTACTTAAGAAAAACCGTAAAGCCGGCTATAACGGAAATGTACGTGCCAGTATAGACAGCCGCGGCAGGCCCGGTGGTGGCGGAGATATTAATATTAAACAAGGCAAAGTAAACCTTTTTGCCAGTGGCATGCTGGGTATGCGCAAATCCATCAGCGAAGTAAAAACAGAAAGAACTGATTATTTTACAAACAGCACTGCACATTCTTTACAAACCAATAACCCGGTTAATAAAGGGTTTTTCAGTTTTGGCCGAATAGGTATGGATTATTTTTTAAACAACCGTAACACATTTACTGTAGGTGGTAATATTGTACGTGGGCAGTTTAAAACAAAAGACCTGCTTAACAGCTATAATGATACTCTTTACAATTCATCTGCCACCAGGGAATCTGTAAACCGTACGTCAGCAAGCATAGGTAACTTCCGTAACTATGGGGCTACTTTCAGCTACAAACACAATTACCCCAAAGCCGGTAAAGAGTTAACTGCTGATGTTAATTATAATTACAGTAAAAATGATAATAATTCCGATAACTACCAGCAGCAGTTTTTAGCATCAGGTGCACCTAAAGGTTTTAACCTGTTTCAAAATACTGCCGGTGGCGGAAGTACTAGGTTTGTAACAGTGCAAACGGATTATGCCAACCCTATTACCGATAAAATAAAAATTGAAATGGGGGTACGTGCTGCTTTCCGTGACTTTAGCAGCTTTAATACAATACTGAATATTTATAAAGACAATAACGGGCAAACCTTTTTTGGCAGCAATACAAAAACCGATTATAAATTTAATGATGCGGTATATGCAGCCTATACAACTTTATCGCAGCAAATAAAAAAATTCACTTACCAGTTAGGGCTTCGTTTAGAAAGCAGTGAATACAATGGCAACCTGATAACAAAAAATCAAAAGTTCAGCAACAGCTATCCTTTCAGTTTGTTTCCCAGTACATTCTTTACTTACAAACTGACTGATAAACAGGATATGCAATTGAATTATACCCGAAAAATTAACCGTCCTAATTTTTTCCAGTTAATACCATTTCTTGATCTTACCGACCCATTGAATATTTCTAAAGGTAATCCTGATTTAAAACCGGAGTTTACCAACCTTGCAGAAATCAGTTATCAAAACCAGTTTAGTAAAAACCATTCGTTACTGGCTACCACTTATTTCCGCAACACCAACGATTTAATAACCCGTTACCAGTACAGGGATGCCAACCCCAATACAGCCATTTCAGACAGTGCAACATTTACCACTTATGCAAATGCCAATAACAGTTTTACTTACGGGCTGGAAGTAACAGTACGCAACAAGTTTGTTACCTGGTGGGATTTATCAACCAACCTTAATTTATACAACACACAATTAAAAGCAGGCAATATTCCCGGCAGTGTTAATCAAAATCAAACAAGCTGGTTTGCTAAAATCAACAATAACTTTAAACTGCCTAAAAATTATTCAATACAATTCAGCGGCGATTACCAGGCTAAAACTTTAGTGCCTGCCAGCAGTAGTGGCGGCGGTGGTGGCCGTGGCGGTATGTTTGGCGGCGGTGGCGGTTTTGGCCAGGCACAACCCGGCGCACAAGGCTATATTAAACCAAACTATGGTTTTGATATTGCCATAAAAAAGGATTTTATGAAGAACAATGCTGCATCAATTACATTACAAATGAGTGATGTGTTCCGCACCCGTTTAAGTGCAACACATGCACAAAGCAGTTTTTTAATTTATGATACACAGCGCCGCAGAGACTGGCAGGTAGCACGCCTGAGCTTTAACTGGCGCTTTGGTAAAATTGATGCCGCATTATTTAAACGCAAAAATTTGCGTAGCGAAATGGATAACATGCAAAACGCTCAACAGGGCATGGGGCAGTAAGCAATTTATAGTTTTCAACTTTTTAACGGCCACTCTTTAAGGGTGGCTGTTTTGTTAGTATTTAGTTTTAAATTGCCGCTTTAATTAACTGGTTACATGAAAAAAATAAACTTTAAAGCCCTTCTTCCGCACATTGTTGCAGTTGCTGTTTTTTTAATTGTGTCATTAATATATTGCAAACCCGCTTTAGATGGCAAAGTGCTGCAACAACATGACGTATCGCAATGGAAAGGTTCTGCCCAAAATTCTGTAGAGTACAGTAAAACACACAATGGCAAATATCCATTATGGACAAATGGTTTATTTAGCGGTATGCCTGCCTTTCAAATTGCAGGTGTTGGAGGTAATGCAGTATCCGGTTACATTCAAAATATAATTACACTGGGTTTGCCCAAGCCGGTTAATTTTTTCTTTTTAGCAAGTATTTGTTTTTACTTTTTGTGTGTATGCATGCGTATACGTCCGTGGGTGGGTATTATGGGCGCATTGGCATTTGCATATGCAACTTACAATCCCGTAATTATTGCGGTGGGTCATGATACAAAAATGATGGCCATTGCCTATATGCCTGCATTGTTAGGTGCATTACTGTTAATATTCGACAAAAAATATATTGCCGGCTTTATTTTAACCGCATTATTCTCTTCATTAATAATAATGGTAAACCATGTGCAGATAGTGTACTACCTGTTTATTGCCATTGCTGTAATGGGCGTATTTGCAATGGTGCGGTATTTTAAAGCAAAAGAATTTAAACATGCAGGTATTGCTGTAGTGCTTGCAGCCATTGCAGTAGTAATAGGTGTTGCAACAAATGCGGAAGCATTGATGGGCACTTTTGAATACCAGAAAGAGACGATAAGAGGCGGCGGTACTGCACTTGCAGACACATCCGGTAAAAGAACAAATACTACCAACGGGCTTGATAAAGATTATGCATTGGCATACAGCTTAAACATGAGCGAACCGCTTGTTATGATGGTTCCACGTATGTTTGGCGGCAGCAGTGACCATGAAGAAATGGCACAGGACAAATCAAAAGCTGTTGAAGCACTTACCAGTTTGCCGCAGCAATTGCAGCAACAACTGCCCTTTGCATTTTACTGGGGCGGCATTAAAGATGTTGGTGGCAGTGTTGGTACATCGGGGCCTCCTTATGTGGGTGCCATTATTTGTTTTTTAGCCATACTGGCCATGTTTGTGCTGGATGGAAAATATAAATGGTGGATGTTTACTGCCATTCTGCTTTCTGTATTCATCAGCTGGGGCAGTTACTTTGATGGGTTTAATGCATTCCTGTATCACAACCTGCCGTTTTATAATAAATTCAGAGCGCCCAGTATGATAATGGTGATACCACAATTATTATTACCTGCATTGGCAGTATTATGTGTAGATAAAATTATTGCGGCAGAAGATAAAGCAGCAGTGTATAAACTATTTATAAAGGGTTTAATTGCCACCGGTGCATTATTTGTATTGCTGTTCCTGCTTTATTTCTCATTCGATTTTTTAAGCAGTGCGGACCAGGCTATATTAAAACAAGTACGCTCAGCAAATCAACCACAACTGTTAGAGTATGTACAATCTTTTTTTACCGGTTTAAAAGATGACCGTAAGAGTTTATTCATGGGAGATATTTTCCGCAGCCTTGGATTTATAGCTGTGGCAGCTGCACTTATATATATGCTGCTGAAAAACATTATCAAGCCATGGATATTAATTGCAGGTTTATCATTATTTGCTTTTATTGATGTAATACTTGTTGACAAAACATATTTAAATACAGATAACTACAAAGAAAAAGAAGAGGAAGAAGCTGTGTTTAATAAAACAGCCAAGGACAATGAAATATTGGCCGACAAAACAGATTACAGGGTATTTAATATGAGCGGTAACAGTTTTAGTGAAAACAATACGTCTTTCTATTATAAATCCGTTGGTGGTTACCACCCTGCAAAGCTGCGTATTTACCAGGATTTAATTGAGCGGCAGTTAAGTAAACAGGAGCCGAATATGCCTGTATTTAATATGCTGAATACAAAATATTTTATTCAAAAAGACAGGAATGGATTAACGCAGGCTTATCAACAAAACACCGGTGCATTAGGAAGTGCATGGCTTGTAAAAAATATCACTTTTGTTAAAGATGCGGATGCAGAGATGAAAGCGCTGGATAATTTTAATCCTAAAGACACCGCCTTTGTGCAGGATGCTTATAAAACTGCTGTGCCATTTATGCCTGAGTTTGATTCAACAGCAAGCATTAAATTAGTGAAGAATGATAATGATGTTATTACCTATGAATTTAACGGCAGCAAAAACCAGTTTGCCGTGTTCAGCGAAATATATTACAAAGCAGGCTGGAAAGCTTTTGCCAATGGCAAAGAATTACCAATTGTACGGGTAAACTATGTTTTGCGTGGGCTTGCATTGGCACCCGGTAAATACAATATTGAATTTAAGTTTGAGCCGCAGGATTATTTAACCGGTCACAGGCTTACGGGCATCTTCTCGTTGATTTTGGGGCTGCTTATTTTGGCAGGTATTGGCTGGGGAATATTTACGCAGGTAAAGAAAAAACAGTAAACAACAGAATGAACCAGCCTGCCATAAGCATTATACTGCCTGCTTACAATGCAGCAAAGTATATTGAACAAACTATAAGCAGCCTGCTGAATCAAACCTTTACTGATTTCGAATTGCTGGTTATTGATGACGGCTCAACTGATAATACTGTAAGCGTAATTAAAAAATTTACAGACAGCCGCATTATTCTTATCCAAAACGAGCACAACCTTGGCCTTGTAAAAACATTAAACAAAGCAACCATGTTGTGCAAAGGCAATTATATTGCCCGTATGGATGCAGATGATATTGCTTTGCCACAACGCCTGCAACTGCAAAAAGAGTTTTTAGATGCACATACAAATATTGCAGCAACAGCAGGCTGGGTAAATTTTATTGATGAAAACAATAAGCCTGCAGGCGCCTGGGATTTAGACAGGCAAACAAACACTGCAGTGCAGATAAAAAAAGTACTGGTAAAAGAAAATTGTATTGCACATCCATCGGTAATGATAAGAGCGGCTGTTTTGCAACAATATCTTTACAGCGAAAAGCAACTGCACATAGAAGATTATGATTTGTGGCTGCGTTTAACAGCAGATAGTTTAGTAATAGAAAAGATACAGCAGCCGGTATTAGATTACCGGGTGCATACCGAATCTGTTACAGGCAGCAAACTAAAACAATCAAATTTTTTTATAAAACATTTTAATTGCAAACGCAGGTTTATTGCAGGGAATTTAAAACGTTTTAAAATCAATGGGTTTATAGTGCAGGTGTTTTTTTCTATGATTAAAGATTTATTAATGGGTTTTGGTAAAGCCATTAAAAATACTGCAGCGGCAAAATGAAATACAGCTTTTTAATTTTAAAAAGACAAGTAGAAGATATCGTCATCTTTCCATTTATTGTATTGGGAAGGCTGATTGCTGCATTTAAGCCATTGAAAGATGAATATGACATCTTCCTGTTCTTTCCATTTTATCATATTGGCGGCGCTGAAAAAGTACATTATGAAGTAGCTAAAGTGGCAGGCAAAAAAAAAGCCATCATCTTCTTTACAAAAAAATCCCACAGCACACTTTTTTTAAACCAGTTTCAGCAATCGGGCTGCATTATTAAAGATGTAAGTAAATGGACTGATAATAAATTCCTTTATTTCAACAACCTAATTTTTCGGGGAATATTAAGTGCCTATATCAACAAACAAAAAATAAAAACAGTGGTGTTTAACGGGCAGTGCAATTTTGGTTACAAAATTGCACCGTGGATAAAAACCGCTGTACCGCAATATGAACTCATTCATTCATTCAATACCTTTTCATACATACGCATTCCCTTTTTGCCGTTTATTACCAAAACAGTTATGATTAGCAAAGTGCGTATTGAGCAGCACATTAACTTTTATGAAACAAAAGGCATCCCAAAAGATTATGAAAGCAGGATTGTTTACATTCCCAATGCCATTGAACTAACAAGTACAATACAGCAGAAAAATGCAAACCCTTTCACTGTTTTGTTTGTAGGAAGAAACAGCCCTGAAAAAAGGCTGCATCTTTTTTTACAAGTTGCAGAAAAACTGAATAATAAAAAAGAAGCTGTGCAATTTGAAATATTAGGAGATGTTTCGGATAATACCAGCGCTGCATCATATCCCTTTATTAAATTTTACGGCAATCAAAACGATGCTGCCGTTATTAACAGCATTTATTCTAAAGCAAATGTCCTGTTGTTAATTTCTTCTACAGAAGGCTTTCCTATGGTGATAATAGAAGCCATGAACCATGGTTGCGCCATTTTAGCAACACCGGTTGGTGACATTCCGCTGCATGTAAAAAATAACGAAAATGGATTTTTATTTACTACTGTAACAGATGAAGCAGCAATAGTGAATGAAGCTGTTAATTATATACTGCAACTGAAAAATAACGCAGCGCTGCTTAATAGCATTTCAAAAAATAACAGTAACTATGCTGCTGCTAATTTTGGCATCGAAAAATTTAATGAAGCCTATAATCAATTACTGGAGAGTTGAAAATGAAACCGCTTAGTTTTATTATAATAACTTATAACCGCCCTGCAGATATGCTGGAGTTGCTGCAAAATATAAGCACACTCGACAATGCTGCCGAGCTGTTGCAGGAAGTTATAGTAGTGAACAACTGCTCCACAGAAGATTATTCCATTGTAAAGAACTATATCGCCGCCACTCCTTCCCTGCCCTTTTTATATTTTGATGCGCCGGAAAATTTAGGCGTGGCACGTGGCCGCAATTTTGCATTGCAAAAAAGCACCGCTCCCATTGCTATAATGCTGGATGATGATGCGGTGATGGGAAATAAAGATTGTCTTGTTAATTTGGTTAAAGAATTTGAGACAAATAATACCACCAGAGAAAAGGCCATAGTAAGTTTTAAAGTACTGTATTACGAAAACGGGGAAATGCAGGTAAACGCCTTGCCGCATAAACAATTTGATGCCTACAAAGACAAGCCTTTTTTTGAAACGTATTACTTTGCCGGCGGCGCTCATGCCGTTAAGAAAAAAGTAATGGAAAAGCTGGGCTTATACCCTGCTGATTTTTTTTATGGTATGGAAGAATATGATTTAAGCTACCGCCTGCTGGATGCTGGTTACAGTATTGTATACAGCGATAAAATTGTGATGTTGCATAAGGAGTCTCCTTTAGGCCGAAAACCAAAAGAAGAAAAAGTACGCATGATGTGGGTAAACAAATGCAAAGTGGCTTATCGCTATCTTCCTAAAAAATATTTTTACTCCACTGCCTTTATGTGGGGGTTACAATACCTGAAGGAAACAGGCTTTAATATAAAAGGATTTTTTAAAGGCTGGAAAGCTGTATTACAAGTACAAAAAACAGAAACAAGAAAACCCATCAGTGCCTCCACACTGCAACATCTTAAAAGCATAAATGCCAGGCTGTGGTATTAAATGCGTATCCAGCTTTCGGGTATTAAATCTTTTGTATCGTAAGGGGCTTTATTAAACCATTTTTGAGGAGCAATTACAATTTTATTGGGATTGGGGTTTAGATAAGCTGCCCACCAGCTGAAGGAGCTATTGGCTATTATATTGTGTGAGCAATGCTGCATAAGGTAAAAGTCAATTAAGTCCCTGTTCTCCCCTGTTGTCTTAACAAATATGGCGTTTGAAATAAATGAAAAATTATTCCTTACCCAATTCGTGTCATCAGAGAAAATAAAAATATTTTCAGCATCTGTTTCAGTCATAATTCTGTGAAATGCTTTTTCATAATAGTCAGGAGATAAAGTTCCCAACACATCATTAGCAATTTTATTAGATACATAGTCTCCTCGGCGTACATGTATTGCAATTGAAAAAGTCTGCTTCACTATTTGCAACATATCTTCTACAGAGTTGGGAATAATATCTTGATTGAACGTTAAGCTTTCAATGATATCATTTTTATAAATTGTGAAATACTTTTCGCTTTGAAAGTTACCCTTCAAATAAGTTTGCTTTCCATTCTTCCAGAATTGTGGATCGTAATGAAAATATTTTTCTTTATAAACCCCTTTGCTTAAAATGTTTACTTTTTTTAATGCCTGGCTTATTTTACTACCGGTTAGGTAATTTACTTCATCATCAGTAGCAATCTTTGGCGGTATGATTAAATTAGAAAGCGAATATTTTCTGTAAGTACCTAGAACCTCATCCGGAGATTTAAGGCTTGAAATATCCACTTTTAAATCAACATTATGGAATTTTGCCAACCCTAATCCGGCAGCATACTGAAATAACTGGTTACCCAGTCCTCCTTTCAATTCCACTATTATCATTTATTGTATATTGATTTAATTGTTGCAAATTTGCAACAATTAAAATTAATTTAAATGAAATCTTTCTGGGGAAGAAAAGCAGAGCGTTTAATGTACATTCTTGCAGGAAAAGACAAGGAGTTTGCCGAAATAAAATTTTGGAGGCGGCAAATTCAAAATTATAAAAACTGGTATACTGGAAGTATCCAAAATTTATATGGGCACCCAGCACCTGATGAAAATGAAAAAATTAAAGCTGCCACCCCAGAGCTAAGTGCAATACTTACTTTTTTTAAAGTGCACCAGATGTTAAAGTATCAAAAAGATTTATTGCTTACTGAAAATGAGTTTGCCGGAATGAAAGTGCTGGATATTGGGTCGGGCCCTTTTCCCAGTTCACTTACTTTTAAAGATGCTCAAACTTATTCATTAGATCCTTTAATGGACTCTTATATTGCAGCAGGATATCCAATTCATTGCTATGAGCAGCGAGCAAGATTTGTAAAATCAATGGCTGAATCAATGCCCTTTGAAGATGGCTATTTTGATGCAGTAATTTCTGTTAATGCAATTGATCATGTAAATGATTTTGCGGCTTCAGCCAAGGAAATAAAAAGAGTACTAAAACCCGGTGGTCGTTTTAGAATGCATGTTCATTATCACCCAAAAACAAAAGCAGACCCATTGGAATTAAATGATGAAATTTTTCTAACCCATTATAGCTGGGTTACCAATCTTAAAAAAATAAAAATTTCTAAAGAAAAAATCGGCACTACTTTAGATAGTGCCGATGAAAGTTATGTAGTTTGGGGTAATTAAAATTTAATAAATACACTACAATCAAATATTTTTGTTACGGACAAGTGATTGCTGTTCGTACAAAATTTCCTGCATTATCAATTGTAACTCTCCAGCATTGCCCATTGGGTGATTTTAGTATTATTCCACTTCCAATTTGATCAATATTTATATCTCCTGCGAAAACATGAAGTCTTGATTTGGGAGTTGTTGCTTTATTTGTGTAAGATCCAACCCCTAAAAAAGCATTATCAGTACCGTCTGTAGAAATCACAAACCTATCATTTACCCCACCTGGTGAATTTGTTGCTCTATAAATAGCAAAGCCCCCAGGAGCAATAGCTGTATTTCCAACTCCTGCGTTTTGTATTTGATATGAACTTGCCGTAGCTCCGCTGGAATTATCAAGCCTAATAACAGTTTGCCAAGTATCATTACCTTTAAAAACAGCGGCAGCGCTCCCACCACCGGTAGTTTTTTGAGTTACTGTTAATGCGGCATTACCTTCTGTATTACCTCCAACACCTATACCGCCTAAAGAATTCTGATAATAAATTCCATTAGCATCTGGTAACCAGTAATTACTTCCTCCACCACCCGTTGCAGAAATTATGTTACCAGTAATGTTTATGCCTGTACCTGCAACATAAGCCCCAGAAATTACACTGCCATTTACAGCAACACCGTTTGCACCCGTATAAGCCCCGAAAATAGTATCATTTGAAATTCTTACTCCGGATACAGCCTTATACGCACCCGTAATTGTGTCATTTGAAATACGTACCCCTGATAGACCTTTATATGTAGCGGCAATAGTATTACCATTTGTTATAGCAATAGCGTTTCCGGCAATAAGCCTTGTTTTTTCAGAGTACAAAGCGTAAGGCACACTCAACAAAACAGTTGTGCCCTGTACTGTATATGTTGATCCACTGCCACCAACCGCAATTTCAACTTTTAGATATTTAAGCAACCCGTTTGTCCAGTTTATATTGCTGAGCGTACCAAATGATGGAGTGCCTAACCCAATACCTAAAGTAAACAAGCCATAATTATTGGTAATAGTGGTAGCAGTTTCCTGGTACATCATATTACCTGTGGCACTACCTTCTAAAATTGTAAACCGCACACTTATTTGCTGATTGGGTAATAAAAGACCCAATGATGTACGGGCTACTGCCTGGTAGTTAACAGCCTGTGGAGCCTGTGCAGTAACAATAAAAAAGTTGCATAAAAAGAGCAGGGCAATTAATATTCGTTTCATTATCGGGGACTTTTAAAAATTTTAATTGTTTTATAGTTACCATCGCAGCCGGGCAGCATGCGAATAAAATAAACACCATTTGACAGGTTTGAAAGATCTATTTCATTATTATAAAAATTTGTTGATCGCACCAGTTTTCCATCTGCTGCAAAAATCTGGTAACTATCTATCCAGTTATATTGACCCACTAAGCGTATTTTATCATACGCAGGACTGGCTATATATTGAAACGGCCCGTTAATAACTGAGCAAACAGGATTAATAACTTTTACATTGGGCTGAAGTACTCCTTGTGTTACATTATTGTCTGTACCTGTTAACGTGGTAATGGCAGCAAGCTCACCAACGGAGTATTCAAAAATATAGCTGCCGTTACTAATGGTGTTGCCAGTGGTGTTAACTATCTGTTGGGCATTAATTGCATTTATAAAAAAAACAGTGCAGAAACCAAGACAAAGGGTAAATCTCATTGGGTATGCTTTATGCAATATTACGAAAAAATATTATTGAGAAATATTTTTATTGTTATTTTTTTTAAGGGATTGGATAAAATGGGTTTATTTTTTCGTGCAAAAAATATTCAATTGCTGATCGTAAAACAAGTCACCTTTATTTTTTAAAAAAGGATGTTTGAAATTTTCATTGGCGGAGTTGATGTAAAAATCAAAGCCTGCTGCATCAACAATTTGCATCATTTCAATAAGGTGCTGCTGGTCTTTAAATAAACCGTGGTATTCCAAAAAAATATTATCAGCATTACTCAACGCATCTTTACAGTCCTTTATTACTTCGTATTCTGCTCCTTCTATATCAATTTTAAGCAGGTCAACCTTATGCTGCTCCAGCACATTTTTTAAACGAACAGCTTTTACAATATTTATTTTAAGGTTTTTATCTGTGCCTGCGCTTGCAATTTTACTTCCTTGTGCACCTACATCTTCAAACTCTAAATTGTCCTCATTAATCCAAACAGCCGCTTTTACATTTGTTACATCAGAAAGGTGCTTGGTGTTTCTTTCAAGCAAATCATAGTTTACCGTATCCGGCTCGTATGCAATTACACGGGCAGATGGAGCAATCTTTTTAAAATACACTACGCTCATACCAATATTGGCGCCACAATCCAGTATCAAAGGATTGGCCGTTTTAAAAACTGCTTTATAAATTTCCTTTTCAAATATTTCATCCGCCGCATGCAAAAATTCGCCGGGGCTTATATAGTAAACCGGGTTGCCGTTATAGGTAAAGGAATTCATTTTGCCGTAAGGCTGATGCTTAATTATTTTTTGATTCAACCAGCTAATCACTTTTTTCTGAGGCCTGAAAAATGAAACGGCTTTATTAAAGATGCCTTTAATTAATGTACTGTTCATAAATACAAATTAACAGTAAATTTGCCAGATGGATAACAGGAATGCTCAACTAACTGCACCCAAAGTCTCTATTTGCCTGCCTGCTTACAAAAACCCTGATTTAGTAAAACGTTGCCTTGATTCTGTAGCTGAACAAGCATTGAAGGATTTTGAAGTAATTATTACAGATGATTCACCTGATGATAGCATTGAGCAATTAATAAATGTAACACAATACCCCTTCACACTTTATTATTACAAAAACAAAACGGCACTAGGCTCTCCGGTCAACTGGAATGCGGCCATAAAAAAAGCAAAAGGGACTTATGTAAAAATCATGCACCACGATGACTGGCTGGCAAAACCTGATGCACTGCAAATATTCTGCAATGCGCTCGACAACAACCCTGAAGCACTTTTTGCTTTTGCTGCCAACAGGGATTTTGTAAACGGGCAATTACAGCCACGCCGTTGTGATTTTAAGGCCGAACTGGAGAAATGGAAAAAAAATAAAAGCTTTTTAGCTACCTACAATTTTATTGGCGACCCCAGCACCATTATTTTCCGTAATCACAAAAACCTGTTTTATGATGAACGTATGGTTTGGTGTGTGGATACCGATTTTAACCTTACACTGTTTGAACAGAACAATAATGTAATTTTTATTGATGATGAGCTAATATACATTGGCACACACCCCGGCCAGGTAACCCACACCGTACAGCATAACGCATCAATAGTTTTATATGAAAATGTGCTGATGCTGAATAAGCACGGTATTACAAAACTTAATTTAAAACAGTACGATTTTTACTGGAGAATGCTGCGCAATTTTAAGGTAAGGAATGTTGCACAATTGCAACAACTTTGTAAAGAACAACAGCCATTAGCTGCTTTAAAAAGGGCCGTACAGGTTCAGTCTAAAATACCATACCGGGTTTTACAAATGGGGCCAGTTTCTAAACTATCAATGTTTATCAGTTATCTTTTTTCTTAAGGCCTGTTAACAGCAGTGCTTTTTCAAGATAAACATCTATGGCCCTGTTAATGTCGTCAGAAATTTTAAACTTGTAAAATGCAAAAACAAAAACTGCAGTAAATACAATTGTTTTAATTACTGAATCCACATAAATGTTTCCCATAAAAGGTAACAACCATACAGGTATGAAGCAAACTGCTCCCAAAAAAAGTGCATATAAATTTTTAATGGTAAATGGCTGCAGTTTAAACAGGCGTTTTATGTAATAAAAGCGAAGCGTATTATAAATAAGAAAAGAAATAAGCGTTGCATAGGCAGACCCCATTATATCAAACTTCTTTATCAAATAATAATTTAAGGCCAGCATTAACCCCACCAGCACCAGTTGCGTATAAAAATCAACCTTCCAGTATTTGGAGCTTAGGAGTATTTGTGCATTTAAACCGGAGCCCAAATCAATTAATTTGGAAATGCCCAGCACTAAAATTATAAAATAAATACCAGCATATTTTTTACCCAGGAATACTGCTATATTATCAGCATTTAATAATACTAAGCCTAAAATAAACAAACCTGCTATAAGAAGTGTTAAGGCGGTTTTGGTATACAAATCACCAATACGTTTAAGGTCTTTATCTTTCCATGCCTGTGCAATAATAGCGCTGGCAATACCCGTCATACTCCGCAGTGGAATATCCATTAATGTAACAAGGTAAGTGGCTATGGTAAATACAGCCACATCTCCTAAACCGTTTTTACCCTGGCTTGCCAGCACAATAATTCCTATTACTGTTGCGGCAATATGCAGCAGAGAGCCCATAAAAATAAATGCAGTAAACTGAATTACTTTTTTCCCAAGCCGTTTGGTTACTGTGCTTATACTGGTAAAAACAAAAAATTGGTTTTTAAGCAGGTTAATAAACATTACTAAAGCCATTGCCGGGTAAACGTATGCGTACAATAAAATAAACTGATCAAAATTTATTACCCGGAACGCCATTAATAAAATAATTATCAGGCTAAACAGCCGGAAAATTAACTCCCGTAAAACATTGGGCAGCACAGACTGGCGAATGGCCCAGTGACAGGCTTCGAAATAGGTGAAAAAAGCCATACCAACAACATAAGGATACAGTAAATTAAAATACTGTGTAAACAATGATGACTTTGCCGAAAACTTACGGATGAAAAAATCTTTACTGTATGGCAACACTACAAAAAAAACAATGCAGCCAATAATACAGGCTATAAGGCCAATTAGCGGCAAATCATTTTTCTGTTTTGTAAGATATGAGTTATAAAAAGGAAAAAACTTAACTAAAGCAATGGCACCGCCGAGTGTACAGCTTGCTGAAAATATTAAAGCAACATCCGGCAGCAATCTTGTTAGCCCAAACTGGTCATGCGTAAAATATTTTTCGTTGCCGTAAAAAAAGAAAATATTGACAGCGCCAATTAAAAAGCCTGCAAAAATAAATATGGTGGAAACAACAGACTGGCGCCGTACAACTCCCATTTTAAAAATTTATAAGTACATTAAATTGCAACACTAAATCCTTTTACATTGGCTTTGTAAACCAAAAACAACCACAACCATATTCCTGCTCTTTCACCAATGCAGCATCTGCATTTACCAGCAGCCCTCCTTTGTCAGGTATTAAAGAAAATTCAGTCAGTGTAAGCCCGTTAAAGTATTCTGTTACCTGCTCAAAACTATAAATACGGTGTGCATTAAATTCAATACGTGAACGCCCAACCGGTGTAACAAATAACAAATTGCCCCCCGGTGCCAGCACCCTTTTTAATTCGTTAATAGCTTTTACATCACCTTCAGGGTCCAGCGGATCTCCATAACGGCCAAGCCCAATATGCTCTATTGTGTGCATACATGAAAGTGATTGAATAGATGCATCGGCAAAAGGTAATTGCATTAAATCCCCCGCTTGTGAAGACAAACCGCTTAACGACAATTGCGCCGGCCTGTAATCGTAAAATTTAATGGGCAAAAAAGCTGAAACAATTGTTGAAAAACTGAGAATAGAAGATATATCAATATGCTCCGCCGGCTTTGTTTTTGCCAAAATTCTGGCAGCCCATGCCGGGTGATAAATATAATGCTGGTCAAAAGGCGTGGAGGTAATTTTATCTTTTAAACAGGGATAAATATCAGCAGTGTTTACAGAGAAGCGCTTGTTTTTATCAGCACTTTTAAACTTACGGAAATCATTAAAAAACTGGAAAAAGCGGATGATGGTTTTGGGCCATCTTATTAAAACTGTTTTGCCAGTTTGTATAATACTGTCTTTAATATACATAGGTTAACTGCTTATTTTTTCCTGGGCAGCTTTTAAAAATTTTTGAAAAAGTGCAAGCGCCGTTTGCTTTGTTTCGCTTAAACTATAAGAAATATTCCTGGTGTAATATACATCTAAATCATAAGCCTCATATTGCAGCTTTGCCACTATTTCCGGTATATACTGCAATCCTTCTGCAGTAACGGCATTAAATTTTGTGGCAAATGCTTCCGGCAGTTTTTTATTGGCTGCCCAAACGGCAAACACAAAGGGCAATCCTGTCATGTCTTTCCAGGCTTCGGCTAAATCGTAAATGTATTTTGATTTTTTTCGTTGGGCAAAGGCCCTGTCGCCAATTACCAGCCCCGCAGCAGTGCCTGTAATTTGCTGTTCAAACCCTTTTTCTGATGCAACAAATTTGGGCTGAATTTTCCAGTGCTCTTTAACCAATATTTTAAGCAGTGCAGCCGATGTGCGGCTTTGATAATCCAATAAAATAGTTTTTATCTCCAGTAAAGGTACATCGCTGAAAAGACACACACTTGCTACCGGGCCTTCAGCACCGATACAATAATCCGAAATAATATGATATTCCTGCAACATAGGCAACACCGCCACTGGTACCAGGCCCACATCAATTTCATTATTCAGCAATTGTTTTGCAACATTGGCCGGGTAATCAAAGCTTAAATCAATCGTTTCTTTCATCATTCCCTGCTCAAATCCATAAACCAGCGGTTTGGTATTTAAATAACTTACTGCCCCCACCTTAATCTTCTGTGTCAATTATGCTTAATTTACTTAAAGTTAAATTTAGTAATACAGTTTGCACTTAAAAGTGTGCATAATACCGCCAAAACTTAAGCTCAATATTAAATGCTATTTAAAGCGGTAACTGTATTTTTGCGGCAAATTTACAGCATCATCATGGATTTAAATCAACTTACAGCCATATCTCCCATTGACGGACGTTACCGCAGGCAGGTGCAGCACTTAGATGAATTTTACAGCGAATATGCCCTTATCAAATACCGGGTTTGGGTAGAAGTGGAATATTTTTTATTCCTGGCAGAAAAAAGATTTTTTAAAGCAGATGCCAAAGTAAAAAAGCACTTGCTGGATGTGGTGAAAAATTTTTCGCCGGATGATGCTAACCGTATAAAACAAACTGAACGCATTACTAATCATGATGTAAAAGCAGTAGAATATTTTTTAAAAGAAGAGCTGGATAAATGCGGCGGCAGCAGCTTAAAAGAGTGGGTACATTTTGGTTTAACATCTCAGGATATAAATAACACCGCTATTCCGCTTTTATGGAAAAACAGTGTGGAAACTGAATACCTGCCATCGGTAATCAATCTTCAATCGGCCATTTATAAACTGGCAAATGATTTAAAAAATGTTTCGATGCTGGCACGTACACACGGGCAGCCGGCAAGCCCTGTAAAATTGGGTAAGGAATTATTAGTTTTTGTAGAACGTTTAGAAAGCCAGATACAATTATTCAGTTACATACCTTTTACTGCAAAATTTGGTGGTGCTACTGGTGGGTTCAATGCCCATCATGTTGCATTCCCTAAATTTAACTGGGTAAAATTTGGTAACGATTTTACTGAAACCAAACTGGGCTTACAGCGCCAGCAATACACCACTCAAATTGAACACTATGACGTATTAGCAGCACATTTTGATGCGATAAAGAGAATCAATACCATATTGATTGATTTTTGCAGAGATGTATGGACATACATAAGCATGGATTACTTTAAACAAAAAACAATTAAAGGAGAAATTGGCAGCAGTGCCATGCCGCATAAAGTAAACCCTATAGATTTTGAAAATGCAGAAGGAAATTTAGGAATTGCAAATGCTGTTTTTGAACACCTTTCAGCAAAACTACCTATTAGCCGCCTGCAAAGGGATTTAACTGACAGTACTGTACTGAGAAATATTGGTGTGCCAGTTGCGCACACTATTATTGCTATAAAATCAATTGAAAAAGGATTGGGCAAACTGGTTTTAAATGAAGCAAAACTGAAAGAAGATTTAGAAAACAACTGGGCTGTAGTGGCAGAAGCCATACAAACCATTTTGCGCAGGGAGAACTACCCGGCACCATACGAGGCATTGAAAGAGTTAACAAGAGGCAAAGCTGCTATTGATAAAAAAGCTATCCACACTTTTATTGGCACATTAAAAGTGAGTGCTGCTGTAAAAAAAGAATTAAAGGCAATTACGCCGCATAACTATACCGGCATATAGTATGAAAACACAGCCCTTATTTATTTTACTATGTTTAACTGTTTGCATCAATTTAACAGCGCAAACCAACAAAGGCCTTTCAGCTCAGTACCAGTTTAACAATAATGTTACAGACATCAGCGGCAATAACAACAATCCTTCTTTTAACAACACATCTTTTACTGCCGACCGTTTTGGCAATACCGGCAGTGCCGTTCATTTTAACGGCGTAAACAGCTACATACAAATTCCAAATAACCCATCGCTTAATTTTAAAAATACTATTACACTTTCCGCCTGGGTAAGGCCAACTGGTTTTTATTATGATATCTGCCATGCCAGCTCCATTCTTAATAAAGGCACTGCAGATTATTTTCCGGGTAATTATTCCCTGCGTTTAGATGATGCACTGTACACCGAAGGAAAAGGCTGCAGCGGCGACCGGTTAAAAGATTCACTCCACATGAACTTCAGGGCTACGGGCACACCGTTAAAATCTTACAGCCCGTTTATTGAAAAAAATAAATGGTATCATGTGGTTTACACAAACGATGGCAGCACAGCCACACTTTATGTAAACTGCGATATTAAATACGCCGTTCCTTTTAAAGAAAGTTTTATCAATAATGAGGATTTATTTCTTGGTAAAACCAATGATGAGTTTTTTCCTTTTTGGTTTAATGGAGACTTAGATGATTTAAGAATTTACAACAGGGCACTTTCTAAAACTGAAGTTGAACAATTATGCGAAGAAGAGAGTAAAAAGCCAGAACTGCCGAAACCTGCAATTGTACTTGAAAAAAGAACAAATGAGCTGGTAAGGCAAATTACAGTTGATAATGATTCGGTAACGGTAAGCCTTTACGATAATGGAGAAATTGATGGCGACAGTGTAACATTAATTTACAACAACAATGTTATTACAACACACCAATTACTTACTGCACAGGCTAAAACATTTGTTTTAAAAATAGAACCCGGCAACGCCAAAAATGAGCTGGTGATGTATGCAGAAAACCTGGGCAGCATTCCCCCCAATACAGCATTGATGATTATTACCGATGGCAACAAACGTTACGAAGTGAACGTACGCAGCAGTAAAGACAGTAACGGCGTGGTGGCCTTTAAGTTGCGGCAATAATTACTTGTGTATCTCACTCGTAAAATGAAACTCAATATCCGGGTTATTCTGCCTTTCGGTATTTAAAAACCATTCGCTTTGCGCCAGGTAAACTAAATGCCCGTCTTTGTCCTCTGCAATATTCGATTGTTTAAAACGGGTAAAGTCATCCAGTTTTTTAGCATCGTTACTGTGCAGCCAGCAGGCTTTATAAAAAGGCAGGTTATTCATTTGTACAGAAGCTCCATATTCTTGTAATAACCGGTATTGTATTACTTCAAACTGCAGCTCTCCCACACAGCCAATAATTTTTTTGTTGCCGCCAAACTGTGTAAACAACTGTGCCACGCCTTCATCCGTTAATTGCAGTAAACCCTTTTCCAGTTGTTTGGTTTTCATGGGGTCTTTGTTCACCACTTCTTTAAATATTTCGGGGCTAAAGCTGGGTATGCCTGTAAAATAAAAATCTTCTCCTTCTGTAAGTGTATCGCCAATTTTAAAATTGCCTGTATCGAACAATCCCACCACATCACCGGGGTAAGCATCTTCAATCACTTCTTTTTGCCGTGCCATAAATGTGTATGGGTTACTAAAACGAAAATCTCTTTCCATACGCACGTGATGGTAATATGTGTTACGCTCAAAGCGGCCGCTGCATACCCTAAGGAAAGCAATACGGTCACGGTGCTTGGGATCCAGGTTAGCATGTATTTTAAAAACAAAGCCGCTGAATTTATCTTCACCAGGAGTTACATCCCGTAAAGTTGTATGCCTTGGCCTTGGAGTGGGTGCAATGCGGATGAAAGTATCCAGCATTTCTTTTACACCAAAGTTGTTTACAGCACTGCCGAAAAATACCGGCGCCACATCTCCGCTTAAATAATCTTCCACTTTTAATTCGCCGTACACACCATCAATCAGTTCCACATCTTCTCTTAAAATACCTGCATCCCTGTCTCCTATTTTAGCGTTTAGAATTTCATCATTGATGTTTTTTATCTCCACCACATCTTCATCATTGGCCTTGGTACCTGCGGTAAACAGCACCAAACTTTTTTCATGCAAATCATATACACCTTTAAAATCCTTTCCACTGTTAATAGGAAAAGTCATTGGATGTAATTGTATTTTTAATTCTTTCTCAATTTCTTCCAGTAAATCAAAACGGTTTTTACCATCCCGGTCCATTTTGTTTATGAAAACAATTACCGGTGTTTTACGCATACTTATCACTTCCATCAAACGCCTTGTTTGCGGCTCCACCCCGTTTACACTGTCAATTACCAGCACCACACTGTCCACCGCAGTCAGTGTTCTAAAAGTATCTTCCGCAAAATCTTTGTGGCCGGGTGTATCCAGCAGGTTAATTAAAAAACCTTCGTACTCAAAAGTCATCACACTGGTTGCAACGCTAATACCACGCTGGCGTTCAATTTCCATAAAGTCGCTGGTGGCATGTTTTTTTATTTTGTTGCTTTTAACCGCACCGGCTGTTTGTATGGCACCGCCAAATAACAGAAACTTTTCTGTTAGCGTGGTTTTACCGGCATCCGGGTGAGAGATGATGGCGAATGTTTTGCGTTTGTTTATTTCGTTGCTGTATTTCATGTTCACTAATTAAGCCAATTACACTAATTACACGAATTGTGAATTTTGAGGCGCAAAGGTAAGCTAAGAGAAAGCTAATGCAAAATGGGTTTTATATTTTTGTTACCAGCTTTTGAGCCTTGATTTGACAGCAGTGGCGACGCTCCGTTCAGCTGTAAATCTTTACTCACTAATATAAATTGGTATATAAAATTGATTTAGGCTGCGTTAACCTGCTAAAATATCTTTCAGATTCATTTTGCCATATTTAATATCTTTAAAGTAATTAATTTTTATGTACAAATATTTAGTTCTTTTTATTTGCTTATTTAATCAATGCATTATAAAAGCGCAAGATTCAATAAATGTTAAAGCTTTACAGAAAAAATTATTAAACAGTTATCCCAAAAAAACTTACTCAATAAAGGCAAATATTGATGATGCCAAAAATTATTATGTTTATAATAAAAGCAACAATGAAGTTTTTATTACAAGGAGCATCTACAATAAGCATGATACCGGTTATATTTTTTATTACATTGATAAAAAAATAGCTTTTGCGGTTTTAATTGTTTGGCCGGATAACGCTAAAAGAAAAGGGGTATCCTATCAATATTACATTGAAAATGGAGTTTTTGTTCCAATTAAAAATAGCCCTTCAAATAATCAAGGCATTTACGACGCAATCAAGACTAAAGAAGCACTGTTATACAAAAAAGCTGAAGCAGCGCTGTCTGAAAGAAATCAATTACACTAAAAATTTTTAAAGCCCCCCTCATGGTAAAATTCACCGCCACCATAGAAAAATTTGGAGAAAAAGCTCATCAAACCGGGTGGACGGTTATTTTTATACCGGCAAAAGTGGCCAATAAAATAAACCCCGGCGTAAAAAAAGGGTACAGGGTAAAAGGCCGGCTGGATGATTTTGAAATTGAAAAAATTGCCATAATGCCCGCAGGCGAAGGCGATTTTATTATGCCGCTGAATGCTGCCATTCGCAAGGGCATTCGCAAACAAAAAAACGATACGGTTAAAGTACAATTAGCATTAGATAAAAATGAACTGGCACCACCCGGTGATTTAATTGAATGCATGCAGGATGAACCAGAAGCATTGAAATATTACAACAGCCTGCCGCAGGGCCACCGCAACTATTTTACCAAATGGATTGACAGTGCAAAAACCGACGCCACCAAGGCCAAACGCATTGCATTAGTTATAAAAACCATGGTGCGTAAAATGGATTTTGGCGCTATGCTGAGAGAGGAACGGGATGAAAGAAGAAAATTGATGGGTTAATGAGCTATTAATGATGAGAGATGAGTTCTAAGTTGACGGGCTGCCGGATTGCAGTGAAAAGCGAATCCCGAATACTTTCGGGAGAAGCTTGTAACGGAAAGCCGGAACAAACGTTGAAATAAGTTACTGCTGTTTACAGCCCCTATCTTAATAAAATGGTTGAACCCTTTTGTTCCACTCTTTGCCCGGTGTCAATTAAAGTATATTGCAATATCCAAACATAAGTGGCCGGGTCGGCAGGCTGGCCTTTAAAACTTCCATCCCATTTATTTTGCCAGTTAGTGGATGTAAACATTAATTGCCCAAAACGGTTAAACACTTTAAACACCAGGTTTTTTGCCTTGTAAGCATTGGTGGGATACAAATAATCATTCAGCCCGTCACCATTGGGAGTAAATGCATTGGGCACAGCAATATAACAGTTGCCTACCACTTTAACGGTTTGCACTGCCGTATCACTGCAGCCAATATTATTGGTAACTATTAATTGCACCGGCACATCACGAATGGCACTTGAATAAGTATATGTTTGTGCAGGCGGCTGTTTTAAATTGCTGGTATTACCATTGCCAAAATTCCATAACCATTGTTGTATGTTGCCAATGCTGGTATCTTTAAACATGGCAAAATCGCCGGGGCATACAACAGAAGTGGCTTCAAACTTTGCTTCTAAATAATTGTCTAAAAAAATTGTTTTAATGGCGGATGTATCCCTGCATGTGCCGTTTGATACTATCAGCTGCGCTGTTTTATTACCAAAAGTGGCATAAGTTATTTGCGGATTTTGTAAAGCGCTGGTACGGTTATTATCAAAATTCCATTTCCAAAAATTTACTTCATTGCGGCCGTCATGAAAATAATCAACCGTATCTCTTACACAGCCATACCGCAGGTTGTAGGTAAAATCTGCATTAACAGTGTCTTTTGTTGTAAACGTAAGTGTGGCGCCGGCAGCGGTGGGCTGACCGCATTCATTAATAATAGTATTACCATCGCTGCCGCTTTGTAAAGTAATTTGATAAGTGCCTTTTGTTTGTATGGGCGCAGACAGTTTTACTTTTATAACGGGTGTTAATCCATTTGCATCGCACACGCCGGATGCACCAACAACTGTTACAGCTGTGGTACCGGTTACTCTAAAATCACTGCCATCTGCCGCAATACTGTTGCAGCGTATGTAGCGTAATTGTTTACTAAAGTTTACAATCAGCTCATCCGGCGCACAGCCTGTTTTATCCAAACTGTCCATTGGCGTGGGAAACTGCGGGTAAACAATCATAGCTACGTTTTCAGCAACAGGAATAGCCCTGTCGCAATTATCACGTAACGTATTGAGGTCGGTGCCGTTTTTTACCGCAATATTGTAAGTGCCCGGTGGTAAGGGATTGCTTAATGTAAGAATAACAGAGTCTACATCAAACCCTGTAGTACAACCATAACCTGCAGCGCCAATAACTGTGGCCACATTGGGAGTAATGGTAAAGTCTGAACCATTAGCTGCAAGGCTGTTACATTTCATGCGTTTGTTGGTGCGTATTACAGCTTGCGTGCCATCACATATTGCCCTTGCGTCAAACAAATGTGGTTCCTTGGGGTCGGTAATATTTGCAGTACCGCCACTAAAAGCTAAATCATAACCGGTGGTGCTTTGGGTCCAGTTAGTTACCATCAGCAAATAATCATGACCTACAGTAATAGTTGGCATGGCATTAAATGGAGAGTTAGAGGAAGCCGCTCCTTCGCAATGCACATTACCCGATGCCCCGGGTTTGCAGCCTGTGGGAGAATTAGGAAAAGGGGTTGTACCACCTGCACTGATTCCGTAAAGGTTTATAGATACTTCAAGAGATTTGTCTGTAAAAACATCATTAGGGTTATGACCCGTTATATCAAATAACACCCAGTCATAATCATCATCTTTATTAATACCGCTTATTGAAAAACCCAGTGTACCGGTTTGGTAACAGGTAAATTTATACCAAAATGAGCTGTTGGATGTTACACCAATACTGCAACCTTTACTTGCAACGTTGGGGCCCGTGCAATTTGTAACCTGCGACTCATGAAACACAGCTGTTCCGCAAACGGGGTAAGCCTGATCCGGCGTCATACCCGGCAGGCTGCATTGTTGTGCCTGAATTTTTACAACAAACAACAAAGCAATAGTAAAGCTGAAAAATTTATTGACCATACAAATACAAAAATATTATAAAAGATGCCAGCAGCCGCATTTTTGCTGCATTTGTTAATAAGCATTTAATAGATGAGCATTACGGGTTTATTACATAATCAACAGTATAAAAGCCTCCTGTTTGCATTTACTGTAATAAGATTGTAATTTGTTGCCTTACTCAACCTTTGTATGCAAAACCTAACTGCTCCCAAAACAAGAGTACAGTCTATTGATGTACTCCGTGGCTTGGTAATGGTGATAATGGCACTGGACCATGTACGTGATTTTTTCCATAAAGTACTATTGGATAATGCCGGCGCTGCTGCCACCGGCCCCACGGATTTGGCCACCACCACGCCCATTTTATTTTTTACAAGATGGATAACCCATTTTTGTGCGCCCATTTTTGTTTTTTTAGCAGGCGCTTCCATTTATTTAATGAGTTTGAAAAAAACTAAAAAAGAGCTCAGCCTGTTTTTAATTACAAGAGGTTTTTGGCTGGTGATTGTGGAAGTGGTGATAATAACTTTTAGCTGGACGTTTAATCCGCTATACAACCTTTTTATTTTACAGGTAATTTGGGCTATTGGCATCAGTATGATATTAATGGGGCTGCTGGTGCAGCTGCCTTATAAAATTATTTTCCTGCTGGGCTTCATTATTGTGTTTGGCCACAATATTTTAGATTTTAAAGCCGTGAATGAAGGTTTGAAAGGTTCTGCCATTGCAAATCTTTTATACTTTTCTCAATTTGATGTAATACCTGTTGACAGTACTCATGTGATTTTAATTGTGTACGCCTTTTTACCCTGGCTGGGTGTTATGATGCTGGGCTTTTGTTTTGGTAAATTATATACACCCGGCACGGATGCCGCATGGAGAAGAAAAAAATTATTACAATTGGGCAGTGCTGCACTTTTATTATTTGCAGTGCTTCGCATTATAAATGTGTATGGCGACCCGGTGCCCTGGAGCACACAACCAAGGGGCGCTGTTTACAGTTTTCTCTCCTTCATCAACATTAATAAATACCCACCATCGCTGCAATACCTTTTAGTAACTGTTGGAGGCGGCATTATTTTTTTAGCATTGATTGAAAAAGTGCAAAACCGTTTTACCAATGTTATGAATGTATATGGCAGGGTGCCCATGCTGTATTACATTCTTCATTTTTATTTGATTCACATATTGGTGGTAATTGTTTTTTACCTGCAGGGTTTTACCAATAAAGATATAGTTACACCCGGTGTGCCTTTTTTATTCAAACCAAATGATTTCGGGCTTAACTTATTTGGGGTTTATGCTATGTGGATTTTTATAGTAGTACTGTTATACCCTGTTTGTAAAAAATATAACAAGTACAAGAGTACGCATGATAAGTGGTGGTTGAGTTATTTGTGAGTTGTTCATGGTTCATAGCTAATGGCTCATGGAAAGTATCATTATAAGTTGGGCTGCCATGAACAATGAACCATGAGCTACAATTCACTTCACCTTCCCCTTTATCTCCTGCAACTTCAATAACGCTTCCACAGGTGTTAAACGGTTTATGTCAACTGCTTCCAGCAACTGCCTTATTTCATCAAAAGTGGCAGAGTGTGCATCAAAAATACTGAGTTGCATTTTGGGTGTATTCAGTTGCTTAATGGTTTCATCCGCTTTATTGCCTTCACGGCTTTCTTCCAGTTGTACTAAAATTTCGTTGGCACGGTTAATTAAACTTGGCGGCATACCCGCCATACGTGCCACATGAATACCAAAACTATGTGTGCTGCCGCCGGGTGCCAGTTTGCGCAGGAAAATTATTCTATTACCTACTTCTTTATTGGTAACATGATAGTTTTTTACACGGGGCAGTTTATTCTCCAGTTCATTCAGTTCGTGGTAATGTGTAGCAAATAATGTTTTGGGCGCAGCGGGGCTGTTAAATAAAAACTCCACAATACTCCATGCAATGGAAATACCATCGTAGGTAGAAGTGCCCCTTCCTATTTCATCCAGCAATATCAAACTGCGGTTGGTAATATTGTTGATGATGCTGGCGGTTTCATTCATCTCCACCATAAAGGTACTTTCGCCGCCGCTTAAATTATCGCTGGCTCCCACCCTTGTAAAAATTTTATCCGTCAGTGGCACTTTAGCATCTGTTGCCGGAACAAAACTTCCCATGTGTGCCATTAAAGTTATTAATGCAGTTTGCCGCAGCACGGCACTTTTACCACTCATGTTTGGGCCGGTTAAAATAATTATTTGCTGCGCCGATGGGTCTAATAAAATATCATTGGCAATATAAGGTTCGCCAACAGGCAAATTTCTTTCAATAACAGGATGGCGGCTTTCTTTTACATCCAGCACCAGCCCGTCATGCACTAATGGTTTTTTATAATTAAAATGCAGCGCATTATTGGCAAAACAGCTTATGCAATCCAGCACTGCCATTACATGGCCGTTTACCTGCATGGGTGCGATGTAATCCTGCAATTCGCTCAGCAATTTTTCAAAAAGTTGTTGTTCTATCGCTAATATTTTTTCTTCTGCACCAACAATTTTTTCTTCATACTCTTTTAACTCTGGCGTTATGTAACGTTCTGCATTTACCAGCGTTTGCTTTCGTATCCATGTATCGGGCACTTTGCTTTTGTGTGCATGTGTTACTTCTAAATAATAACCAAACACATTATTAAAACTGATTTTTAAAGAAGATATGCCTGTGGCTAATGCTTCTTTTTGCTGCAACTCTATCAAATAATCTTTTCCGCCGCTGGCAATTTTACGCAGGCTGTCTAATTCTTCATTTACACCTTCTGCAATAACGCCGCCTTTTGCAGCAGCAACGGGTGCGTTTTCATTCAGTTCTTTTATTATTTTATCAAGAATGTATTTGCAGGGATTCAGTGAATCACCCAACCGTTTTAAATAATCATTACCCGATGTTTCGCAAATAAGTTTAATAGCTTCGGTTTGCTGCAAGCCTTTGGCAATTTGCAATACTTCCCGTGGGTTTACTTTTTTAAGCGGCACTTTACTTACCAAACGCTCCACATCACCCGCCTGCTTAATGTGATGAATGATTTTATTACGGGTATCCGTTTCTTTAATAAAAAATTCAACCGCCTGTAAACGTTCATTAATTTTTGCAATGTCGTTCAGCGGCATTATCATCCAGCGCTTAAGCAACCTTGCTCCCATTGCAGAAACAGTGTTGTCCATTACTTTCAATAATGTATTGCTGCCTTCTCCGCCAAATAATTCCAGGTTGCGAATGGTAAAGCGGTCCATCCATAAATGTTCGTTACGGTCTATTCGTTGTATGGATGTTATATGCCCAAGGTTGGGATGTTCTGTATCTTTTAAATAATGCAGCACAGCACCTGCTGCAATAATTGCTTCGGGTAAATTTTCCACCCCAAAGCCTTTTAAGCTGTGTGTGCCAAAGTGTTTTAATAAACTTTCAGTGGCATAAGCTTCTGCAAAAATC